>DASVCR010000030.1:0-69588 GCA_036381515.1 Gammaproteobacteria bacterium | reverse complement strand
GCTGGCACGAGGCGCGCGCCGGCCAGGACATCGACCCGGCCGAGTACCGCGCCTTCCTCGAAGAGATCGGCTATCTGGCGCCCCACCCCGCGCCCTTTACGATCGGCACGGCGAACGTCGACGACGAGATCGCGCGCATGGCCGGGCCGCAGCTCGTCGTGCCCTCGCTCAACGACCGCTTCGTGCTCAACGCCGCCAACGCGCGCTGGGGCAGCCTCTACGACGCGCTCTACGGAACGAACGTGCTGCCCGAGACGCCGGGCACCGAGAAAGGCTTGGGCTACAACCCGAAGCGCGGCGAGCTCGTGATCCGCCGTGCAAACGAGATCCTCGACGAGATCGCGCCGCTCGTCGAGATCGACGACGACGAGCCGCTCAGCTGGAACGACGTCGTCAGGATCGATCTCGAAGGCGGCGAGCTGCGCCTGCGCCCGGCGCACGGCGACGGCAGGCTGAAGGATCCGCGCCTCTTCGTCGGCTACCGCAAGAGCGGCGACGGAGGGCTGTCGAACGTGCTGCTCCGTCATCACGGCCTGCACATCGACATCGAGATCGACCCGGCGCATCCGATCGGCCGACAGCATCCGGCCGGCGTCAAGGACATCGTCCTCGAGGCTGCGGTGTCGACGATCATGGACTGCGAGGACTCGGTCGCCGCGGTCGACGCGGACGACAAGGCGCTCGTCTACGCGAACTGGTGCGGCATCATGAAGGGCACGCTGACCGCGTCGTTCGAGAAGAACGGACGCCGCATCGAGCGCGGACTGAGCCCCGACCGCACGTACACCGCGCCCGACGGCTCGTCGTTCACGCTGCCCGGTCGGAGCCTGCTGCTCGTCCGGCACGTCGGCGCGCACATGCTGACCGATGCGGTCACGACCGCGGACGGGCGACCGATCTACGAGACGTTCCTCGACTGCGTGATCACGACGCTCGCGGCGCTGCACGACCTCCGAAGCACGAACGCGGCGAAGCTGCGCAACTCCCGCACCGGAAGCCTTTACATCGTGAAGCCGAAGCAGCACGGTCCCGAGGAGGTCGCGCTGTCGGTCGAGCTTCTCGCGCGCGTCGAGCGCGGCTTCGGGCTGCCGCCGAACACGCTGAAGATCGGCATCATGGACGAGGAGCGGCGCACGACCGTCAATCTCAAGGAGTGCATCCGCGCGGCGCGTGAGCGCGTGATCTTCATCAACACCGGCTTCCTCGACCGGACCGGCGACGAGATCCACACGCACATGGAAGCGGGCCCGATGATGCCGAAGCCCGAGATCAAGAACGCGAAGTGGATGCTCGCCTACGAGGACTGGAACGTCGACATCGGCCTCGAGACGCGCCTGCCGGGCCACGGGCAGATCGGCAAGGGCATGTGGGCGATGCCGGACGAGATGAAGGCGATGCTCGAGACGAAGCAGGCGCACCCGGCCGCGGGCGCGAGCTGCGCGTGGGTTCCCTCCCCGACCGCCGCGACGCTGCACGCGATCCATTACCACCGCGTCGACGTGAAGGCGCGGCAGCAGGCCCTCGCCGCGCGCGAGCGGGCACGTCTCGACGACATCCTGACGCCGCCGCTCCTGACGCGCGAGCTCACCGCCTCCGAGATCCAGCGCGAGCTCGACAACAACGCGCAAGGCATCCTCGGCTACGTCGTCCGTTGGGTCGAGCAAGGCATCGGTTGCTCGAAGGTGCCCGACATCAACGACGTCGCGCTGATGGAGGATCGCGCGACGCTCAGGATCTCATCGCAGCACATCGCGAACTGGCTCCATCACGGCGTCGTGACCGAGGACCAGGTCCACGAGACGATGCGCCGCATGGCGGAAGTCGTCGATCGGCAGAACGCCGGCGACCCGATGTACCGTCCGATGGCGCCGCACTTCGAGTCGAGCGTCGCGTACCAGGCGGCCCTCGACCTCGTGTTCCGCGGCCGGCACGAGCCGAACGGCTACACGGAGCACGTGCTGACGCGCCGTCGCCGCGAATTCAAGGCCAAAGCGCACACCTAGCGAAAAACGTGTCGGACGCCTTCTGTCAAAGTGAGGCGTCCGATACCTGTAGCGCCTAAACCCTCGTACTACCAAGTTTTCTGTCTCCCTTTCCGGACAGGTTGGTGCGAGGTATCGAGGTCCTGTAGATTCCCCCGTGCGCGCAGGACGACCAGCGCCGGCTGCGCGCTGCTGAAAAGGGCAAATCCGCCGTGAGGCGGAGACGCAAAACCACCGGTCTTGAGGCAAGAGGGGCCTGAAGACAGCGGGGTTGCCAGCAACGAGTCCGCATTCGCCGGTAACGGCCGAGAACGCTCGCCTGCCTCCCGCTCCACTACCGCCCCCTGGTCGATGGACCGCCTGGTTCGCCCGCACGGCGCTCGAACCAAGCATGGGGGTCACTCGTGATGAGGATCTGCGTTCGGAGAGCGAGGCTCTCTCTGCTGCTGACGGCTTCGGTCATTCTTGCCGCGTGCGGCGGCGACGACGGGGGCGGCGCAACGGCCGCGGACGGCACGACGGACCCGGGCACGGCGAACCCGCCGACTGCCGGAAGCCCGTCCGGCGGCTCCGCTCAGGGTCCGTCGACGGCAGCGCCCGGCACCGGCACGTCGAACCCGGGAGGCGTCAAGAATTCGGTGCCGACGATCGCCGGCACGCCGCAAACCACGGTTCTGCAGGAAACGCCCTACGTGTTCGTCCCCGAGGCATCGGACGCCGACGGCGACATCCTGCACTTCAGCGTGACGAATCCGCCGCCGTGGGCGAAGTTCGAGCCGACGACCGGGCGCCTGCAAGGCACGCCGTCGGCGGCCGACGTCGGAACGTACGCGAACATCAAGATCAGCGTGACCGACGGCGCGGCCGATGCGTCGCTCAAGCCGTTCAGCATCACGGTCACCTCGGTCGCGGACGGCGCGGTCGAGCTGACCTGGACGGCACCGACCCAGAACGTCGACGGCTCCGCGCTGACCGACCTCGCCGGCTACAAGATCTACTGGGGCACGCAGCCGGGCGAGTTCCCGAACTCCGTCACGATCGACAACCCGGGCGTCGTCACGTACGTGCTCGAGAACCTCGTGCCGGCGACCTACTACTTCGTCGCGACCGCGTTCAACTCAGAGGGTGCGGAAAGCGACCCGTCCGACATGACGAGCGTCACGATCTCGTGACGCCCCGCGCTACGTGCGTGCATCGGACGGGTGACCGCTCGCGCGACCCGGGAGCCGCTGCTCGAGCTCCGTCTCGTCGAAGTCGTCGATCTCGACCCATTTGCGGCGCGAACCCCGGCCGAGCACGACCCGGACGCGCTCCCGTTCGATGCCGAGCACGTCGGCAAGCAACGTCTCGACCGCCGCGTCGTCGCGCCCTTTTGCGGGGCTCGCGACGACGCGCATCTTCAACGTACCGTGCTCCCATCCGAGCAGCTCGTCGCCCGAGGCCAGCCTGCCGACCACGACGGGTATGCGCACGCACGACCTGGGCCTCAACGCTCTAACCAAGATCTCGTCCTCTGGTTGGGGTAATGACCGTCCCGATGAGACGGCCCGCGGGCTGGATGCGGGGCTACGCGTCCAGCCCGCGCGAGGGAAACCTAACGATCATCGTCGACGATCGTCACCCGCGCGCTCTCGAGCGCGCCGTCCTGATTGCCTTCGGGTGATAGCACGCCCACATGGATCTCGAAGTCCTCTTGCTGAGGTTCGACGATCGAATCCGACGTGATCGGCACGTAAAGCACCGTAGCCCTCTCTCCATCGCGAAGCCGTTCCACCCGGCGGCCGAAGTCACCGTAGTCATCGCCGCTCGTCGCGCTGCCGTCGCTCGTCCACCAGACGAACGACACGTCGCCGCGCGCGTCGGAGCGCTCGACCTGCACCGCCGCGACGCCTTCGCTCTCCGAAACGACGTACTCGCTTCGTGAGAACCGGACTCGCGGCGCGGGAGGCGGTCCCGCCGCGTCGCGATCCGCCGCAGGCGTCGGCTCGGACGCTGGCGCGGCCGACGCGGGCTCGGGCCGCGCGGTCGGCTCGTCGTCGACGGACGCCTGCGCGTCGTCCGCAGGCCCCGTCTCCGCCGCGGGCCGCGTCTCGGGCGCCTCGGCTCGAGGCGCAGCCGCGACCTGCTCCGCGGAGCTCGCTTCGCCAGCCGGACTCGCTTCGTCTGCGGAGACCGACGCTTCGTCCGGGCTCCGCGCATCCGAGCCCGGCGCTTCACCCGCAGTGCTCGGCGCATCGGCCGCAGAATCCGACGGCTCGGCCGCAGAGCTCGACGCGTCGCCTGCGGCAGTCGGCGCTTCGCCTGCGGCACTCGGCGCCGCGGTCTCGTCGCCTGCCGCGTCGCGGTCGTCCGCGGCGGCGTCGTCGCCGGTACCGTTGAGCCGTTCCCGGTCGAAAAGTTCCGTCTCGGCAACGGCGCCGTCCTCGGCGTCAGGCGCCGACTCGCGCCCTGAGGCCGCGTCGCGGCGCGCGACGGCCGCGGCGTCGATCCGCTCGCCGACCTCGCTCCAGAGCGCGGACAGCGCCGATCCGGCCCGATCGAGCCGCGCCCTCGCGCCGCTCAGACCTTCGCGCGTCAGGTCCGCCGCGCGGCTCGCGCCCGACTCGACGCTCTCCGGCAGCGAGCCGCCTGCCCCGATCCACCCGCGGAAGCCGCCCACCGCAAGCACGGCAACGCCGGCGCCGAAAGCGGCCGCGATCGCGAGGCGCTTGAAGCCGCCGCGCCTCGCGTCGCGCACGCGATCCGGCCGGCTTCCGCGCCGCGGGGCACGCGGCTCGGGCAGATCGAGCGCGGCGAGCAGACGCTTCACGCTCGAGACCCGGCCGTCACGCATCGAAAGCGCCGACTTCAGCGCCTTCCAGCGCTTGCGGCTCAGGCCTTCGATCGGCTCCGGCTCGTCGTCATCGGCCGGATAGAGCCCGCCGATCGGCGGCGGCGCGCCGGCCATCAGCTCGTACGCGAGCGCCGCGAGACCGCGCACGTCGTCCCGCGGGCCGATCGTGAACGGGGCCGTCCGCGCAAGACATGCAGAGGTGAACAGAACCCGGACTTCTCCACGCTCCGTGACGAGCACGTTCTCCGGACGGATGTCGCCGTGCACGACGCCCCTCGCGTGCGCGTAGACGAGCGCATTGCCGACCGCGCGAACGACGCCGAGCGCGTCGGCCTCGCAAACGGTTTCCGGCAGCAGACTCTGGATCACGCTGCGAAGCGATTCGCCGTCGACCCACTCGAGCACGACGAACGCGATGTCGCCGTCGCGCTCGAGGCTGAATATCCGCACGATGTTCGGGTGCGACAGCGTGCGCACGACCTCGAGCTCGCGCTCGAAGTCCGCGAGCTGCACGGCATTGCGCGCGATTTCCGCAGGCAGGATCAGGACGGCGACATGCGCACGCCCATCCATCGCGCGCATCCGGTCGAGCGCGCGGTACATCGTGCCGAGGCGGCCCTGCTCGAGCCTCTCGCCCAGAACGAAACGCTCGCACAGGACCTCGGGCACCCGGCCCGGTGTCGCGGACGGCTTGTCCGACAATGCGGTGTTTTCGCCAAGCATGCTGCGATTCCGCCTTCAACGCGGACGCGGGACCTCGGGCACGGCCACCGCGCCCGCGCGAGCCGGAGCAATTCGCGTGCCACTCGCGCGTGCGCCGCGCGACGGCAGATCCGGCAGATTCATCCGGACGTCGCCTTCGGATAGCCGGGATAGTCGGGCACGCGGGCGGCCGCGTCGGCCTCGGGCGCGAGCCCGCCCTTCCGCTCGCTGCGCCGTCCCGGCGCCTCGATGACGTCCGCCACCTTGTACTCCTTCAGGTCCTTCGCGTGCGTGAAGATGATCAGCTCGCCGAGCAGGCCCAGCGCGAAGAGCTGGACGCCGAGCACGAGGAGCAGACAGCTGAGCAGCAACGCCGGGCGATCGGCAAGCGGTATCCCGAACACCATCCGCTGCACGATCAGGATCGCGACGAACAGCGCGCCCGCGGCGAACGTCGCGCTGCCGATCATGCCGAAGAAGCGAAGCGGCTTCTTGGTGAAGCGCGTCAGGAAGAACACGGTAAAGAGGTCGAGCAGCCGGTGCACGTACTCGCGCAGCCGATAATGGCCGCGGAACTCGTCCTGCGGCGACTGCGCGACCTCGACCTCCCGGACGATGAATCCCTGCTGCGCAGCGAGCACGGGCAGCAGTCGATGCTGATCGCCGTAGATCGTGATCTCCTTTGCGACGCGGCGCCTCATGAGGCGGACGCCGCAGCCGAGGTCGTGGAAGGACTGCCGCGTGATCAGGCGCAGCAACCCGTGAAACGCGCTCCTGCGCAGCGCCTCGAAACGGCTCCCGCGCCGCGGCCAGCGGTGCGCGACGACGAGATCGGCGTCCGCCGCGGCGGCGACGAGCTTCGGGAGCTCGTTCGAGTCGACCTGGAAATAGGCCGGCAGCGTCATCAGCCTCGCGCCATGGGCGTTCGCGAACCCGACCATCAGCGCCGTCGCCTCGCCGAAGCTCTTGCCGAGCTTGATGATCTCGATCGGCTCGCCCCGTGCCCGGAGCGCCGCAAGCTGCCGCCCCTCGTCGCGGTCGCCGTCGAGCACGTAGATCATCTCGTACGTCACGCCGCAGCGATCGAGGCCGCGTCGATAATCATGATGCAGCGACTCGATGTCGTCGACGCGCTTGCCGACGGGGATCACGACCGAAAGCTGGAGTCTTCTCATGTCTCGTCTCTGTCTTCGTCGGCGACCGCCGCGTCGCTCCCTGCAGTCACGCGCTGCGCGGTCAGCATCGACAGCCTGTCCTCGCGGCTGTCGCCCGTCTTGTAAACCAGCTCGCCGATCATCCCGATCATCGTCAGGAAGAACGCGAGCGCGCCGAACAGCACGCCGAGGCCGGCAATCGTCGTCGAGAACGGCTGCTCGAGCGCGAGCAGGCGGTAGAAGCTCGCGCCGAGGCTCGCGGCCGAGATCAGGAGCGCCGGGAACGCGAGCAGCGCGAACCACCCGGCCGGACGGGACGCGAACCCGATGATCGTCTTCACGGCCAGCAGGTCGAGCAGCACGCGGTAGACGCGCGACAGGCCGTACTTCGACGTGCCGTATCGCCGCGCGTGATGCCGCACCTTGATCTCGGCGAGGCGCGGCCCGGCGAGCGAGGCCATCGCGGGGATGAAGCGGTGCATCTCGGAGTAGAGCGGAATCTTCTTGATCACGTCGGCGCGATACGCCTTCAGCGAGCAGCCGTTGTCGCGGATCGGCACGCCGGTGACCTTGCCGATCAGCGCATTCGCGATGCGCGAAGGCAGCTTCCGCGTCCAGAACTTGTCCTTCCGGTCGTGCCGCCAGCCGACGACGATGTCGTATCCCTGCTCCATCGTCGCGAGAAAGCGCGGGATGTCGAGCGGGTCGTTCTGCAGGTCGCCGTCCATCGTCACGAGCACTCGGCCGCGCGCATGCTCGATGCCCGCCGCCATCGCCGCCGTCTGCCCGTAGTTACGCCTGAGCTTCACGACGCGCACCTCGGGATGCACCGCGGGAAGGGCCGCGGCGGCCGCGAGCGTCGCGTCCGAGCTGCCGTCGTCGACGAGCAGCACCTCGTAGGCGATCCCGGTCGGCGCGAGCGCCGAGCGGATCGCGTCCCACAACGGGCGGACGTTCGCCTCCTCGTTGTAGAGCGGCACGATGATCGAGAGCTCGACGTCTTGACGACGCTTCGCCGTCGCCGCGCCCGCGTCGATCCTCGTGTCGTCGGAGGACCGCACGCCGCTCACTTCGCGCTCCCCGCGATGCGCGCCGCGCCGACGCCGCGGCCCCGAGCCCGGCTGCCGTGCTCGCGGACGACGGACTCGAAGAGCTCCTCGTACCTGCGCGCGCAGCGGTCGATGAAGAACTCCTGCGCCCGCGCGCGGTTCGTCCGCCCGATCTCGCGGCGCAGCTGCCGGTCTCCGAGGAGCCGCCGACACCGCTCCGTGAACGCGGCCTCGTCGCCGAGCGGCACGAGGTAGCCGGATCGGCCGTCCTGCAGGAAGTCGCGCTGTCCGCCCCGGTCGTAGCAGACGATCGGCAGGCCGCTCGCCATCGCCTCGAGGAAGACGAGCCCGAATCCCTCGTGCTCGCTGGTCGACACGTACACGTCGGCGATCGCGAGCAGCTCGAACTTCGTCCGATCGTCCACCGCGCCGGCGAAGTGCACGCGATTCGCGACACCTAGGCGCCGCGCGGCGTCCTCGAGCGCCTGCTCGCGCGGACCATCGCCGACGAGCACGAGCCGCACGCGAGGGTCGCGCAGCGCGGCGAGCACCGCGACGAGACGGTCGAAGCGCTTTCGGTCGATCAATCGGCCGATGCTGATCAGCAACAGGTCGTCGTCGACGAAGCCGTGCGCCGCGCGATCGGCCTGCACGGCGGGCGGAGGCGCGATGCCGAGCGGGATCACGTGCGGGTGCAGCTCCGGCGCGAAGAAGCGCCGCAGGTTGTCGCGCGTGTCGGAAGACTGCGCGACGACCGCATCGGCGCCGAGCGCGAGCGCGCGAACGGCTGCGCGCAGCACGGCGTGGCTGTGCGCGGACGAGCGCTTGCTCGGATCGTAGAGGTCGCCGCCGTGCACCGACAGCACGTTCGGCACGCCTGCGGCGCGGCTGACCGCGTGCCCGACCGGGCCCGTCGGCAGCGCGAAGTGCGTGTTGATCACGTCGAAAGTCTCGTTTCGCACGAGCCGGCGTCCCGCGAGCGTGCCCGTCGCGAGATAGGCGAGCATCGACGGGAAGTTCGCGACCGCCCGCCGTCGCCGAAACCAGACGGGCACGCGGACCACGCGGACGCCGTCGACGTCCTCGATCGCGGGCAGCCCTGCCGCACGCGACGTCAACACCGTCACATCGTGGCGCGTCGCAAGCTCCGCCGCGAGCGCGGCGTTCACGACCCCGCCGCCGCCTCCGAGCGGCGGATACTCGTAGTTACAGAAGAGAATCCTCATCGAGCGCGCCGCGCGGGCACCGAGGATCGATCCACGCCCGTCGGCACCCTGCATCTCCCGCCGTTCATTGCTTCTCCTTGTTGCGCCGGAGTCTTCTCGGCCCCGGCCTCGGCTCCCTGCTTGATCTGTCGGCGTGGCGTGCGCTGCGGATTCGGGAGACGCTCGCCCGCTGTTCCGCGTCGCTGTCGTACGCACGACACACGACCGCCGGATCATTCAATCTGCGTGCCAAGGCCGGCGTTTGAGTGCCCCGCCGCGCGAATCCGCCGCGTGCCCGCGGAGTTGCGGAGCAAGCTTTGGGACCGCGGCCAAAACTTTGGAACGCGCGAACGACGGGACGACGCTACGCTGCCGTTCCGGGCTGCCGTTCCGGGAAGCCGCCGTGCCCCGCCCCATTTCTTGCATGCTGCGGCCGCGGGACGGGGGCGCCCTCGTTGAAGACGATCGCCTGTTGCCAAGAATAAACGGAGGTCAGCGAGTACATGGCTACGGAAATGCGAAAGGATCAGCTCACGGCAGGCAGCGCGGCGGCGGCGACGCCGATCGGCGACGCGCTCGACGAGCGGCGCAGCAGAACGCTCGCGGCGCGGCTCGAGCCGTTCGACTCGTACTGGCAGGCGCCGGCCGACGTCGACAAGGGCTACGCGTCGTTCCGCCAGTACTATCGCCACAATTACCTTCCGCACATGCCCGAGAACCGCTCGGCGCGGATCCTCGTCGTGAGCTGCGGCCCGGGTTACCTCGTCGGCGCGCTGCGCGAAGCGGGCTACGCGAACGTGATCGGCATCGACTCCGATCCGGAGAAGGTCGCGCACGGCGTCAAGCGCAACCTCGACTGCCGCGCGGCACGCGCGTTCGAGTTCGTCGAATCGAGCGCGGAGCCGTACGACGTGATCATCGCGGAGCAGGAGCTGAATCACTTGACGCTCGACGAGCAGATCGAGTTCCTGACGCTGTGCCGCAAGGCGCTCCGCCCCGGCGGCTTCGTCTTCGTCTACGGGCTGAACGGCGCGAATCCGCTCGTCGGCTCGGAGAACCTCGCGCACAACATCGATCACTTCAACACGTTCACGGAGCACAGCCTTGCACAGGTGCTGCGGCTCGCGGGCTTCGAGAACGTCCGGACGCTGCCGCTCGCGATCTACGTATTCTGGAAGAACCCGCTGAACTACGTCGGCCTCGCGTTCACGGGCGCACTGGAGCTCTTCTTCAGGCTCGCGTACAAGATGTACGGCAAGAACGTGCGGATCCTGACCAAGAAGATCGCCGCGATCGCGAGCTGAGGCCGGCGGGCGGCGGCTCAGAGGTAACCGCGAGCGCGATACCAGGCCGCCGTCTCGCGTGCGCCGTCATGGAACGACACGGCCGGCCGATAGCCGAGCAGACGCTCGGCCTTCTCTATGGAGAAGTAGAAGCGCTTCACGAAGAAGTCGAGGCGCCTGCGATGCCACGGCGGCGAGATGCCGAACGGACGGCAGCCCTTCTCGCACATGACGGCCGCCACGAGGAACGGCCCGAGCGGAAGCTTCACGCTGCGCAGCGGCTTGCCGAGCGCGGCGGCGACGCCCTCGATGATCTCGCGCGTCGCGAGGATGTCCTTGCCGGCAAGCACGATCGTCTCGCCGATCGCCTCGGGCATCGTCGCCGCGAGCTCGAGCCCCGCGACGAGGTCGTCGACGTAGACGGGATGGTGCTCGTTCGTGCCGCTGCCGATGATCGGCACGATGCTGCTGTCGACGAGCCGAAAGAGCTTCGCGAGCCGCCCGTCGCCGGGGCCGTACGTCTCGGAGATGCGCACGATGGTCCAGCCGAGCCGCGCGCCGCGCCGGGCGACCTCGCGCTCCGCCTCGAGCTTCGTCACGCCGTAGATGTTCTCCGGACGCGTCGCCGACGTCTCGTCCAGCCGTCCGTTCCGCGCCGACCCGTACACGCCGATCGTGCTGCCGTACACGAAGCGCTTGACGTCGGCCTCCTCGCAGGCGTCGAGCAGATTGCGCGTGCCGTCGACGTTGACCGCACGGAAGTAGTCGAGGCCGGCGTTCGATTCGTGCTGCGCCGCGGCGAGGTGGAATACGGTGTCGACGCCGCTCGCGAGGCGGCGCAGCAGCGCCCGGTCGTCCAGCCGGCCGATGTGCACCCGGATTCCGCGCGACTCGAGCAGCCGGCGACGCTCCGCCTCTTGCGCCGTCCGCTCCGCGCCGAACGCAACGACGCGATGTCCGCCGAGCGCGAGCCGCTCCGCGAGCCTGGAGCCGATGAACCCCGTCGCGCCGGTCACCAAAGCGTCCATCCTCTCGGTTCCCCTCTGCCACCGTCGCGCGATCGCCCGAGCGGCCGGCCCGACTCAAGCGCCCGCGCCTGCGAAGACCTCCGGCCCCTCCTCGGCCTTGAGCTCGGGCGGCGCGAACCCGGCGCCGTTCCCGATGATGAACCGCCGTTCGACCTCCGCGATCTCGTCGCGGCGCCGCGCGTCGTCCCAGCCGAGCTCGCGCGCGGCGAGCGATGCCGCCTCCTGCAGCGCAGCGGGACCGGGATGCCCCCCCGTCGCGAGATCGGTGCGCCGGAACACGATGTCGGCGAGACGCACCGCCATCTCCTCGCGAATCGCATGCGCGATCTCGGCACGGAACGTCGTCGAGCCCGGAAGGCATCCGCGCCCGACGCCGGGCTCCTCGCCGAGCGCCAGCACCCGACGATACTCCGAGCCGTAGTTGTGCGCGAGCGCGGCCGCGGCGTCTCGGCCCGCCTGCGGCCCGAGCGTGCGTGCGACGGCGTCGACGAGCGCGTCGAAACGCTCGAAGCTCGCGCCGTGCACCGGAACGAGGGCGGTCCGCGAAGGACCGAGCTTCTGGTCGAGCTTCGCGCAGACGAGGTCGACGGCCCGGCCGGCGTCCGCCCGCGCCATCGTGTACCGCACGCCGATCAGGCTGACGAGATTCGCGAGGCCGTGCGTCTCCCCGTGATCGATTAGATGCGACCGCTTGCCGTACCGCAGATGCACGGCGCCCTCCTCGTTGTCGCCGAAAGGCACGAGGCCCGCGTTCCACATCGTCACGTCCGACACGTCGAGACCGAGACCCGGCATCGCTTCGTTCACCTCGCTCACGAAGCCCGCGACCTCGTCGGGCGTCACGCGCACGTCGTCCGGATGGTCGGTCCAAACGCGATGCCATACGCCGCACAGCGTGTACTGGCGCCACGGCGTCAGGAAGACGTGACGGGCCGCGCGGCTCAAGAGCGCGTCGGGATCGCGTGTACGCCCCTGCAGCGCGACGGCGTAGCCGTGCTCGAACCTCCTGCGCACGACGAAGCACGCATCGCGAGAGTACGTGCCGGCGAGCGCGCCCCGATCCCGATCGATGCCCGCGAGCATCGACGGCACCCATGGTCCCGCCGCGTTCAATACCATCTTCGCGCGCACCTCCGCCGTGCCGCCGGAGAGGTGATCGCGCACCCTGACGCTTTCGACGGCCGTGTCCGACAGATTGAAATCTTCCGCGCTCGCGTAGTTCACGACGACCGCGCCGTTCTCGTGCGCCGAGCGGACGAACGCGAGGACGAGCCGGGTCGGGTTGTACATCTGTCCGTCCCAGAACATCGCGCCTCCGGTGAGGTTCTGAGTCGGGATGCCCGGAAAGAGCTCGGTCACTCGATCGCGGTCGAGGAAACGCGTGAGCGGAATGCGGCGAGCGGGATCGGTGATCCGTCGGTTCCGGTCGAGCGTCAGCGCGTCGTAAACGAGCATGCCGGCGCCGAGCAATGCCTTGCCCTGGCGCGGCCGCGCATACGTCGGAATCACTACGGGCACCGGATGGACGAGATGCGGCGCGATGCGCAGGAACGTGCTCCGCTCGGCGCACGATTGCCGCAGCCGCCACAGGTCCGCATGTTGCAGGTAGCGGATGCCGCCGTGCACGAACTTGTACGAATTCGCCGACACGCCCGCCGCGAAATCGGTGCGCTCGACGAGCGCGACGGACAGGCCGCGCAGCGTCGCGTCCCACGCCGCGCACGCACCGAAGATTCCGCCGCCGATGACCAACAAGTCGAACACGCGACTTTCTAGGGCCGAAAAGTTCCTGACCATCGTTTTCATTTCCAAAAATCGGAAAGGGTTACATGTTTTTCAAACGGCCGGCGGACTATCACGCTGCCACTTTTGCTTTTGCTAAGCTGAACTCGAGTCGACACTCGATCGACTACAGCGCGACGCCTTGATTCGTCGTTTCGTATTCAAAGCCGGACGAAGAACACATCAATGAACTGCATGTCTCTTCCAGCAGCAAAAATGAACACTGCAACTGCCGTACCGAAGCGACTCATTCGCGGGGCGACGCGGTCGGCCGCGCTGCTCGTCGCGGCCGCCGCGCTTGCCTGGTGCTTCTCGACCGGCGCCCGCGCCCAGGACGAAGGCAGCAACACCGTCGACACGCGCGGCTATCTCGTCCAGCCGGGCGACCTGCTGCACATCTCCGTCTGGGGCGAGGAAGGTCTCGACCAGGACGTCCTCGTGCGGCCCGACGGCGGCTTTTCCTTCCCGCTCGCCGGCGACCTGAGCGCCGTCGGCAAGACGGTCGAGGAGTTGCGCCAGGAGGTGACGGAGAGGCTCGCCCGGTACATCCCGGGCTCGGTCGTCACGGTCGCCGTCCGCGAGATCAACGGCAACAAGATCTACGTGCTCGGCCAGGTGAACAACCCCGGCGAGTTCGTCATGAACCCGCGGATCGACGTGATGCAGGCGCTCAGCATCGCCGGCGGAACTACCGCCTTCGCGTCGACGAACGATATTTTCATCCTGCGGCGCGAGAATGGCAGGCAAGTTGCACTGCCCTTCAGACTCGACGACGTCGTGCGCGGCCGCAACCTCGAGCAGAACATTCTTCTGGAAAGCGGGGACGTCGTCGTGGTGCCTTGAAAACAAAGCGAGTGCCGCGACCGGGTAGGGCCGCCGACGCAGGGGAAGAAGAAGATGGAGGACAGAGTCGATACGGAGCTGGGTTTCAAAGATTACCTTGGAATTTTGAAACGCCGCGGACTGCTGTTCTTCCTCATTGCGGCTCCGATCCTCACGATCGCAGTCGCCCTCGCCTTCCGGCTGCCGACGATCTACGAGTCGACCGGGATCCTGCTCGTCGAGGAGTCCGAGGTCCCGGAAGACCTCGTCCGCTCGACCATCGCGAACCTGCCGGAGGAGCGGGTCCGACGGATCACGGAGCGCGTGCTGACGGAGGAGAATCTCGCCGGGATCGTCGAGCGGCACGATCCGTTCCCGACGCTCGAGCCCCGGCAGGCGGTCCGCGAGCTCCGCCGCAACATCGTGACCGGCGCGGAGGACCCGGCGCTGCTGCCGAGCCTGATCGCCGCCGGCCCGAACGTGATCGCGTTCCACGTCGGCTTCCGGCACTCGTCGCCTGACGTCGCCTATGCGGTCGCCGAGGAGCTCGTGAATCTCTACACGAGCGAGAACCAGCGGGCGCGCCGGGAGCTCGCGGCCGGCACGCTCCAGTTCCTGCAGGCCGAGGCCGAGCGCCTCGAGAAGCAGATCGCCGAGCGCGAGGCGGCGCTCGCCGAGTTCAAGCGAAAGAACGCAGGTCGCCTCCCCGAGCTCGCGGACATGAACATGCAGCTCCTCGAGCAGACCGAGCAGGATATGCTCGCGGCCGACAACGAGATCAGGACCCTCCGCGAGCGCATCTCGCTGCTCGAATCCGAGCTCGCGAACTTGAGCCCCTACGCCGCCGTCCTCGACGAGAACGGCAACCCGCTGCTGAGCCCGGCCGATCGGCTGAAGATGCTGCAGCGGCAGTACATCCGCGACTCTGCGATCTACAGCCAGGAGCATCCGAACATCGTGCGGCTGCAACGGGAGATCGAGGCGTTGAGCGCGCAGACCGGCCTCCCCGGCTTCGACAGGACGACGCTGCAGTCGGTGCTGTCGTCGCGCGAGCAGGAGCTCGAGCAGCTGCGCGACCGCGGCGTGACGGACGAGCATCCCGACGTCGTTCGGCTCGAGAGATCGATCGCGAACCTGCGGGAGCGGCTCGCGACGGCGCCGCCTGCGCCGCAGCGGTCGACGCCCGCGGCCCCGCCGGACAACCCGGCGTACGTCCAGCGGCAGGTGCAGCTCGACGCCGCTCGCCAGGATCTCGAGGCCGTGCTCGCTCGGCGGGAGAGTCTGCGCGAACGCTACGCGATGCTCGAGGAGCGGTTGACGCAGACGCCCGAGGTCGAGCGCGAGTACGCGGCGCTCACGCGCGGCCTCGATCAGCTGCTCGCTCAGTACAACGAGCTCTTGAGCAAGCAGCAGGCCGCGGCGATGTCCGTGAATCTCGAGTCCGAGAACCGCGGCGATCGCTTCACGGTTCTCGACGCGCCCGACACGCCGCGCCGGCCCGTGCAGCCGAACCGGATAGCGATCCTGCTGCTCGGGCTCGCCTTCGCGTTCATGGGCGGCGCAGGCGGCGTCGCGATCGCCGAGACCACGGACACGACGGTCCGCAGTCCCCGCGACGTCCACACGCTGCTCGAGATTCCGCCCCTCGTGATGATCCCCAACATCGACAACGAGGCGGACGCGCGTCGCAGGAGATGGAGGCGGCTCGCCCTCGCGGCGAGCGTGACGGCATGGGTCGGAGTCGTGGCGTTCCTCGTCATGACTCCCCCTCAGTAAGGGCAGAGGGAGCAGGACGGGATGGCGACCATCGACAAGGGATTCGCGCGGGTCAGGGGCGCGAGGCCCATATCGCACGACCCGGACGTCACCGAGCTCGCACCTCGCGCCCCGGGGTTCGGGCCGATCACGACCGAGTCGCTGCCGCGGGTCAAGCTGAACCCGCGCACGCTGCAGAATCACCGCGTCTTGACCGACGAGGAGGCACCCGCGAGCTCCGCGTACAAGATGCTCCGCACGCGCGTGCTTCAGCGAATGCGCCGCAACGGCTGGACCACGCTCGCGGTCACCGGCACGTGCCCCGACGAGGGCAAGACGCTCACGGCGATCAACCTGAGCATCAGCATGGCGCGAGACCTGTCGACGAGCGTCGTGCTGGTCGATCTCGATTTACGCAAGCCGTCGATCTCCCGGTATCTCGGCGTGTATCCGCGCCACGGCATCGGCGACGTCCTGCAAGGCGTCGTCGATCTCGAGCGCGCGCTCTTCAACCCGGGCATCGAGCGGCTCGGCCTGCTGCTCAACGAGCGGCCGTTCGCGAACTCGTCGGAGCTCCTGACGTCTCCGCAGATGGGCGCGCTCGTCGACCAGCTCCGGCAAGGAGAGGGCCGCATCGTCGTCTTCGACCTTCCGCCTCTGCTCGCGACCGACGACATGCTGGCTTTCAGCCCGCTGGTCGACGCGATCCTGCTCGTGCTGTGTCAGGGCAGGACGAAGCAGGCGGACCTCGTGGCCGCGAAGGAGCTCCTTCAGGACGTGAACGTCGTCGGCACCGTGCTCAACAGATCTTCGGAGAACGTGGCGCCCTACTATTACTACTACGGTGCGCAGCCGTAAGGGGCCGACACGGCAGTCAGGCGGCTCGATGGACCGACGCGGCAAGCTAACGGAAGCGCTGAGAGGCCTGCGACGCGACCCGGCCGAGGGTCTGCGGCTGATGCGGATGGGCCTCGCGACGTTCCGGATGCGCTACGTGCTGCGCCGCGCCGGCGCGGGCTGCGTGTTCGGCACCGGCAATCGGATCATCAACGCGGCCAACGTCCGCATCGGCCGGGACTGCCTGTTCCAGGACTCGATCTACATCCGGGCCGGCGTCCACGGACGAGTCGACATCGGCGACCGGGTCGCGATCAACAGCTTCGTGCAGATCTACGGCCACGGCGGCGTGTCCATCGGCGACGAGTCGCAGCTCGGACCGGGCACGATCCTGACGACGACCGGTCACGATTACGGCGACGAGCAGCTCGAGGCGCTGTTCGCGCCGATCGTGATCGGCCGCCGCGTATGGGTCGGCGCGAACGTGACGATCATCGGCGGCGTGACGATCGGCGACGGCGCGGTGGTCGGCGCGGGCGCGGTCGTGATTCGCGACATCCCGGCGCACACGCTGGCCGTCGGCGTGCCCGCGCGCGTCGTGCGCCGCGTCGAGCGGCGCCGGAACGGCGACGCCCGCGCGGGCGACTGCAGGATGCCGTCGCGCGTCAACAGCGCGCTGCGAGCGCAGTGAAGGAGACTAGTCGATGCGTCGCATCGAGATCGTTCCGCAACGCCGTCGAGCCGTCGAGCCCATCGATTCGGACCCGGGCTCGACCGGCAGGCGCCTCGAGCGCCGGTTTCACCGCTCGATGTATCTCGGCGCGCAGCAGGTGCGCGGCCGCCCGATCGGCAGGCTGATGCGACAGCTCGCCGAATGGGACTCGCTCGACGCCGCGAGCTACGCCGCGTTGAGCCGCGCGCGGCTCGAGCAGATGCTGTCGTTCGCGGCCGAGCGCGTGCCGCTCTATCGATCCGAGCGGTGGAGCGACGTCGAGCAGAGCCCCGCCGACCTCGCCCGCTGGCCGCTGCTCGAGCGAAGCACGATCGCCGACGACCGCGAAGCGCTGATTCCGGACGGGACGATCCGGGCATTGCTGTTCCCGCGGCGGAGCTCCGCGTCGACCGGCACGCCGGTCGTCGTGCCGTGGACGCTCAACGGCGTCGCGTGGAGCTGGGCCGCCGAGTATCACCCGATGGGGTGGCACGGCCTCGAGATCGGCGCGCGCACGCTGCGGATGTGGGGCTCGTCGCTCGGCCTCGAGAACTTCGTGCTGAACCGGCATTTCGTCCCGGCCCACGACCTGACGCCCGAGCGGCTCGACGAGGCGGTGCACTATCTCGAGACGCGCAAGCCGGACCTCGTCTGGGGCACGCCGTCGGCCGTTCACGAGCTCGCGCGGCACATCGGCCGGACTCGCGGACCGAGCCGGGCCGCACGCGTCCCGTTCGTCAAGGTCGGCGGCGAGCAGCTCTACGCGTTCCAGCGCGACGACATCCTGCGCCATCTCGGCGACCGCGTGATCGAGTCGTACGGCTGCACGGAGGTGGGGCCGATCGCCGCGGAGTGTCCGGCCGGATCGCTGCACGTGCTGACGACGAACGTGCATCTGGAAATCTTTCGCGACGGCCTGCCGGCCGCGCCCGGTGAGCTCGGCGAGGTCGTCGCGACGACGCTCGTGAACCGCGGCATGCCGCTCGTGCGCTGCCGGATCGGCGATCTCGGCGTGCTCTCTCCGGATCCCTGCCCGTGCGGGCGGCCGCAGCCCGTGCTGGCCGAGCTGCAGGGTCGCGCCGCGGACCTCGTGTTCAAGCCGGACGGCACGCCGATCCACGGCTCTCTGCTCGGACGCGCGCTCGAGCGCTATGCCGGTCAGCCGCCCCTCGGCGCCGCGCAGAAGGTCCAGTTCGAGCAGCTCGACCGGTGCGAGTGGAAGGTCAGGATCGAGCTGCACGAGACGCCCGATCGCGAGGCGCTCGAGCGTCAGCTCGGCGAGCTGATGCGCAACGTGCTCGGCGCGGACTGCCGTCTCGACGTCGAGGTCGTGCCGAGCATCGAGCGGGAGCCGTCCGGGAAATTCCGTTACTACCGATCGCTCGGCGCGCGCCGCCACCCGTCGCCCGGCACGCGACCGCTGCACTGAGGTCGGGTCACGACGGCAACACCCGCTTCGGCGGGCGGACGCGCTCGTGATCGAGCGAGTAGAGCAGCCACCACGGGGCCCATGCGACGATCTGCACGACGCGGCCGGCGAGCGCGATCGACAGCGCCTCGGCCGGTCGGACGCCGCCGAGGCCCATGATCAACACGAATACGCCCTCGAAGACGCCGAGCCCGTCGAACGCGATCGGCAGGCGCGCGATCAGCATCGAGAGCGGCACGGCGGCGGCGACGTACCAGAGCGGCACGTCGACGTCGAGGCCGAGCGCGAGAAGCCAGACGGCGACGACCGTGATGCCCTGCTCGAGCACCGTCAGCGCGAAGAAGACGCCGAGCGTGCGCCGCTCGTCGCCGTACGCGCGATAGACCGCATGGAAGTCGCGGAAGCGCTGCACGAGCCTCGACGCGCGGAGGCGCTGCGGCACGATCCGCAGCATCGCGTCGCAGGCGCGCCCGCTGAACGACAGCATCACGACGGCGACGGCGGCGGCGAGCATCGCCCCGCCCGCCCACCAGACCGGATCGAAGCGCTCGTCGACCGTGCCCGCGCCGCTCAGGATCAGCATGCCGACGAGCCCGAACAGCAACGCGCCGACGAAGCCGACCATGCGCTCGACGATGATCGATGCCGTGACCTCGTAGCCGTCGAGCCCCTGCCGCGACGTGAGGTACGCCCGCAGCGCGTCCGCTCCCACCGTCGTCGGCAGGAACATCCCCCAGATCATCGTCGCGCAATAGATCTTGAAGCCGGTGAACACCGAGAGCGCGAGGCCGCGCGCCTCGAGCAGCAGGATCCACTTGAAGGTCATCAGCAGCCGGTCGAGGGTCATCACGGCCAGCGCGAGCACGAGGAAGTGCGGCGCCGCGTCGGTGACGAGCGCCCGGATCTCGCCGAACGCGTCCGCATACCAGAGGATCGCGACGAGCAGCGCAACGCCGATCAGTAGCTGCAGAGATTTCTTGATGCCGCCCCCCGAATCGTTTCGGACGCCTTTTTGGAAATTGTGTCAGACACATTTCCGCGAGGAAATCGTGTCTGACACGTTTTTTCGTCGTCACGCCGCGCGCACGGCGCCGACCCGCGACGGCGCGAGCGCGTCGAACACCGCGAGCGTCCGCTCGGCGGTGGCCTGCCAGCTGTAGCGTCGCACGCGCTCGAGGCCCGCCTGCCGCATCGTCTCCCTGAGCTCGGGCGCGCGGTCGAGCTCGAGCAGGCCGGTTGCAATGCTGTCGACGTCGAACGGATCGATCAGGCGAATGGCGCTGCCGCCGATCTCGGCGCATGCGCCCGTCGACGACGCGACCACGGGACAGCCGCAGGCCATCGCCTCGACGAGCGGAAACGCGAAGCTCTCGTTCAGCGTCGCGAGCACGAAGAACTCCGCGAGCTGATACGGGAGATGCATGCGCTCGTGCGGCACGAAGCCCGTGAAGACGACGTCGCGCAGGTCCTGGTCGCCGAAGCCGTGCGCGCGCAGATACGCCTCGATCCTGTTGCCGACGACGACGAGCGGCAGGCGCCCTCCTCGCTCGCGGTATACGCGATACGCGCGGACGAGCCGCTCGTTGTTGCCGCCCGGGTACTCCGGCATCCGTCCATGCCCCGTGTGATACCCGCGCGCGACCGTCAGGATGAATTCCGGCGGCAGGCGGTACTCCGTGCGGAAGCGCTCGAGCTCTCGGTCGTCGCGGCTCGTGCCGAAGTTCGGGCTCGGGGCGGCGTACGTGACGTCGATCCGCGCGGGATCGAGCCGCAGGTAGGGCTTCAAGTCGTCGACGACCGTGCGCGAGATAGCGAGCAGGCGCTCCGCCTTGCGCACGTAGAGCGGCAGCGTGGCGCGGATGTACAGGTTGTCCCACCAGGGGTAGTTCTGCGGATTCAGGTACCAGTCCGAGCCCTGCAGCACGAACGTGGCCGGCCGCCGCGACAAGAGGGGCAACGAAAACTTCGGATTGAAGATCAGGTCCGCATCCTCTCGCGACGCTGCGAGCGGCGCGACGACCTGATCCCAGACGACTTTGATCCGCGCGGGCAGCACGCGCACGTCCGCGTTCGGGAAGCGCTCGAACAGGTGCGCGCGCTTGTCGGTGCGCAGCAGGATCAAATAACGCGACGAGGGGTCGAGCGCGAGGAGGTTCTCGAGCAGGTTGCGCGCGTAGACGTACAACCCGTCCTCCTGGTCGAGCATTCTCGCCATGACGCAGATGACGCGCTCGCGCATCTCGACCTCCCGCGGTCAGTGAGCGAAGTGTTGAGTCCTCAGGAAGCTCGCCACCTTGTGCGGCACGATCCCGACGAGGCGACGCCGCCCGTCGCCCGGCAGGAACCTGAGCCAGTCCGACTTGTATCGGGCGTACGTCGCGATCGGCAATGGCTCCCGGCGAATGCGCACGAAGTCGAGCGCGACGCCGAACACCGCCTCGAAGCCCAGGTCCTTCAGCATCGCGAGCGATTCCGCCCCGCCGAGCATCCACGGATAGGCGAAGTAGCGCGGCGCGCGCCCGAGCTCGCGGCGAAACGTGTCGACGGCGAGCGACAGCTCGGTCTCGATCTCGGCGCGGAGCTCGCTCGCGGGGATCAGCCGGCCCTGCACGCGGCCGGCGACCGCCGCGTACGCGGCCTTCAGCTCCGCGAGCGCATTCCGCTTCGCGAAGAAGCGCTCGCCCCCGCCGGACTCGACGAGGCTGCGGCACGTGAGCGCCGGCAGGGCCGGCTCGATGTAGCGCTGCCGCGCGGACAGGAGCGGCGCCGACTCGTAGATCGGCGTGCCGAGCGGCGGTCGCCCGAGCCGATCGATGCCGCGCTCGTGCCGCATCGGCCAGTCGAACAGGTCGTACGACTCGAGCGCGCGCGGCGTCGCGAAGCCCGCGAGCCGCGCGGACGTGAAGACGGTCGCGTGCCGGTGCGCATGCGACTCGACGTCGACGAGCCCCGACGCCATGCACTCGCGGAGCTCGGCCCACGACATGAACCCAGGCGGCGTCGATTCATGCGCGGGCACGTTGCGCCCACCGATCCAATACGTCGGCACGAACAGCGCCGCCCGGGCGCCGCGGCGCGCGAGCACCGGAAAGGCGACGTTCCAGAAGTTGGCGCGCGCGTCGTCGAACGTGAGCAGAACGCACTTCTCGCGCCCGAGCCGCGGGTTGCGCATCCGGTCGTGATACTCGTCGAGCGACAGCGTGCGATAGCGGTTGCGCTCGAGGAAATCGAGGTCGGCGTCGAGCTCCGCGGCGTCGATCTCGTGATACGTGAAGACCGGAATCTCGTCGGCCGGAATCTCGCGGCCGAAGAGGAACGCGGGATATCGCGTCCGCGCGAGTCGCGCCGCCGAGCGGCGCAGCCGGCGGATATCCAGAGCGTCGGGCACCAGTCTCTTCATGCTGCCTCCCTGAGCAGTGCACCCTCGACGGCTTCCGCGCCTTCGCCGCGGAGCCTGATGCGATACCAGACCTCTGCCGCGCACAGGAGCCAGAGCCGCTGCGCGTGATCCTGGCCACCGTCGACGTGCTCGCGGACGAGCGTCTCGACGCCGTCGGCCCGGATCCAGCCGTCCTCGACGAGCCGCGCATCCTTGAGCAGCGTGTCGTAGAGCCGGCGATACGCCCCGCGCAGCGCGTAGAAGAGCGGCGACGAGAAGCCCTGCTTCGGCCGCCGCAGCGTCTCGGGCGGCAGATAGCGGCGTGCGAGCGCCTTCTCGATGATCCGAGCGCGCCCGCCGCGCACCTTGAAGCGCGCCGGCAGCGACGCGCAGAACTCCGCGACGCGATGGTCGAGGAACGGGCTGCGTGCCTCGAGGCCGTGCGCCATCGTCATCCGGTCGAGGATCATCAGCGGGTGATCGGGCAGCCGCGTCCGCACGTCGGCGTGGATCATCCGATCGAGCGCCTCGCGCGCATCGGCCGACTCGTAGAGCTCGGCGATCGCGCGCTCCGGATCGAACGCCGCGATGCGCGCGGCGAGCGCCGGCGTGTACAGCCGCTCGCGGTGCTCGTCGCTGACGTAGAAGTAGCTCAGGCTCTTCGCGTAGCGCAGGCCGCCGTCGAACGACGCGACGTGCTGCAGCCACTTCACGCGGTGCCCGACGCTCCGGTACCAGCTGCCGCCGGACAGCCGCGCGATCGCCGGCCCGAGCACTCGGCTCCGCAGCGCGGCCGGCAGGAGCGCATAGACGCCGACGTAACGGTTGGCCCAGTAGCGGTCGTAGCCGCCGAAGAGCTCGTCGCCGCCGTCGCCGCCGAGCACGACCTTCACGTGCCGGCGAGCCAGCTCGGCGAGGTGGAACACGCAGACCGAAAGCGCGTCCGCCGGCTCGTCGAGATGCCGGATCACGACCGGCAGGCTCCGGGTCAGCGACGGGTCGATCCGCAGCCGCACGTTCGGCAGCCCGTACCGCGCTGCGACCCGCTCCGCGTGCTCGAGCTCGGAGCGCGACCCGAAGGCGACGTCGCCGGTGAACGTCTCGAAGCGGCCCGCGCCGGTCTCGTGCATCAGCGCCGCGACGAGGCTCGAGTCCATCCCGCCGCTCAGGAAGGCGCCGACCGGAACGTCGCTCACGAGGTGATAAGCGACCGCTTCGCGCAGACGCTCGTCGAGCTCCTCGACGGCGTCTTCGAGCGAGAGCTTCCGCTTCGGCTCGAAGTCGAGCGTCCAGTACGGCGCGACGTCGACGCGCCCGTTCTCGAACACGAGGTAATGCCCCGGCGGCAGCTTGCGGATGCGTTTGAACATCGACCGCGGCGCCGTCACGACCCGCAACGTCAGGTACTCGTGGAGCGCATCGGGGTCGAGCTCGGCGAGCTCGGGCTCGAGCGCGAGCAGCGCTTTGATCTCCGACGCGAATGCGAACCGCTCGCCGTCGTGCCAGTAGTAGAGCGGCTTTTGTCCGAAGTGATCGCGCGCGAGGAGCAGGCGCCGGCGACTGAAGTCGTAGAACGCGAACGCGAACATCCCGCGCAGGCGCTTGAGGGCCTTCTCCCCGTCCCGCGCGAGAAGCCGCAGCAGCACCTCGGTATCGCCCCGGGTCGTCAGCGGTTGCT
This sequence comes from Gammaproteobacteria bacterium, assembly GCA_036381515.1. Taxonomy (GTDB): domain Bacteria; phylum Pseudomonadota; class Gammaproteobacteria; order Steroidobacterales; family Rariloculaceae; genus ZC4RG20. The sequence goes on along the minus strand of DASVCR010000030.1, from coordinate 45,958 downwards.
CCGTCGCGAGCTCGCGGGCGAGCTCGCGATAGTTGTAGATCTCGCCGTTGAACGTGATCAGGCAGCGGCCGTCAGCCGTCGCCATCGGCTGCGCGCTCGCGGCGGGGTCGATCACGGCGAGTCGCGCGTGCCCGAAGCCGACGCCGTCGCGCACGATCGTTCCCCGACCGTCCGGCCCGCGATGCACGATCGAGGTCACCATCCGTCGAAGGGCATCGGCCTCGACGAGGTCAGGCCGAACGACTCCCGCTATGCCGCACATCGATTACTCGTTCGCCTTTCGTTGTGTTGCTTCTGTTGACGTGCTCTTCCGTCCGACGACGCGAGCCGCGCGGCGAACAATGCCGACGCGAAACGTTTCGAGCAAGACTCATGCCACTCGTCGGCAATCGGCGACGTCGCTATACGCCGACACCCGCTCGGCGCCCACGCCTTCCGTTCGCCGCCCGATCTATGAATGAAGGTGTTGCACGCGCCTCACAATTTCTGAGAACACTCCGTAACGCAGAGTGCCGCAGTTCGCGCCGTCGACCGCTGGCATGTCGATTGCATAAGGCGACTCGCGATAACACACGCGGAGACGACGGTTTGGCCGGCGGCTACTACAAGGTCACCCTGCTGCTGATGCTGATCGCGGTGCTCGAGTCACTGTCGGCGCCGCTGCTCTCGACCGGCGTGCTAGTTGGCTCGACGCAACTTCTCGGCGTCGAGTTCGACCAGAGCTACGCGCTGCTCGCGATCTTCTCCGCGCTGCTCTGCTTCACGATCGTTCGTCAGGAGTCGTCGGACAAACGCTCGATGTTCGTCAGCGGCTGGACCATCGCGACGCGGGCCGGCGTCGGGTGGCTCGTCGTCGTCGCGCTGCTGCTTTTGATCGGCTACGCGACGAAGGTGTCGGAGGTCTACTCCCGCCGCGCGCTGTTCCTCTGGTTCCTCGCGACGCCGCCGCTCCTGATGGCCGCGCCGGTCCTGCTGCGCAAGCTCGTGCGCAGAATCACGGTGCTGTCGAACAACGTGCGCCGCGTCGTGATCGTCGGCGTCAACGACGTGAGCCGCGAGCTCGCGTCGACGATCGTCGATCGCCCCGAGCTCGGCCTCGAGCACTGCGGCTTCTTCGACGACCGTGAGGCCGGGCGCCTCGCCCAGATCCGTCCGGACGAGCTGCTCGGCACGCTCCGCGAGCTGCCCGCATACGTGAAGCGGCGCCATGTCGACATCATCTTCATCTCGCTGCCGTACCACCTCGAGCGGACGAAGCGCCTGCTGCACGATCTGCGGGACACGACCGCGTCCGTGTATCTGATCCCGGAAATCTCGTTCATCGACCTGATCCAGGCGCGGGTCGACGACATCCGCGGCATTCCGATCATCGCGCTCTGCGAGACGCCGTTCCACGGATGGAGCGGTATCAAGAAGCGCGCGCTCGACGTCGTGCTCGCGTCGCTGATGCTCGTCGCCGCGCTGCCCGTCATGCTCGTCATCGCGATCGGAATCCGGCTCACGACGCCGCAAGGGTCCGTGATCTTCAAGCAGCGCCGCTACGGGCTCGACGGCGAAGAGATCATCGTCTACAAGTTCAGAACGATGTCGGTGGCCGAGGACGGCGACGTCGTCCGGCAGGCGACGCGCAACGATCCGCGCGTCACGCCGTTCGGCCGCTTCCTGCGCCGCTATTCGCTCGACGAGCTGCCGCAGCTGATCAACGTGCTGCAGGGGCGGATGAGCCTCGTCGGCCCCCGTCCGCACGCCGTCGCACACAACGAGCAATACCGCAAGCTGATCGACGGCTACATGGTCCGCCACAAGGCGTCGCCCGGCATCACCGGGCTCGCGCAGGTCAACGGCTGCCGCGGCGAGACGGCGGACCTCGCCGAGATGAAGCGCCGCATCGACTACGACCTCGACTACCTGCGCCACTGGTCGCTGATGCTGGACCTGAAGATCCTGCTGAAGACCGTCACGGTCCTCTTCAAGAGCGAGAAAGCCTATTAGAGACGAGAGCCAGGGGGGTAAATGAACACTACGATCCGCTACTCGCGACGGGCGAGCAGCGCGCGGCGCGGCTGCGCGCTCGCGGCGTGCGGGCTCACGGTCGGCGCGCTGACCGACGGCGCTCTCGCCGACTGGGAATCGACGCCCGACATCCGCATGGAGATCGAGGCGAACGACAATCCCCGGCTCGGCCAGGAACCCGGCGAGCTCGGCGCCGACGAGCTCGGCGACCACACGGCGACGCGCGCGCTGATGGACGCGCGCGTGCGCCTGCGCAACGTCGGCCCGCGCGGCGAGGTCATGGTGCAGCCGCGCGTGCGCGCGGACACGTACTCGGACGACGCGGACGACGACCTCGAGCGCCAAGACTTCTACCTGAACTCGCGTGCCGGGTACGGCTGGCCGCGCGCGAACGCCGCCGTGGCCCTGAATCTGAGCCGCGAAAGCATCATCAGCTCCGAGCTCGCGGACACGCCGGCCCCGGACGATCCGATCGAGGACCCGATCGACGACGAGACGGGCCTCCTCGTGCTGCTCGACGAGTTCCGCAAGCGCGTGAGCATCGCGCCGTCCGCCCAGTTCCTGATCTCGGAGCGCAGCTCGATCCTGCTCGAGGCGCGCCGGCTCGACATCGCGTATACCGGCCCCGATTTCCGCGGACGCACGGACTTCAACGACACGTCGCTCTCGCTCGGCGTCGGCCGGAACATCGACGACAGGACGAACGCGGCGGCGCGGCTGATCGCGTCGCGCTACGAAGCGGACGCCACGCAGAACGAAACGGATACCGTCGGCGTCGAAGGCAGCTTCACCCGCGAGCTCAACGCGCTCTGGTCGTTCACGCTGACGACCGGCCTTCAGCGCAGCGACTTCACGTTCGTCGACGAGCTCGGCGAGGTCGTAGACAACGCGACGACGGACTGGACGATGAGCCTCGGGTTCGCGAAGCGCACGGAGCTCTCGTCCGTCGACATCGGCCTTTTTCGCGTCCTGAACCCGAATGCGGTCGGGTTCCTAGTCGAGCGCAACGAGGTGCGGCTCCGCTTCGGGCGGCAGCTCTCTGAGCGCCTCAGCGTCGGGTTCGGCTTGCGCGCGATGGAGACCGGCGCGCTCGACCGCGACACGAGCGATCGCGAGTACATTCGCGCGGACTTCGACCTCGAATGGGCGTTCACGCCTTCATGGTCGTTCGCGGCGCGTTACGGAGCGATCGATCAGGAGTTCTCGGGCGAGCGGCTCGACGGCACGGCGAACATGCTGTCGATCGGCGCGGTGTACCGGGGGTTGTCGCGGCCGGCGCCGGCCGCGCGCTGACGCGCGGGGCCGGTCACATCGTCGACGTCGAGCGCGCGGCCGCCGACTCGTACTCGAGCGGAACGGCGGCCTCCGGCGTATAGACGGCGAACGTCATGCTCTCGCGTACGAAAAGCTCGACGTGCTGCGCGTCGTGCGCGGCGTAGCCGATCGCGAAGTCCTGCCCCACCGTGAGCTCGAAGTCGCCGCCGCGCAGACTCAGCACGACGGCGCCGTCGACCGCCGGCGCCCAGATGATGCGGTCGTCGAGCTGCTGGCGGACCATGTTGATGACCGGATAGCCGCCCTTGTTCGTCGTCTCCGTGAGCCCCTCGTAGCAGCGCGGACCGAGGGCGATCGCGTACGGGCCCTCGATCCCGTCGTTGCGCAGCCGCGTGAGCGCGGCCGCGACGACGCGCGGATAACGCTCGTAATCGTCGGACAGCGGCAGCGTCTGCTCGCGGCAGCGCTCGAAGATGCCGGCGATGCCCGCCTCGCGAAGACCGGCGAAGATCGCCCGGTCCTCCGTCAGCGCCGCGAGCCTCGCCGCGTGCACGACGGGGTTGAGGTCCGCGTCCTTCGCGCCGCGCTCGATCGCATCGATCTCTGCGCGCGCAAGCCGGAACGGCACGTCGATCTCGACGAGCGGCTGCGTCTCCCTGAGCCGCGCCTTGACGCCGTTGCGGTCGAGCACGTCCCGCACGCGCCCGCGGCCGACCGCGGAGACGTCCCAGCCCAGCGGACCGGTAAAGTCGACGAGCTTGCGGCCGGCGAGCGTCCGCCGCAGCGTCCGCGCCGCTTCCGCATCGATCTCGCGCCACGCGTTGTCACCGATCGGAGCAAGGCCACGAAGCAGGTGATCCATCGCCGATCCCCTACCTGACGCTGCCGCGAAGGCTGCCGATGCCGAGTCCGCGCGCTGTCCCGCCGCCTCCTCGAACGTCGTCGGCGGCCTCGGGCTCCTCGGCCGCGTCGACCGCCTCCTCGATGCCGACGATCGACGCCTCGGTGAACAGATACTGCCTGAGGTACCGGTCGAGCACCGGATCGTGCCGGCGGATCCACTCGAGCACCATCGCCGCGTGCTCCTTCTCCTCGTCGCGATTGTGCGCGAGGACTTCCTTGAGCTCCTGATCGTTCGTCGCATCGACGCGCTGCGCGTACCAGTCGATCGCCTCGAGCTCCTCCATCAGCGAGCGGATCGCGCGGTGACCGTTCACGACGTCGTCGCTCAACGTGTCCCGGGCCTCGTGCAATATGTCCGGTTCACTCATCCTCGTGGTTCCTCGTCTCGTTCCCCGTTCTTCTTCTGAGTCGGGGTGGAGCCTTTTTTCGTCACGAAAACGGGCTCTGACCCCGTTTTTTAGCGCTCAGTCGTCGTGCGCCGCCCGGCGGCGGCGGCGCCACTTGAGCTCTATGTTTCCCCGCCTCGCCGCATTCGCGAGCCACAACGCGCCGGCGAAGATCACGACGGCCACGAGCAGCCCGAGGCCCGCGTAGATCGCGATCGCAACTGCGCTCTCGGACATCGCTGCTCCTCGCCGGACGGCACCGCCGACGAGAGGCAAGTATTGTGCCCGCGGTCATCGCGCGCCGAGCCAGTTGCCGAGCAGGTCCCGGCCGAACACCCAGTAGTGCAGCGCGGAGCCGAGGAGCGCGTGCGATACGGCGAGCGGCAGCAGCACGCGGTAACGCCGATAAATCAGCGCCCATGCGACGCCTGCAACGAGCGTGACGGCCATGACCGGCGCGCGCGGGAAGTGCACGAGCGAAAACGCGAGCGCGGTGATCGCGACCGCCGCCCAGACCGGCAGCAGGACCAGCAGCCTGCCGAGCAGATAGAACTGGAACACGAACTGCTGGAGCAGCGCCCACGGCAGGTAGAGCACGAAGGCCCCGAGGATGCGCGGGTTCGAGAATCGTTCGACCGCATCGCCGTCGCCCTGCCCGATGACGAACCCCGCGGCGAGCAGCACGACGAGCGCGACGAGCGTGAATGCGGCCGAGGCCGCGGCGGCGCGCCCGAGCGTCGGCTCGCCGGGCACATCGAGCCGGTGCGTTTCCCACAGCCTGCGGCTTCGCCGAACGCCGGCCAGGATGAATGCGACGGCCACGATCGCGAGCAGCACGTCGACGTAGCCGGGCCGGGCGCGGAAGAGCACGAGGAACGCGGCCGCAAACGTCGCGACGATCAGAAGCTCGAGCACGATCGCGCGCGGCGCTGCGACGCCGGCCGCGCTTCCGTCGATCCGCATGGGCATGCCGCTTTGTAGCGCGTGTGGTCGCCGCAGCACAACCTTGCTTGCGGGACAGGCACGAAACAGGTGGCACGGAAACTGCATTCAGTGTCGCAAAGCGGCAACGGAGGGAGCGCATGTCACGAACGAAGACCGTCGCAGGCTCGATTGCGATCGCATCGCTCGTGCTTGCGGCGGGTTGCGCGGGGAATCAGCCGGTCCCGGCCGCAAGCATCGAGCAGGCGGAGCAGCGCATCGACGAGGCGGAGCGCGCGGACGCGCAGCGCTATGCGAACCGGGAGCTCAACATGGCACGGGAGAAGCTGCTCGCGGCGCGCGAGGCAGAAGAGGACGGCGACGAGGAGCGGGCCGCCCGGCTCGCGGAGCACGCCGAGCTCGATGCCGCGTATGCGCTCGCGCTCTCCGACAATGCATCCGTCCAGGAAGCGGTCGAGGAGGTCCGCGAGACGCTGGCGACGCTCGAAAGCGAGCTCGAGCGTCAGCAGAGCGGCGCGCCTTCCGGCGACGTCGACGTCTCGCTCCGGGACGACGAGCCGGCCGACGAGCGCGGCGGCCCGGCGGACGTCGAAACCGATTCGCTCCGCCCGGGCACGCCCGACTCGGAGCCGCGGCCCGACGAGTCGGACGACGCCCTGCCCGGCTCGAGGCTGTGACGCGTTCCGAGGAGATGGCCAGATGACAAGCAGATCCGGACTCGCGACACTCTCACTCGCCGCAACGCTCGCCGCATGCAGCCAGCCGCCCGAGCGCATCGAGACGCTCGACCAGGCCCGCACGGCCGTCCAGGCGATCGAGGAGGATCCGCTCGCGCGTGACGTCGCGCAGACGCGCTACGAAGCGGCGCGCGCCGCGCTGTCCCGCGCCGAGGAGGCCTACGACGAGAACGAGGACGTCGAGATCATCGAGCACGAGGCGTACACGGCGCTGCGCAACGCGCAGATCGTGCAGGCGGAAACCGACGAGCGGCGGGGCCGCGAGGCGCTCGAGGACAGCGAGGCCGAGCGCAACCGCGTGCTGCTTCAGGCCCGCGAGCGCGAGGCGGCACAGGCGACGGAGCTCGCGGCCGAGCGCGGGCGCGAGCTCGAGGCGCAGTCGCGGGAGGCACAGGAAGCCGAGCAGCGCGCGGCGGAGCTCGCCGAGGAGAGGCAGGGCCTCGAGCAGCAGCTCGCGGAGCTCCAGGCCGAGCAGACCGAGCGCGGCTGGGTCATGACGCTGAGCGACGTGCTGTTCGATTTCGATCGGGCGGAGCTGAACCCCGGCGCCGCGGCGACGATCGATCGCCTCGCCCGGTTCCTCGAGGAGAACCCGGACCGGAACATCGCGATCGAGGGCCACACGGACGCGTCGGGCACCGCGAGCTACAACCGCGAGCTGTCGCGGCAGCGCGCGGAGGCGGTGCGCCAGGCGCTGGTCGATCGCGGCATCGCGTCGAGCAGGATCGAGATCCGCGCGCTCGGCGAGGAATTCCCGGTCGCGACGAACGACACGGACGCCGGACGGCAGCTCAACCGCCGCGTCGAGATCGTGCTGTCCGACCCCGGCGGCCGGTTCGAAGGCGAGCAGCGGACCGCTTCGGAGGAGCCGACCGAGCAGGAGGGTTGACCCGCCGCCCCGGGACGCTCTGCGGCGGCCCCGACGGTCACTGCGCCCGGGGCAGCTCGACGGCCGCCGACCCGTCGTCGAGCTCGAGCCGCCCGCCGTGTCTCGCGACGATCTCCGTCGCGACGGTCAGGCGCATCACGGGGCGCCTGCGGCGCGTTTGCCCCCGTTCCGCCCTCTCCGCCCCCGCGCCGCTGATCGCGAGCCGCACCCGGCCGTCCGCGTCGGCGACCGCGAGCGCGATATGCCCCCCCTGGGGCAGGTCCGCCGCGACCATCTCGAGCAGCGCACCTATCGCGCGGGCGAGCCTTTCTGCGTCGGCGCCGATGGGGCACGGCGGCGGATTTGCCGCCCAGCGGATCTCGACGCCGGTCACGGGCCCAGCGCTCTCGATCGCACGCTTCGCGATCTCGACGAGATCCGCCGCCTCGAGCTCGAGCTCGACGCCCCCGCCGACGATCTGCAGGGCGTCGGCGAGATCGTCGATCAGGAGGGCCTGGCGCTCCAGGTTGCGGCGCAGGACCTCGACCGACTTCAGCACCTCGGCGGGCTGCGACGCCTTGAGCTCTATTAGGCTCAACGACATAAGGCATGCGTTCAACGGCGCGCGCATGTCGTGCACGACGGCCGCCGCGAACGCTTCTTTGTCAATCTCCGCCACGTGCTGTACCTTAGTGGGGACACGTCCGGCGTGCCGCAACGAGGTGGCCGGTTTTCCCCATGATACCCAATGCATTCCCCATGCCGAACGCCGCTCGGCGGGACCTGTTGCCGAACGGTGACAGTGCATCCGGGGCCCGCGTTCGACGGAAAGAATGCGCGGAGAGATTCTGGTAGATTCATACTCCCGATGAACGCAAAAAGCGGAACGGTGAACTGATGGCAAGCGTATTGTTGGTCGATGACGAGCCGGATTTCGTCGCCAGCGCGTCCGAGATGTTGCGGCTGCACGGCCACGAAGTGCGTACGGCCGATACGCTGGCGAATGCCAGAAGAATCCTCGATTCCCAGCCGTCCGACGTGCTGCTGCTCGACCTGATGCTGCCGGACGGCAACGGCCTCGAGCTGCTCGACGAGCTCGCGAAGAACAAGCTTGAGGTCGAGCGCGTCGTTCTGATCACCGGTCATCCCGGCATCAAGTCGCAAATCAAGAATCTGAGCGGACCGACGGTCTCTTATCTGACGAAGCCGATCGACAACCGCGAGCTGATGAGCCTGCTGCGGGATCTCGAGCACAGCACGTACGACGAGGACGACGTCGATCTGCACTTCGGGCTGCTGGTCGGCGAGACGCCGCAGATGCATGAGGTCTACAACCAGATCCGCAAGATCGCGTGCACAGACAGCCCCGTGCTGATCCTCGGCGAGACGGGCACCGGCAAGGAGCTGGTCGCGGAGGCGATCCACAGGGAGAGCCGGCGCCGCGGCGAGTTCGTGGCCGTCAACTGCGGCTCGTTGTCGCGCGAGCTCGCGGGCAGCGAGCTGTTCGGCCACGAGAAGGGCAGCTTCACGGGCGCGACGCGCCAGCATTCGGGCTTCTTCGTGCGCGCGCACAACGGCACCCTCTTCCTCGACGAGCTGACGGAGATGCCTGCGGAGCTCCAGCCGCACTTCCTGCGCGTGCTCGAGACGCGCAAGGTCCTGCCGGTCGGCAGCGAGAAGGAGATTCCGGTCGAGACGCGCGTGATCGCGGCGACGAACCGCGTTCCGAACGAGGCGATCCAGAACAAGGCGCTGCGCAAGGATCTGTACTATCGGCTCAGCGTGTTCCCGATCAGCCTGCCGCCGCTGCACCAGCGACGTGAGGACATCGCGCTGCTCGCGAACCACTTCCTGAACGAGCTCGCGAAGCGCTATGGGCCGCACCGGTGGCTGTCCGAGAAGTCGATCAAGCGCCTCGAGGCCTACCACTGGCCCGGCAACGTCCGCGAGCTGCGGCACGTGATCCACAGGGCGTTCATCCTGTCGGACTCGGACGACGGCGAGGTCGTGCTGCCGGAGCGCTTCGAGAGCCCGTTCGGTCAGCAGAACCGGCTCGAGGGCCTGCAGGTCGGCCGCTCGATCCGCGAGATCGAGCGCGAGCTGATCATGCGCACGCTCGCGCATTTCGACGGCGACAAGCGTGCCGCCGCCGAGATCCTCGGCATCAGCCTGAACACGCTGTACAACCGCCTGCACGTCTACGAGCAGGAAAAGGCGTCCTGATCGCCGGCCGCGCGCAACTCAAGGGTCCGCTCGCTCGCGCTTGGAACTCTTCGAGACCAACTGGCTCGCGCAGGTCGAGATCGCGATCAAGGTGGTGATCGCCGGCACGTTCGGCGGCATCGTCGGGCTCGAGCGGGAGCTCGCGAACCGTCCCGCCGGGCTGCGCACGCACGCGCTCCTCGCCTCCGCGGCCGCGCTGCTCGTCGGGCTCGGCGACCTGCTCATCGACCGGTTCGCGGAAGACACGCTGCCCCAAGTGCTGCGCGCCGACCCGTTGCGGATCGTCGAGGCGATCGTGACGGGCGTCGCGTTCCTCGGCGCCGGCACGATCTTCCGGCATCACGAATCGCGCATCATCGAGGGCCTGACGACCGGCGCGTCGCTGCTGCTCGTCTCGGCGATCGGGATCGCCGTCGGCCTCGGGCAGCTGCTACTCGCGGCGCTCGTGACGCTCGTAAGCCTCGTGCTGCTGCGCCTCGTCGGACGGATCCTGTCGAAACGCGGATGAGCCGGGCGCGGTGCCGGCGTCGTGCCGTCCGCGCGACCCGCGGTGCGGCTCGACGAGCGCCGCGGCGCGCCGCACCTGCGCATAGATCCGCGCGCCCGCAACCATCGCGGCGGCGAGCCTCGCGAGCCGCCCTGTCCGATCCTCGCTCCGCTCCGCGTCGTCCGAGCGCGGCGCCGGCCGGTCCGGCGCGCGCCGCAGCCAGCCGTAGCCCAAGCCGGCCGCGAACAACGCGAGCAGCACTTTCGGTTTGCCCAGCTCGCGCCTGAGCCCGCTCGCGAATCGGCGCCTCGCGGCGCCGACGGCGGCGAGATTGGCACGCACGCGCTCGCCGCGCGCGGCCACCCGCCGTTCCACGGACCGCAACCAGAACGCCATCACTCCTCTTGCGACAGCACGCTCCGCCTGAGCTCCGGCAGGGTCAACGAACGGCTGAGGCGCACGACGGTCCGCCACAGCAGAAAGGCGGCGACGCCGTGCACCGCCGCGATGATCAGGCCCGCCGCGGGCCACGGCAGGCCGACCTGGACGAGCACGTATGCGGCGACCGCGGCGACAAAGGTCCACCCGACGACGATGAGCGCCGCGGTGACGAGCACGAGCATCAGCATCGTCATGCCGCTCAGCGCCGCGAGCCGGAGCTCCGCGGCCGCGAGCGCGACGATGTCGCGGGCGAGATCGAGCGCGCCGGACACGAGCCCGGCCGCCGCGGCGGCGGATCCCGAATCGCCGGCCTGCTCGCCGCCTTCGGGCAGCGGCGCGTCGTCCTCGCGCCCGGACGGCGGCAGCGGGCGTGACGCGCTCACCGTCGCAGCAGGCTGCTCAGCACGACCCCCGCGGCGAACGCGATCGCTGCGCTTTGCACCGGATTCTTTTCGATGTACTCGCGAACCTTGCGGAGGTTCTGCTCGAGCGTCTCGGCCAGCTCCGACTCCGGGCGACCGGCCGCTTCCTTCGAAGCGGGGGCCGGCTCGTCCCGCGAAACATCGAGACCCGCGACGCGTGCGTCCGTCGCATGCGATGTCGTGCTCACCATTCTTCTCCCAGACTTTCTCGGCGGGCGGTGCAGAAAGCGTGCCACGGCGCCTGACGAGCGGCAACCGCGGGCATGCAACTTGCTTTGCCTGCTCGGGTATCGAAGGAAGCGTTCCGATGAGCGGAAGGATGTCGTCGGTGATATCGGCCAGGAGCCTCGAGGACTACCAGGTGCTCGACGCCCGCGGCGCGAAGCTCGGCACGGTCGAGGACGTGCTGCTCGATGCGAAGCTCGCGCGGACGCGCTACTTCGTGCTGTCGTTCGGCGCGGGCGCGCTCGGCATGCACAAGCACCGCTACGTGGTCCCCGCGGAGTCGGTGCGCCTCGACACGGAGAGCGAGGCGCTGGTCGTCGACATCGCCCCCGAGCGCTTCGAGAACGCGGCCCCGTTCGACGAAGCCGGCGACGACCCGGCCGCGGTCTATCGACTCTAGATGTGATCGGTCTCGCGCTGTGATCGGTGTCGCGCGCGGCCGATGATCAGCCCGAGACGACCCGCTTGACGAGCGTGCCCTCGGCGAGCATCTCGCCCGGCGCGACCTGGTTGATCGCGGCGAGCTCCTCGTTCGAGACCTCGGACGGAAACTCGCGCGCGAACTCCTCGAGCGTCATCGCGCGCGGCAGCCGCACGACGTCGATGCGGTTCGGCTGAACGTTCAGCACGTCGGGATCGCGCACGTCCGAGAAGCTGCCGACGATCTCCTCGAGCGTCGCGGCGCGGGCGGGAAACGCCTGCTCGGGCGCATACGCGACGATCTGATAGACCGCGTCCGCGTGGCCGATGTGCGCGACGTAACCTCGCACGACGCCGCCCTGCGCCTGCGCGCGGAACTCGCTGACGATGGCGGGCTTCCCGTTCAGCTCTTCGCGCGCGCTGCCGACGAGCTGCACGTTTTGGCCTCCGAAGAACGCGCGCGCCGCGGCGTCCGGCGAGCCGCCGGGAGCGATCGTGAGCTCGACGGCCGCGTCCCGCTCCGGGCTCACGCCGACGACGGCATTCGTCAGGTTCTGCCGCTGCCACGTCTCCGGGATCCGGAACCGAAAGATCAGCTCCGGGTGATAGAACCAGTCGCCGCGGAAGAACCCGTGGCGCGGGTTCGAGCCGTAGATCATGCCGTCGATCGCAGCGAGATAGGCGTCGCGATCGACGCGCAGGTCGGCAGGCCGGTCCGCGAGCGCCGCGACGCGGCCTTCCGCCGTGCGGATACGCTCCGCCTCCGTCGGATGACTCGACAACCAGTCGGGCAGCGGGCTCGCCCCGGCCTGCTCGCCTGCGGCGAGGAGCGCACGGAACACGTCGTCCATCTGCTCGACGTCGTAGCCCGTCTGGAGCATGTAGCGGAAGCCGAGCTCGTCGGACTCCCGCTCGTCGTCTCGGCCGTACTTCAGAAACAGCAGCTGCAGGCCGCTGCCGAGCAGATCGCCGAGCTGCGCAATCTCGGGCGACAGGATGATGCCGAGTCCGAGACCGAGCTGGGCGAGCTGCGCGCGGCTCATCTGCGCGACCGAATGGCGCGCCGTCACGTGGCCGATCTCGTGACCGAGGACGGCCGCGAGCTGCGCCTCCGAGGTCAGGAGCCCCGCGAGACCCCGCGTGACGAAGATGTACCCGCCCGGCAGCGCGAATGCGTTGGGCGTCGGGTCGTCGACGACGCGAAACTGCCACGGCAGGTCCGGCCTCTCGCTCGCGGCCGCGAGCCTTTGGCCGACGTCCTCGACGTACTGCTGCAGCGCGTCGTCGTCGACGAGCCCGATCTGCTGCGCGACCTGACCGGCCGCTTCGCGGCCCATCGCGATCTCCTGCTGCTCGGAGATCAGCGAGAGCTGACGCTCCCCGGTCGCGGGATTGACCGAGCAACCACCGGCGAGCGCGAACACGAGCACGGCCGCAAGCGCTCCGCGGACGCGCTTCGGCGCCGGTTGCGCCGTCGGGCTCGCGCGTGTCGATCGCATGCCCGTGGTCTCCAAGTTCCATGCCATTGCCGCTCCTGCGCCCGTCGCCATGGCACGGTGTTTGCTTCGCTTCGACGGGGACTCGACCGTTTCCGAGCATCATCTTGCGCGGGAGGTCGGCTCGCGATGCAGGCCGCGGACGGCGCCCTTACCGGCCGACCGTCGGCAGCTGCAGAGCGGAGCGTCCGACCGCCGACACGCTCCTGCGCCGGACGATTCAAAGATGGGAAAACCCGAGCCGTTTTGCAACTTGCCGACCGCGCCCGCGGCCGGAGCGCCGTAAGCACGCGCAGGAGGATTCGCTCGCATGGAGAACAGCAGCCGTTCCGCTCCTAGCCGCGGACGCAGCCGCACGCTGGCATTGATCCTCGCGGGGGGAAACGGAACGCGACTGAAGGGCCTGACGGAGTGGCGCGCGAAGCCCGCCGTGCCGTTCGGCGGCCATCATCGCGCCATCGATTTCACGCTGTCGAACTGCGTCAACTCGGATATCCGGCGCATCGCGCTCCTGACGCAGTACAAGTCGCAGTCGCTGATCAGGCACGTGCAGCAGGGATGGGGATTCCTGCGCCGCGAGCTCGGCGAGTTCATCGAGATCTGGCCCGCGCAGCAGCGCTGCGGCGAGCGCTGGTACATGGGAACGGTCGATGCCGTGCATCAGAACCGCGATCTGATCGAAGCGCTCGACCCCGATCACGTGCTCGTGCTCGCGGGCGATCACGTGTACGCGATGGACTACTCGCGGATGCTCGACGCGCACGTCGCGGCGCGCGCCGAGATCACGGTCGGCTGCGTCGAGGTCCCGATCGACGAGGCCCGGCGCACGTACGGTATCATCGGCATGGACCGCGACGGCCGCGTGCGGTCCTTCGACGAGAAGCCGGATCGGCCGCAGCCGAGCCCCGGACACACCGACGTGACGCTCGCGTCGATGGGAATCTACATCTTCGACCGCGACGTGCTGTTCGAGCGGCTCGAGGACGATGCCGCCGATCCCGACTCCGCGCACGACTTCGGCTATAGCGTGCTGCCGAAAGCGATCTCGACGGCGCGCGTGTTTGGCTTCTCGTTCAAGGCACGGAACGGCACGGATCCCGGCTATTGGCGCGACGTCGGCACGATCGACGCGTACTGGAGCGCGCACATGGATCTCGTGCGGGAGGACGGCCCGAAGGTCGATCTGTTCGACCCGGCGTGGCCGATCTGGACACACGTCCGCTGCTCGGCGCCGGCCCTCGTCAGCCACTCGGTACGCATCCACGCGTCGATCATCGGCCACGGCGCCGTCGTTGCCGGGGATCTGCTGCACTCCGTCGTATCGTCGGGCTGCGAGATCGGCCCGCACTCGCGCATCAAGGACTCGGTGCTGCTTCCGGACGTGAAGATCGGGCGCAACTGCTCGCTCGATCGCGTCGTCGTCGACAGCCGCTGCGTGATCCCGGACAACACGGTCCTCGGCGGCGACCTGTTCGACGACGCGGAGCGCTACGAGCACTACGTTTCGCCGCGCGGCATCGTCCTCGTGACGCGGCGGACGCCGAAGTCGGAGAAGACGGCCGCCGCGCGCAAGGTCGCGTGACGCGCGCGACGCCGGTCTGGCCCGGGCGGCCCTATCCGCTCGGCGCGACGTGGGACGGCGAGGGCGTGAACTTCGCGCTCTTCTCCGAGCATGCGGAGCGGGTCGAGCTCGTCGTGTTCGAGCAGAGCGGCCGCACGGGGCCGATCGCGATCCCGCTCCGCGAGCACACCGATCAGGTCTGGCACTGCTACCTGCCGCTCGCGCGCCCGGGGCTCCTGTACGGCTATCGCGTTTACGGCCCGTACGCCCCTTCCGCGGGACACCGATTCAATCCGAACAAGCTGCTGCTCGATCCGTACGCGAAATCGATCCGCGGCGAGATCAAGTGGAGCGACGCGCACTTCGGCTACCGTATCGGCCATCCGCGCGAGGACCTGTCGTTCGACCGCCGCAACAACGCGGCCGGCATGCCGCGCTGCGAGGTCGTCGATCCGGCGTTCACGTGGGGGGACGACCGGAGGCCCTCGGTCCCCTGGAGCGACACCGTCATCTACGAGCTGCACGTCAAGGGCTTCACGGCGCGCCATCCGGACGTGCCGCCGCATCTGCGCGGCACGTACGGCGCGCTCGGCACGCAGCCCGTCGTCGATCATCTGCTCGAGCTCGGCGTGACGACGGTCGAGCTGATGCCGATCCAGAGCTTCGTCGACGACCGGCACCTCGTCGACAAGGGACTGCGCAACTACTGGGGCTACAACACGATCGGCTTCTTCGCGCCCGACGCGCGCTACACCGCGGCGGGCCACATCAACGAGTTCCGCACGATGGTGCGGCGGCTCCACTCGGCGGGCATCGAGGTCATTCTCGACGTCGTCTACAACCACACGGCCGAAGGCAATCACCTCGGTCCGACGCTCTGCTTCCGCGGCATCGACAACGCTGCGTACTACCGCCTTTCGCCGACGGATCCGCGCTACTACGTCGACTACACGGGATGCGGCAACACGCTGAACATGACGCATCCGCGCGTGCTGCAGCTGATCATGGACAGCCTCCGCTACTGGGTCACCGAGATGCACGTCGACGGCTTCCGGTTCGACCTCGCGTCCGCGCTCGCGCGCGAGCTGCACGACGTCGAGCGGCTCGGCACGTTCTTCGACATCATCCACCAGGACCCGACGCTGTCGCAGGTCAAGCTGATCGCGGAGCCGTGGGACCTCGGCGAAGGGGGGTACCAGGTCGGCAACTTCCCGATCGGCTGGGCCGAGTGGAACGACAGGTACCGCCGCGCGGTGCGCCGCTACTGGCGGGGCGATCCGGGCGTGCTCGGCGACCTCGCCTACCGCCTCACCGGCTCGAGCGATCTCTACGAAAGCAGCGGCCGCCTGCCGTACGCGAGCGTGAACTTCGTGACCGCGCACGACGGCTTCACGCTCGAGGATCTCGTCAGCTACAACGAGAAGCACAACGACGCGAACCTCGACGGCAACCGCGACGGCGAAGCGCACAACGAAAGCTGGAACTGCGGCGTCGAGGGCCCGACGGACGATCCCGGGATCCTCGCGCTCCGCCGCCGTCAGAAGCGCAACTTCCTCGCGACGCTGCTCCTGTCGCACGGCATCCCGATGCTGCTCGCGGGCGACGAGCTCGGCCGCACGCAGCGCGGCAACAACAACACGTACTGTCAGGACAACGAGCTGAGCTGGCTCGACTGGGACGCGGCCGACGATGCGCTCATGAGCTTCACGGCCCGACTCGTGCATCTGCGCCGCAAGCATCCGGCGTTTCGCAGGCGGCGTTTCCTGAGACGCATCGGCGAGCCGATGGGACAGTCGATGCTGTGGCTGACCCCTGCCGGCAAGGAGATGTCCGAGCACGACTGGCGGAACGCGTTCGCGCGCTGCGTCGGGCTCCTGCTTTACGCGGAGGCGTTCCTCGACGTCGATCCGTACGGCCGGCGCATCGAGGACGAGGAGTTTTTGCTGCTCCTGAACGCGCACTACGAGCCGATCGACTTCGCGCTGCCCGACCGCGGCGGCGTATGGCGCCGGGTCGTCGACACCGCGCTCGAAGCTCCGGCCGCCGCGGACGTCGCGCCCGGGCCGTATCGGCTCGACGGCCGTTCGCTCGCGCTGCTTCGACTGGAGACGAAGGAATGAGGTGCATGCACTCGATGCCGTTCGGCGCCGAGCTCGCGCCCGGAGGCGCGCGCTTCAGGCTGTGGGCGCCCGCGGCGGAGCAGGTCGAGGTTCGCCTCGGCGGCGACCGGCGCTTCGAGCTCGAGCGCCGGCCGGACGGGCTCCACGAGCGCATCGTGCCGGGCGCCGCGGCCGGCGACCGCTACGCGTTCGCGATCGACGGCCTCCCCCGCCCCGTCGCGGACCCCGCGTCCCGCTTCAACCCGGACGGGCCCGACGCGCCGAGCGAGCTCGTCGATCCGACCGCGTACGAATGGCACAACGCCGACTGGCGCGGCCGGCCGTGGCGCGACGCGGTGTTCTACGAGCTCCACGTCGGCACGTTCACTCCCGAGGGCACGCTCGCGGCCGCGGCCGAGAGGCTGCCCGAGCTCGAGCGCCTCGGCGTGACCGCGGTCGAGCTGATGCCCGTCGCCGACGGCCCCGGCCGGCGCAGCTGGGGTTACGACGCGGTCCTGCCGTTCGCGCTCCGCGCGAGCTACGGACGCCCGGAGGACCTCAAGGCGTTCGTGCAGGCGGCGCACCGCCTGGGGCTCATGGTGTTCCTCGATGTCGTCTACAACCACTTCGGGCCGTCCGGGAACTACCTGTCGCACTACGCGCCGCAGTTCTTCACGAAGCGTCACCAGACCCCGTGGGGCGACGCGATCAACTTCGACGGCGAGCAGTCGGCGCCGGTGCGCGCATTCTTCATCGAGAATGCGCTCTTCTGGCTCGTCGAGTACCGGTTCGACGGCCTCCGGCTCGATGCCGTGCACGCGATCATCGACGATTCCGACCGGCATGTTCTGACCGAGCTCGCGGAAACCGTCGAGCGCCGTGTCACGGGCCGCGAGGTGCACCTCGTGCTCGAGAACGGCAACAACGAGGCACGTCATCTCGCGCGCCGGCCCGACGGCCGGCCGCGGACGTACGCCGCGCAGTGGAACGACGACTTCCATCACGCGATGCACGTGCTGCTGACGGCGGAGGCGAGCGGCTACTACGAGGACTACGACGAGCCGGCCCGGCGCCTGCTGCGCTGCCTGACCGAGGGCTTCGCGTACCAGGGCGAACCGTCGACCCACTGGGGCGGCCGGCCGCGCGGCGAGCCGTCGGCGGACCTGCCGCCTGCCGCGTTCGTCGCTTTCCTGCAGAACCACGATCAGATCGGCAATCGCGCGTTCGGCGAGCGCCTGTGGACGCTCGCGCCGCCCGACGCGATGCGCGCGGCCGAAACGCTGCTCTTGCTCCTGCCGGGACCGATCCTGCTCTTCATGGGCGACGAGCTCCGCGCGCCGAGCCCGTTCCCGTTCTTCTGCGATTTCGAAGGCGAGCTCGCCGACGCGGTCAGGGAGGGCCGCCGCAACGAGTTCGCGCATTTCTTCGCGGCGCACGACCTCGCGAGCCTACCCGATCCGAACGACGAGAAGACGTTCGCGGCCGCGCGGATCGACTGGTCGGCGCGGACGCGGCCGGAGCATGCCGATGCGGCGGCGCGCTACGCGGCGCTCCTCGCGCTGCGACACGAGGTCGTCACACCTCGCCTTCCGGCGCGCCGCGCCGAAGGGCGCATGCTCGGCGAGCGCGCGCTGACGGCGACGTGGCCGCTCGCGGACGGCGCGCACCTCGCGCTCGTCGCGAATCTCGGCGACGCGCCGGTCGTGAGCGACACGTGGCCGCGCGGCCGGCTCCTCGCGTCGAGCGTCCCGCTCGCTTCGCCGCTGCCCGAGCGCATTCCAGGCTGGTGCGCGGCGTGGTTTCTCGACGAAGCCGGAAGCGCGACAGGACTTGCCCGGGCAGAGCGGCCGCCGCTCGAGGAGGAACCACGATGAGCACCACCGAACATGACGGCTTCCCGCGGCAACGCCAGGAGAAGCAGCCGGGCGACGAGCACCGGATGCGGCCCGAGCCCGAGATCATCCGCGAAGGCTACGTCGGATCGAAACGGCTCGAGAGCAGGCATTGCGTGATCACCGGCGGGGACAGCGGCATCGGCCGCGCGGTCGCCGTGCACTTCGCGGCCGAAAGCGCGGCGACCGTGACCGTGCTCTACCGCGACGAACGCGTCGACGCGGAGAAGACCCGGGAGCTCGTCGAGGCGCGCGGGACGCGCTGCCTGCTGATCGAGGGCGACGTCAAGGATCCCGATTTCCCGCGCCGCGCGATCGACGACGCGGCGCGCGCGGCGGGCGGCCGGATCGACGTGCTCGTGAACAACGCCGCCGTGCAGTGGCCGCAATCCGCGGTCGAGGACATCACGCTCGAGCAGCTCGAGGAAACGTTCCGTACGAACATCTACGCGTACTTTCTGTTCACGCAGGCCGCGCTTCGGCACATGCAGGCAGGCGGCGCGATCGTGAACACGACGTCGGTGACCGCCTACCGCGGCAGCGCCGAGCTCCTCGACTACTCGGCCACGAAGGGCGCGATCGTCTCGTTCACGCGGAGCCTGTCGCAGTCGCTCGTGAAGCGGGGCATCCGCGTGAACGGCGTCGCGCCGGGGCCGATCTGGACGCCGCTGATCCCGGCGACGTTCGACGAGGAGAAGGTGGCGTCGTTCGGCAAGAACACGCCGATGGGCCGCGCCGGGCAGCCGTCCGAGGTCGCGCCGAGCTATGTCTTCCTCGCATCGGCCGACGCGTCGTACATGACCGGGCAGGTGCTCCATCCGAACGGCGGGGATTTCATCACGTCGTGAGCGCTCGTTCCCCGCGACGGGCGCGGGCGTGCAGCGATCGCGGATATCCACCGTTTTGCGGACGCGCATCTCAAGATCTGAAAATCATGATCTACATCATGTTTACCGCGTAAGTCACTGTTCTCTTGAAGTTTCATATCGCGTATCCGATCGATTCAGTTTGTCGCCTGCACCGTTCCAAAACCTGGAAAGCGATCTTCCACAGCGTTATCCACAGCCGCTCGGCATGCGGCTTGCAGCGCCTCCGTTTTGGAGCCGGGGAACGACATGAGCCGGAAGCCCGAGACCCGCAAACGCGGCGACGCCGCCCGAGAGACGAAGCGCAAGTCGGAGAAGGAGCACGAGTCCACCGAGCGTGCCGTCGAGCAGCTCGACAAGCAGCTCGACGAGGAGCTCGAGGGCAGCTTTCCCGCGAGCGACCCCCCGTCGCTGACGCAGGACCAGAGGTGACGCACGCGAGCCGTCGCGGTCTCGCCGCGGACGACTTGCGCGCGCGGCGAGCGCCCGGGCGGACCGTTCAGCTCGTGCGGCGGCCGTCGGCGTAGTTCGCCATCGGCTCGCCGAACCGGCCGTGCGGCGCGCCGCGCATGAGCGAGCGGAACGCATCGCCGGACAGATGCACGAGCTCGCGGTGGTCGCCGGCCTCGAAGTAGACGTCATCGAGCTCGAGCAGCGCGTCGTCGACGGCGACGTCGAGCCCGTACGCCTGAGCGAGCGCCGGCACGGCGCCCGGAGCGCAATCCTTGAACAGCGCCTCGACCTCGGGCTCCGTCGCGAGCCCGACCTGGCGGCCGAACGTGCGGTGCAACGCGGTGAAGTCGATCCGGCGGGTCGCCGGGATCACGACGACGATGTAGCGGTCCGCGTCCTCGATGACGACCGGCTTCGCGACGCGATCGCCCGGCACGTGCGCCTCCTCGGCGGTCCGGGCCGTGCTCTTCGTCTCGGCGTGCTGCAGAAGCGAGTAATCGACGGAGTGTCGGTCGAGGTAGTTGCGCAGCGTCGCCGCGATGCCCATCGGATCCTCCCGGTCACGCTCCGTCCGTCGCGTTGCGCAACCCTTCCCTGCCGTGACCGAGCTGCCTCAGCACGCCCTCGAGCTGCGCCGGTGCGCATCGGAACGTCGCGTGCTCGTCCGGTCCGCGTATCACCGCGAGCGTCTCGCTGTGCGGGCAGTAGACGAGAAACGGGAAGCGAAGCTGCTGCTGCGCATTGAAGCAGCCGAGGCATATGCCGATCGGAATCGTTACCTGCTTTTGCCGTGCGAGTTTCATCCGAGTCCCCCCTGGCGCTGGTCTGCATTCCGCGCGCGGCATCGCAAAGCGGCAGGCCGCCGCGGGGGCGATCGAAGCAAATCGCATGCCATGCGCGCGTCAGCCGCCCGCTCGTCGCAGCGCACGGATCAGCTCGTCCTTGCCCATCTTGCTGCGACCCGGCAAGTTCAACGCCTTCGCGCGCTCGTAGAGCTCGCTCTTCGACCGGCTCTCGAGATCGTCCGCGCCGGCACGCCCGCGGCCCTCGTCGTGCCGCGCGGCCTGCGGCGCAGCCGGTGCGCGCTCGCGTTGCTCCGGCTGAAGCCGGCGCTTCAGCACCTCCATCAGGTCGATGATCTCCGCCTCGTCCTCCTCCTCGGCCTCCGGCGCCTTCTCGACGTCGACGCCGCGCGCGAGCTTGTCGTCGATCAGCGCACGCAGTCGCTCGATGCGCTCGTCTCTCAAGAGCGCGCGGTCGACCTCGTCCGCCGCGAGCGCGTCGATCGCGCGCCGGAACCGCTCGACGTGGCGCGGGTCCGCCTCCGCGTCGATCGGCAGGCCGACGTCCTCGGCCGCGCGAATCTCGTCGCTGAAGCGCAGCGTCTCGGCGCGCAGCACGCCGTTCTCCGCGAGCAGCGCAACGAGATACTCCTTACCGCGCATCACGAACGTCGCGATGCCGGCCCGGCCGCTCCGCTCCATCGTCTCCGCGAGCAGCCGGTAGGCGCGGTTCGCCTCGTTCTCCGCGGGCGTCAGGAAATACGAGCGCTCGAAGTACATCGGGTCGATCTCGGCGATGTCGACGAACTTCCTGAGGTCGATCGCCCGTGATTTCTCGGGCGCGAGCGCCTCGAGCTCGTCGTCCGTCACGACGACGAATTCGCCGTCGTCGAGCTCGAAGCCGCGGACGATCTCGTCACGGGCGAGGAAGCGCTCGTGCTCCGGGCACATGTATCTTCGAGTCAGCGGCCGAAGCGACGAGTCGACGAGCTTCAGCGGCAGCGCCTCGGTGCGCACCGCCGGGAAGAGATCCACGGCGAGACTCAGCAGGCCGAACGTGATCGAGCCCGACCAGAGCGACCGCACGCCTCCGCCGTCGATCGGCTCGAGATCTTCGCCGTCTTCGCGCTCGTCAGCCATCCGTGCGCTCCGGGCCGCCCGGCCGTGCTTGCGCGCATCGCGTCGGGCGTCTCATGCCCGCTTGCGCTCCGCTTCGAGGCTCTCGCGGAGCGCCTTCGCGAGATCCGGCTCGATGCGCTGCCGGCGGGCCGGCACGCGCCGGATCGTTTTCCCTTCGGCCTTCGCGCGCACGAGCTCGAGGACGCGCTCGCGGTACTCGTCCTTGTACTGCTCCGCGTCGAACGGCGCCTCGAGGATCGACAGGAGCTGCTGCGCCATCGCGATCTCGCGCTCGTCGAGCGGCTTGCCCTGCGGCGCCCCGAGCTCCGACGCGACGATGACCTCCTCGGCCGAGCGCAGCGTCACGAGCATCGGCACGCCGTCGGCAGCCGCGCGCAGCGCGCCGCGATACGCCTTCTTGCGCATGACCCACCGCGCGAGCCCCTCTCGGCCGGTCTCGCGCATCGCGGCGACGAGCGCCGCGAGCTCGCCCGCCTTGCCGTCCGGGCCGAGGAAGTACGGCCGCTCGTACCAGCGATGGTCGATCGCGCCGACCGGCACGAAGCGCAGCACCTCGATGTCGCGCGACGGCTCGGGCGCGAGCGCGTCGAGCTCGTCGGGGCGCACGGCGACGAGATCGTGCTCCGGCGTCAGGAAGGCGCGCTGCGTCTCGGAGTACTCGACGATGCGCTCCGACTCGGGCTCGACGAGCCGCTGCCTCACCGGCACGTGGTCCTCGTCGTGCAGCAGACGGAAGTGCACCGAGCGATCCTGCACCGCGGAGTAGAGCTTCACCGGCACCCGCTCCTCCCCGACCCGGAGCACGCCCTTCCACATCGCGCGCGCGGCCATTGCTCCGCTCCTCAGGCCCGCGCGGCGGCCTCGAGCGTCTCGTCGGTGATCGGGCGCCGGGCCCGATCGAAATCCGCCCACGGATCCTTGCGCAGCGCGGCCAGCCGCCGCTTCACGGTATCGATGCTGTAGCGGTCCGAGCGCGACGCGGGGTCGAGCTCCTCCCAGCCGATGGGCACCGCGACGGGCGCGCCGACGCGTGCGCGCGTCGAGTACGAGCAGATCGCGGTCGCGCCGCGCCCGTTGCGCAGGTAGTCGATGAAGATTCGGCCGTGGCGGCGCGACTTCGCCATGTTCGCCGTGAGCCGCTCCGGCTGCTCGCGCGCGGCGCGCTCGGCTACGGTGCGCGCGAACTCCTTCGCGCGATCCCAGTCCGCGCGCGGCTCGAGCGGGACGACGAGATGGAGGCCCTTGCCGCCGGTCAGCTTCGCAAAGCTTCTGAAACCGATCTCCTCGAGGCGCTCGCGCAGCAGCAGCGCCGCGTCGATCAGGCGCGGCCACGTCACGCCGGGCCCGGGGTCGAGATCGAAGATCAGCATGTCGGGGGTCTCGAGCGCATCGACGACGCTGCCCCACACGTGCAGCTCGAGCGTGCCGATCTGCACGAGCGACACGATGCCGGCGACCGAGTCGACGTACATGTACTCGGCGGGACCGTCGTTCTCGTCGATCATCACGCGGCCGACCGCCTCGCCGAGCCCCTCGGGCGGGTGCTTCTGGTAGAAGCACGACTTCTCCTGCCCGTCGGGGCAGCGCAGCAGCGTCAGCGGCCGATTCGCGATGTGCGGCAAGATGTGCTCGGCGACCTGCTCGTAGTACCGCGCGAGATGCGCCTTCGTGACCCCCTGGTCCGGATACAGAATCCGATCGGGATGCGTGAGCCGGACGCCTGCGACGCGATCGTCGGGGTTCGGCGGCCTCGCGGGTTTCGTCATCCTCGCTCCTCGCGTCGGCGGCTCGATGCGCAGCTCTCCGGCCGGAGAATCGGCGCCGAGCACGATCTCGCTCGGATTGCGATCCTCGCGCAGACCGCGGAACACCGGGTGGCGCAGCACGCCGTCGCGCGTCCACTCCGTGAACTCGACGTCCGCGACGAGCTCGGGCTTGACCCAGTGCGCGGCACGGACCGACGCGAGCTGCGGGCTGTACGCGAACGGCGACCAGTCGACCTCGAGCTCGCGCAGCTGCTGATAGAGCGTGCGCAGGCGCTGCGCCGAGAAGCCTGTGCCGACGCTGCCGATGTAGTCGAGCTCGCCGCGATCGTTGTACGCGCCGAGCAGCAGCGCGCCGAAGCCGATCCGCGCGTTGCTCGGATCCGTGAAGCCGCCGACGACGAACTCGCCCTGCTGAACGCACTTGATCTTCAGCCAGTCGGTGGATCGTCCGCTCCGGTACGCGGAGTCCCGACGCTTCGACATGATGCCTTCGAGGCCGAGCTGGCAGACCTCGTCGAACAGCGCCTCGCCCTTGCCCTCGAAGTGCTGAACGTAGCGGATCGGCCCGCGGTGACTCAGCAGGCCGCGGCTGCCGAGCAGCTCCTTCAGCACGCGCTTGCGCGTCTCGAGCTCGACGTCCGTCAGGTCGTGGCCGCTCAGGTACGGCAGGTCGAACACCTCGTAGATAAGCCCGTCGGTGCGGTTCGCGGCGAGGGCCTCCTGCAGCTGGCGGAAGCTGCTCGTGCCGTCCGCCTGCAGCGCGACGAGCTCGCCGTCGAAGAGCGCCTGGTCGATGTCGAGATCGGCGAGCGCGTCGACGAGCGCGGGGAAGCGCCCGGTCCAGTCCTTGCCGTTACGGCTGAAGAGCCGGACGCCCCGGCCCTCGACGCGGGCGATCAGGCGGTAGCCGTCGAACTTGATCTCGTGCAGCCAGCCGTCGCCGCTCGGCGCCGTGCTCGAGCGCGTCGCGAGCTCCGGCTCGAGCCTGCGCGGGATCGGCGCCGCCCGCGCGCCCGGCAGCGTCGAGACGTCGAGCGACCAGCGTGGCGCGGCGCCGCGGCTGCCGCTCAGCCGGTCGTAACCCTCGCGCGGAAGCGGCCGCGCTCCGGTTCTGCGACGGTCGGCGCGACGCTTCTCTGACTGCGATGTCGAGCGCAGGTTCGGCATCGATCGGCGACCAGAAAAAGCTGAAGGGTATCCCCGAAGGTGCACGATCTGTGCCATGGGCCACTGCACGGGTCGGCTCACAATCTCTGAAGCCGAGACTGCCGTTTTGAGAAACGCGCACGATCGATCGTGAGGTCGAGACGTTCGATCCACCGGTTCCGTTCCGAGATTCAGCGTGAACCCCGCGGCCCACGCTGCTGATCGGACGCGATCTTCTCGGGCGACGCACCGGCGGGCGCTCGGGCTGAGCCCGCCTTGGCACGAACGTTGCTTTAGCCGAGTCATACGACGCGCGAGGCTGTAAGCCCCCCCATGCTCAGCCTGCCGTCGTCCTTCCGCCCGGCGCGCTGGCCGGGCTTTTTTTTGGCCGACAAACAACCGCAGGCGCATCGCCGATTCCGTGGCATGGTTCTTGCTGCCGCCGCGAAGGGACGCCTCGACAAGAAGAACTCGATGCTGCATCGACATTTCCTGATCCGCCCAGCGACGCTGGCGCCGCTCGCGCTCGCCGCGGTCCCGGCCGCGGCCTCGGAGCTGAGCTACACCTACGTCGACTTCAGAGTGCTGTCGACGAGCGTCGACGCGACGGGCACCCAGTCGACGACGCCCGGACAGGATGTCACGGCCGAAGCCGGCGACGGCGACGGCATCTCCGTCGCGGGCGCGCTCGCGTTGCCGGGCCGCTTCTACCTCGCCGGCGCATTCAACAGCTCGATCATCGACGTGCGTGCGCACATCGAGAGCCCGCTCGCGCAAGTCGACGTCGACGACGAGTTCGATCTGATCACGTCGCGGTTCGGGCTGGGCTTCCAGCACGAGCTCGCATCGAATCTCGATCTGACGCTCGAGCTCACCTACGACACCAGCGAGCTCGACTTCGGCAGCCTCGCCGGAGAGAACTTCGACGTCGACACGTCCGGCGCGAGCGCACGCGTCGGCTTTCGCTGGAACCCCCGCGAGCCGTTCGAGCTCTTCGCCGCGGCGGGATCCGTGCCCTACGGCAAGGTGCTGCTCGACGAACGGCGCTTCGATTCCGACACGGTGGTGAACGCGGGGCTCCGCTGGTACTTCTTCCCGGACCTCGGCGTCGGCGTCGATTATCAGAGCGGCGACATCTCGAGCGTCACGCTGTCGATGCGCTTCAGCTTCGGCCGCCTGCCGTGGTGATGCCCGGCGACGCGGCTGGCGCGACGGTGGGCCCCGGCTTTAGGAGCCATGCGAGCAGCAACACGCCGGCGATCGCATAGATCACGGCCGCGCCCCCGAGGATCAGCAGCGCCCCGAGCCGGCGATCATCGAACGACGCGGCGATCTCCGCGCCGAAGTACGGCGACCGCGCGATCAACGACAGCCCGCCCAGGAGCGTCATGCTGATGGAGGTCATCAGCAGTGCGATGATGCCGGCGCCGACCCGCTCGTAACGCGTCGCGCGGTCACCGCCGAGCACGGACACCCAGAGGAGCAGCCCGGCGAGCAACAAACTGATCTGCTGCAGCCACAGCAGCGACGGCTCCGCGCGCGCGGCGAGCTGAGCGATCGGCATGTGCCATGCCCACACGACGCCGGCCTGCAGCAGCGACAGGCCGAGCGGCGAGAAGCCGTGCGGCCAGCGGCGAACCGGGTCGATGCGGGAGCCCGCGACGCACATCGCGAGCAGCGGCCCCGCGATCGACACGAGCACGACGTGCAGCGCGGCCTGCGCCGCGAAACGCTCGAGCGCGAGCCCCGGCAAAGGCCCGAGCCACGCCGCGGCGACGACCGCGGCCGCGCTGAGCGACGCGCCCGTCCTCACGGAGCGCACGCCGACGCTCATTTTATGAATGGAAGCGGATCCACCGCTTCCCCGTCTTGCAGAACCTCGAAATGCAGATTCGGCCCGGTCGCCCGACCGGTGGCGCCGAGCCGGGCAATGGGTTGACCCCGAGTCACCACGTCCCCCACCTCGACCAGATTGTCTGTGTTGTGCGCGTAGCGCGTGACGAGCCCGTTGCCGTGATCGATCTCGACCATCTCGCCGTAGCCCGCCCGGGGGCCGGACCACGTCACGATGCCGGCTCCGACCGCGACGATCGGCGTGCCGGGCGCGCCGGCGAAGTCGATGCCTTGATGCAGCGCGCGGCGGCCCGAGAACGGATCGATGCGGGCACCGAACCTCGATGAGACGTATGCCGCCTTCACGGGGCGGCCTTCGGGACTGACCGCGGCGCGCAGGTCTCGCCACTTCAGCGTCTCTTCGAGAATGCTCATCTGTCGCCGTCGATCCTCGATCTGCGCCGACAGGCTCGCGACGGCAGCGTCCCACTGCTCGGCCGCGGTGGGCTCGAGCGGCGTCTCTTCCGGACCGCCGAGGCCGGGCTCCGTGCGAAAGTCGAACTCGGCTCCATCGAGTCCCGAGCGCTCGACCAGGCGCTCCGCGAGCGACTCGAGCTGCACGACGCTCGCCTGCATGCGGCTCAGCTCGTCGGCAGCGTCTTCGATCCACCGCTCGGCTGCCGCACGCTCGGCGGCCACGCGGCGGGCGTCGCCAATGAAGCGCAGCCGCCACGCGTCGAGCGCCGGCTCGATCGCGGCGGCGCGCTCGAGCCGCTCGGCCTGTCCGTGCCGGTAGCCGAACGCGGCGCAGGCGACGGCCGCTGCGACGGCCGCCCCTGCCCATGCGACGCCTCGACGGCGCGTCACGGCAACACCTCCGCGGTGTCGCCTCACGCGACTCGTCAGTTCCGTTGACCGGTGTCGGGCCCGGGCTGGATCGGCTGTCCAGGCTGACCCGGTTGTCCGGGCTGACCCGGCTGCCCGGGTTGACCCGGCTGCCCGGGTTGACCCGGCTGCCCGGGACTTCCGCCCTGCCCTTGCGAGCTCGCGGCGGCCATGTACTCGGTGCGGTCGAGCGAGCCGTTCTGGTCGGCGTCTGCCGTATCGAACGAGAGCCCTTCGACGGCCGCCGCCTCGCTGCGATTGATCTGCCCGTCCTGATTCGAGTCGACTTCCTCGAACGGCGGCAGCGGTTCCTGCGCAAGGGCGACGCCGGCAAACCCGACGGCGATCAGCGTGATGAAGCTTTTCATTCGAATCCCCCTCGAACGGACGGTAGCCATGAGATTTGCGAGATCGCCGTACACGCGCCCGGAGGGCGCCGTCGGCGTCGGCTCCGGGTGCAAGACGCATGCCACGGGCGGCAGCGGAATTGCGCGCGCTCGTGCCGAACCTTCGCACGCGTCGGTCACGAATTGCAGCCGACCGGCGTTTCACCAGCGCCTTATGCGTGCCGTTGCCGCGCGTCGCGTTGCAGCGCGCGCCATGCCTGCTGCAAGTCATTGCCGAGCACGCATCGCGATGATGCGCACGCCGTCGGAAAGCGATGGCATGCTCCTTGCAGTCGTTCCTTGTCGCTTCGCGAACTGTATGTAGTTACGAAGTAAAAGAAGGCAAGCAAGGAGCATCGGCAGATGAACATCGCATACGACGTTGAGTTCGACCTTGACGCGTTCCTGCAGTCTATGGACGACCCGGAGCGGCCCGCGTGGCGCCGGATCGAGGATCACATGGAGCGCCGCAGACTGCGTGAAGAGCTCTCGGCGTACGACGATCTCGACGGCTACGGTTTTCCGGACGAGTGACGTTTTATTGAAGGTCGAAACGAGGCGCAGCGCCGGCCCCGCCCGGCGCACGCTTTCGAGGAGGCAACATGCTGTACTGGGCGTTGATCTTTCTCGTCGTGGCGATCATCGCAGGCGTTCTCGGATTCTCGGGAGTCGCCGGCACCGCCGCGAACATCGCGTGGATTCTTTTCGTCGTCGGGTTGATCCTCGCGATCGTCTTCTTCATCCGTGGACGAAGACCCACCATTTAGCTTGTCGGTAACCTGAAATCGAGCGGCCGCGCATGAGCACGCCACCCTCGACGAGCGACACACGTGCCAGGGACGGCACGTGCGCGCACCGGGGCTGCGCGTGCCCGGTCGCCGAAGCGTCGCGAGGCGGCCCCCACTACTGCAGCAACGGCTGTGCCGCCGGAACCGGCTGCTCGCATCCGGATTGTAATTGCGCCGCATACGAGACTCGGATGCGCGGCGAATGAGCCGCGTCCTCCCGGGACCTCGTCGGCGGCGGCGTGCTCTGTCGAACATCGCCGCGGGCGCGGCTCTCCTTGGGAGATTCCGAACATGACGCAACGAATGCTCGATGCCGACGGACCTAATGCCCTGTCGACACGCCGATGCTCGAGAGCAGCCGGGGCTGCCGTGATCGCGCTCCTTCCAACCCTCGCCTTCGCGCAGCAGGAACCGGAAGCAGGCACTCAGGCCGTCGAAGCGTATCTCAGCGAGGACGCGATGCAGGTCCTCTACGGACGCGACATGGACGTCGGCGACCTCGGCCGCAACCAGGTGCGCATCGGCATTTTTTTGAACGAGGAGCGCGATCTCATCGGCATCGCGGACATGATGTTCGACGTCGGCGAGCCCAACCGGCGACCGTACTGGTCGCTGCAGGTCGGCCCCCGGGCCTACGGCGCGCTGATGACGATAGAGAACCAGGACATCTTCTCGATCGCTCTCGGCGGGCGGCTCAGCTACTTCCTCGGCCGCGGCCGCGGGTCGTCGATCGCGCTGACCGCGTTCTATGCACCCGATATCGTCACGTTCGGCAACGCGGACAACATCAAGGACATTGCGGTGACGCTCGAGACGTCCCTCAGCGAGTCGACGAACCTCTTCATCGGCTACCGGGTGTTCGAGTTCGACCTGGAAGTCGACCGCGAGGTCGACGACAACATGCACCTCGGAGTGCGGCACCGCTTCTGAGCCCGGCGCTCGCCGGGACGCCGCGGCGCGCAGGATTCCGCGCGCGGCGGCCCGGCTTCGAGTCGCGGCGTCGGCGCCGATTCTCTCGTCGCTTCGATCGCCTCACGCCCGCGATGCCCGCGTGCTCACGCCGTTCCGGCCGTCATCACGTGTTTCGTGGCATGGCGATTGCATCTTCGCGACTCCAGCGGCATCGGCAAGGAAGGGTAAGAGCCATGGCTACGACACCACCACACTCCGGCTCCGATCGCGAGATGGAGCAAGAGCTCGAGCGGGCGAAGAGCGAGGCATCGCAACTCGCGTCGAGCGCCGCGGAGGCCGCGAAGCGGCGCGGACAGGAGGCCGCGGATCGCGTGAAGGACACTGCCGCAGAGCACGCCGAAGAGCTCGCGTCGGCCCTCGAAAGCACGGCTGACGATCTCGAGGCGTCCGACGGCGACGACATGCTCTCGGGCTACGGGCGCAGCCTCGCAGAGCTGATGCGGCGATTCGCCGGCGGGCTTCGCGAGCACGAGATCGAGGAGTTCGCGGGCGAGCTCGCGACCTTCGCGCGACGCAATCCGGCGAGCTTTCTCGCCGGCAGCGTCGCGCTCGGCTTCGGCATGTCCCGATTCCTGAAGGCGACGAGCACACGCTCGCTCGAGGCGTACGGCTACGACGACGAGGACGAGTATCTGCTCGACGACGAGGAGGAGGTCGAGCTCGACGATGCGGATGCGATGACATCGTCCGATCCGCGCCTTGCGAGCTCCGAGGGCACCGCCGACAGCGTCGCGGAAAGTTGGCCCGAGGATCGCGGCAGCCAGTGGCCTGGACCGTCCTCTTCGAAGGACCACTGGTCCCCGTCCGTATCGGAAGACGATGACGTAAGGAGGAGCGAGCCGTGAGCAGACCCGCGTACGACTACGAGCCCGTCGGCTCGGGTGTAGAGGACGTCACGACGATTCCCGACTCGCGGCAGACGGCCGACGCACGCGTTTTCACGCTGGTCCGCCGCCTGGCCGACGAGGTCACGACGCTGTTCACGAAGGAGATCGCACTGCTCAAGGTCGAGACGACCAACGCGATCCGCGAGGCGCAGTCCGGCGTCGGATCGATGGCGGCCGGGGGCGCCGTCCTGTATGCGGGCTTCCTGTTCTTGCTCGTGTCGGCGTTCCTCGGGCTGTCGCTCGTCGTCGAGAGTTGGCTCGCCGCGCTGATCGTCGGCGCGGTCGTCGCGATCATCGGCGCGGTCATGCTGTCGAGCGGCAAGAAGAAGCTCGAGGCCTCGTCGCTCAAGCCCGAGTACACCCAGGCGGCTATGCAGAAGGACCGCGAAATGCTGAAGAGGAACATCCATGAATCGCATGACCGATGACTTTCGCCTGGACTCGCGGAAGAGCCCCGACCAGCTCGAGCGGGAGATCGACGCGACGAGGACGGAGCTGCTCGCTACGCTCGAGGAGCTCGAGCATCGCCTGTCGCCGACCGATCTGGTCAACCAGTTCTGGTCGCAGCTGCGCCGCCACGGCGGAGAATACGGCGGCAATCTCGGCCGCACGTTGAAGGAGAACCCGCTGCCCGCGCTGCTGACGTCGATCGGCATCGCATGGATGATGGCTTCGAACGCCCGCCACCATGACGGGTCGTCGATGTACGGCGCCCGGCGCGGCAACGGCAACGGCTCGGGCCGCTTGCGCGAGACCGGAGAGCGAATGCGCGAAACCGGAGAGCGAATGCGCGACAGCTCCGAGCAGATCGGCGAGCGCGTGCGAGAGCGGATGCACGGTGTCCGGCAGCGGGTGCATGGCATGCGCGAGTCGATGCGGCAGCGCTCCGACGACGCTCGTGGAGACGTGGCCAGGGCACGCGAACGCGTGACGAGCGGGGCACAGCACCTCGGCGAACGCGCGCGTGCGATGTCCTCGTCGGCCCGTCACGGCGCCGAGCGTGCGCGCGGAGGCTTCGGTCATCTCCTCGAGGAGCAGCCGCTTCTGCTCGGCGCGATCGGCCTCGCGGCCGGCGTGATCGCCGGTGCGGCGCTGCCGCCGACCGAGCAGGAGGACAGGGCCTTCGGCCGCATACGCGATCGCGCGCTCGCGCGAGCGAAGCAAGCCGGCGCCGAGGGCGCACGCCGCGTCCGAGAGCGGGCCGAGGCGGCGGCCGAGTCGACGAAGAGCGCGATGCGCGAGGACACGGGCACGACGCCGCAGGAACACCGGACGCCCGGATCGGCCGAGCCGGGCACGGACACGTCGTCGCCGGACACGGGCCTCGGCTACTGACCGGCGCGAACCGCCACCTCGCGGTGATCGGCGGCGCCCGCGGGAGTCGCGGCGACGCGCCGGACCTGGCGCGAGCTCCGTCGCGTCAGGATCCGCCGAATCCGAGCCGCCTGTCTCCGTAGACCGCGAGCCAGCGAAGCACGTCCTCGCGCCTGACGATGCCGACGACTCGCCCGCCGCCGTCGACGACGGGGATCTGATTGACGTTGCGCCTGTTCAGCGCGTTCAGCGCGTCGACCCCGTCGTCGTCCGGGGAGACGGTTGCGAGCTCGCCGACCGCGGTCATGATGTCCGCGACGAGGCGGGCGTCCCACTCCTCCCTCGGGAGGCGATGCACGTCCTTCAGGCAGACGAGCCCGACGAGCCGGCCGCCGTCGACGACCGGGAACGCGCGCTGATCGCCGCGCAGCAGATGCTCGTCGACGAAGCGCCTGACCGTGAGGCCCGGCGTGACGGTCTTCTGCTCCGTCACCATCAGACGGCGAACGGGCACGTCGAGCAGCGACTCGCGCACGAGGAGCTGCCGATAGCTCGAGACCGCGGCGTTGTGCAGGAACCAGCCGATCAGCGCGAGCCACAATCCTCCTCCGACGCCCGTGCCGAAGAACGGCACGCGCACGCCGAGCGCCATCGCGAATCCGGTCGCGATCAGGAGCCACGCGACGCCCCGCCCGGCGTTCGACGCCCAGCGGGTCGCGCGGACGAGGTCGCCGGTCGCTCCCCAGAGTGCGGCGCGGAGCACGCGCCCGCCGTCGAGCGGGAAGCCCGGCACGAGATTGAAGAGGCCGAGGATGACGTTGATCGGACCGAGCCAGAAGAACAGTGTCGCCGGCGGGCTCAGCGCGCTCAGGAACGCTTCGGGATCGGTCGTATCCGGCAGAGGCCCGGTCAGCGCCGTGCCGAGCCAGATGAAGAACGCGCCGAGCAGCAGACTCGTGAGCGGCCCCGCGATCGCCATCAGCAGCTCCGGCCGCCACGCGTGCGGCTCCTCGCGCATCTGGGCCATGCCGCCGAAGACGAACAGCGTGATCGTCGGCACGTCGATCCCGAAGCGGCGGCCGACGAGCGCGTGCGACAGCTCGTGGATCAGCACGGACGCGAAGAACAGCACGGCCGCCGCGACGGCGGTCAGCCAAACGGTGCCCGGGCCCCATTGCGGGTGCCACGCCGGAAACGCGACCGCGCCGAGACTGAACGTCACGAGCATGAAGATGATCGCGAGACTCCAGTCGAGGTAGACGTCGATCCCCGCGATCCGCGCGAGATGAAAGCCTCTTGGCATGCCGAGCTCCCTATGTTGTCCGGCGAGCGCACGGCCCGCTTTCGATAAGCAAAGCCCAAATACAAAAATCGGTCAAATGACGCCGGTATGTTTCGTTCGTTGCAACCTCGATCCGCGTCGACCCGCGATGCGGACCCGCGCGATCGGCGGGTTTCCCGCCGTGCCGTGATCGCCGGCGCGCGATCGCTTGGGCTCGGGCGATCCGACGCATCGACGGCACGCGTTTGGCATAAGACTTGCACCCATGCGTACCGGTACCAACCGGAGCCGTACCGGCACATGGAACAAACCGTCGTACGCGATCAGGAATTGATCGGCACGCTGCAGCGGTATGCGGACCTCTTCACGTTCGCACCGGTCGGTGCGCTCGTGCTGACCGAGGACAGCCGCGTCGAGGAGATCAATCGCGCAGCGGCGTCGATGCTCGGACTGCCGCGCGGCTGGATCGCCGGGCAGCTCTTCTCGCGATGGATCGCGAAGCGCGATGCGAAGCGGTTCTTGGAGCACCTGCGCAATGCCTGCCGGGCCAACCAGCCGTTGAGCGACGAGTTTCGCATTAACGATCGCCGCGGCCGGACGCGCGACGTGCGCTTCGACAGCGTTGCGATGATCGCGCGAGGCGACGCCGAGGACGCGCCGCTCCGCCGCTGTCAGATCACGATGACCGACGTGAGCGAGCAGCGCTGGTTCGGCCGCGACGCGCTGAACGACCTCGCCCACGTCGCGCGCCTGAATTCCTGCGGCGAGATGGCCGCGGCGCTCGCGCACGAGCTCAGTCAACCGCTCGGCGCGATCACCCTCTACTGCAACGCCGCGAAGAAGAGCCTCGCAGCGGGCGCCGACGATCAACAGCTCGCTGCGCTCGTCGCGAAGATCGCCGACGCCGCGTCCCACGCGCAGGCGACGGTCCAGGGCCTGCGCGCCTATCTCAGCAAGCGCGAGGCGTCGGTCGAGGATCTCGACATCAACGCCGTCGTGCGCGACGCGGCCCGCCTCGCCGGCGCCTATGCGAAGGAGCGCGGCGCTCGCGTCGAGCTCAGGCTCTCCGAAAGCGTGCCGAAGGTGCGCGCGAACCGCGTGCACGTCCAGCAGGTGCTCCTGAACCTGCTGCAGAACAGCGTCGATGCGATGCAGCAGACGGCCGCGGACGCGAGACGCGTCGTCGTCGTCAGCGACCGGCCGGAGCCCGGCATCGTGCGCGTGACCGTCGCGGACACGGGCCCGGGCATGACCGACGAGCAACGGATACGGGCTTTCGAGCCGTTCTACACGACGAAGAAGAACGGCATGGGGATGGGGCTCTCGATCAGCCGCTCCATCATCGAATCTTATGGCGGCCGCCTTTGGGCGCCGAAGGCGCGCCGAGGCACGACTCTTTCCTTCACACTACCGGCCAATGAATCACACTAGCACGACATCACTCGATGGGACGGCCTACGCCGTCGACGACGATCCGCTGTTTCTCGATGCCCTCGCGCTGACGCTGCAGAACGCCGGGCTCGATGTCCGGACCTACCGGTCCGGCAAGGACTTCCTGCGCAACTACCGCACGGACGGCACGACGTGCTGCCTCGTGCTCGACGTGAGCCTGCCGGACCTGAGCGGCCTCGAGGTCCAGCAGGAGCTCGCCGCGCGCGGGGATTCGGTGCCGATCGTGTTCCTGACCGGCCATGGCGACGTCTCGACGTCGGTCGCGGCGCTGAAGAACGGCGCGTTCCACTTCCTCGAGAAGCCGGTCGACGACGAGGAGCTCTTGAAGAGCGTCGCCGAGGCACTGCGCTGGCACCGGCAGCGGCGCGAGAACGAGCTGCAGCACGCGGGCGTCCTGCAGAAATTCGAGACGCTGACCGCACGCGAACGGCAGATCATGTCGATGGTCGTGCGGGACAACTCGAGCAAGCAGATCGCACGCGAGCTCGGGATCAGCCCCCGAACGGTGGAGCATCACCGCGCGCACATCATGAAGAAGATGGACGCGACGTCGCTGAACGAGCTCGTGATCATGTCCGTGATCTGCGGGGTGCGGGAGCTGCGCCTGTAGGGCCTACTCCGAACGCTGCGGAATATTCGTAAAGCGCACCGCGACGCCCAAGGGCGCCGTGTGATATGCGCGCTTGGTGCGACGTCCCCGTCGCTCGAGGACGGAGCGGGCGGGCACGTGAACGTCGAGCGTCGGTGGTGGTCGGGCGCTGCGTGATATGCGCGTCTTCGGGACCGGCATGAACCCGTCTATGGGGCCTGCGATCGCGCCATCCATGGCGCTCGCGCTCCCCAAGACGCGGATATCACACAGCGCCCTCCTTGGGCTCCTTGGGTCGCGGTGCATTCAACGGACGCCTTACACCACCGCGTCTAGCGCGTTCAGCGGCACGGACAGCCACTCCGGCCGATTCCGCAGCTCGTACCGCACTTCGTACAGCAGCTTGTCGATCGTGCCGAGCTCGAGGAGCGTTGCGACGTCCTCCGGATTCTCCGGGTACGCGACGCACCCCTCCATCGCGAACCGGTACTCGTCGAGGAACGCGTCCCGCGTCGCGGTCAGCCACTCCTCGAGCATCGTGTCGAGCTCCGCCCGATCGATCTGCCGCTCGGCGCCGGCGCTCCGTGCCGCGACGCGGCGCGCGTAGTCGAACGAGCGCAGCATCCCGGCGACGTCCTTCAGCGGCGGCGCCTTCTCCCTCCGCTCGTCGAAGTTGCGGCCGGGCTCGCCTTCGAGATCGACGATCACGAAATCCCCGGCCGTGAGCAGCACCTGGCCGAGATGGTAGTCGCCGTGGTATCGCGTGCTCTTCGCGGCGACGGGACGCTTGGCGAGCGCCGCGAGCCGCGCGCGGAGCGCCGCCTCGAGCCCGTCGAGCCGCTCTCTGTCGACGGTGACGTTCTCGGGCAGCGACTCGGCGTGCTCGCGCAGCAGCCGCATCGTCTCGCCGAGCTCCTGCTCGACGCGCGCGGCCCACGCGGCGAGCCCGTCCGGCCCGAACGGCTCGGGCTCGAACGCGGGGTCGCCGGTCGCCGTCGCGAGCGCGCGGTGCAGGTCCGCCGTGCGCCGCGCGAGCGTGCGGATCAGCACCAGGTACTCGGCGTGGCTCACCGGCTCGGGCGTCTCCCCGGCCGCACGCGTCAGCGCGTCGTCGACGAATCGCTCGAGGTAGCTCAGCGTGTAGCTCCAGCCGTCGCCCTGATTCTTCGTCGCCGCCTGCAGCAGCGCGAGCGTCGAGACCTCGCCTTCGGGACCGTGGTACTCGATGGCCCCCGCGACCGGCACGACCGCGCGGCACGGTGAAGCCTCCGTCAGGAAGCGTCCCATCTCCCATTCCGGATTCACGCCCCTGCGCATGCGCCGGTACGCTTTGAGGAACAGCGCGTCGCCGATCAGGAACGTCGAGTTCGAGCCTTCGGTCGCCGGCCGGCGCACTTCGAGCTCGTTCAGGTTCGGGGGCGCGAGCGCCTCGAGCGCCGACGTCCCGATGAAATGCAGCGTGCCGCGTCCGCAGCCGACCGGCTCGTCGTCGCGGCGCACGATCCGCTCGATCAGGTCGCGACAGAAGTCTTCGCGCGCGAACGCATCGAACAGGAGACCCGTCGAGGCCTTCTGCCGGACGCGCGCGAGCGCGGCCGCCTGCTCGGGCCCGGCGCGCTCAGCGCCCCACTCGATCGCGAGCGGAAGAAAGTACGTCTGCGTGCCGCCGCTCTCGAGGCGCGCCTCGACGCTCGCGAGGAGCCACCTGCCGCGCGGCGTGCTCCACTCGCAGCGATCCCGCAACGACGCCGTCTCGATGCGCTCGTTCTTCGCGGCGAACCAGCGCTGCTGGCTCAGATAACGCGGCAGCACGTCCGTCTCGAGCTGGCGGATCAGCCGATTCACGAGCGCCTGGCGCTCGCCGTCCCCGCTCGCGGTGAAGCTCGCGAGCGAGTCGAACAGCACGAGCCACGGCGGCGGCTCGGGCGCAAGAAACTCCTCGTGCCAGCTCGGCGCGGCCGCGCCCGTCGTGAGCTTGAACCAGTAGAAGCCGTAGCCGGCCAGCGTCAGCAGGTACGGCAGGTCGCCGATCGGCGGAAACGGCGAGCCGCCCATCAGCTCGACGGGCACGCATCCCTTGAAGCGGCGGAGGTCGAGCTCGACCGCCTGCGCGGAGCGCTTCAGGTTCGCGACGCAGAGGAGCGTCTCGTCCCGGTACTGACGGATGTACGCAAGGATCTTACGGTTGCCCGGGTGCAGGAACTCGAGCGTGCCGCGCCCGAACGCCTTGTGCGCCTTGCGCACGGCGAGGATCCGGCGCGTCCAGTTCAGGAGCGACGACGGCTCGCGGTTCTGCGCCTCGACGTTCACCGCCTCGTAGCCGTACACCGGATCCATGATCGGCGGTAGATACAGGCTCTGCGGATCCGCGCGCGAGAAGCCGCCGTTGCGGTCGGGGCTCCACTGCATCGGCGTGCGCATGCCGTTGCGGTCGCCGAGGTAGAAGTTGTCGCCCATCCCGAGCTCGTCCCCGTAATAGACGATCGGCGACCCCGGCATCGAGAACAGCAGGCTGTTCATCAGCTCGATCTTCGGGCGGTCGTTCTCCAGCAGCGGCGCGAGCCTGCGCCTGATGCCGACGTTGACGCGCATGCGCGGGTCCGTCGCGTAGGTCCGGTACATGTAGTCGCGCTCGCGGTCCGTCACCATCTCGAGCGTCAGCTCGTCATGGTTGCGCAGGAAGATCGCCCATTGGCAGTTCTCGGGGATCTCCGGCGTCTGCTCCATGATCTCGACGATCGGATAGCGGTCCTCCTGAGCGATCGCCATGTACATCCGCGGCATCAGCGGAAAGTGGTATGCCATGTGGCACTCGTCGCCGTTGCCGAAGTACTCACAGACGTCCTCCGGCCACTGATTCGCCTCCGCGAGCAGCATCCGGTTCGGGTAATCGCGATCCACCGCGGCGCGGATCTGCCGGATCACGGCGTGCGTCTCCGGCAGGTTCTCGTTGTTCGTCCCCTCGCGGACGCAGAGGTACGGAATCGCGTCGAGGCGCAGGCCGTCGACGCCCATGTCGAGCCAGAACTTCATCACGCGGATCACGGCGGCGACGACGGCCGGATTGTTGTGGTTCAGGTCCGGCTGATGCGAGAAGAAGCGATGCCAGTAATATTGCTTCGCGACCGGATCCCACGCCCAGTTCGACGTCTCGGTGTCGGTGAAGATGATGCGCGTTTCCGGAAACTTCTTGTCCGTGTCGCTCCAGATGTAGAAGTTGCGCTTCGCGGAGCCGCGCGGCGCCCTG
This sequence comes from Gammaproteobacteria bacterium, assembly GCA_036381515.1. Lineage (GTDB taxonomy): Bacteria > Pseudomonadota > Gammaproteobacteria > Steroidobacterales > Rariloculaceae > ZC4RG20. The sequence continues at coordinate 7,780 of DASVCR010000030.1, read as the reverse complement.
CGGGCCGCCTGAAACCACGGATGCTGGTCTGACGTATGGTTCACGACGAGCTCCGTGATCACCTTGAGGCCGCGGCGGTGGGCCTCGCGAACGAAGCGCTTGAAGTCGCGCAGCGTCCCGTACACCGGATTGATGTTGCGATAGTCCGCGATGTCGTAGCCGTCGTCTTTCATCGGCGACGGATAGAACGGCAGAAGCCACAGCGCGTTCACGCCGAGCCGCTGGATGTAGTCGAGCTTCTCCGTGAGCCCCCTGAAGTCGCCGACGCCATCGTTGTTCGAGTCGAAGAACGCGCGCACGTGGAGCTGGTAGATGATCGCGTCCTTGTACCAGAGGGGATCGCGCTCCCAGTCGAGCTCCTCGGCCGCTTCCGATAGCAGCAGGCTCGTCGGCGGGTCCAAGTCGTCCATCACATGAAGTAATCGAAGTCCCGTTCCGTCGTGACGTGGCGGCGCAGCCGGAACACGTGCGCCGGCGAGCGCTGCGGATCGAGCGCAACGTAGTTGCGAGGTCCGTGCCACAGATAGCGCGCGCCGGACAAGAGGTCGTGGAGCTGATAGGGCCGGGACGGCTCGAGCCCGAACCGCGCGAGCGGCAGCTCGACGTAGCCGCTCTGCACGTGGTGCGGATCGAGGTTGACGACGACGAGCACGATGTTCGAAAGATCCTCGGTGCGTTTCGAATAGCAGACGAGCTCGTGATTGTCGATCGGATGGAACTCGAGGCTCCAGTCGGAGTGCAGCGCCGGGTTCTCGCGCCTGATGCGGTTGATGCGCGCGATCAGGTCCGCGAGGCTGCGCGGGTCGCGCAGATTCCAGTGCCGCACCTGATACTTCTCGGAGTCGAGGTACTCCTCGCTGCCCGGCTCCCGCGCACGGTCCTCGAGCAGCTCGAACGCGGGCCCGTAGATGCCGTAGCTCGCCGCGCAGGTCGCGGCGAGCACGAGCCGGCAGACGAACGCGGGCCGGCCGCCGTACTGCAGGTACTCGTGCAGGATGTCCGGCGTGTTCGGCCAGAGGCTCGGCCGGAAATACTCGCGCGACTCGTGCTGCGCGAGCTCCGTCAGATACTGCACGAGCTCGTGCTTCGTGTTGCGCCACGTGAAATACGTGTAGGACTGGCTGAAGCCGAGCTTCGCGAGGCGGTGCATCACGCGCGGGCGGCTGAACGCCTCGGACAGGAAGATCGTCTCGGGATGCTTCGCCTTGATCTCGCCGATCACCCACTCCCAGAACGCGAACGCCTTCGTGTGCGGATTGTCGACGCGGAAGATCTTGACGCCCTGCGCGATCCAGAACTCGAAGATGCTCGCGAGCTCGGTCCAAAGGCCCCGCCAGTCGTCGCATTCGAAATCGAACGGATAGATGTCCTCGTACTTCTTCGGCGGATTCTCCGCGTACTGCACGCTGCCGTCCGGCCGCCGGCGGAACCACTCCGGATGCTCGCGCACGTACGGGTGATCCGGCGAGCACTGGAACGCGATGTCGAGCGCGACCTCGAGACCCTGCTGCCGCGCGTCCTCGACGAACGCGCGGAAGTCCTCGAGGGTACCGAGCGCCGGGTGCACGCTCTTGTGCCCGCCCTCCGCGGAGCCGATCGCCCACGGCGAGCCCGGATCGTCCGGGCCCGCGTCGAGCCTGTTGTTCGGGCCCTTGCGATGCGTCACGCCGATCGGATGGATCGGCGGCAGGTACACGATGTCGAAGCCGAGCTTCGCGACGTACGGCAGCCGCGCGCGCGCCGTTTCGAACGTGCCGTGAGACCCCGCGTCGTCGCTGGCGAGCGAGCGCGGGAAGAACTCGTACCACGCCGAGAATCGCGCCCTCTCCCGCTCGACGACGACGGGCAGCACGCGCGGATAGATCGTCTCGAAGCGCCGATCGGCGTACGCGAGCATCGCGTCGCGCAGGTCCGACGACAGCGCGAGCGCGCGCCGCGACTCGACGGGCTCGATCCCGCGGAGCCTGCGTGCCGCGTCGGCGAGGCGCGCGGCATGGCCGCCGCTCGCGCGGTCCGCGGCGGCCGCGACGAGGCCCGCACCGACCGCGAGCGCGAGCTCGATGTCCGCGGGATCCTCGCGCCGCGCGAGATCGTGACGGAACGACAGGAAGCGATCGACCCACGCGGCGACTGTGTACTCGTAGCGGCCGAGCGCGTCGACGCGGAACTGCCCGCGCCAACGGTCGTTCCCGAGGGGCTCCATCGGCGTCTCGCGCCATTCGCTTTCCCCCGGTCCCCGGTATCTCAGCCGGCAGACGATCTGGTCGTGGCCGTCCGTGAACACGTCCGCGTCGACGACGACTTCCTCGCCGACGACGCGCTTCGCCGCGAAGCGCCCGCAGTCGATCTCGGGGCGGACGGATTCGATGACGACGCGGCGCCGCCCGTCCTCGACCCCGATCACTCCGGCTCCCCGGATTGCTTGAACACGACGACCGCGAGCGGCGGCAGCGTGATCGTCAGCGAGTGATAGCGGCCGTGCGCGCCGACCGGCGCCGAGTCGACGCCGCCGAGATTGCCCTGCCCCGACCCGCCGTAGAGGTCCGCGTCGCTGTTCAGGACCTCGCGCCAGTAGCCGCCGGTCGGCACGCCGACGTGGTAGTTGTGCCGCGGCACCGGCGTGAAGTTCACGACGGCGAGGATCACCGGATCGCCGGCGTCGCCCTTGCGGATGAAGCTGAGCACGCTCTCCTCGCTGTCGTTGCAGTCGATCCACTCGAAACCATCGCCGCTGAAGTCGTGCTTGTAGAGCGCGGGCTCGCCTCGGTAGAGCGTGTTCAAATCGCGCACCCAGCGCTTGAGCCCCGCGTGCTGCGGCCGGTCGAGCAGCGCGAACTCGACGGCCCCCTCGTGATTCCACTCGCTCCACTGGCCGATCTCGCCGCCCATGAAGAGCAGCTTCTTGCCGGGATGCAGCCACATGTAGCCGAGGAGCGCACGCAGATTCGCGAGCTTCTGCCACTCGTCGCCCGGCATCTTGCCGATCAGCGAGCCCTTGCCGTACACGACCTCGTCGTGCGACAGCGGCAGCACGAAGTTCTCCGTGAACGCGTAGACGAGGCTGAACGTCAGCTTGTGGTGGTGATACTTGCGGAACAGCGGGTCGGTCGACATGTACGACAGCGTGTCGTGCATCCAGCCCATGTTCCACTTCATGCCGAAGCCGAGGCCGCCGACATGGACGGGCCGCGACACCATCGGCCACGCGGTCGACTCCTCCGCGATCGTCTGCACGTCCGGGTAATGCTCGTAGACGACCGTGTTCAGCTTGCGCAGGAAGCTCATCGCGTCGAGGTTTTCCCGGCCGCCGAACGCGTTCGGGATCCACTCGCCTTCCTTGCGCGCATAGTCGAGATAGAGCATCGACGCGACCGCGTCCACCCTGAGCGCATCGACGTGGTAGTGATCGAGCCAGAACATCGCGCTCGACAGCAGGAACGAGCGGACCTCGTTCCTGCCGTAGTTGAAGATGTAGCTGTGCCACTCGGGGTGATAGCCCTGGCGCCTGTCGCGATGCTCGAACACGTGCGTCCCGTCGAAGTACGCGAGGCCGTGCTCGTCGGCCGGAAAATGCGAGGGCACCCAGTCGAGGATCACGCCGATCCCGCGCTGATGTAGCGTGTCGATCAGGTACTTGAAGTCCTGCGGCGTACCGTAGCGGGACGTCGGCGCGAAGTAGCCGACGACCTGATAGCCCCACGAGCCGTAGAACGGATGCTCCATCACGGGCAGCAGCTCGACGTGCGTGAAGCCCATCTCGGCGACGTAGTCGGCGAGCGGCTCCGCGATCTCGCGATACGACAGCGAGCGCCCGTCGGCCGTGCGGCGCCACGAGCCGAGATGCACCTCGTAGATCGACCACGGCGCGCCGAGCGCATTCGCGTCGCTGCGGCGCGCCATCCACTCGGCGTCTCCCCAGTCGTAATCGAGGGTCCAGACGAGCGATGCGGTCCGGGGCGGCGTCTCGGCGAAGAACGCGAACGGATCGGCCTTGTCGACCTGGTAGCCGTCGTAGCGCGAGCGGATGTGATACTTGTAGGCCGCGCCGGGCTCGACGCCGGGCACGAAGCCCTGCCAGATGCCGGACCAGTCGCCGCGCACGGCGAGCGGATGCGCGTCCTTGTTCCAGCCGTTGAAGTCGCCGATGACGGACACCTGCTCCGCGTTCGGCGCCCACACCGCGAAGCGCACGCCCGGCACGTCGTCGACGACAGCCGGATGCGCGCCGAGCACGCGGTAGAGCCGCGCGTGAGTCCCCTCGCGGAAGTAGTAGACGTCGCCCTCGTCGATCTCGCCGTGTCCATTCGGCGCCGTACGGGCGCCGGCCTTCTCTAGTGCCAAAGCCGCCTCCGTTCGGTCACGGTCGCGCCCAGCAAGTTCCGTGCCTGGCCTGCGCTACGTCCGGGAGCCAGTCGGGTTCTCGATGTATCGCATTAGATCGTCGCCGCTCGCGGCCGTCGAGGTCCTCGCGTCACGCGACCGCGTGCGCAACGCGCTTCCGCGGAAGCATTTCTCGAACGAGAATCGTTCAAAAAATCCCTCCGCGGAGGCGCCGGCGCCTGTCCCCCGGCAAGGGCACGATGGCGGATCGTTTGGGTCGCCGCCGCGCCCGTTCCGCGGCTCACCGCCCCGCCCGGAAAACCACGCTCGTTCCCACGGGCATTGCCACGGTTCGCGGCTAACCTGGCTCCGAGCACAGGACGCGCGGAGCGCGAACGATGGCCCGCGGCGAAAGCATTCCCGAGACGATCGACGATACCCGCTCGTGAAGCTCGGCAAGCCGGCGCCCGCGGGTGTCAAATGCGGATATGGAGGTGGAGGCGTTCAGCCTCCTCCACGAGCCCGAGTTCCGCGCCGTCGTCCGATTATCGTTCCCACGCTCGACAACGGAGAGACCATGCCATGACCACGTACACCGGTAGCTGCTTTTGTGGAGCCGTCACACTCGAGGTGTCAGGCGAGCCGGAAGCGATGGGCTATTGTCATTGCAGCTCCTGCCGCTCCTGGTCGGCCGGCCCCGTCAACGCATTCACGCTGTGGAAGCCCGAGAACGTCAAGGTGACGAAGGGGTCCGAGCTCATCGGCCGCTTTCAGAAGAGTGACAACAGCGAACGCGTATGGTGCACGCGGTGCGGCGGACACCTGCTCACCCACCATCCGCTGTGGGCGCTGACCGACGTGTATGCGGCCACGATCCCGAGCGTACGGTTCGAGCCGGCGGTGCACGTGAATTACGCCGAGACGGCGCTGCCGATGAAGGACGGGTTGCCGAAACTCAAAGACTTCCCGTCCGAGCTCGGCGGGTCGGGCGCCGTCGTCGCCGAGTAGCGCCTCGGCATCGCAAGCGCGTCGCCGGAGCGGCGCGATGGCCGCTCCGGCGCCGCGCGCTCGCGCCTACCGCCACGCGACGAAGCCAGCGTAATCGAAGCGATCGGATCCGGCGACCCGCTCGAGATCGATCCCGGTTCGCTCGGTGACCTGAGCGAGCGCACCGTTCACCGCATCATCGAAGCAGCGCCGTGCCTGGTGCTGCTCCCTGGCGCCTGCGACGCCCTTGTAGGCTTTGGCTCTGCCGAAGCAGATCCTCTTCGCCGTCCGCGCGATCTCCCGGTAAAGCCGTTCCGCCCCCTCCTGCGACGAGAGATTCAGGCCGCTGATGTCGATCGTCCGAGTCACCGACTCGACATTCATGTCTCGCCCAGCCGGATCCGCGAGCGTCGCCTGAGAAAGCGCAAGCCCCGCGATGAGCGCAATCGCACCGACGCGCAATCCCTTCCTTCGTCCGGCATTCATGTGTCGTCTCCTTCTGATGGATCTTGTATCTCGGCGTCGAATCGCCGCGGGAGACGCCATAGCAATGTTTATGCCATGTCCGGAAACAGTTTATTGTCAATACTTTATGGACGACCTCGTGCTCGGCAGCACGAGCGGGTGTTCGTTTCGGAGCAAGGTTTAGCCGATAGCGGGACGCAATGGTGGATTGCGCCATTGTCTTGCCCAACCATCCTCGGAGCGTACGCCACGCATCATTCCGCCTCGACCTGGGCATTGCGACCGCGCGGCGCCCGAGCCGCAAAGACGGCGACGAGAAAGGCCCGCGGCTTCAGGTGCCGAAGGCGAGCATGAGCATCTTGATGTCGACGTCACCCGCCTTGAGCAGCCAGCCGAACGTCTCCTCGTCGAGCGACAACGCCCCGAGCGGCGGGCAGTCCGCTAGGCTCTCGCCGCCGCGGGCGACGTGCTCGGCGAGGAAGTTCGCCACGGCCACGAGCGCCGTCATGCCGACGGGCTCCGCCACCTCGAGCGGCTCGGTCTCGTGTCCCGCGACGGCGGCCGCGAGCTCGGGCGCGAGGCCCCACGTCTCGATCACCACTTTGCCCACGCGGCCGTGCCACTGCGCGACCACGCCTTCGAATGCTTCCGACGCCGCGAGCTCGGGGCGGTCCTTGCACTGCATGACGATGTAGAGCTTGCCCACTTCGTGCAGGAGGCCGGCGAGGAACGCCTCCTCGGGATTCATGTCGGTCTTGAGCCGCGCGAGCCTGTGCGCCAGCGCCGCCACGTGCACGGAATGCCTCCAGATCACCGACAGCGGCTCGTGGACGGCACGCGTCTCATAGCCGATGAAGATCTGCTGCGCCGCCAGCGACAACGCGACGTTGCGCACCATGCGGAAGCCGAGCCGCGCCACCGCCATGTGCAGCGTGGTCACCGGGCCGTTGCCGCGGTAGAACAGCGCGCTGTTCGCGGTCTGCATCAGCCGCGCCGACAGCGCGGGATCCGAGCCCACGAGCTCCACGATCTCGCCGAGCGACACGGTCTCGTCGGCCAGCCGGTCGCGAATCCTCAGCACGACGTCCGGCAGCGACGGCAGCTTGAGCTCTTTGTCCGCGACGCTGCGCTCGAGCTCCGCGATCAGCGACAGAGAGGCCGCTCGCGACTGCGCGTAGCGACCGTCGAGTATCACCGTGTCCGTCGACTCCATCTCCCCGCCCCGTTCGTCGGCGGCCGCACGAGCGATGTCACGGGCCGCGAGCATCGCACTGTATCGGCGCGGTGCCGAGAACCTTTAGTTGCTATCCGGTACGGCGCGCGAGCTGAACGTTGCCGGGCGGTAATGTGCCGTTTCGGAACTGTCTCTACGTGTCGGCCCCTGCCCGGACGCATACTTTGTCTATTCCGACAACTACTTGACCCAGGCACGAACGACGGCGAACCGAGGCCCGTGCGCGCCTGCCGTCTACGCTGGTCCGGCCAAAAGCTTTAGGATAGGCGCCATTCACGTAGGGGGCTCGATACCATGAGAAAACAACACCGCTCGTCCCTTTTTTCGGTCCTCCCCTCGGCATTACTTCTCGTGGGCACGTGCGCCGTCGTCCAGGCGCAGGAAGCGGGGTCACCGGCGGCCAGGCCGTCGCTGTGGTCGGATCCCGCCACGTGGCCGAACGGCAAGGTGCCGGCCGCGGGCGACAAGGTCGTCATTTCGAGAGACAAGAACGTCCTGCTCGACGTCAGTCCGCCGCCGCTCGGCGGTCTGTCCATCGACGGCAAGCTGACCTTCTCGAACGACGCCGACCTGGAGCTGACCACCGAGTGGATCATGCTGCACGGGGAATTGGCCATCGGCAGCGAAGAGAGCCCCCACACGCGTAGGGCGACCATCACCCTCACCGACAACGTCAAGGGCGAAGACGTCATGGCCGGCATGGGTGACCGCGGCATCATGATCTCGGGCGGAACCCTGAACCTGCACGGTGACCGGACCCACGCGTGGACCAAG
>DASVCR010000029.1:0-68334 GCA_036381515.1 Gammaproteobacteria bacterium | reverse complement strand
GCCGCGCAGCGCATGGCGTGGCCGGTGACGTCGTCGACCGCGACGACGCTCGTCGTGTTCCTGCCGCTCCTGTTCTGGCCCGGCATTGCAGGCGAGTTCATGAAGTATCTGCCGATCACGCTGCTCGTGACGCTGACCGGCTCGCTGATCATGGCGCTCGTGTTCGTGCCGACCGTCGGCGGTGTGCTCGGCCGCAAGGACGACCGGACGGTTCCGCCGGGCGTCGACGAGGCGGATCTCCTGGTCGTGCAGAACCCGTACGACAGGCTCGGCACCGCGGGACGCTTCTACCTCGCCACGCTCAGGCGCGTCGTCGGCCACCCCGGCAAGCTCTTGATCGCCGGCGTCCTGCTGCTCGCGGGTGCGATCGGCGCCTACGCGCTGTTCGGCCGCGGCGTCGAGTTCTTCCCCGAGGTCGAGCCGACGCAGGCCGCAATCAACATTCGCGCGCGCGGCGACTACTCGGTCGAGGAGCGCGACGTGCTCGTGCGTCAGGTCGAAGAGCGTATCCTCGGCATGCCGGAGATCGAGTCCGTGTACAGCCGCACGAGCCTCCGCTTCGGCGGCGAGGAGGAAGAAGACCTGATCGGCCGGATCCAGCTTCGCTACGTCGACTGGACCGAGCGCCGCCCGTCGGCCGAGATTCTTGCCGAGATACGCAAGCGGACGGCCGACCTCGCCGGCATCATCGTCGAGCCGGAGGAGCAGGAGTCCGGCCTGTCGTCCGGCAAGCCGATTCAGATCGAGATCTCGTCGCGGCGTCCGGAGCTCCTGCCGGACGCGGTCGCGCAGATTCGCGCGGGCCTCGAGCACATCGACGGGCTCGTCGACATCACGGACAGCCGGCCGATTCCCGGCATCGAATGGCGGCTCCGCGTCGATCGCGATCAGGCGGCTCGCTTCGGCGCGGACATCACGACGGTCGGCAACGCGATCCAGCTCGTGACGAACGGCATCAAGATCGGCGATTACCGCCCGCACGACGCGGACGACGAGGTCGACATCCGGGTGCGCTTTCCACCGGCCGACCGCAACCTCGGTCAGCTCGACGAGCTGCGCATCTCTTCGGCGTCCGGCTCGGTGCCGGTATCGACGTTCATGACGCGTACTCCGGCGCCCCGCGTCGGCAACCTGCAGCGCGTCGACGGACGGCGCGTGATGACGATCAGCGCGGACGTCGAGGAAGACGTGGTGGCGGACACGAAGGTGCAGGAGATCGCTGCCTGGCTCGAAACCGCCAATCTCGATCCGGAGATCGACGTCAGGTTCAGGGGTGAGACCGAGGATCAGGAAGAGGCCGCCGCCTTCCTGGAGAAGGCGTTCATCGCGGCCGTGTGCCTGATGGCGCTGATCCTCGTCACGCAGTTCAACAGCTTCTATCAGGCATTCCTGGTTCTGACGGCGATCGTGTTCTCGACGATCGGCGTGATGCTCGGGCTGCTCGTGACGAACCGGCCGTTCGGAATCGTGATGAGCGGCGTCGGCGTGATCGCGCTCGCCGGCATCGTCGTGAACAACAACATCATCCTGATCGACACGTACAACGTGCTGCGGGAGCGCGGCAAGGACGCGATCGACGCCGTGCTCGAAACGTGCGCGCAGCGCTTCCGGCCGGTCATGCTGACGAGCGTGACGACGGTCCTCGGCCTGATGCCAATGGTGCTCGGCATCAACGTCGACCTGATCGGGCGCAACATCGAGATCGGCAGCCCCTCGACGCAGTGGTGGACGCAGCTGTCGACCGCGATCGCGGGCGGGCTCTCGTTCGCGACGTTGCTGACGCTCCTGCTGACGCCGAGCATGCTGCTGCTCGGCGAGCGCGCGACGGCGTACTTCCGCCGCGTCTTCCGGCGCGGTGCCGGCGGCGAAGCGCTGCCGGCGGAGACGACGCAGCGCGCGTGAACGCGGGGCTCCCTCGGAGTCCCGCTTCCGTCCATCCCTGAAGGGCTGCGACCTCGGGGGAGCACGCTGCCCATCCGGGCCGACGATATGGGCCTAGAGGTCGGCGTCGACGACGCTTTCGGTGCGGCAGTCGTCGTTGTTGCACACGACCAGCGCGCCGACGACGACCGGCAGCACGACGCCGAGCAGCGTGCGCCGCATGCTGAAACGGTGGATCTCGATCCGACGAATCGCGTCGAACGACAGCCGGACCGGCGCGCCGTCGCCGTCCACGCGACCGCTGATCTCGGCATCGTCGACGTACGTCACGAGGAAGCGGAGCTCGTTCTCGTCGCGAGTGATCACTCGCACGCTGTCGCCCGGTGCGACGTGGCCGGCGATGCCCTCGGGCGTCGTCTCGATCGGTTGATACGTCGCGCAACCCGAAAGGACAATCGCGAGCGCGGCGATGGCGAACGTTCGCAGGCGCATCCGCGCAGTATACGCCGCGCCGCCGATCGACCGCGTTTCAGGCCGCATGGCTCCTGCGCGGCGCCCGCCGGGCCGCAGCGAGGATCATCTCGGCGCCCTTCTCCGCGATCATCACCGTCGGCGCATTCGTATTGCCGGACGTGATGCGCGGCATGATCGACGCGTCGACGACGCGCAGCGCGTCGATCCCGTGCACGGCGAGCGTGTCGTCGACGACGGCGAGCGAGTCGTGGCCCATCTTGCACGTGCCGACCGGATGGAAGATCGTCGTGCCGAGGTCGCCGGCCGCGCGGACGAGATCCTCGTCGCGCTCGACGTGCGGACCGGGCTTCCACTCCTCGGGCCGGAACCGCTCGAGCGCCTTCGCGGCCATGATGCGCCGCGTGAAGCGCATCCCCGCGACCGCGACCTGCCGGTCGTCGTCCGTCGACAGATAATTCAGCGTGATCGCCGGGGCCGCCATCGGATCGGGGCTGTTGATCCGCACGTGCCCGCGGCTCGTCGGCTGCAGATTGCAGACCGACGGCGTGATCGCGTCGAACGGATGGAGCGGCGCACCGAACCGGTCGAGCGACAGCGGCTGCACGTGCCATTCGAGGTTCGCCGAAGGCCGGTCCGGATCGCTCTTCGCGAAAGCGCCGAGCTGGGACGGCGGCATCGTCAGCGGACCGGTCTTGAACAGCGCGTACTCGAGCGCCATCGCCGCCTTGCCGAGCAGCGACCGGGCGCGCCGATTCAGCGTCGCCGTGCCGTGAACCTTGTAGATCATCCGGATCTGCAGATGGTCGTGCAGGTTCTCGCCGACGCCCGGCAGATCGTGCACGACGTCGATGGCGTGCGCGCGCAGGAGCTTCCCCGGGCCGACGCCTGAAAGCTGCAGGATCTGCGGCGAGCCGATCGCGCCCGCCGCGAGAATCACCTCGCGGCGCGCGGCGATCGTGCGCCGCTCGTTGCCGATGACCGCGCTGACCCCCGTCGCGCGCAACAGGCTGTCCCGCCGCTCGAGCACGACGCGCTCGGCGTGCGCATGCGTCAGGACTTCGAGGTTCGGCCGATGCAGCACCGGCCGCAGGAACGCTTTCGTCGCGCTCCACCGCACGCCGCGCCGCTGCGTCACCTGGAAATACGCGTTGCCGAAATTGTCTCCGCGATTGAACTCGGCGATTTTCGGGATCCCGCATTCCTCGGCGGCGTCGCGCCATGCGTCGAGGATCTCCCACGACACGCGCCGCTCCTCTACGCGAAGCTCGCCGCCCGCGCCGTGCATCTCGTCGGCGCCGTGCTGATAGTCCTCGGAGCGTTTGAAGATCGGCAGCACGTCGTCCCACGACCAGCCGCGATTGCCGAGCGACGCCCAGTGGTCGTAGTCGCTCTTCTGACCGCGCATGTAGATCATCGCGTTGATCGACGAGCAGCCGCCGAGGCCCTTGCCGCGCGCGTAGCCTATCGTGCGGCCGTTCAGGCCCGGATCGGGCTCGATCGCGTAGCACCAGTCCGTGCGCGGGTTGCCGATCGTGTAGAGGTAGCCGACCGGCACGTCGATCCAGAAGTAGTCGTCCTTGCCGCCTGCCTCGAGCAGCGCGACCCGGACGGACGGATCGGCCGACAGCCGGTTCGCGAGCACGCACCCGGCCGTGCCGGCGCCGATGATCACATAGTCGTACTCGCTCACTGCGCGCCCCCCGTCGATCCGGCCGCATTCTAGCCGGAGAAATCGGGGTCAGAGCCCTTTTTCTCGGGGGAAAATTGTGTCAGACACCTTTTTTCGCGGAAGGCGTGGCTGTGCTCACGAGGCACCTCATCGAAAAAAGGTGTCTGACACAATTTTCCCGCACAATTTTCCGGCGGTGTCGTTGACCGCCGCGGCGACATCTCTTAGCTTGCCGGGACCTCGAAGCGCCTCGGATCGAGCACGCGCGGATGATCGTCCACTTCGGCCTCCACCTCGACGGCATGACGCCCGAGCCGCCGCACACGGCCGCGGGCATCGCGACCGCGGGTCCCGCGCGGCTGCTCGACCTGCTCGAGCTGCAGCTCGGGCTGCCGACGCCGTCGGTGCGCCCCGGGCAGGCGCTGCTCGCGTACAAGAGCTGTCTCGAAGATCTCGACGGACCGCGGCGCTTCTATCACCGGTCGCTCGCGATCGATCCGCTCGGCGTCGCGCGGACGCTGCTTGCGTGGCGCGCGGCGTGGCACGAGGCCGGCTGGCGCGGCCGCTTCACCGGCAGCGTGTCGCGCCGCCTCGCGGATCTCGCCGACGTCGAGACGCTCGCGCGCGAGCGCGTGCCGCCGAATCCCGGTCAGCGCCTGCAGCGGATCGCCGCCGCGCTCGACGACGGGCTCGTCACGCAGATCGAGCGGATCGTGCTGCACGACGAGATCGACGCGCTGCCCGCCGCGTGGCGCGACGTGCTCGCGCATTTCCGCTGCGAGACGGCGGAAGGCGTCGCGCCGGCCCCGCGGGCCGCGGCCGACACGGACCTGCTGCGCATTCAGGAGCGTCTGCTCGCGCTCGACGACGACGCCGTCCGCACACCGGGCAACACGGCACAAGACCGCGGCAGCGCCGACGCTCGCATCCGGCTCCGCGGCGACGACAGCCTGATCGTCGTCCGCGGCGCATCGCGCGACGTCTCCGCGCAGGTGATCGGCGAGTACCTGCGCTCCCGCGCGGACCGCATGGACGACGTCGTCGTGATCGCGGAGCGCGACGGCATCATCGTCGACAACGCGCTCGAGCGCGTCGGCCTGCCCCGCGCGGGCTTCCAGCACTACTCGCGCTTTCGCGCGGTCACGCAGGTCCTGAAGCTCGCGCTCGCGCTCGTCTGGAAGCCGCTCGGCCCGCGGCCGCTGCTGCAGTTCCTGCTGCATCCGGTCGGACCGCTGCCGGGCCGCGTTCGCTCCGCGCTCGCGGAGGCCGTCGCGTCCGAGCCGGGCGTCGGCGGCCATGCGTGGGCCGACGCGCTCGCCGAGCTCGCCGAGCGGGAGCGCCAAGCCGCAGCCGAGCGCGGCGACACCGACGCCGAGGCCCGCATCGAAGCGCTGCGCGCGGACGTGCGCTACTGGCTCGAATGCGAGCGCTTCGCGCCCGACGACGGCGCGCCGACGACGCTCCTGATCGAGCGCGCGCAGCGCTGCTCGACGTGGCTCGCGCGGCGCCTGAACGCGACCGATGGAAGCGAGCGCGAGCTCTTCGCGGCGGCGCTCGCGCAGAGCGAGGCGCTGATCGACGCGCTCGCGAGCCTCCGCGAGCGCGGCACGGAGCAGGTCGGCCGGCTCCTGCTCGAGCGGCTCGTCGACGAGGTCACCGGCTTCTCGCCGGACCCCGCGATCTTTTCCGAAGCCGGCCACGTCCGCGCGACGACGTCGGCGGCGACGATCACGCGGCCGTGGGACACCGTGATCTGGTGGGACATCGCGGCGCCGGCCGAGCGCGTCGACTATCCGTGGTCCGACGCGGAGCTCGCGGAGCTCCGCGGCGAAGGCGTCGCGCTGCCGTCGACCGACGACGTAATCCGGCGGCGCGCCCGCGCGTGGACCCGTCCCGTGCTGAACGCGCGCCGGCGCCTCGTGCTCGTCGTGCACGACGCCGACGCCGGCCACCATCCGCTATGGAGCCGGCTGACGAGCATCGCGGAAGGCTTCAACGAAGTGCGCCTCGAGGAGGCGCTCCTCGGCGGCGCGGACTCGATTGCGCCGCTCGGCGTGTCGCTCGAGCCGCTCGAGCAGCGGCCGCTGCCCGAACGCCGGCGCTGGTGGCAATTGCCGGCAGGCGTGAAGGTCCCGCACCGCGCGACCGAGTCGTTCTCGAGCCTCACGAAGCTCGTCTATCACCCGCATCAATGGGTGCTGCGCTACGCGGCGAAGCTTCACGCCGGCCGCGCCGCGAACCTGCCGGACGATGCGCTCCTTTACGGCAAGCTCGCGCACCGGCTGTTCGAAACCTATTTCTCGGGTCTGCCGAACGGCGAGCTCGCGGCGCGCCCCGCACGGGCCGAGCTCGATCGGTGGCTCCGCCGCACGCTCGCGGAGATCGTCGAGCGCGAAGGCGCCGTCCTCGACGAGCCCGGCATGGGCGTGACGCGCGAACGGGTGCTCGCGACGATCGAGCGCGCGTTCCATGCGCTGCTCGGCCACCTCGACGAAGCCCGCATCGTGCGCGTCTCGGCCGAAGTCTGGCACGACGTGCCGTTCAGGTCGGACGGCGGCGACACGCGGCTTTCCGGTTCCGTCGACCTGCTGCTCGAAGATGCGCGCAGCCGCGAGATCGTGCTCGACGTCAAGTGGGGCGGCCTCGATTGGCGCGGCCGCGAGATCGAGGAAAACCGCGCGCTCCAGCTCGCGACGTACGCGTACATGCGAAGCCGCCCGGACACCGCCGGACGCTGGCCGGAGCAGGCCTACTTCATCGTGCAAACCGGCGATATCGTCGCCGCCGATGCGCGGATATTCCCGAGCGCAAGAGTGTTCGCGCCGGGGATGCCGGAGACGGCCGAGCAGATCTGGCGCCGGCTGCTGCGCACCTATGACTGGCGCCTCGCGCAGATCGACGCGGGCGCGATCGAGGTGAACGTTGCGGGCACGGAGCCGGATGAGCCCGCACCGCTGCCGGAAGAGCTTGCGGCGGCGCCGGACGAAGCACTGGCCGTAAACGTCGCACCCGGCCGCTACGACGACTACGCGCTGCTGACCGGATGGGAGCCTGGCGTATGAGCGCGCGGGAGCGCGGTCGATCGCACGCAGGCGACGGCGCCCCGCCGCGCGACGCGTCCCGCGCCGACGGCTCGCCACGCGGGCGCGCGGGCCGCGACTTCTCGCACGTGCTCTTCATCAGCGCCGGCGCCGGCAGCGGCAAGACGTACCGTCTGACCGAGGAGCTCGAGCACGCGCTCGTCCGCGATCGCGTCGCGCCGGCGCGCGTGATCGGCACGACGTTCACGGTCAAGGCCGCGGCGGAGCTCCGCGAGCGGGTCCGGCAACGGCTGATCGAGCGCGGCTTCATCGCGCTCGCCGAGCAAACGGCGCAGGCGCTGATCGGCACCGTGCACAGCGTGTCGGAGCGGCTGCTCAGGCGCTTCGCGTTCGAGCTCGGCCTGTCGCCGGAGCTCTCCGTCGCGAGCATCGAGGACTGCGCGGGCTTCTTCAACCAGGCGCTCGACGAGACGCTCGCGCCGGACCCAGCCGCGGCGCGCCGCATGAATGCCGTCGCGTGGCGGCTCGGCATCGACGACTGGCGAGGCGACGTGAAGACGATCGCGGACCGCGCCCGCGAGAACGCCGTCTCGCCCGACGCGCTCGCCGCGATGGGCCGGCGCTCCGCCGACGACATGCTCGCGCACTTCCCTAAGCCGGAGGATCGGGACTGGGACGGCGCGCTCTTCACCGCGGTGCAGACCGCGCTCGACGAGATCGATCTCGACGTCGACACGACGAACGGCACGCGCGGCTACTACGAGTGGCTCAAAGGCGCGATCTACGGCCTCCGCCGTCCGCCCGTCCCGTGGTCGCTGTGGATCACCGCGAGCAAGAGCTCGGCGCGCGCGAAGAGCGACCACATCGCGGCGAGGGTCCGCGAAGCCGCGGCCGCATACGATCGTCACCCGCAGCTTCACGCGGATCTTCGCGAGTACGTCGAGCAGAGCTACTCGATCGCCGCGCGCGCCCTCGCGCGCTTCCAGGAGATCAAGACCGAGCGCGGCCTGATCGACTTCGGCGACATGGAGCAGCGGCTGCTCGCGGCACTCGACGAGCCGCACGTGCGCGAGCGGCTCGCAGGCGAGCTCGACCTGCTCCTCGTCGACGAGTTCCAGGACACGAATCCGATGCAGCTCGCGATCTTCATGAAGCTCGCGGCGCTCGCGGGCAAGGCGATCTTCGTCGGCGACGTGAAGCAGGCGATCTACGGCTTCCGCGGCTGCGACCCGGAGCTCGTGCACGACACGCTCGCCGCGCTCGTCGAGCGCGGCGGCCAGGTCGACGTGCTCGAGCGCTCGTGGCGCTCCCGCCCCGCGCTCGTCGAGTACGTGAACCACGTGTTCGTGCACGCGTTCGCCGGCGAGCTCGAGCGCCGGCAGGTCGAGCTCCGTCCGCAACGGACGGAGCGGACGGACGCGCCGGCCGTGCTGCGATGGACGACGACGGCCGGCAACCGCGCCGGGCGCGCCGTGCAGCTCGCGGGCGCGATCGCGCGGCTCGTCGCGTCGGGCTTCCCGATCGTCGACCCCGACACGGACGAGACGCGGCCGGTGCGATGGGGCGACGTCGCCGTGCTCGCCGCGAGCAACGACAGCGTCGAGGAGATCGCGAAGGCGCTGCGCGCCGCGCAGGTGCCGATGAAGATGACGCTGTCGGGCCTCCTGACGGTGCCCGAGATCGCGATCGCGAAAGCCGCGCTCCGCCGTCTCGCCGACCCGGCCGACACGATCGCGACTGCAGAGATCGTCTCGATGACGTCGGGTCTGCCGGCGGAGGCGTGGCTCGAGGACCGGCTGCGGCGGCTCGAGAACGGCGGCGATGGCGAGTCGTGGGCCGCGGACCATCCGATCGTCGCCAGGCTCGAAGCGCTCAGGCCCTCGATCGGCACCCAGTCGCCGGTCGAGATCGTCGCGCGCGTGCTGAACACGATCGGCCTGCGCGAGGCCGCGACCGGCTTCAGCCAGAACGCGATCAAGGCCGCGCAGCGGCACAAGAACCTCGACGCGCTGCTCGATCTCGCGGTCGAGTACGAGCGCCACTGCGACGCGCAGCATCTCGCCGCGACGCTGACGGGCTTCCTGTTCTGGCTCGAGAATCCGCACTCGCCGGAGCTCGACCTGCAGCCCGTCGTCACGAGCGGCGATGCCGTGCACGTGCTGACGTACCACAAGGCGAAGGGGCTCGAGTGGCCCGTCGTCGTCGCCGCGGACCTTCATTTCACGTGGCCGACGCGGCTGTGGGACGTGCGCATCGAGCGCGACGGCACGCCGTTCGACGTCGAGCGGCCGCTCGCCGGGCGGCTGATCCGCTACTGGCCGAACGTATTCGGCAAGCACTCGACCGGCATGCCGGTGCTCGACGCGCTCTGCGAGTCGGCGGAGGCGCGCGCGTGCAATGCGCAAAGCGAGCGCGAGAACCGGCGCCTCGCGTACGTCGGGCTCACGCGGGCACGCGATGCGCTCGTGCTCGCGGTGCCGGGCCGCGACGCGAAGCAGGACGCGTGGATCCGCACGTTCCACTGCGCGGAGCTTCTGCCCGCGGGCGACCGGCTCGACCTCGGGGGCGGCAAGACGATTCCGACGCGGGCCGAGGTGCTCGACGACGATGCCGAGGGCGCGGAGCCCAGGCCGTTCGCGCCGCGGAGGCTGCCCGAGCGCGCCCCGGCCGATGCGCCGCGCGAGGGCGTCTACCCGTCCGGGCTGCCGCCGCTCGAGCGGGCGCACGTCGCGGAGCGCATCGATCTCGGCGCGCGAATTCCGCTCCGTGGCGACGACATGACCACGATCGGCACCGCGCTGCACGGTGCGATCGCCGCGCATCTCGTCAATCCCGGCCGCGCGGACGCGCTCGAGCGCGTGCGGCAGCTGCTCGCGGCGGCCGGCGTCGACCCGTTCGTCGACGCGGAGCACGTGCTCGCCGCCGCGGAGCGATTCCGCGCCGTCGTCGCGGAACGCTTCGCGCCGCGGCGCGTCCTCGTCGAATACCCGATCGTGCACCGGCTCGCCGACGGCCGCGTCGTGCGCGGCTCGATCGACGTGCTGCTCGAGACCGCGCGCGGCCTCGTCGTGATCGACCACAAGTCGTCGCCGCGGCCGAAATCCGCGTGGACCGACGACGCGCTCGAGCACTCCGGGCAGCTCGACGCGTACCGGCGCGCGCTCGAGGCAGCGGGACGCCCGGTCGCCGAGTGCTGGATCCACTTCCCGGTCTCGGGCGGGCTGCTGCGCGTCACCGGGGAAGCGGAAAGGCCGGCGGCCGACTTCGCCTCGGCGACGCAGCCGGACCTGTTCGCTTGACGAACGAAGGAACCGGTGCCGGCGCGTGACGAACGAATCGTGCCGGCGCGCGATCGATCCTTCCCCGTGCGTGCCTTCCCCGTACGCGCCTTCCCCGTGCGTTACAGCTCGAACTCGAAGCGCACGCCGATGTGATACGCCATGCCGCCGAGCTCGACACCGTCCGCGTCGGCGTCGAAATGCTCCGCCTCGAGCAGCACGAAGCTGCGCATGTACGGCCCGCCGCGGGGGCGCGAAGCCGATTCGCGCGACCCGCTGCTCGCGAAGCGCCAGCGAAGCCCCGCGCGGACGAGCGCGCCCAGGTCGGTACGCCCGTCGACGTCGGCCTGCTGCACGACCTCCTGCCGATACCATGCGCCGCCGACGCCGACACCCGCGTACGGGACGAAGCGGCGGTCCCGACGCTCGAGGATGAAGTCCGCGAACACGTGCAGCGGCACCACGGTGAGCTCGACCGCGTCCGGGACTTCGACGCCGCCCGGCGCGAGCGCGAGCCCCTTGTCGTTGCGGAAGCCGATCCGCGCGCCGACCTCGAGCCAGTCCCGCAGGCGATAGGCGCCGGAGATCGAGAACGACGTGTCGCGGTCGTCGCCGTAGAACACGTCGTAGTCGTCGAGATCGGGATACGTGAAGCCGCCGGCGATCGAGTACATCCAGCGCGGGCTCGACGTCGACGACAGACGCGCGAGCGGCCCGCGGGACGCCGCGGGCGGCGCGCCCTGCGCGTCCGCGGTCGACGGCGCGCAGGCGAGCGACGCGCCGACGACGGCGGCGAGCGCGACGCCGCAGCCGCTGCCGCGCGTCGAAACCGTCCGGCCGCGACGCGTCCGCTCGGCGACCGGTCGCGCCCGCCACGCGCGGCGCCTCCGCAGCACGAGCGCGAGCCCCGCCGCGGCCGCCGCGACGAGCATCGCGAGCGCAGCCTTGCCGCCTTCGAGCGCGACGAGCGCGACGAGCACGGCCGGCTTCAGCATGATCCGGACGGCCGGCTTCCACGCCGCGTGCCGCTCGAGCCAGCGGGCCGCGGGCGGGCTCAGCGCGTAGTAGCGCGCGACGAGCCAGCGGCCCGCGGCGTTCGTCGAGAGATAACGATCGCGGAACGCGCGCAGGATCTCGACGTCGGCCGCATCCTTCGATCCGAACGCCGCGGTCGCGATGAAGCACGCGTCGTTGTCGGTCAAGGGCGGAAACGCTTCGAGCGGCGCCGGCGTCGCGGTCAACGCGGCCGACGGCGCGCTCTCGGCGTCGTCGCCGATCGCGAGCGACGCCGGCGGCGACAGCTCGCTCTCGTGCCGCTCGGGCGTGTTGTCGTAGACCGATACCGCGACGTGGTACGTCGCGCGCGCCACCGCGCTGACCGCGAACCGATACGTCGTCCCGTTCGCGAGCCCGGTGACGACGTGCTGCGTCGTGCCTGCGGGCACCTCGACGTTGTTCTCCGCGGGGTCGGCGACGCCGTAGTAGACGCGGTACGCATCGGCGTCCGGCACGGCCTCCCACGTGAGCACGACGGACTCGTTGCGTCCCTGCGCGTCGATGAGCCGCGGCGTGAGCGGCGGCGTCACGGCGGCATCGAGGCCCTCGAGCACGAGGCTCGTCGCGGCGCCCGCATCGACGGGCGAAGGGCCGTTCGCGGCGTCGTCGCCGTTGTAGTCCTCCCGCGACTGCGGCGGCGCGCCGCGCGTGTAGTAGACGAGATAGCCGCCGGGATTCGTCGTGTTCGTGACGCGGTAGCTCAGGTTCGCGTTCCACGACACCTCGAGCCCGAAGCCGTCGGCCGCGCTGCCGACGGCCCGCAATGCGGGCTGCGCGACCGGGAACGGGAACGCGTCGGCGAGCGCCCCGCCGTACGCGCCGGCATCGGCGGTCGTGCTGTCGATCGCGTCGAGCCCGTTACCGACGTCGATGCACGCCGAGCCTTCCTGCAGGTGGAAGTCGCGCGCGTCGGGCGACACGAAGCGCGGATCGCCGAACGTCGAGGCCGCCCCCGCCTCGCCGTCCGCGTCGCTCGGCGACGCGTTGTTTCGAAAGAAGCAGTTCGAGCGGACGTTCTGGAACGGCTGAGCCTCCGTCGTCGTCGCGATCGCGGTGCCGTTGCCGGCGAAGATGTTGTTCACGATCTCGACCGTGATCGTCACGCGCTGGATCGCGATGCCGTTCTCGAAGAACACGTTGTTGATCGCTTCGACGCCCGAGCCGTCGGCGTCGAGCCCGACGTCGCGCACGCGATCGAAAACGACGTTCGTGACGTCGATGCTCGTGCTGCGCCGCACGGAGACGCCGATTCCCGAGTCGATCAGCGTGAAGTTCGAGAAGCGCACCGCCGTCGCGTCTTCGATCGTGACGGTCGGCAGCGTGTCGTCGTCCGGCTCGATCAGCGTGCGCGCGGTCTCGCGCCCGAGGACGTCGATGCCGCTCTTCAGGATCAGGTTCTCCGAATAGCGGCCGGGCTCGACGAGCACGACGTCGCCCTCCTCCGCCGCGTCGACCGCCGCCTGGATCGACGAAAAGTCGCCAGGGACCGACAGCGTGTCGGCGCGCACGACGCCGGCGCACGCTGCCGTGCATCCGACGATGCAGGAAAGGAGTCGCGGGTATCTCAAGGAATCGTACCGAAGCTTTCGTCGTGAGGGCCGCAAACGCCACTACGAGACCAAGAAGCGCGACCCCGAGTCAAGCGAACGGGACCGACGGCGTTTTCCGCCGCGCCGCGCGGCGGGTGGGTCCGGCGACCGTCCGGTCGGGGGCTCGCGCGGAGCGGCCGGTCCGGCTGGAGGCACGTGCCTCGTGGGTCGCCGCCTTCCCCGGCCCCGGGGCGGGGTGATACCTTGCGTCGAGCATAAGAACAAGGCAGGAGGAGGAGTTGCCGATGTTCACTCGACGGGAAGTCCTGGCGTTGACCGCGCAAGCCGGCGCCGCGCTGGCCCTCGCCCCGCGTCTCGGCGCCGCTCAGCCGCGCGGCGAGCTGATCAAGCGTCCGATCCCTTCGACCGGCGAGGAGTTGCCGATCGTCGGCCTCGGCAGCTCCGCGACGTTCAGCGAAGCGGCGCGGGAGGAGGACTACGAGGCCGTTCGCTCCGTGATGCAGGCGATGCTCGATCTCGGCGGCACCGTCTTCGATACCGCGCCGAGCTACGGCGCGTCCGAGGAGGTCGCGGGCCGGATCGTGCAGGAGCTCGGCGCGGCCGACCGGATCTTCTGGGCGACGAAGCTGAACGTCGCAGGCTTCGGCGGCGGCACGGCGGACCCCGAAGCCGCCCGGCGCCAGGTCGAAACGTCGCTCGAGCGGCTCGGCCGCGAGCCGATCGATCTGATTCAGGTGCACAACATCGCCGACATGCAGACGCAGTTCTCGATCCTGCGCGAATACAAGCAGGAAGGCCGCGTGCGTTACATCGGCACGACGTCGACGTTCAAGCGGCAGTACGAGGATCTCGAGCGTTACATGCTCGAGGAGCCCCTCGACTTCATCGGCATCGACTACGCCGTCGACAACCTGAGCGCGGAGGAGCGGCTGTTCCCGATCGCGCAGGACCGCGGCATCGCCGTGATGGTGTACATGCCGTTCGGCCGCACGCGCCTGTGGGATCGAGTCCAGGGCCAGCAGGTGCCCGAGTGGGCGCGCGAGTTCGGCGCCGAGTCGTGGGCACAGTTCTTCCTGAAGTTCGCGGCGTCGCATCCGGCGGTGACCGTCGTGACGCCCGCGACCAGCAAGCCGCACCACATGGAGGACAACATGCGCGCGGCCTACGGACGCCTGCCGGACGAGGCGGAGCGGCGGCGCATGATCGAGTTCATCGAGTCGCTGCCGTCCTGACCGGGAAAATCGTGTCAGACACCATTTCCGCCCGGAAAACGTGTCAGACACCATTTCCGAACGGAAATGGTGTCTGACACAAATTCCGACCGAAATGGTGTCCGACCCGAACCCGCCCTCGCGGCCCGCCCGGCCGCGCCCCGAATTGACCCCGGGCGAAACCGCGTCCTAGGCTGGGCGCCATGAGAACCGCTCCCTTCGGCCCGACCGGCATCGACGTGCCCGTGATCGGTCAGGGCACGTGGAATATCGAGCGCGACGATCCGGACGAGGCCGTCGCCGCGCTCGACGCCGGCCTCGATGCGGGCATGACCCACATCGACACGGCGGAGCTCTACGGGCACGGCAAGGTCGAGCGGATGATCGCGCCGATCGTGCGTCAGCGGCGCGACGAGATTTTCCTCGTCTCGAAGGTCCTGCCTCAGAACGCGAGCTACGACCGCACGCTGAAAGCCTGCGAGCAGTCATTGCAGAGGCTAGGCACCGACCATCTCGACGTCTACCTGCTGCACTGGCGCGAGCGCAGGACACCGCTCGAGGAAACGTTCCGCGCGTTCGAAGCGCTCGAGGAGGCCGGCAAGATCCGCCATTACGGCGTCAGCAACTTCGACGTCGAGGATCTCGAGGAGGCCGTCCGCATCGTCGGCGAGGGGAAAATCGTCTGCAATCAGGTGCTCTACCACCTGAACGAGCGCACGATCGAGCAGCGGCTCGTCCCGTGGTGCCGGAATCACGGCATCGCGGTCGTCGCGTACAGCCCGTTCGGCAGCGGCCGGTTTCCATCGACGCGCACGAACGGCGGACGCGTGCTCGCGTCGATCGCGGAGCGGCGCAACATCACGGTCCACCAGGTCGCGCTCGCGTTCCTCGTGCAGCAGAGCGAGGTCTTCGCGATCCCGAAGGCCGCGCGCGTCGAGCACGTGCTCGACAACGCGCGCGCGGGCGACCTCGAGCTGACGCGCGCCGAGATGCAGTCGATCTCGGACGCGTTTCCGGTCAGGCCGCGAAAGTCCCTGCCGATGATCTGACGAGCGCCGGAAGGCGACCGCTGCGCTTCGGCAGCTGCACGTCGAGCCGATGGCGTAAGCTCCGCGCGGCGGAGCCGCCAGCGCCTATCGAGTACTGCGAAAGCTCCCTCTACCGGACTGCCGTTGAAAGCGCTGCACGCACGATCGCGGAGCGCGTCCTTTGCGAACTTGAGCGTGATCCGCTGCCCGGTGAACCGCGCGTTCGCGATCACGCCCGCAGGCGGAAGCCGCGTTCCCGGTAAACTGGTGGGCCTTTGCGAGACGCCGCTTCCGCGAATGTCCAGGAGATCTCGACGCGCCGTCGGCGCCGACCCGAAGGGCCGCCCCGTGGCGGCCGCACGTGCCGAGTGCGGCGAGCCGGCGGCGCCCGTGACGGAGCCGCGTGCGACCGCGACGCCGGACGACGACGCCGCGCGCTTCGCCGCCGTCGCCGCGCGTGCCCGTGCGGACCTCGCGTCGTTCCCGGACGTCCGCGCGCTCGCGCGCGCCGTCGGCTCGACGACGGACGAGCTGAACGCGCTCTTCATCGCGCACGCGCACACGACGCCGGCCACATGGCTGCTGCGCGAACGGGTGCGCGCCGCGCGAGCACGGCTGCTCGAGAGCCGCGCGCCGCTCGCGACGATCGCCGAGGCCGTCGGCTTCGCGACGGAGACGGCGTTTCGCCGCGCGTTCCTGCTCGACGCGTGCATGGCGCCCGAGGCGTATCGGGCGCTGCGGCACGGCGAGCCGTTCGAGCTGCGCCTGCCCGCGCGCTATCGCGCGGGCGACGTGCTCGCGTATCACGGCCGCGACCCGACGAGCCCCTCCGAGCGGATCGACGGCACGCGGCTCGTGAAGGCCGTGACGACGATCGACGGTCCCGCGGTCCTCGAGATCACGCTCGGGCGCGGCCGCGCGACCGTCCGTCTCATCGGGAACCGGCGACGAAGTCCGCGCACGCTGCACGACGCGCACGCGACCGCGCTGCGCCTGCTCGGTCTTCGCGGGGACGTGCGGGGGTTCGAGGCGTTCGCGCTCGGCGACCCGATCCTCGCGCCGATCGTCGCGGCGCGCCGCGGGCTCCATCTGCCGCTGACCACGACGACGTTCGAGGGGCTGTGCTGGGCGATCATCGGTCAGCAGATCAACCTCGCGTTCGCGCTCGGGCTGCGGCGCGACGTCCTCGACCTCGCCGGCGAGCGGATCGGCGGCCTGATCGCGCATCCGACGCCCGAGCAGGTCGCCGCGCTCGACATCGCGGAGCTCAGGCGCCGCCGCTTCTCGCGCGCGAAGGCCGAGTACCTGCTCGACACCGCGGCGGCCGTCGCGGCTGGGAAGCTCGCGCCGGAAGCGCTCGGCGACGGCTCGGCCGTCGCCGCGGAGCAGGCGCTCACCGCGATGCGGGGCATCGGCACGTGGACCGCGCGCTACGTGCTGATGCGCGGCGTCGGCTTCGCGGACGCGGCGCCGGTCGGCGACGTCGCGCTCGCGGCCGCGCTGCAGCACGTGACGGGCGCGGAGCGCCGTCCGAGCGCCGACGAGGTCGACGCCCTGATGCGCCGCTTCTCGCCGTACCGCAGCCTCGCGACGTTCCACCTGTGGGCGGCGCTCAGGGCTCGCACACCGTGAGCTTCAGTGGAGCACGTCGTCTGCCCACGTGAGCGCGGCCGACACGGTCGGGAAGCCGATCGTGCTCGTCAGGAGCAGGAGCGTGTGATGGATCTCGTCGCGGGTCGCGCCGAGGTCCTGCGCGCGCCGGCTGTGGCTGTGCACCGCGCCTTCCGAGCGCGTCGCCGCGGCGGCCGCGAGCTGGATCAGCTCCGCCGTCTTCGGGTCGAGCGGCCCGGCCTGCTTCACGCACTCCCCGAGCTTCTCGAGCGCCGTCATGTATTCCGGGTAGCGCTTCGCGAGCTGGTTGAAGTGTTTCGGCGGCTTCCTCATGGCGTCCCTCCTGCTCGATCTCGTTCGCCATGGTGCCGGGCTTTCCGCCGGCCGAGAAGCGGAAATCGGGGTCAGAGCCCTTTTCGTCGGGTCGGTGCGTAACGCCCGTCCTGGGCGAGCTCCTGCATGCCGAGCCGTGGAAGCTGGGGTCAGAGCCCTTTTTGTCGTTCGTCAGGTCGGCGGGTAACGCCCGTCTTCGTCGAGGCCCTGCTCCACCGCCCGCACCTCGATCGTGCCGAGCCGGGCGGACGGCCAGCGCGCCGCGATCTGGATCGCTTCGTTCAAATCTCTCGCCTCGATCAGGAAGTACCCGCCGATCTGCTCCTTCGTCTCGGCGAACGGCCCGTCGGACACCGACAGCTTCCCGCCGCGGACCTGCAGCGTGACGGCGTGCCGGGCGCTCTTCAGCGGCTCGGCGCCGAGCAGCCGCCCCTGCGCCGCAAGGTCGGCCACGTACTCGAGCGTCTCACGCCTGAGCGCCGCCCACTCGTCCTTCGTGAGCCCGGCCAGCACCGCTTCTTCCTCGTAGGCAAGACAGAGGTATTTCATCGGCGACCTCATCGGTTACGTTCACCTTCACTGATCGAACGGGCCGCCGCGCAATCGACAAGGCACACCGGCTCGGGGCCCGAAAGGCACTGCCGTGAGGTTTGACCCGCCCACGCGGGACACATACCTTAGCCCCCGTAGCTCTGGGGAGAGATACCGATGAGGCAACGCAACGTGTGGGCGCTGATCGCGGCCGCCGCGACGCTCGGCGTGCTCGCGGGCTGCGGCGGCGGAGGGCCCGCGTCGGACGTCAAGGTCTACCGACACTCCGAGAACGGCTCGCCGACGAACCTCGACCCGCTGCAGTCGGCCACCGTCTACGCGAACATGGTGGTCATCAACGCGTACGACACCCTCTACCGATACAAGTACCTCGCCCGCCCCTACGAGCTGACGCCGAACCTGGCCGCCGATATGCCCGAGGTCTCCGAGGACGGCCTGACCTATACGATCCGACTGAAAACCGGCGTCGAGTTCATCGACGACCCCGCGTTCCCGGACGGCCGGGGCCGCGAGGTGGTCGCCGAGGACGTGATCTACTCGATCAAGCGGCACTTCGATCCGAACAATATCTCGCAGGGCGCATGGCTCTGGGCCGGCAAGATCGAGGGCCTCGAGGAGTGGGCCGAGGCCGGCGGGGACTACGATCAGCCGGTATCGGGTCTCACCGCGCTCGATGACCACACGCTGCAGATCCGGCTCGTCCGTCCGTTCCCGCAGCTCCCGTTCACGCTCGCGATGGGGCAGGCCGCCGTCGTTCCCCGCGAGGCCGTCGAGCACTACGGCCCGGAGTTCAGCCGCCATCCGGTCGGCTCTGGCCCGTTCAAGCTGATCAGCTTCGACCCTACGCGGGTCGTCTTCGAGCGGAATCCAAAGTTTCGTCAGGAGCCGCTCGATCTCGAGCTCGAGGGGTTCGATCCCGAGAAGCACGGCGGCCTCGGCCTCGAGAAGCTCGCGGGCAAGGCCCCGCCGTTCGTCGACCGGCTCGAGATCGACTTCATCGAGGAGCGGCCGGCGCGCTGGGCGTCGTTCACGTCCGGCCGCGAGATCCAGTACGCGGCCGTGCCGCCCGAGCAGCTCCCGGCCGTGCTCGCGTCGACCGACCCCGTCACGCTGGCGCCCGCATACGCCGAGCGGTATCGGATGGTCTCCGGCCCCGAGTCGGGCCTCGTGTTCTACCTGTTCAACATGGACGACCCGGCGATCGGTTACAACGAGGACCCGGAGCGCAATCGGATGAACCACGCGCTGCGCTGCGCGATCCGCGATGCGTTCAGCTGGGAAGAGCGCAACGACCGCTTCTACGGCGGCCTCGGCATCGTGTTCCCCGGCGTGATCCCGCCCGTCGTGCCGGAGTTCGACCCGAACCTCGATCGCGACTCTGTCACGCAGAACGTCGAGCGTGCCAGGCAGCGGCTCGCCGATGCCGGCTGGAGCGCCGAGAACCTGCCGGTCCTCGAGTACGCGGGCGTCGCGAGCACCACCGAGCGAGAGATGTACGAGCAGCTTCGCGGGAACCTGGCGGCGATCGGCTATCCGCAGGAGAAGATCGTGCTGCGCACGTTCGCGAATTTCGGCGACTTCAACCGCGCGCTGCGTAACAAGGAGCTGATGCTGATGGGCTACGCGTGGGCGCTCGACTATCCGGACGCGGAGAACACGCTGCAGCTCTTCTACGGCCCGTACGAGGCGCCCGGGTCAAACGGGGCGAACTACAAGAATCCCGAGTACGACGCGCTCTACGAGCAGGCCGCCGTGCTGCAGCCGGGGCCGGAGCGGACCGAGATCTTCCATCGCATGAACCAGATGCTGATCGACGACTGCGTCGGCATCCTGGCGCTGACGCGCCAGACCGTCTTCCTCTATCACAAAAACGTGATCGGGCTTCCGGACCGCGAGGTGCTCGGCGGGTTCTGGTTGCGGTTCGTCGACGTCGAGACTCGAGCGGACGCGTCGTGAGCCGGCGCCGGCGCAGCGAAAGCGAACGCGGGTTTCCGACCGGAAGCTGAATGGACTTCCTCGCCTATACCGTACGCAAGCTGATCTACGGCGTGCCGCTGATCCTCGGCGTCAGCTTCGTCAGCTTCGTGCTGATGGTGTATTTCGGGCCGGACCTCACGTATCAGCTCGTCGGCCGCAACCCGACCGTCGAGCAGATCGAGCGCGCGCGGGAGATCCTGGGCTACGACCAGCCGTTCCTGATCCGTTACGTCGACTACCTGCACGAGCTCGCGACGTTCGACTTCGGCCGGTCGTTCTCCACCGGCGAGCGCGTGTCGGAGCTGCTCGCGCGCACCGTCCCGGTGTCGCTGCTCCTGACGCTGCCGGGCTTCGTGATCGGCAACCTCCTCGGCATCGGCCTTGCCCTCGTCGCCGGCTGGTTCCGCGGCGGCCTCATCGACAAGGCGATCATGGCGGGCTCGGTCGTCGGCATGAGCATCAGCTTCCTGATCGTCATCATCGCGTTTCAGCTGTTCTTCTCGTCTCAGTACGGCATCAACTATTTCCCGGTGCGCGGCTGGGAGGTGCACGGCCTCGCGGACTACGTCTACTACGTGACCGTGCCGACGCTCGCGCTCGTCTTCATCTCGCTCGGCTACAACACGCGCTTCTATCGGGCGGTCGTCGTCGAGGAGATGAGCCGCGACCACATCCGCACCGCACGGGCATACGGCGCGTCGCCCGCGCAGATCCTCTTCAAGCACGTGCTGAAGAACTGCATGATCCCGATCATCACGCGGCTGATGTTCTCGATCCCGTCGATCGTGATCGCCGGGAGCCTCCTGCTCGAGGCCTACTTCGGCATCCCGGGCATCGGCAAGGCGACGTACGACGCGATCACGACCGGCGACCAGCCGGTGCTGAAGGCCGTCGTCGGCATCACGGCCGTGCTCTTCGTGCTCGTGATCATCGTGAACGACATCCTGTACCGGCTCGTCGATCCGCGGGTGTCGCTGAAATGAACGAGGCCGTAGAGGAATTGGGGGCGAAATCGGGGTCACCGAAACCGGGGGCGAAACCGGGGTCAGAGCCCTTTTCCGCGGAGGGGAAATTGGGGTCAGAGCCCTTTTCCGCGGAGAGCCCCGACAGCAAAGTCTTGAGGGGGGACTCCGCGGCAGAAGGCTCTGCCCTCGATTCTGCCGAAGGCTTGCGGTCCGGACAGTCAACGGAAAAGGGCTCCGTCCCGAATTTCCCGGCGGGAGATGGCTCTGCCCCGGATTCTCCGGGCGACTTGCGGTCCAGACAGTCAACGGAAAAGGGCTCTGACCCCAATTTCGGTACGTCCACGTCGCTGTGGGGCAAAGGGCTCGCGAAGCTCCGACGCGACCGCGTCGGCATGGCTGCCTTCGCGGTCGTGGTCGTGTACTTCCTGATCGCGTGCGGCGTGTGGCTCGGGCTGATCGGCCAGGACTGGTACGTGACGAGCCCGGAAAGCTTCAGCCCCGCATCGAGCGAACACTGGTTCGGCACGACGCGGAACGGCCAGGACATCTTCGACCGCGCGATCTACTCGACGAAGGTCGCGTTCGAGATCGGCCTCCTCGTCTCCGTGCTGACGACGGTGATCGGCGGCGCGCTCGGCGCGGTCGCCGGCTACTTCGCAGGCCGCTGGATCGACGAGGTCGTGCTGTGGCTCATGGGCGTGCTCGATGCGCTGCCGTTCTATCTCTTCGTCGCCGCGGTTGCGTTCGCGATGCAGGGTCACCCGCTCGGCATGCATGTCGCGCTCGTCTCGACGCTATGGACGACCACGGGCCGCGTCGTGCGCGGCGAGGTCATCAAGCTCAAGTCCCTCGAGTTCGTCGAGGCCGCGCGCACGATCGGCGCGCCGGACGCGCTGATCATCTTCCGGCACATCCTGCCGAACACGTCGCACATCCTGCTCGTGCAGGCGACGATCGTGTTCGTCACGGCGATCAAGGCCGAGGTGATCCTCTCCTTCCTCGGCATCGGCACGCAGGACGGCGTGAGCTGGGGGCTGATGCTGTCGCAATCGACGAGCGAGGTCACCGTCGGCTTCTTCAACAACTTCGTCGCGGCGTCCGCGTTCCTGTTCGTCCTCGTGATGGCGTTCAATCTGTTCTCGGACGCGCTGCAGGACGCGCTCGATCCGAAGAAGGTGAGCGAATGAGCGGCGAGCCGCTCCTCTCGATCGAGAATCTCGTCGTCGAGTTCCGCGGCGACGCGGGCACGATCCGCGCGGTCGACGGGCTGACGCTCGCGATCTCGCCCGGCGAGCGCGTCGGGCTCGTCGGCGAGTCGGGCTGCGGCAAGAGCGTGACGGCGCTCGCGCTGCTCGGGCTCGTGCCGTCGCCGCCGGGACGCATCGCGGCCGGGCGCGTGCTGTTCGACGGCCGCGACCTGACGACGCTGCGCGAGACCGAGATGCGGCGCGTCCGCGGCGCCGGCATCGCGATGATCTTCCAGGAGCCGATGACCGCGCTGAACCCGGTGTTCACGATCGGCAGCCAGATGACCGAGGTCCTGCGCCGGCAGCGCCGGCTCTCGCCGAAGGAGGCAAAGGCCGAGGCGATCGAATGGCTCGACCGCGTCGGCATCCCGGATCCGGTGAAGCGCCTCGGCCACTATCCGCACGAGCTTTCGGGCGGCATGCGGCAGCGCGTGATGATCGCGATGGCGCTGTCGTGTCGGCCGAAGCTCCTGATCGCGGACGAGCCGACGACCGCGCTCGACGTGACGATCCAGGCGCAGGTGCTCGACCTGATGCGGTCGCTGACCGAGGAAACCGGCGCGGCGCTGATCCTGATCACGCACGACTTGGGCGTCGTCGCGGAGACGTGCCGGCGCGCGTGCGTGATGTACACCGGCAAGCTCGTCGAGGACGCGCCGGTCGAGACGCTGTTCGCGGCGCCGCGTCATCCGTATACCTCGGGCCTGCTCGCGTCGGTGCCGCGCGTGCGGGAGGACCGCCTCGAGCGACTGCCGACGATCCCCGGCATGGTGCCCGACCTCGCGCGCCTGCCGGCCGGCTGCAGCTTCCGCGAGCGCTGCCCGAACGCCGTCGCGAGCTGTCGCGTCGCGCCGCCGCCGCTGCGCGACGTCGGCGTCGCGCGCGTCGCGTGCTACAACCCGGTGGCGGCGTGATGGAGCGCCCGATGTCCTCGCAGGTCGTCGACGAGCGGTGCATCGTGCCTGCCGCCGCCGCAGGCGATGCGTTGCGCGCGGAGATCGCGGAGGACGCCGACGCGCGTTCCGGAGCGCCGTGCACGTCGGACGATCGGACGTCGAAGCGCGAGCGACGCGGGAGCACGGACGACTCGGCCGCGGAGCCGCTGCTCGACGTTCGCCGCCTGAAGAAGTATTTCCCGATCCGCGGCGGGCTGCTGCGGCGCGTGGTCGCCGAGGTCAAGGCGGTCGACGACGTCAGCTTCACCGTCGCGCGCGGACGCACGCTCGGGCTCGTCGGCGAATCGGGCTGCGGCAAGACGACCCTCGGCCGCACGATCCTCAGGCTGCACGAGCCGACGAGCGGCGACATCCTGCTCGACGGGCGGCCGATCACCGGGCTCCCGCAGCGCGAGCTCACGCGGCGCCGCCGCGAGATGCAGATCGTCTTCCAGGATCCGTACGGCTCGCTGAACCCGCGCAGGACCGTGCTCGAGACGCTGCGCGAGCCGCTCGACCTGCACCGGATCGGCGCGCCGGCGGAGCGGCGACGGCGCGTCGAGGAGCTGCTCGAGCTCGTGGGCTTGAGGCCTCAGGCGCTGTCGCGGTATCCGCACGAGTTCTCCGGCGGGCAGCGGCAGCGGATCGGGATCGCGCGCGCGCTCGCGCTCGACCCGAAGCTCGTCGTCGCGGACGAAGCGGTGTCCGCGCTCGACGTCTCGGTGCAGGCGCAGGTGCTGAACCTGATCGCGGAGCTGCAGCGCCGCCTGGGCCTTTCGCTGCTCTTCATCTCGCACGACCTCGCCGTCGTGCAGCACCTGTCGCACGACGTCGCCGTGATGTATCTCGGGAAGATCGTCGAAGCGGGGCCGGCGGAGCGCGTGTACGCCGATCCGAAGCACCCGTACACGCGCGCGTTGCTGTCCGCCGTGCCGGTCCCCGATCCGACGACGAAGTCGCGCCGGATCGTGCTGCCGGGAGACGTGCCGTCGCCGATGAACCCGCCTTCGGGCTGCCCGTTCCACACGCGCTGCCCGGAAGCGCGCGCGGAATGCCGCGCCGTCGTGCCGCCGACGGTCACGGTCGAGCCGATGCACGGCACGGCCGCCCGGTCGGCCGCGCCGCATCGCGTCGCGTGTCACCTCTACGCGTGACACGGTGAAATCGGGGTCAGAGCCCTTTTTCAAATCGGGGTCAAATCGGGGTCAGAGCCCTTTTTCGGGAAATGGGGTCGGCAACGTTCGCGGCAGAGCCGGCAGAGCCCTTCTTCTAGAGCCTTCTTCTAAAGCGCAGGTCAAATCCCGATCCGAGATTCCGGTCAGAGGCCTTCCCGCATAACCCTTTTGCCGATGAAAAATCGTGTCACCCTTTTGCCGATGGAAAATCGTGTCCTTTTGCCGATGGGAAATCGTGTCCTTTTGCCGATGGGAAATCGTGTCGAATGCTTTTTCTCCCAGAGAACGAGTCCAAGACCACAGGTTTCCGAAAAAGGGCTCTGACCCCGATTTTTCCCCCGATTTTTCTCATGCATCCCGCTGAGCTGCCGATCCATGCCGCGCTGCCGACGCTCCGCGCCGCGCTCGCGCGCGACGGCGCGGCCGCCGTCCTGCACGCGCCGCCCGGCGCGGGCAAGAGCACGGTCGTGCCGCTCGTGCTCGGCGACGAGCCGTGGGCGCGCGACGGGCGCATCGTGATGCTCGAGCCGCGGCGGCTTGCGGCGCGCGCCGTCGCGACGCGCATGGCCGCGACGCTCGGCGAGCGGGTCGGCGAACGCGTCGGGTACCGCATGCGGCTCGACACGCGCGTCTCGTCCCGCACGCGCATCGAGGTCGTGACCGAGGGCGTGCTGACGCGGATGCTGCAGCAGGACCCGTCGCTCGACGGCGTCGCGCTCGTGATCTTCGACGAGTTTCACGAGCGAAGCCTCGAGGCGGACCTCGGCCTCGCGCTCACGCTCGACGCGCGCGACGCGCTGTCGCCCGCGCTCCGGATCCTCGTGATGTCGGCGACGCTCGAGACCGAGCCGGTCGCCCGCCTGCTCGGCGGCGCCGAGATCGTCAGGACCGACGGCCGCTCGTTCCCGGTCGAGACGCGTTACGCGGGACAAGGCCTGCCGCCGATGCCTGCCGCACGCGGAGCGGCCGCGCGCGGCCCCGGCGCCGTTGGATCCGGACCGACCTGCGAAGGCGTCGTCGCGCGCATCATCGCGCGGGCGCTCGACGAGACGGAGGGCGACGTGCTCGCGTTCCTGCCGGGTGCCGCCGAGATCCGCCGCGTCGAGGCGATGCTCGACAGCGTCGCGGACCGGGCCCGCGTGATGCCGCTCTACGGCGACCTCGACGCCGCCGCGCAGGACGAGGCCCTCGCGCCGTCCCGCGACGGCCGCCGCAAGATCGTGCTCGCGACGAACATCGCCGAGACGAGCCTGACGATCGACGGCGTCCGCGTCGTCGTCGACTCGGGACTCGTCCGCACGAGCGCCTTCGATCCGGCGACCGGCATGAGCCGGCTCGAGACGCAGCGCGTCTCGAGGGCCTCCGCGGACCAGCGCCGCGGCCGCGCGGGCCGCACCGC
Organism: Gammaproteobacteria bacterium; assembly: GCA_036381515.1. Lineage (GTDB taxonomy): Bacteria > Pseudomonadota > Gammaproteobacteria > Steroidobacterales > Rariloculaceae > ZC4RG20. Next base: position 42,952 of record DASVCR010000029.1, on the reverse strand, counting down.
CCCCGGGGTCTGCTACCGCGCGTGGAGCGACGCCGCGCAGCGGAGCCTCGCGCCGACGACGCCGCCCGCGATCCTGTCGGCGGACCTCGCGCCGCTCGCGCTCGAGCTCGCGAGCTGGGGCGTCGACGATCCCGCGTCGCTCCGCTGGCTCGACCCGCCGCCGGCGCCCGCGCTCGCGAGCGCGCGGGACCTGCTCACGCGCCTCGGCGCGCTCGATCGTGCCGGCCGCATCACGCCGCACGGGCGCCGCATGGCGGGCCTCGGCGTGCACCCGCGGCTTGCGCACATGCTGCTCCGTGGGGCCGACCTCGGCCTGCTCGGCACGGCCGCGCGGCTCGCGGCGCTCCTGTCCGACCGCGATCTGCTGCGCGGCCGCGGACGCGACCGCGACGCGGACATCGCCGCGCGCGTCGCGCTGCTCGACGGCAGCGCGCCCGAAGCCGATGCGTCGGCGCGCACGAGCGACGAACGCATGCGACGGGTCGACCGCGGCGCGCTCCACCGCGCGCGGCGGCTCGCCGCGGAGCTCGAGCGAGCGCTCGCGTCGCACGGCGCGCGCAAGCACGTCGGCGCACCGCACGCCGAGGGCAAGCGCGCCGGCGCCGGCGGCGAACCGAGCGCCGATGGATCCGCCGCGGTCGCCGAGCCGATCGGTCTGCTGCTCGCGTTCGCCTATCCGGACCGGATCGGCCTGAGACGCCCCGGCGGCGACGCGCGCTATGCGCTCGCGAACGGCCGCGGCGCGATCCTCGACGGCAGAGAGCGCGTCGGGCGCGAAGAGATGATCGTCGCCGTCGACGTCGACGACCGGGACCGCGACGCGCGGATCCTGCTCGCCGCGCCCCTCGCGCGCTCGGACTTCGAAACGCATTTCGCGGACGCCGTCGAGCGTGTCGACGCGGTCGAGTGGAGCGCGCGGGAGCAGGCCGTCATCGCGCGCCGAAGGGTCCGGTACGGTGCGATCGTGCTCGACGAGAAGCCGCTGCCGCAGATCCCTGCCGAAGCCGTCAGGCGCGCGATGCTCGACGGCATTCGCACGCTCGGCCTCGACGCGCTGCCGTGGACCCGCGACGCGCGCGACTTGCAGGCGCGGATCGAGTTCGTGCGGGGCCTCGGCCTCGCCGAGCACGGCGACTGGCCGGCGTTCGACGACGCCGCGCTCGCCGCGACGCTCGACGACTGGCTCGCGCCATGGCTCGACGGCATGAGCCGGCGCGAGCATCTCGCCCGCGTTCCGCTCGTCGACGCGCTGTCGGCGCGCCTCGGCTGGGAGCGCATGCGCCGGCTCGACGACCTCGCGCCCGCGCGCCTCGTCGTGCCGAGCGGCTCGAGCATCCGCATCGACTACGTCGACGAGAACGCGCCCGTCGTCGCGGTACGCCTGCAGGAGGTCTTCGGGCTCGTCGACACCCCGAGGATCGGCGGCGGACGCGTGCCGGTCACGTTCCGGCTGCTGTCGCCGGCGCAGCGCCCGGTGCAAGTGACGCGCGATCTCGCGAGCTTCTGGCGCAGCGCCTATCGCGACGTCCGCAAGGATCTGCGCGGACGCTACCCCAAACACGACTGGCCGGAGAATCCTCTCGACGCGCAACCGACGCGCGGCGTGCGCCGCCGCCGACCGGACGGCTGACGCCGGCGCGGCTCAGCGCCGCTTCGATTGCATACAACCGACTCGATCCGTCGAACGAAATCCGCGTGAAACGGGCCCGTTCGTGCGTTTCCGCGGCCGCCGTTCCGGCTCGCTGCATGCAGGCTCGTGCGCCGAGTTGCAGACGGACATCCCGCGATGGACAAGTTACGAGACTAAAGAGTAATCTCCGGAGCTCTTGAGAACGGGAGCATTATGAAGCTCGAAAGCATCGTCGAACCCATCTGTCCGCGTCCGCTGCACAGCGAGGTCGCGGACCGGCTGCGGGACCTCATCGTGCAAGGGGAGTTCGAGCCGGGCACTCGCCTGAACGAGCGCCTGCTCACGGAGCGCTTCGGCATCTCGCGCACGCCGCTGCGCGAGGCCATCAAGATGCTCGCTTCGGAAGGGCTCGTGCAGCTTTTGCCGAACCGCGGCGCCGTCGTCACCGCGATCACGCGCAAGAGCGCGCTCGACATGTTCCAGGTCATGGGCGTGCTCGAATCGCTCGCCGGCGAGCTCGCGTGCGCGCGGGCGACGGACCAGGACATCGAAGAGATCGCGAACCTGCACGCGACGATGCGGCGCCATTACAAGCGGCGTGAGCTGAACGAATACTTCCGCCTGAACCAGGAGATCCATCAGCGGATCGTCGATTGCGCGGGCAACGCCGAGCTCGCGGACATCTATCGCCGGCTCTCGGTTCGGCTGCGCCGCGCGCGCTACATGGCGAACTACTCGAAGGAGCGCTGGGACGAGGCGATGGCCGAGCACGAGCAGATTCTCGAGGCGCTGTCGCAGCGGAACGCGAGGCGACTGAAGACGCTGCTCGCGACGCACCTCGACAACAAGCTCAAGGTCATCGAGGACTGGCTCGGCACCGTCGAGCCTGCGCCGCAGAAGCGAGCCCCGGCCCGCGCCTGAGCGCGACGCCGGGCGGCGGGTCGGCCTGCACAGCACACCGCCCGTCGTCCCTGCACGTCGAGCCGGCTTGCGGTCCCTCGTCCCTGGCGTCGACACGGCGCACCGTCGTACGCGTCCGACGCGGCGCACCGTCCTCGGCGCGCCGCGCCTGCCGCCCCTCCCCAGGGCGACGTCACGGTCTCACGAACGTGATGTTCCGCTTCGGCGCGGAGCCCACGGCGATCCGCGCGACCTCCTCGATCTTCTCGACGTCGATCACGGACACGTCGTCGCCGTGCCCGTTCGCCGCGTACGCATAGCGGCCGTCCGGGCTGAACGTGATCCAATCCGGGTGGCTGCCGACCTTCACGCCGCCGAGGTACTCGAGGTCCGGCAGCGAGTACGCGTAGACGTGCCCGTTCAGCCGGCTGCAGACCCAGAGCGTCTTCTGATCCGGCGCGACGCCGATGCCGTGCGCGGGCGCCGCGTTGAACGGACCCTCGGCGCGCTGGCTCTCGGGGATCTCCGGCAGCTCGATGCGCGCGACCTCCGTCCGCGTGTCGAAGTCGACGACGGTGAACCCGTGGAACTCGGAGAGCTGCACGAACATCTTGTCGGTCGAGCCGTCCGGCTTCGTCGTGAACGCGATCGGACGCACGCCCTCGAGCGACGAGTCATTCGTCGGCGGATACATCGAGAACACGAGCTCCTCGGTCTCCGTGCTGTACACGACGAGGTTCTCGCGGCCGCCGAACGTGCCGCCGACGACGTAGCGGCCGTCCGGCGTCACGTACGTGTTGTGCACGCGCGAGCCGGTGTCGATGTGCCGCACGCGCTCGAGCTTCTCGGTGTCGATCACGTCGATGCCGCCCGGCGGCTGCTGCATGATGCCGACGTAGACGTAGCGGCCGTCCTTGCCGATCGAGATGTTGTTCGGCCGGCCGCTCAACGGGATCTCCTTTACGATCTCGAGGGTCGACGTGTCGACGACGTCGAGCGTGAACTTCGCCTCGCTGCTGAAATAGAGCCACCGGCCGTCCGGCGACGCCGCCGCGCCGTGGTTCACCGGGACGCCTGCGATCTCGCCGACGATCGTCTGCGTCTCGGGATCGATCAGGTGAATGACGTCGGCGCGCGAGTTCGTCTGCACGATCAGCGCCTTCTCGGCCGCGGCCGGACCCGCGAGCACGAGCGCGGCGAGCGCGGGCAGGCAAAGGCGAGCGTCGGAGCGTGTGGCCGTTCGATTCATTCCGCCGTCCCCCTCTGTTGTCGTTGTTCCTGCTCGACGCGTCGATCCTGCTCGATGCCGAAGTGCGCGGTCAGGTAATCGGTGACGATTTCCGCCTCGGCCGGATCGAGCTCTGCGCCGTGCTCGATCATCGTAGCAACCATCGCGGCCCATTGCTCGCGGTTCCAGTAGCCCTTGAACGCGGCGATGCCGCCCAAGTCGTGGCAGACGAGGCAGGCGGTCTGGACGAGCGACTTGCCGTCGCCGTCCGGCAGATCGACCGCCGCGGCAGGCCTGCTTTCGGCCTCCCGGTGCGCGCTCCGGTCCGAAGGCTCCCGGGCCGGCGAGCCGTCGCTGCCGTGCCGCGTGCCCTCTGCAGTCGCGCTCCGTTGTGTGCCATGCGCAGTGCCGGTCTGCTGCGCGCCCTGCGCAGCGCGGGTCTGCTGCGTGCCCTGCGCAGTCGCGATCCGCGCCGCGCACGCCGCGCCGACCGCGACGGCGAGCACGACCGCGAGCTGCGCGAAGCGCCGGTGGCGGACGGCGGCCGCAACGAGCAGCCCGAGCAGCGCCCCGAAGCCGGCCGCCCCGCCGCCACCGCCTCCGCCCGCGCCCGAACCCGACGACATCGGTCCCTCGGTCGTCTGCTCGACGACGCTGAACGCATGCGACGCCGAGTTGTTCGCAAAATCAGGATCGCCGTTCGCCGAGCCGCCGAAAACGTCGAGCCGATAGTCGCCGACGGACCCGGCCGTGCCCGCGAACGTGATGATCATCGACTCCCCGGCCGCGAGGCGCTCCGCCCGGCACTCGAAGCCCGATCCGGGGAGCGGGACGGTACATTCGCCGACGCTGCTCGAGACCGAGTCGATCATCTCGCTCAGGCTGTTCGCCGCGCCCGGAGTCACGATCGTTTGCCGCGCCTCGTCCGGGCCTCGATTTTCCAATCGAACGACGAGCTCGACGGGATCGCCGCGGCGTAAAGAAGTCGCCGCCTCGATGATCATGGCGAGATCGCTTTTCGCGTCCGTGCGCACGAGGCGCGTCGACGCCCGGTTGTTCCCGCTCGTCGCGGCCGACTCGCGCTCCGCGCCGGATACGAAGAGATCCGCATCGAACGAGCCGAGGACGTCCGCGTGCTGGGGCTTCGGTGTCGCCGTCCATGAGATCGGCCGGGCCGCGCCGGCCGCGAGCGCGCCGATTCGGCACTGGATCCGCGTGACGAAGCCGGTCTCGACGAGGACGCAGTCCGCGCCGCCCGCGTCGACGCCGTCGACGTCGTACTGATATGGGACGGAAAGCTCCGCGATCACGCCGGACGCGTCGACCGTTCCGATGTTCCTCGCGATACCGCTCAAGCGCACGGCTTCGTCCGGATACACGACGACCTCTGCGGTGCCCATCTCGGCCGCGACGTCGACCCCGGGCAGCACGTCGACCGTGAAGGTCGCGCCGTTGTCCGACGTATCGGCATCGTTCAGGACGGCGACGGCGATGTCGATGGTCTGCGGGCCGCTTTCCAATGCGGCGAAACGCAGCCTGTAGCGCGCTCGCTCGCCCGGCTCGAGCCGCGGCAACCGGCAGTAGGCCGGCGACGTGCCGACGCACTGCGCAAGCAGCGTGTCTCCGTCGGCCTCGACGAACACGGGCTCGCCGAGGCCGGCGTACGCGATCGAGACCTCGAGACCCTGAGCGGTCGCGGAGCCTTCGTTCACGATCTCGAACGCGACGTCGACCTGCTGATCGAGCCGCACCTCCGCCGGCGGCGCCTCTGTGATTTGGAGCGTCACGTCGGTCGGCGGCAGCGGCGTCAGGCACGTGGCGGTCGCAACCTCCTTTGCGATCTCTTCGATGCTGCACTGAGAGAGCTCGCGCGAGCCGTTCACGCTCGCGGCCATCAGGTAGCGCGGCGGCTCGGGCGCGCACGGCGAGCCCTCCTCCGCGTCGTGCGGCGCGCCGAAGTTGTGGCCGATCTCGTGCGCGGCGATCGACGCGGTCGCGAGCACCGGGAACGTCGCCTGCGTGAGCCCGACGCCGAACCGGGCCGAGCAGATCGCGCCGAGGTTCGCGATGCCGACGAGCTGGCCCGTCGAGTCTTCCGGCTCCTCGAGATCCCGGCCCGTGAAGAGATGGGCGAGCCCGCTCGCGCGGAACGTCGGGTTCGACGACTTGTACTCCGCGAGCTGCGACAGGAGCGCCGGCGGATCGGCCTCCGTGAACGGCCCGGGCGCATCGAGCAGCACGAGATCGACGAGCCCCAAGTGTATGCCGATCTGCGTCACGTAGATGCCGTCGACGATGTTGAGAATCGACAGCAGCGTCGCCTCGGCCGACTCGCCTTCGCGCGCTGCGAACGAGTCGTCGGCGACGATCGCGAAATCGAGCTGCGCGCCCGGCCCGACCGGCGTCGGCAACGGCTTCGTCATCGCGGCGAGAAGCTCGGCGTCCGACGGCGCGTCGGCATCTCCGCTCGGGCGGATGACCTCGGCATCTCCGCTCGTGTGGATCACCTCGTCGCGAAGTCCGCCGAGCATGTCCGCGTAGCGGTAAATCGCGACGTCGTTACCCTCACCGGAGGGATTCACCGCAAAGCGTGCGATCCGACGCTCGGTCTCGACCGCGTAGAGCGTCGTGCCGTCCCAGATCACGCCGGAGACGATCCCGCGATGCCTTGCGATCCGCACCCAAGAGCCGGGCAGCCCCGCGAGCCGACCCGCATAGAGCTCGACGTCCTCGAGCCGGGCGCGGTGCTCGGGGTCGAGGCCGAGCAGCAGGCGGTCGTTCGGCTCGAGCTCGACGTCGAACTGCCGGCCGAACGCGACGAACGACCACGTCGGGACGGCGGCGGGCTGCGGCTTGCCGGAGGCGCCTGGCGCTGCGCCTGCCGTCGTCGCCGTCGCCGCAAAGGGCGGGACCGTCTCGTGATGCAGGATCGTGACGTCCTGCGCGGCTGCGCCGCTCGACGCGGCGAGCAGCGCGATCGCGGCCCACTGCGCGACGAGACGCGAGCGCGCGGACGGACGCACGTCAGCCTTCCGGCAGCGCGAACACCCACACGGCCGCGCCGCGGTTCGGAGGGCTCGTGAGCTCGGGCACGAGCGGCGCGAAGCTGCGAGCATGGAAACCGCCTTCGCCGACGACGATCGCGACGTACTGCCTGCCGTCGACGGCGTAGCTGATCGGACTCGAGCTCGACACGTCGTTGAGCCGCGTCTCCCACAGCACGTCGCCGTCCTCCGCGTCGTACGCACGGAAGTACCGATCGAACGACGCGGCGAACACGACGTCGCCGGCCGTCGCGAGCACGCCCGACGTCTGCGGAGCGCGCTGGCGCACCGTCCAGACCGGCTCGCGCGTCGTGAGATCGAGCGTCTGCAGGCGGCCGTAGAGCCCGTCGTCGTCTGGCCGCGGGCGGATGCCCCAGTTCACGCCGGACGAGAGCCCGCCGCGGCCGCCGCCCGGCACCGGATATACGTCCATGCACGCTTCGTTCAGCGGCACGAAGAGACGCGCCGTGCGCGCATCGTACGCGGCGGGCAGATAGTTCTTCGCGCCCGCGCCGTGCGGACAGACCATCACGATCTTGCCGGGGCCCGGATAGAGGCTCTTGTCGACGGTCTTGGCGCCGGTGCGCGCGTCGATCTCGCTGACGATGTTCTGCAAACCGAGATCGATCGCGAACACGAACTCGCCGGTCTCGGCATCGAGCGCTTCGTAGATGCCGATCTTGCCCGCCGTGATCGTCAGCTTGCGCTGCCGGCCGTCGAGCGGCAGCTCGACGATCTGCCGCTCGAACGCCCAGTCGAGATCCCACTGATCGTTCGGGAAGTGCTGGAACGCCCAGACGAGCTCGCCCGTCTCGGGATCGATCGCGAGCGTCGAGTTCGTGTAGAGCGCGTCGTTCGTCACGCCTGGCGCGTCGATCGGCTCGAGCAGAGGCCCCGTATCGTACGTGTTGCCGGTGCCGAAATAGGCGAGCCCCGTCTCGGGATCGTAGCTTCCGGGCGTCCACACCGACGCGCCCGTGCGCGCCTCGTGCGGCATGCCGTTCCAGCTGTCGCCGCCGGGCTCGCCGGGCTTCGGGATCGTGCCGACGCGCCACAGCACCTCGCCCGTCTCGGCGTCGAGGCCGACGATCTGCGGGCCGCCGCCCTTCGAGCCGACGCCGGTCGCCGTCGTGCCGATCATCACGCGGCCCCGCGCGACGACCGGCCCGCCGTTGATGCCCTCGCGCTGCGTGAAGTCGCCGACCTCGGTCGACCAGACGAGCTTGCCCGTGCGCGCGTCGAGCGCGACGACGCGCGCGTCGGACGTGCCGAAGTAGAGCCGGTCGCCGTAGATCGCGATGCCGCGCTTGTGGAACGGCGCGGCGCCGCTCGCGAGCGTGTGCGTGTACTGCCAAAGCAGATCGCCGGTCGCGGCGTCGAGCGCCTGCACGATGTCGCCGTAGCCGATGACGAACATCGTGCCGTCGCGCACGATCGGAACGCCTTCGGTGGAGCCGGCCGGCAGCGTCCAGCTCCACGCGACGCGCAGCTCGTCGACGTTGTCCTTGCGGATCTGGTCGAGGGGGCTCCAGCCGTGCGCCGCGTAGCCGCGGCGCCAGCCGAGCCAGTCGGGCGGCGGCGGATTCGCGAGCGCGGCGTCGTCGACCGGCGTCAGGCGGTCGAGCGGCGTCGGACGCTCGACGGCGGTCCTCGGCGTGTACGGCGAGTAGTCCATGAAGCTGAAGCCGCCGCGCGGGATGCGCATCGCGACGAGCGCCTCGGCGTCGGTCGGCAGCGGCGCCTCGCCGGGGACGACGTCGTTCGACCTGAGCAGGTACGCGACGAGGCTCGCGTAGGTCTCCGCGTCGAGCGAGCCGGGATTCGACGTCGGCATCGTCGTGCGCGTCACGTCGAAGAGCGCGGCGACGCTCTGGCCGCCGTACTTCGCCATGAACGCGATGCCCTTCAACGGCGCGCCGAGCGGGCCGTCGTCGAGGTTCGCGCCGTGGCACTGCACGCAGTGCTGCTCGTACGCCCGCCGGCCGGCCTCGGCCTGCGCGTCGGTGTACGACAGCGCGACCTCCTGCGCGAGCGCGGCCCCGCCGACGAGCTGCGCGACGACGATCGACGGGGCGAGCGCACGCGCGGCCGCGCCCGGGCGACGCGCGCCCGTGCGGCCGGCGCGTGAAGCCCGAGCACGGCCGGGTGCTCCGGTCCCGTCCCGGGCCGCGGCCGACGGCATGCCGCGGCACCGTCCGCAGACGCGCGCCGCCGCGCCGCTCAGTCCTGCGGTGCGACGTTGCGCGACTTGATGAGCCACTGGCCGTTCACGCGGACCAGCTCGTCGACGCCGCGCCCCGCCGCGGCGACGCGTGGCGCCTGGCCCTGTCCGGCCGCGCCGAACACGGTCAGCCAGTACGAATGATGGCGCGCGGTGTTCTCGTCGATGAACTCGATGTACGAGTCCGTCGTCATGTGATACATCGGCGGCGAGCTCTCGTTACGGTTCTGCTTCAGGTTCGCGATCATCTGCCGCAGCGCGTCGCGGCCCTTCGTCGCATTGCCGCCGGCCTTGAACTCTCCGTCCTCGGTGTACACCGCCGCGTACGCGTCCGCATCGAAGGAATCGAGCGCGCGCGCATAGCGCCACATCAGCGCCTCGATCGCGGCGCGGTCCTCGAGACGCGCGGAGTCCTCCGCGAGCGCCGCGCCCGAGAAGCTCGCGGCAGCGATCAATGCAAAGGGAACGAGCAGCTTCTTCATGGATTCCTCCCGCCGTGTGGTCCGTTGTGGTTGTCGATTCGGCGCAGCCAACTATAGCGGAAAAGGTGGCGGCGCCGCCCGGCGGGGGGGGCCGGCGGCGCGGAGCGGGGCGTCCAGCGGGAGTGGGCGGAAAAGCGTCCGGTGGCCGGCGGAAAGAGTGCTACGGCCGCGGGCGGAACGAGTGCGGCTGCCGCGGGCGGAAACAGTGCGGCGGGCCCGGCGGAAAAGTGGCGCCATGGGTGCGCCGCAGCAGGCGCACCATGAGTCGGAGAGGCTCCTAGAGCCAGCCGCGCCTGCGGAAGTACCAGATCATGCCGCCCGCGATCGCGATCATGACGAGCCAAATCAACGGGTAACCGTAATACCAGGAGAGCTCCGGCATCGCCCACGGGCTTTCCGGGTTCTCGAAGTTCATGCCGTAAATGCCGACGACGAACGTCAGCGGGATGAAGATCGTCGCGATCAGCGTCAGGAGCCGCATGATCTCGTTGGTCCGCTGGCTGATGCTCGAAAGGTAGACGTCGAGCAGGCTCGACGACACGTCGCGGAAGCTCTCGAGCAGGTCCATGATCTGGATGCTGTGGTCGTAGCAGTCGCGTAAGTAAGGCTGCGTCCGCTCGTCGATCAGATCGACGCCGTCGCGGATCAGCATCCCGATCACCTCGCGATGCGGCCAAAGGACGCGGCGCAGCAGCACGAGATCGCGGCGCAGCGTGTGGATTCGTGTCAGGGTCTCCGCATCGGGCTTCTCGAGCAGCTCGTCCTCGAGATCCTCGAGGCTCGCGCTGAAGCGCTCGAGCAGCGGGAACGCTGCGTCGATGATCAGATCGACGAGCGCATAGAGCAGATAGTCCGCGCCGCGCGACCGGATACGGTTGCCCGGCGCGCGCAGACGCTTGCGCACCGGCTCGAACGGGTCCTCGGCCAGCGGACAGAAGCAGATGACGTAGTTCTCGCCGGCGAAGAGGCTGATCTGCGCGACCTCGAGCTCTCCGTCGTATGCGGGAAGGCTCAGGATCAGGAAGATCTGATCGTCGTCGATCTCGAGCTTCGGGCGCTGGCCCTCGTTCAGCACGTCCTCGAGCGCGAGCTCGTGCAGGCCGAATTGCGCGCCGAGCTCGCGGAGCGTCGCCGGATCGGGACGTCCGTTGACCTGGATCCACGTCCGGCTGTCGCTCTCGAGGTACGCCTTGCACTCGTCGGCGAGCGCGAGCGTGCGCTCCGTGAACCCGTCGCGCGTGTAGTCGATCAGCCGGATCGACAGCTCGCCGTCCGGCTCGCGCGGTCGCTCGACGAGCGTCCCGGGCGACGTGCCGGGCGGGTGGTACGTCTTCATCCGCATCGTCGGCTGCCTTTCACCGGAAAATGGTGTCAGACACGATTTTCGTTGGGGGCGGAGGCGTCGGACACGCGGTTCCGCGGAAAATCGTGTCTGACACCATTTTCCGCCCCCGTCCCATCAGCGGACCGCGATCGGGTTGCCGGGCGACCCGGTCGCACCGGTGAGCTTCACGGGCGCAAAAATGAACGCGAACTCGTAGACGCGGTCGGCGGCAAGCGCCGAAAGGTCGAGGTTCTCGAGGTTGTAGATGCCGCGGCTCAGGAGCCACTGATGGCCTTCGATCGGCCGCTCCGGATTCTCGCCCGGAGCCGCCTCCATCGCGAAATTGTCGGCGCCGGTCAGCAGGATCCGCTTCTCCGCGAGCCACTTGATCGCGGTGATGCCGGGGCCCGGCTCGCTCGCGCCGTACGCCGCGCTGTCGACGTTCCAGAGCTGTCCCCAGCCGGTGTGGAACAGGACCGCATCCCCGGGACGGATCTCGTCGATGCCCTCCATCGCGAGCGTGCCCTCGATGTCCTCGATCGTGATGATGTACGTCGCATCGAGCCGCTCGACACCCTTGTAGCGTGCGACGTCGAGCAGCAAGCCGCGCGTGAAGAGCGCGCCGACCTTCTCAATGCCGAGCTTCGTCAGGCCGTACGAGGTGCCGAACTCGGAGAGCTTGAAACCGTTGTAGAAGACGTAGTCGCCGTCGATCTCCGTGCCGACGTGGCCGAGCCCGTCAAACTGCGTGCCGATCTGGCCGAGTTCGCCGCTCACGAGCTCGTCGTTGAAGACGACGCCGTTCTCCGCGCCCGATATGAAGGTCGGCAGTCCCGGGATCGTCAGGCTGAAGTGACGGTTGCCGAAAACCGGCATGCCGTGCTCGTACGTCCGGCCGAGCTCGTAGATCCTGCCCTCGCGGATCAGCGAGGCCGCCTCGAGGACCTTCGCAGGCGTCACGAGATTCGCCGCGCCGCGCTCGTCGTCCGGTCCCCACTCCGACGGCCACCACTCGGGACCTGCCGGCGTCTGGGCGGATGCCGCGTGGATCTGTGCAAGCGCGGCGGCGAGCGCCGCGCATAGTGCCGGCGCAACTGACGCGGGACGATGCATATCGGTTTCCTCCCCTCGGCGTTCGACGCCGCGACTATACGCCACTCGAATTCGGGGTCAGAGCCCTTTTTCGGATTCGGAGATCAGCGGATTCGAAGGTTGAGCCTTTGCAGTTCCGATTTCGGCGGACTTCTTTCCGGATTCGGGGTTCGGGCGAGTTCGGGGTCAGCGGGGTTCGGGGTCAGAGCCCCTTTTCGTCAGCGCGGGGTTCGGGGTCAGAGCCCTTTTTGGATTCGGAGATCAGCGCATTCGAGGGTTAGAGCCCTTTTGCAGTTCCGATTTCGGCGAACTCCTTTCCGGATTCGGGGTTCGGGCGAGTTCGGGGTCAGCGGGGTTCGGGGTCAGAGCCCCTTTTGTCAGCACGGGGTTTGGGATCAGAGCCCCTTTTTGTCAGCGCGGGTTGGGGCTCAGAGCCCTTTTCGTCAGAGCGTTTTTTCGTTGGCCCCCCTTTTTGTCGGATCCCCTTTTCGTCGGAGCCCCTCTCGTCATTCAGGAGCACAGCCTTTTCCGACCTCGCCCCCACTTGCGGATCACCGGTCAGAGCATCCAAAGGTCTCCGACTTGAACCCAAGAAGAGCTCTGACGCCAAATCCGCCGCTGAATCAGCAAAAGGGCTCTGACCCCAATTTCGCTGAATCGGAAATAGGGCTCTGACCCCGATTTCGATCCGGAAAAAGGGCTCTGACCCCGATTTCGCGCTGACGCCAAATCCATCGCGGGAGCACTTAGACTAGGCGCAACGCTTCCTGCCCAATCTCATCTTCGGACACAGGGATGGATACCGACCGACTCGTTCGCTTCATCGACGCGGAATGGGACGACGACATCGTCCCCGCGCTCTCCGACTACATCCGCATTCCGAACAAATCGCCGGCCTTCGACCGCGACTGGCAGCAGCACGGCCACATGGACCGAGCCTCGGAGCTCTTGCGGGATTGGGCCGAGCGCCACGCGCTACCCGGCATGACCGTCGAGATCGTGCGGCTGCCGAACCTGACGCCGGTGCTCCTGATCGACGTACCGGGCAGCCGTCCCGGGACCGTGCTGATGTACGGCCACCTCGACAAGCAGCCCGAGTTCACCGGCTGGGCCGAGGGGCTCGCGCCGTGGACGCCGGTGATCCGCGACGGCAGGCTCTACGGCCGCGGCGGCGCGGACGACGGCTACGCGATGTTCGGCTCGCTGTGCGCGCTCCGCGCGCTCGCGGACCAGCAGATCCCGCACGCGCGCTGCGTGATCCTGATCGAGGCGAGCGAGGAAAGCGGCAGCCCGGACCTGCCGGCCTACGTCGATGCGCTCGCGGAGCGGCTCGGCGAGCCGTCGCTCGTCGTCTGCCTCGACGCCGAGTGCGGCAACTACGATCAGCTCTGGCTCACGACCGCGCTGCGCGGCAACGTGACCGGCATCTTGCGCGTCGACGTGCTGCGCGAAGGCGTGCACTCGGGCATGGCGGGCGGCATCGTCGCGTCGAGCTTCAGGATCCTGCGCGAGCGGCTCGACCGCGTCGAGGACGTGCATACGGGACGCATCCTGCTCGACGACCTCTGGGTCGAGATCCCGGACGAGCGGATCCGGCAGGCGCGCGCCGCCGCGGCCGTGCTCGGCGACAGCGTCTACGAGAAGCTCCCGCTCGTCCCCGGCATGTGCCCGATGACCGACGACCCGTTCGAGCTCTTGCTGAACGGCACGTGGCGCCCGTCGCTCGCGGTCACCGGCGCGGACGGCCTGCCCGACCTCGGCAGCGCCGGCAACGTGCTCCGGCCGTACACGGCCGTGAAGCTTTCGTTCCGCCTGCCCCCCGGCGTCGACCCGCATGCGGCCGCGCGCAGCGTGAAGGCCGCGCTCGAGAGCGACCCGCCGTACGGCGCGAAGGTCACGTTCGACATCGGCTCGTGCATGCCCGGCTGGAACGCGCCGCCGACCGCGGCGTGGCTCGAGGACGCCGTGCAGCGGGCGTCCGCGACGTACTTCGGCCGCGACGCGATGTACATGGGCACCGGCGGCACGATCCCGTTCATGAATATGCTCGGCGAGCGCTTCCCGAACGCGCAGTTCCTCGTGACCGGCCTGCTCGGGCCGCAGTCGAACGCGCACGGACCGAACGAGTTCCTGCACATCGCGACGGGCAAGCGGCTGACTGCGTGCGTCGCCGACATCGTCGCGACGCACGCCGCGCGCGATCGGCCGTAATCGCCGCCCAAGCGGCGCGCAAACCGCGCCACGCACGTCGTGGGGCGACCCGAGCCTCGAAGGCACGTGGAGCACCGACGACATGCGCGCATTCCGCGCGCCCCCCCGCCGCTGTACAGCACCGCCGAGTCGCTGCCTCCCGAGGACTTCCTCGAGCGGGCGATGCAGGTCGCTGTACGACCGCTGCACGCCCGCCCCGACGCCGCCGGCAGTTTCGATCCGACGCGGCCAGCAGTTTCGATCGTGGGATCTCGACGCCTGCAGGCGCGTTGATGGTGCGATCTCGACCCGTGTGACGCCGCGCCCCGGCCGCCCTGGTGCCCTGCCCCCCGGCCAGGCGAACCATCGAGGGCTGCCTCGAGCGGCAAAGACGTGTACCATCGCGCGCGCCGATTTGGGACGCGCGTCCGCGCTCTTTGCGGGCAAGTCAGTAGACTCTTCGCGCCCGCCAGACACGAGGGCCCCCGAGCCGATGAGCTCCTGCACGCACATGGATGCGCAGAGAACCGTTTGGATTTCCGACGTGCATCTCGGATCGCGCTCCTGCCGCGCGTCCCTGCTGCTCGACTTCCTGCGCCGCACGCGCTGCGACGTGCTCTATCTCGTCGGCGACATCATCGACCTCGAGAGCCTGCGTCACGATTTCTATTGGCCCGAGAGCCACAACGAGGTCCTGCGGACGATCCTGCAGAAGAGCTTCGACGGCACTCGGGTGATCTACATTCCGGGCAATCACGACTATGACATCCGCCGCTTCGCCGGCGCGCTGCTCGGCAACATCGAGATCGCGGCCGAGAAGATCCATACGACCGCGAACGGCCGACGGCTGCTCGTGCTGCACGGCGACCGGTTCGACTGCGTCGTCCGCGGCACAGGGCTCGGCGTGCGCATCGGCGCGCATGCATGCCGCGCGCTGCTCGAGCTGAACCGTTTCGTTCACTGGCTGCACGACGTGACCGGCCGCCCGTACTGGTCGCTCGCGCAGCACGTGAAATCGCGCTTCGGCTTCGTGCGCCGCTACGTCGAGCGCTTCCAGCGCGCGACCGTGCTCGCGGCGCGGGACGCCGGCGTCGACGGCGTCGTCTGCGGGCACATCCACAAGGCCGAGATCGCCGACGTCGACGGCCTCCTTTACTGCAACGACGGCGACTGGGTCGAGAGCTGCACCGCGCTCGTCGAGGACCGGACCGGCGAGCTGTCGCTCGTCGCATGGCGGCCGTCGGTCGCGGCCGTCGCCGCGTCGGTCAGCGTCTCGGTCGCGGTCGTCCACCGCAAGCCGCTCGCGGCACGCCTGCGCCGCCACGTCGCCGTGCCGTCGCGTCTCTTTCGCGCGCGGCGGGCGCGCCGGCCGGAGGCGCGCGGCGCCGGAGCGCGCCCGACCTGACCGGGCGCGCCGCCGGCGCTCAGTGGCTCGCGCGGAGCCTCGCTTTCGGCGAATCACGCAGCGGCAGGCGGACGACGAATTCGCTCCCCTTGCCGATGCCGTCGCTGCGCGCGGCCACGGATCCGCCGTGGAGCTCCGCGATCTGACGAACGAGCGGCAGCCCTAGCCCCATGCCGGCTGCGCCCGACGGTCGCGCCTGCACGAGACGATCGAACAGCCGCGGCAGCAGCACGGGATCGATGCCGATCCCGTTGTCGCGGACGACGATCACCGCATGCTCGTCCTGAGCGTCGAGACCGATCTCGATGCGCCCGCCGACGGGCGTGAATTTCGCCGCGTTGTTCAGCAGGTTCACGACGAGCTGGGTCAGCCGCATGCCGTCGCCCTTCAGGTAGAGCGGGCTTTCCGGCATGCGGGAGGCGAGCAGATGCTGCCGCTCCGTCATCAGCGGCGCGACGACCTCGACGGCGTCGAACAGGACCTGACGCAGGTCGAGCCGCTCGGTCTTCAGCACGACCCTCCCTTCGAGGATGCTCGACGCATCCGACAGGTCCTCGACGAGACGGAACAGATGATTCAGCTGCCGGCGAATCATCCCCTTGAGCTCGCGCGCTCTCGGCTCGTCGGGCAGCAGCGCCTCGACGAGATCCATCGCCGTCCGCAAGCACGACAGCGGATTCCTGAGCTCGTGCGCGAGCGTCGCGAGAAATTCCTCGATGCGGCGCTCCTCGTCGGCAAGCGACACATGCCCTACCGGATAACCGCGCTCACTGTCGCGCGGCATCGAATCCTGCCTTGCCACCATGTGCAAGCCCTCCTGCTGTTGCTGTTCCTGCAGAGGGACGGCCCCCGAGCCGAGCCGCGACTCGGCCTGTTCTTCGTGTCGTTCGCGGGCTCGGCGGGCCTTGGAAAGGAATTGGAAAGTCGGCCGTCCCGAGGATCAGACCCCCGAGGCGGTCGGACGCGCCCGCGTCGCCGCCCCGGGGCTAAGCTCGGCCTAGCTGTCTGCCGGCGCTGCGCGGCCGGCCGCGCAGGCAAATCGTCTCGGACACCCTTTTCGCAGAAAAGCGCATCCGACGCTCCAGGAAAACCTCGCAAAACATGCCGTTAAACCACCTCGGCGAGCACGCGGCTATCCTCGGCCATGGCACCGGGACTGTCAAATCGCGGCCCGGCGACGCGTCGACCGCCCTGCCCCTGCTCGACGCGATGATCCCGGCGGGGACGGCGCCCGCGCAGACGGCCGCGGCACTCACGCGGCCGGCACGTAGTCCGTGCCCAGCCTGAACCCTCGTGCCTCGAGGCGCGCGCGGATTTCCTCGCGCGCGCCGCGGACACCGACGCCGCCGATCACGAAGGCCTCGTCGGGCGGAGGCAGGTCGCCGGGCGAACGCACGGGGCGGCCCGCGATCCGCCGGCCGATCTTCGCCGCGTCGATGTCGATGTAGCCCGCAAGCTCGATGCCGGCGCGCTCGAGCGCGGCGAAGCGCTTTCGCGTCTTGCGGCCCGCGCCCCAGAGCCACACGCCGCGCCGCGGCCCTAAGTGCCGGCGCACGAAACGCGCGAGATAGCGGCTCTTGCATGCGTAGAACGCCTCGCGCGCGTACCGCGCGGACGTGCGCGACATGCGGGTCGGCGAATCGTTCCAGCGGAGCAGCACCTCGGGCACCTTCGCGAACCGGACGCCCGCGTCCATCCAGCGCAGCCACAGCTCGTAGTCCTCCGGCTCGTCCGACTCGACGTAGCCCCCGTGCCGGTCGACGAGGACGCGGCGGAACGTGACGCTCGGATGCGCGAGCGGCGCTTCGACGAAGCGGTAAAGCGCGATCTCGTCGGGCTCGCGCAGCGAGTTCAGCCAGTCGACGTGGAGCGCGTAGCCCGGCGCGTCGTCGCGATCGCCGCCGAACTCGACGAGACAGCCGACGACGCCGACGTCGGGACGCCGCGCGAGCAGCTCGACCTGCGCCTCGAGGCGGCGCGGACGCATCTCGTCGTCCGCGTCCATGCGGGCGATCAGCGCGCCGCGTGCCGCCGCGATCCCGGCGTTCAACGCGCGGACGATCCCGCCGTGCGGGAGCGCGAGCACGCGCACGCGCGGATCGCCGTTCGCCGCCGCCCGTGCCTCCGCCGCCGTCGCGTCCGTCGAGCCGTCGTCGACGACGATCAGCTCGAAGTCGCGCAGCGTCTGCGCGAGCACGGAGCGAACGGCACGACCGATCGTCGTCGCCGCGTCGAACGCGGGCATTACGACCGACACGAGCGGCGTTGCGTTCAATCCAGGAGCCCTCCGGCGACGACCGATCGCCGTCGCCGATCATACCCGGCTCGACGTCCGCGCCGAGGGCCCTTGCCCGTCCGATACGATTATAGTAGATTCTACGACATGCGTAGTAAAAAGAAGCCCGGGCCGCCCCGGCTGAGCCGCCTCGAGCTCGAGGTCATGGACGCGCTCTGGACGCTCGGACCGTCGTCGGTGCGCGAGGTGCAGGAGCACTATCCGGAGAAGCGCCGGCCGGCCTACACGACCGTGCAAACGATCCTTTACCGCCTCGAGGCGAAGGGTGCGGTCCACCGCAAGAAGAAGGTCGGCAACGCGCACATCTTCGAGGCGCTCGTGTCGCCCGACGCGGCCCGCCGCCCGATCGTCGACGAGCTCCTCGGCCTCTTCGGCGGCCGTCCGCAGCCTCTGATCTCGCACCTGATCGAGACCGGCCGCCTGACGCTCGACGACATCGAGGAAGCGCGCCGCGCGCTCGAGGAGCTCGGCAAGAAGGAGTGACGCGATGATCGCAAGCCTGGTGAATCATCTGTGGCAGTCGACCGTGTTCGCGTTGGCCGTCGCGCTCGCCGTCCGAATGCTGCGCAACGACGCCGCGCGGCTTCGGTACGCGCTCTGGCTCGCCGCGTCGCTGAAATTCCTCGTGCCGTTCGCCGCGCTCGCGGCGCTCGGTGCCGCGCTCGCGCCCGCCTTCGAGCGGCCGATGCTCGTGATCACCGCCGGGCCGATCCCGCTCGAGCGCCTCGCGGCGCCGGTCGCGGCCGAAAGCTTCCCGCGCGCGATCGCGGTCGCGCTCGCCGCGATCTGGATCGCCGGCGCGATGCTCGTTCTGCTCCAGTCCGCGCGCCGCGTGCGGCGGCTCGCCGCGCTCGTCGACGGCGCGTCGCCCGCACGAGTCGCGCCGGGCGTCGCGCTGCCGGTCCGCTACTGCGACGCACGGATCGAGCCGGCGCTCGTCGGGATCACACGCCCGGTGCTGCTCTTGCCGACGGACGTCGAGGCGCGCCTGTCCCCGGTGCAGCTCGACGCCGTGATCGCGCACGAGCTCTGCCATTGGCGGCGCCGCGACAACCTGACGGGCGCGCTGCACATGCTCGTCGAGGCGCTCTTCTGGTTCCACCCGCTCGTGTGGTGGATCGGGGCGCGGCTCGTCGAGGAGCGCGAGCGCGCGTGCGACGAGGCCGTCGTCGCGGCCGGGCACGACCGGCGCACGTACGCCGAAGCGATCCTCGGCGTCGCCGAGCTCCGCGTCGCGTCGCCGCTCAAATGCGCGGCGGGCGTCGGCGGCGTCGACCTGAAAGGTCGCATCACGGCCGTGATGAGGAGTCAAGCCATGAAAGAGCTCGGAATGCACAAGAAGCTGCTCTTGAATCTCGGCGGGCTCGCCGCGATCGCGCTGCCCGTCGCCGTTGGGTGGCTGAGTGCGACCAACGCCGCGCTCGCGCAGGTGGAAGAGTACCTGCCGATCGTGAAGATCGCGCCGAAATATCCATTGGAAGCCGCCGAGATCGGGCTCGAGGGCTATGTGATCGTCGAGTTCACGGTGAACGAGGAGGGATCGGTCGAGGATCCGTTCATCGTGGAGTCGAGCGATCCCGTGTTCGAGCAGGCCGCGCTCGACGCCGTCGCCAAATTCAAGTACAAGCCGCGGATCGTCAACGGCAAGCCGGTCGCGGTTCCCGGCGTGCGCAACAGGATTTCGTTCGTCGTGGACCCGGAAGACTTCGTATAGCACGCGAGCGCGGCGTGAGCGCGGCACTCCCCCGCCCCGCTCACGCCGCGCGGAACGGATACGCGAGCTGACCGAGGAACCCTTCCGGCACGTCGTCGTTGCGGATCCCGAAGCGGGTCGGCACGCGCTCCTTCGGCATGTAGTACGTGCCGAACCAGACGTCGAAGAACGGGAAGAGCCCCGCGAAGTTTTTGTCGAGCCCCTCGTCCTCCGACGTGTGGTGCCAGCGGTGGAATCGCGGGCTCGCGACGAGCTTGCCGAGCGGACCGAAGCCCCACGACACGTTCGCGTGCAGGAAGATCGCGTATAACGTCAGGAACGGCACGTACGCGGCGACCGCGAGCGGACTGAAGCCGAGCAGCACGAGCGCCGACGCCTGCACCCAGCGCGTCAGCCAGTCGTTCACCGGATGCAGCCGCACCGACGACAGCCAGTCGAGATCCTTCGAGCAATGATGGATCGCGTGGAACTTCCACAACGCGCGGCCGTGGAACGCGCGATGCATCCAGTACGCAATGAAGTCGCCGATGACGAGGATCTCGATCGCCTGCAGCGGGAGCGGCTGGCTCGCGAGGCCCGTGCTCCGCGCGACCAGCATTTCGCGGATCTCCGCCGGGCGCTCGCGGTAGATCAGCACGAGGACCAGCGCGAGACCGATCTGCGAGATCGACCTCGTGACGAGCGGCGTCGCGAACCAGTACGCCACGTCGGTCGCGAAGCCGCGCCGGCGGTGGAGCCGCGGCTGTGCAGGGTTCGCGGCGAACAGCGACTCGACGATCCAGAAGAACGCCGAGAGGAGCAGAAGCCCGACGAACAACCCCGCGAGACGATCCATCCGCGCCACCTCACGCCGGAACGGCCCGACCGCCGGCGACGACGTTAGGTCCGCGCCGGCCCTCGTGTCTGCGAACGCGTTCGCGCCCGCGCGCTACTGCGCGTTGATCACGCCCGGATTGTACTGCTGGTGGCAGCCCTCGCACGGCGGATACAGCACGTCGCCGGCCTCGAGCAGCGCATCGTGGTCGCGGTTGCGGACCGCCTCGAGCGCCTTACGTCCGGCGTCGATCATCACCTGGTTATAGGCCTGCCAGCCGGGCTCGCGGGCCCACTCGTTGTCCATCGGACCCGTGCCGCCCTGCGCGACGACGCTCGAGGCGACGAGCAGCGTGACGGCCGCCTCCTCGAGCGCAACCCACTGCGCGTCCTCGGTCGGCGGGTCGATCGCGTTCCACAGCGTGTTCGTGGCCGGCGTGATCGTCTTCTCCATCAGCTCCTTGATCGACACGAGCGGCGTGAACGACGGGCCCTTCGCGCCGCTTTCCTGCGCGAGCGTCGGCGCCCCGAGCAGCAGGACGGCGACCGCGGCGGCGGAGAGGGCTTTCGGCGCGTACGCGGAGCGCGCCGCGCGACGCCCGGGCAGGCTGGTCATCGTGCTCATCACACTCCTCCCCTGGTGAGATTGCGAAGTGCAAAAGTATCCGTCCGCCGGTCGCGCGGTCAAAGTAGCGAAAACCGTTACGGCCGCGGCCCGCCGCCGCAGCTGTGCTATAAAGTGGGAACGCCCGGCTCCCGCACCGAGGCTCGAGGAGGTGACGTCATGCTCGGCTCCTTCCGCACGGCCGTGATCCCCGCCGCGGTCCTTTCGGCACTGCCCGTCCTGGCCCAGAACGGCAACGACGCAGCCGACGACGCGGTATTGGACCGCACGCCGCAAGACTGCATCATCGCGTCGCGCATCGATCGCACGGAAGTCGTCGACGACAACACGATCATCTTTCATATGCGCGGCCAGGGCGAGGCGTACGCGAACTACCTGCCGCAGCGCTGCCCGAACCTCGGACGCGAGAAGCGCTTCACGTACGAGCGCCGCACGGCTCAGCTCTGCGACGATACGACGATCACCGTGCTCGAGCTCACCGGCTTCGGACCCGGCTTCACGTGCCGGCTCGGGGAGTTTCATCCGGTCACCCAGGCGGAGGTCGCCGAGATCAAGCGCGTCGCCGAGCAGAGGGGGCGCGGCGACGCCGTCGACGTCGAGGAGGTCGAGCTTCCGGACGAAGCGGACGACGACAGCGGGCGCGACGACGAAGCGGAAGGCGACGGCGACGAGGAGCGCTAGCCGTACGGTCTTCGACGTCGCCGGCACCGTCTACCGAGGCCGGGACGCGCTCGTCAAGCGCGACCGATGGGTGATCCAGTCGCGCAAGCTCGTGTCGTTCGTCGAGTAGTCGCGGCAGCGGCGTCCGAGGCGTGCAACGGCACGACGGACGGATCGTCGTCGAGCGGCACGAGACCCGGTGTGTCCAGGTCCGCGAACTGGTCGTGATCGACGGCCCAGAAGAACGCCGCGGCGGCGCCCGCGAGGAGCACCAGCGACAGCGGGATCATCACGAGCAGTACATTCATGCGGGATCCTCGGCAGGCACGATGGGCCGCCGCAGCACGGGAGCATCCGGCCCGGCTTCCCGTCGGCCGATCCGCATCGCATTCAGCACGACGACGAGCGAGCTCACCGACATGCCGAGCGCCGCGAGCAGCGGCGGCACGAAGCCGAGCGCGGCGAGCGGCACGGCCGCGAGGTTGTAGCCGAGCGCCCAGCGCTGGTTCTGTTTCAGAATCTTCAACGTCTCGATCGCGATCGCGCGCGCTCGCGGCAGGTGCGTAAGCCGGCCGCCGGTCAGCACGATGTCGCTGGTCGCCTGCGCGAGCTCCGCACCCTCGGCGAGCGAGACCGCGACGTCGGCGCCGCCGAGCACGGGCGCGTCGTTCACGCCGTCGCCGACCGCGACGACTCGCTCGCCGCGCTCGCGGAGCGCCGCGAGCCGCGCGAGCTTGTCGGCCGGCATCTGCCGCGCGTGCCAGTCGCGGACGCCGAGCCTCGCCGCGACCGCGCGCACCTTGTCGGCGGAGTCGCCGCTCGCGATCGACACCGAGAGGCCCTGCCGCTCGAGCACGTCCACGGCGTCGCGCGCGTCCGGCCGGAGGCGCTCGCTCAGGCTGAATGCCGCAATGGCCCCGGCGTCATCGGCGAGCACCACCGCGTCCTCGTCCAAAGGCTTCGCGAGCGTTCCGCCGAGGGCATAGTCGGCACGTCCCAGCCTGAGCTCGCGCCCGCCGACCGTCGCACGGACACCGAGACCCGGCTTCGCTTCCACTTCCGTCGCGGCATCGAGCACTCGGTGAGGGCACGCCGCGGCGATCGCGCGCGCGGCCGGATGCCGGCTCTCGCGGGCGAGCGCCGCCGCGAGACGAAGCGCGTCCGCATCGGAGAATCCGCGCCGCGTCTCGATGCGGTCGATCGTCATGTCCGGCTCGGTCAGCGTGCCGGTCTTGTCGAAGACGACGTGCGTCGCGCCGGCGAGCGCCTCGATCGCATCGGGCTTCACGACGAGCACGCCGCGGCGCGCGAGCACCGCGAGCGCGCGCGTGATCGCGACCGGCACCGCGAGCGCGAACGCGCACGGGCACGACACGACGAGCACCGCGAGCGCGGCCGTGAAGGCACGCGACGGATCGACGAAGCTCCACGCCGCGGCCGTGATGCCTGTCAACACGAGGACCCTGACCACGAAGCGCGACGCGGCCCGCTCGCCGGCCTGCGCGAGCCGCGGGCGCGATGCCTGCGCGCGTCCGACGAGCTCCGCGATGCCCGCGAGCGCGGTATCGCCGCCGACGCGCTCGACGCGCACGTCGACGGGCCCCTCGACGAGCACGCTGCCCGCGACGAGCATCTCGCCGCGGCGCCGCTCGACGGGCGCGGACTCGCCCGACAGAAGCGCCTCGTCGACGAGGCAACGCTCGGCGAGCAGGACGCCGTCCGCGGGAACGACCGCGCCTTCGGCGACGCGCACGCGGTCGCCGGGCGCGAGCTCGCGGATCCCGACACGCTCGATTTCGCCGTCGGGCAGGCGACGCTCGGCATAAGGCGGCGTGAGCCGCGCGAGCGCGTCGCTCAGGTCGCCGGCTCGATGCCGCGCGCGCATCTCGACGTAGCGGCCGATCAGCAGGAAAAACACGAACATCGATACGGATTCGAAATAGACGTGCTGCCCGCCGCGCACGGCCTCGATCAGGCTCGCGACGTAGATGCTCGCGACCGCCAGCGCGACGGGTACGTCCATCCCCGGACGCCGCGCCTTCAGCGAGCGAAGCGCGCCGGCGAAAAACGGTCGGCCCGAGTAGAGGACGACCGGCGTCGCGACGAGGAAGCCGAGCCAGCGGAAGAAGTCGCGGGTCACCACGTCGAGCGCATCCGGATCGCCGAGGTAGAGCACGCCCGCGTACATCATCGCCTGCATCGCGCCGAACGCCGCGACGATGAGGCGCTTCAGCGCAGCCCTCGACTCGTGTCGGCGCACGTCGTCGAGCGCCTCGGCGTCGAGCGGCAGCGCACGATACCCGGCACGCGCCACGGTATCGAGGAGCCGCGGCAGCGACGTCTCCGGATCGCGCCAGACGACGCGCGCGCGGCGCGACGCGGGGTTGATCTCGACGTCGGCGACCCCGGGCTCCGCCGTGAGCGCCCGCTCGATGCTGCGGACGCAGCCCGCGCAGCGCACGCCGTCGATCAGGAGCAGCGTCTCGCGGCGGCCCGCGCCGAGATCGCGAATCGCGTGCCGCGCGATCTCGGGGCGCGCCCAGACGCGGTGGCCGTCGTCCGCGCAAACGCCGGCGCTCATCGCAGCCTCTCCACGGGCGCCGCCGGCACGTTCAGCAACCGCTCGCCGACGTCGGGCAGCGCGCCGTCGGGCTGCGCAACCGCGATCATGATCGTGACGATGCAGCCCACGACCGACGCGGCGAAGAACGCGAGCGCGAGCCAGACGACGGGCAGTCGAAACACGGAGTCCGATCGTCGTGCGGCGAGCGCTCCGGTCGGCCGCATGTGCATACCCTGCTCCCTCGGTCGATCCGCGTTCACTGACGGGCCGCGACCTCGCGCTGCCGCTGCTGCGTGTAGAGCCATGCGGCGATCGCCCGCGCCTCGTTCTCGCCGAGCCGGCCGCGCCACGCCGGCATCTCGCCGCTCCGGCCGTCGCGGATCGACGCGATCACGCTTCCGAGGTCGCTGCCGTAGAGCCAGTCGTCGTCGGTCAGGTTCGGCGCGCCGAGCGCCGGCGTGCCCTTGCCGTCGACGCCGTGGCATGCGGCGCACAGCGTCTCGAAGTGCGTCTTGCCCGCTGCGGCCTGCTCGGCCGGCGCGTCGAGCCCGGCGAGGCTTCGCACGTACGACGCGACGTTGACCACGCCTTCGTCGCCGAGCACCTGGCCCCAGGGCGGCATCGTCCCGTGCCGGCCGTCGAGGATGCTCTTGAGCACGGTGTCGGGATCGCCGCCGTAGAGCCATGTCGGGTCCGTCAGGTTCGGCGCGCCGAGCGCGGTGTTGCCGGCCGCGTCGGTCCCGTGGCACGCGGCGCAGTTGTCGAGGAAGAGGCGCCGGCCGACGACGGCGGCCGCGTCGCCCGAAGGGATCGCGTCGATCTTCCGCTCGCCGAGCGACGCGAGGACCGGCTCGAGGCGCGCGGCGCGCTCGGCCGCGCTCCGCTCGTGCTCCTCGGCCGACGTCCAGCCGAGCAGGCCGCCGTAGCCGCCGAGCGCGGGATAGAGCACGAGATAGACGATCGCGGCGATCAGCGCCGCGGCCGAGATCACGACCCACCAGAGCGGCAGGCGCCGAACGCCCTCTCGCAGCACGCCGTGCGCCCACGCGTGACCGGTCGTGCCGTCCGGTCCCGTCGGAATCTCGGCGCGCTGGCTGAAGACGAACAGGAACAGCGCAATGCCGAGATTCAGCACGATGAAGAAGATGACCCAACCCGACCAGAATCCATTCATGTCGTCGGTCCTCGATCGTCCGGCCGCTCGCAGCAGCACGGGGCGGTTTCCCCGCGATTCGTCCTTGCGCGGCCGTCCTGCATCGGAATTCGTGCGAGCTCGTCGAACACGGGCCGGTGACGCGGCCGCCATGCCCAGATCCAGATGCCGATGAAGGTCGCCATCAGGATCAGCGTCACGACGCCGACGATGTTTCCCCAAAGCGCGCTCATTCCGACGCCCCCTTGCCGAGCCCCTGCAGGTACGCGATCAGCGCGTCGAGCTCGCTCTTGCCTTCGAGCGCCGCAGGCGCGGCCTCGATGTCCGCGTCGTCGTACGGATCGCCGAGGCGCTTCAGGCTCCGCATCCGCGCCTGGACCTCCTCCGCGTCGATCGCCGCGTCCGCGAGCCACGGATAGTTCGGCATGTTCGACTCCGGCACGACGGCGCGCGGCGACAGCAGATGCAGCCGGTGCCACTCGTCCGTGTACTTGCCGCCGATCCGCGCGAGGTCGGGTCCCGTGCGCTTCGAGCCCCACTGAAACGGCCGGTCGTAAACGAACTCGCCCGCGACGGAGTAGTCGCCGTAGCGCTCCGTCTCGAAGCTCAACGTGCGGACCATCTGCGAATGGCACACGTGGCAGCCTTCGCGAACGTAGACGTCGCGGCCGGCGAGCCTGAGCGGATCGTAAGGCTCGATTCCCGGAGCGGGCTTCGTCTCGTGCGCGCGCATGAAGAGCGGCGTGATCTCGGCGAGACCGCCGATCGCGACCATGAAGCCGGTCAGCACGGCGAGGAGCCCGACGTGCTTCTCGATCGCCTCGAAGTACTTGTAACGCATCTTCATCGTTCGGCCTCGCCTGTCAGGGCGTCGAAGGCGCGTGCTGCCCGGCAGGCTCCGGCATCGGGATCCGGATCGCCTGGATCAGCTTCGCCCTCGCGTACGCGGCCGTGTGCCACATGTTCCACGCCATCACCGCCATGCCGGCGACGATCAGGAGCCCGCCGATCAGCCGGATCACGTAGAACGGCTTCACCGCGATCAGGCTCTCGAGGAAGCTGTACGTCAGGGAGCCGTCCGCGTTCGTCGCGCGCCACATCAGCCCTTCGACGATCCCCGCCGTCCACATCGACGCGACGTAGAGCAGGAGCCCCGCCGTGTGCATCCAGAAGTGCACGTTCATCGCGCGGATCGAATGCATCGCCGGCCGGTCGAGCGCGCGCGGCGCCATCGCGTAGAGCGATCCGATCGTGATCATCGCGACCCAGCCCAAGGAGCCCGAGTGCACGTGCGCGACCGTCCAGTCCGTGTAGTGCGACAGCGAGTTCAACGACTTGATCGCGAGCATCGAGCCTTCGAACGTCGAAGCCGCGTAGAAGACGAGCGCGAGGACCATGAACTTCACGGCGGGATCCGTGCGCAGCTTGTCCCACGCGCCGTTGAACGTCATGAGCCCGTTCGCGGCGGAACCGAGGCTCGGCATCAGCAGCACGAGCGAGAACGCCGCGCCGACGGACTGCACCCAGTCGGGCAGCGCCGTGTACTGCAGGTGATGGGGTCCCGCCCACATGTAAATCGAGATCAGCGCCCAGAAGTTCACGATCGAGAAGCGGTAGCTCCAGAGCGGCTGCTGGGCCTGGCGCGGGACGAAGTAGTACATCATCCCGAGGAAGCCGGCGGTCAGGAAGAACGCGACGGCGTTATGCCCGTACCACCACTGCACCATCGCGTCGACGACGCCGGCGTAGACCGGATAGGACTTGGTCCACGATGCGGGGATCGCGATGTTGTTGACGACGTGCAGCAGCCCGACGGCGATGATGAACGCGCCGTAGTACCAGTTCGCGACGTAGATGTGCTTGATGCGCCTGCGCGCGAGCGTCGCGAAGAAGACCGCGCCGAACGCGACCCACACGACGGTGATCAGAAGATCGATGAACCACTCGGGCTCCGCGTACTCCTTGCTCTGCGTGAGGCCGAGCGGCATCGTGAGCATCGCGAGCACGCACGCGGCCTGCCAGCCCCAGAACGTGAAGCGCGCAAGACCGCCGAGCGCGAGGCGCGCGTGCCCCGTGCGCTGCACGATGTAGTAGCAGGTGCCCATCAACGCCGAGCCGCCGAACGCGAATACGACGCCGAACGTGTGGTCGGGCCGCAGACGGCTGAAGGTCAGCCAGGGAACGTCGAAGTTCAGAGACGGCCAGGCGAGCTGCGCCGCGACGAGCACGCCGATTCCCATTCCGACGATGCCCCATACGGTCGCGGCCAGCAGGAAGAGACGGACGACGTGATCGTCGTAGGTCTCGTTCTGCGTCACGAGAATCCCTCCGCATGACGGATGCGATCCTTGCATCCCGCGAGGCGTACTTTCCTAGATTTGCGGCGGGTGTGGTATTTCGTTATTCGAGAACGGGGCTTCGAGCGGCGAAAAACGTGTCAAACACCATTTCTTTTTGAGGTCTTCCCGCAGCTTTTTTTGGCAGCTTTTTTCGGGGTCAGAGCCCTTTTTCCCCTACTGGCCGGACAAGCTCCACGGCCACCAGAAGAAAAAGGGCTCTGACCCCAAAAACAGGTTGACACTACGACATCGGATTCGGCGCCGCCGGCTCCTCGGGCAGCGGAATCCATTCCTGGTCGTCGCCCACCGGCAGCGGCATGCGCCCGGCGCGCCAGTCCGCCTTCGCCTGCTCGATGCGGTCCTTAGACGATGAAACGAAGTTCCAGTCGATGAAGCGGTGCCCGACGGGCTCCCCGCCGAGGGCCATGACGACGGCACGGCCGCCCTCCGTGCCGAAGCTCACGGGCTCGCCCGGCGACAGCACGGCCATATGCCCTTCCGCGACGCGCTCGTTGCCGAGCTCGATCGACCCCGACGCGACATAAAGCGCGCGCTCGGAGTAGTCGGCCGGCAGCGTCGCCTGCGCGCCCGCGCCGAGCTCCCAATGCACGTAGAACAACGGCGAATGCGTCTCGACGGGCGACGGAAGGCCCCACAGCTCCCCCGCGATCAGCCGGCCCGCCGCGCCGCCGTCGTCGAACGTCGGCAGGGCGTCCGACGGGTAGTGGGTGAACGCGGGCTCCGTCTCCTCGTGCTCCGTCGGCAGCGCGACCCATGCCTGGATGCCGTGGAGCGGCCCGCCCTCGCGGCGCCCCCGCTCGAAGCGCTCGGAGTGCGTGATGCCCCGCCCCGCGGTCATCCAGTTCACCTCGCCCGGCCGGATCGGCTGCACCGAGCCGATGCTGTCGCGGTGCATGATCTCGCCGGCGAAGAGATACGTGATCGTCGCGAGGCCGATGTGCGGATGCGGCCTAACGTCGACGTCGCGCGGAATGCCGGGCTCGAAATGCACCGGCCCCATGTGATCGAAGAAGATGAACGGGCCGACCATGCGGCGCTTCGCGTACGGCAGCACGCGGCCGACGTCGAACCCGCCGAGACTGCGCCGCCGTTGGCCGATCAGGAGCTCGATCATGGCGTCCTCCTTGCCGTGCCGCGGCTTGCGCCGCTCGCCCTCGTCGAGCGATTGTCGCGCCGGACGTCGAGAAAAGGAAACCGGGCCGCGCGCCGACGGCGCTAGGCCTTCGCCAGCGCGACGAGCGCGTCGACGTCGCCGCCGACGATCACGTCCAGGTGACGCGTGATCTTCTCGACCGGCCAGTCCCACCACGCGACGGCCTCGAGCTTCGCGATCGCGTCGTCCGAGAAACGCTTGCGGATCGGCGTCGCCGGGTTGCCGCCGACGATCGTATAGGCCGGGACGTCGCGGGTGACGACCGCGCGGGACGACACGATCGCGCCGTTGCCGATATGGACCCCGGGCATGATCAGCGCTTCGTACCCGATCCACACGTCGTTCCCGACGACGGTGTCGCCCTTGTACGGCAGATCCGAGATCTCCGGCATCACCTTCTCCCACCCGCCCCCGAAGATCTGGAACGGATACGTCGAGATGCCCGAGAGCTTGTGGTTCGCGCCGTTCATGATGAACCGGACGCCGCGCGCGATCGCGCAGAACTTGCCGATGATCAGCTTGTCGCCGATGAACGGAAAGTGATAGAGGACGTTCCGCTCGAAGTTCTCGGAATCGTCCGGATCGTCGTAGTACGTGTACTCGCCGATGACGATGTTCGGGTTCTTGACCGTGTTCCTGATGAAGCAGACTTGCGGAAAGCCCTTCATCGGATGCTCGTCGCTCGGGTCGGGACCGTGCAAGGCGACCTCCACTATGCCGGCAGGGGAGACGATCCAGTTTACGCACGGCGCCACTGCGCCGACAATCGAATGGCGCCTTTCCGCGGCGGGCGCGAGGAGATCGAAGCGCAAGGAGCTGACCATGCAGAAACGGCCTCTCGGCAACACCGACATCGAAATTGCACCGCTCGTGTTCGGCGGCAACGTCTTCGGCTGGACCGTCGACGAGCGCGGCTCGTTCGAGCTGCTCGACAACTTCTTCGGCCAGGGCTTCAACGCGATCGATACCGCCGACTCGTACTCGATGTGGGTCGAAGGCAATCGGGGCGGCGAGTCGGAGACGATCATCGGCAACTGGCTCGCGCGCACGGGGAAGCGGAGCGAGGCCGTGATCATCACGAAGGTCGGCACGACGCTCGCGCCGGACAAGAAGGGGCTCTCCGCGAAGCGCATCGTGCAGGCCGCGGAGGACTCGCTGCGGCGGCTGCGCACCGACTACATCGACGTCTACCTCAGCCACCGCCCCGATCCGGAGACGCCGATCGACGACACGCTGCGGGGCTACCAGCGCCTGATCGAGGACGGCAAGGTCAGGGTGATCGGCTGCTCGAACTACGACGCGGCGCAGCTGCGCGAGGCGCTCGAGACCGCGGCGACCGACGGGCTGCCCCGCTACCAGGTGCTGCAGCCCGAATACAACCTTTACGATCGCGCGGGCTTCGAGGGCGAGCTGCGCGATCTCTGCCTCGCGGAAGGCCTGGGCGTGATCCCGTACTTCGCGCTCGCTTCGGGCTTCCTGACCGGCAAGTATCGGTCCCCGGAGGACGCGTCGAAGAGCCCGCGCGGGGAGCGGGTCGTCGGCAAGTACCTCGATGACCGGGGACGGCGGATCCTGCACGCGCTCGACGAGGTCGCGAAGCGCCACGACGCGAAGCCCGCCGAGGTCGCGCTCGCGTGGTTGATCTCGCGCGAGGGCGTGACGGCGCCGATCGCGAGCGCGACGTCGCTCGAGCAGCTCGAAAGCCTCGTGCTCGCGACGCAGCTGCGGCTGACGGCCGAGGACGTCGCGGCGCTGACGCAGGCCGGCGACTAGCCGCCGCACGGCCGCGGCCCTACCCGTCCGGTGCGGCACGCGCTTCGGAGCGGTGCGGCGCTTAAAGGCCGCAGCGCGGCGTGATCGGTTGCGGCGCGGCGCGACCGGTTGCGGCGCGACGCGATCGGTTGCTGTGCCTGCGCGCGATCAGCCGCGGCACGGCGCCGATCCGCCGCGGGCCGCCGCCGAATGTTCCCGAAAACGAAACGAAATGTCCGCGCACACCCCCATCCGGGGTTGCTCTCGCGGCCATAATCCGTCAGGGTTCGCATCTTCACGGCAAGCAGGAGGAAGGAGGCGCTGCTACGGCCGGCGCCGTCGGTGATGCCGAAGTCGATACGCGACAGATCCGCCACGGACTGGGCCGTCTTCGGCGCGGTCGCTGCCATCACGTTCGCGCTGGTCGCCTGGGGCGGGCTCGCGACGGAGTCGCTCGCGGGCGCGACGTCCGCCGCGCTCTCGTGGCTGATCGTGAACCTAGGCTGGTTCTTCGTGCTCTCCGCGACCGGGTTCGTCGCCTTCTCGCTCTACCTCGCGTTCAGCCGCTTCGGACGCATTCCGCTCGGGCCCGAAGGCGAGCCGCCCGAGTTCAAGACGATCTCGTGGATCGCGATGATGTTCAGCGCCGGCATGGGCATCGGGCTCATGTTCTTCGGCGTCAGCGAGCCGCTCTCGCATTTCGTCGACCCGCCTCCCGGAACCGTGCTCGTCGGCGCCGACGGCGCTATCCTGCCCGGGCAGACCTCCGCCGCGCTCCGCACTGCGATGGCGACGACGCTGTTCCACTGGACGCTGCATCCGTGGGCGATCTACGCCGTCGCCGGCCTCGCGATCGCGTACAGCGTGTTCCGCAAGAAGCGCAGGAAGCTGATCAGCGCCGTGTTCGTCCCGCTGCTCGGCCGGCAGAGAGCCGAGGGTCCGCTCGGCAAGCTGATCGATATGCTCGCGCTCTTCGCGACGCTGTTCGGGTCGGCCGCGTCGCTCGGGATCGGCACGCTGCAGATCCGCACCGGCCTGCTCGAGGCAGGCTGGATCTCGGGCGTCAGCACCGGCGCGCTCGTCCTGATCATCGTCGCGCTGACGATCTGCTTCATCGCGTCGGCGGTCTCCGGCATCGCGAGAGGCATCCAGTACCTCTCGAACATCAACATGGTGCTCGCGGCCGCGCTCGCGGTGTTCGTGTTCCTCGTCGGGCCGACGGTCTTCGTGCTGAACCTGATTCCGACGTCGATCGGCGCGTATCTCAGCGATTTCGGGCTGATGGCGTCCCGCTCGGGCGCGACCGGCGGCGAGGCGATGAGCGCCTGGCTGCAAAGCTGGACCGTGTTCTATTGGGCGTGGTGGATCTCGTGGACGCCGTTCGTCGGCATGTTCATCGCGCGGATCAGCCGCGGCCGCACGATCCGCGAGTTCGTCGGCGGCGTGCTGCTCGTGCCGAGCGCGATCAGCGTCGTCTGGTTCGCGATCTTCGGCGGAACGGCGATCGGCCTCGAGATGGACGGCGCCGCGGTCGCCGTCGGCGGCGCCGAGGCGCAGACCTTCAACGTGCTCGCGCATCTGCCGCTCGTCGAGATCACGTCGGCCGTCGTGATGGTCCTCGTCGCGATCTTCTTCGTGTCGGGCGCGGACGCGGCGTCGATCGTGATGGGCACGCTGTCGCAACGGGGATCGCTCGCGCCGTCGCGGTGGATCGTGATCTTCTGGGGCGCGGCGACCGGCGCCGTCGCCGCGATCATGCTCGCGATCGGCGGCGACAGGGCACTCTCCGGCGTGCAGAACCTCACGTTCATCGCGGCACTGCCGTTCACCGCCGTGATGGTGCTGATGTGCTGGGCGCTGCTCAAGGACCTGCGGCACGACCCGATCGTCCTCCGCAAGGAGAAGGCGGCCGAGGTGCTCGAGGCGGCCTGCATGCAAGGGCTCGAGGAGCACGACGGCGACTTCGTGCTCGCGATCGAGCCGGCGACCGACTCCGACGAGCAGCCGGCGCCGAAGCCGCTGCCGCGGCCCGCTTCCCGGCTGTAGCCTCCTGCATCCGGCGCCGCGGCGCGACGAGTGTCTGCACGGCCGGCGCTGCGTCGCGACGAGTGCCTGAACGGCCGGCACCGCGTCGCGGCCAGTGCCTGCACGGCCGGCGCGCCCGACCGCGGCGTCGCTTACCATTGGCTGCGGGAACGAACGCGGCCGATCCGGCCCGCCGCCACCGAAGGACATGATCGACAACAGCCCCGCGATCGTCGCCGCCCTCGTCGCGTACATGGCGGTCTGCCTGCTGCTCGGCTTCGTCGCATATCGCCGCACGCGCACGCTCGGCGATTTCATCCTCGGCGGACGCAGGCTCGGCAGCTGGGTCACCGCGTTCTCGGCCCAGGCGTCCGACATGAGCGGCTGGCTGCTGATGGGCCTGCCGGGACTCGCGTACCTCGCGGGCTTCGACGCCGTCTGGCTCGCGCTGGGGCTCACGATCGGCACGTGGCTCAACTGGCGCTTCGTCGCGGCGAAGCTGCGCACGCGCACCGAGCGCCTCGCGGACTCGCTGACCTTGCCCGACTACTTCGAGCGGCGCTTCGACGACCGCTCGCGCGTGCTGCGGACGATTACGGCCGCGTTCATCCTCGTGTTCTTCGCGTTCTACGCGAGCTCCGGTTTCGTCGCCGCGGGCCGGCTGTTCGAGACGCTGTTCGCGATGCCCTATCTCGAAGCGATGTTCTGGGGCTCGATCGTCATGCTCGCGTACACGTTCTTCGGCGGCTTCCTCGCGGTCAGCTGGTCCGACGTGCTGCAGGGCACGTTGATGTTCGTCGCGCTCGTCCTGGTCGCCGCCCTCGGCGTGCAGCTCGCGGGCGGCGTGGGGCCGGCGCTCGACGGGCTCGCGGCGCGCGACCCGGCCCTGCTCGATCCGTTCGCCGGGGACGGCGGCGAAGCGCTCGGCGTGCTCGGCGTGCTGTCGCTGCTCGGCTGGGGCCTGGGCTATCCGGGACAGCCGCACATCCTCGCGCGCTTCATGGCGATCCGCCGCGCCGAAGAGCTCGAAACGTCCCGCCGCGTCGCGATGGTCTGGGTCGTCACGGTGCTCGCCGCGGCCGTCATCGTCGGCCTCGCGGGCGTGCTCGCGCTCGATCCCCCGCTCGAGGGCGCGAGCAGCGAGACCGTGTTCATCCTGCTGTCGACCGAGTTCCTGCATCCCGCGCTCGCGGGCGTGTGCCTTGCGGGCATCCTCGCCGCGATCATGAGCACGGCGTCCGCGCAGCTGCTCGTCTCGTCGTCGGCGTTCGCGCAGGACTTCTATCGCGGCCTCTTCCGCGCGAACGCCGGCCGGACCGAGCTCCTCTGGGTCGGCAGGCTCGCGGTGCTCGCGATCGCGGTCATCGCGTTCCTGCTCGGCCTCGACCCGGAGAGCCGCGTGCTGTCGCTGGTCGCGTGGGCGTGGGCCGGCTTCGGCGCGGCGTTCGGTCCGGCGATCGTGCTGTCGCTCTACTGGGAGGGCATGACGCGCAACGGCGCGCTCGCCGGCATCGTCGTCGGCGGTCTGACCGTCGTCGTCTGGCCGCAGCTCGACGGGCCGCTGTTCGAGCTGTACGAGCTCGTGCCGGGGTTCCTATTGTCGTGCGTGGCGATCGTCGCCGTGTCGCTGCTCGAGTCAGGCCGTGTCGAGCGGCTCGTCAAGCAGGATACGAAAGTCTCCCCCTGACCAAACCCGCATGAAGCGTCGCCCGGAGACGCGAGCGGCCCGACGGCAGGCGCGAGCCGACGCTAGCGAATCGCCGCGAACTCGCGCGCCTTCTCGGACCAGGCCGGCGCCGTGCGGAGCGCCTCCGGAATCTCCTCGGGCTCGTCGACGACCTGCCACATCGCGAGGTGGCGCTCGTCGAGGAACTGCTCGTCGACCGCCTTCTCGAGCAGCGTGATCAGCGCATCGAAGTAGCTGTTCGTGTTGAGCAGCACGATCGGATGGACGTAGAGCCCTAAGCGCTTCAGCGACAGCGCCTCGAAAAGCTCCTCGAACGTGCCGGTGCCGCCCGGCAACGTCACGAGCCCGGAGCTTTGCGACAGCATCGAGTGCTTGCGCGCACGCATGTCCTCGACGATGTGCAGCTCCGTGAGCTTCGGGTGGCCCCATTCGAGCTCCATCATGAACTTCGGGAGGATGCCGATCACCGTGCCGCCGCGCGAGAGCGCGCCGTCCGCGAGCGCGCCCATCGAGCCGGCGCCCCCGCCGCCGTACACGATCGAATAGCCTTCGTCGGCGAGGATCTCGCCGACGCGGCGCGCCGCGGCGTGGTAGAGGGGCGCGCAGCGCTGACTCGACGCGCAGTAGACACAGATGCTTCGTTGCGTTGCCATCGTCTCAATCCGGCGTTCCCTGCTCGTCCGCTCGCTTTCGTCGGCACCGGGCGCGAGCGATCGACGCGTGGGCATCGGGCCGTGCGCCCCGAGTGGCGCATGCTACCTCACGCGATGGCGAAGCGCGCACGATGCGTCGTCGAGCCCATCGCCGCGGCGTGGACAGACGGCGGCGAACCTTGCGACACTCGTGCCGGCGCGCGCACCACGCGGGGCGGGCTCGCACGCGATGCGTCCGGCGGCGCATGTGCGTGCGGTCGAAGCCCTGCCGGCCTCGGGGGAGGATCGAATGAGGAATCAGCTCGGCGACAGAAGCAACAAGTCCGCGAATCGTCCGTTCAGCGACGTGCTGTCCCGTTATTGCAGCCGGCGCGACGTGCTTCGCGGGGGCCTCCAGTCGGCGGCGGCCGTGTTCTTCGTGTCGTCGCCGGTGCTGTCGCTCGCCGCGCGAAAGCCCGGCGCCAAGGCTCGGCCGGGCCTGATGGACTTCACGCCGCTCCCCGTCGCGGGCGGCGGCGGCAAGACGCCGCGGATCGCGCCGGACTACCGGATGCAGGTCCTGATTCCGTGGGGAGAGCCGATCAATCCTTCGTCGGGCCCCGCGTTCGCGTGGCCGCCGAACGCGGCCGATCAGGAGAAGCAGGTCGGGATCGGCCACGACGGCATGTGGTTCTTTCCGCTCGAAGGGAGCGAACGCGGCCTGCTCGTGCTGAATCACGAGTACGGCACGAGCCGCCACATTCTCGGCCGCGATCCGCAAAGCCTCGACGACGTGCGCGTCTCGCAGCACGCGCACGGCATCACGATCGTCGAGGTCGTGAACGGAGACGGCCGCTGGCAGCACGTCGACAGCCGCTACGCGCGCCGCATCCACGTGAATACGCCGGTCGAGTTCAGCGGCCCCGCGGCCGACTCGCCGCTGCTTACGAATCCCGCCGGCAATCCGTTCGCGGGCACGCTGAACAACTGCTCGAACGGCCATACGCCGTGGGGCACGTACCTGACGTGCGAGGAGAACATCCACTTCTACTTCGGCGGCACGGGCTTCACGCCGAACGCGCGGCAGGAGCGCTACGGCCTGAGCGCGCGTTGGACGTCGTTCCACGGCTGGAGCCGGTTCGATCCTCGCTTCGATCTGACGAATCCGGGCTACGTGAACGAGAGCAACCGCTTCGGATGGGTCGTCGAGATCGATCCGATGGCGCCGTCCGCGCCGCCCGTCAAGCGCACGGCGCTCGGGCGCTTCAGGCACGAGGGCTGCGCGATCGCGGTCGGCCGCGACGACCGCATCGTCGGCTACATGGGCGATGACGAACAGTTCGAGTACATCTACAAGTTCGTATCGGACCGAAGCTGGAAAGCGCTGCGGGACGAAGGCTCGAGCCCGCTCGATCACGGCAGGCTCTACGCGGCGAAGTTCAACGACGACGGCACGGGCGAGTGGCTCGAGCTCACGATCGACGACCCGCGGCTCGCCGCCGAGTTCGCCGATCAGGCGGAAGTGCTGACGTTCGCGCGGAGGGCGGCCGACATCGTCGGCGCGACGCCGATGGACCGTCCGGAATGGACGGCCGTCAGTCCCGACGGGCACGTGTACTGCTCGCTGACGAACAACGCGCGGCGCAACGACGCGGACGCCGCGAACCCGCTCGCGCCGAACCCGCACGGGCACATCATTCGCTGGCGCGACGACGACCATCACGTCGGCACGCGGTTCGAGTGGGAAATCTTCCTGATCGCCGCGGAGACGCACGGCACGGAGGAATCGCTGTCGTCGCCGGATGGGCTCTGGGCCGATCCGGACGGCCGCCTGTTCATCCAGACCGACGGCAGCGGCCAGGCCGACGGTTTGAACGACCAGATGCTCGTCGCCGATACCGAGAGCGGCGAGGTGAAGCGGCTCTTCGAGGGCGTGCCGGGCTGCGAGGTCACGGGAATCGCCGTGACGCCGGACCGGCGCACGATGTTCATCAACGTGCAGCATCCGGGCAACGGCGATCCGGCCGAGACGAGCTTCCCGCTCGAGTTCGACGGCAAAACGATCCCGCGCGACGCGACGATCGCGATCATGCGGAAGGACGGCGGGATCGTCGGCTCCTGAGCGGCGGAACGACAATATCTTCAGCAGGTCGAGGTCTACATTCGATGAGCGATCGGGGTCACTTGGGGAATGGGTGACATCAAGATCGTTGCACCTGCCTGCAAGCGCGAGCGGCCGGCACCCGGCAGCGCCGGCCTTCCTCGATTCTGCGCCGTTCAAGCGGAAGCCGCAGTTGCCTCGGCGCCGGCGATCGCGTCGAGCCGCGGATAGTCCGTGTATCCGCGCGCATCGCCGCCGTAGAACGTCGCGGGATCCGGCTCGTTCATCGGCGCGCCGACGCGGTAGCGCTCGACGAAATCGGGATTCGCGAGCGCCCAGCGGCCGATCGTGACGACGTCCGCGAGCCCGGCTTCGATGTCCGTCGCGATCTCGTCGAGGGCGCGCCCGGGGCGGTTCAGCAGCAACGCGTTCGGCCAGAGCCGCCGGATGTCGCGAACGAGCTCCTCGTTGCCGTGGTGCACGATGTGCACGTAAGCGAGGTCGAGCTTCGCGAGCTCGCGGACGAGATAACGATAGAGCGATTCGTACTCGTCGCCCTCGTCGATCGCGTTGAACGTCGAGCTCGGGGACAGGCGGATGCCGGTGCGGTCGGGCCCGATCGCCGCGGCGACGGCGGCCGCCGTCTCGATCGCGAACCGCGCGCGGTTCTCGATCGACCCGCCGTACTCGTCGTCACGCAGGTTCGCGTTCACCGACAGGAACTGCTGGACGAGATAGCCGTTCGCGCCGTGGATCTCGACGCCGTCCAAGCCTGCCTCGATCGCGCGGGCGGCCGCGTGCGCGAAGTCGCCGATCGTCGTGCGGATGTCGTCGATCGACATCGCACGCGGCACCGGCTGCTCCTGAAGCCCGCGCACCGTGACCATCTTCTCTCCCGTCGCGACGGCCGACGGCGCGAGCGCCTGCCGGTGGTGCGGCGTGTTATCGGGATGGCTGACGCGCCCGACGTGCATCAGCTGGACGAACAGGTGCCCGCCCGCGGCGTGCACCGCGTCGGTCACGCGCCGCCATCCGGCGACGTGCCGGTCCGTGTAGATGCCGGGCGTCCACAGATACCCCTGACCGTCGTCCGACGGCTGGGCGCCTTCGCTGATCAGGAGCCCGAGCGACGCGCGCTGCGCGTAGTATTCGGCCGTGAGCGGGCCCGGGGTGCCGTCGGGCTGCACGCGGCTCCGCGTCATCGGCGCCATCGCGAAGCGGTGCGGCAGCGTGAGCCGGCCTACTCGTACCTCGTCCCATATCGTCGTCATCGTGACGCTCCTCTCCTCTCGTTATCCTGCGGCGCCCGGGCGACCATTCGCTTCCGGACCCGGGACAGGCTAATGTGTCCAGACTCCGGACCGAAAGCCACAAAAGCTGGACGCATCGTTTCAAATATGGATCAGTCGAAACTCGACCTCGGGCTGCTCGCCGACTTCGACCTCGTCGCTTCCGCGGGGGGCTTCGGCAAGGCGAGCCGGGCGAGCGGTCGGCCGAAGGCGACGCTGTCTCGCCGGGTGATGGCGCTCGAGGAAAACCTGGGCGTGCGGCTGTTCGAGC
The DNA here is from genome assembly GCA_036381515.1 of Gammaproteobacteria bacterium. Classification (GTDB taxonomy): domain Bacteria; phylum Pseudomonadota; class Gammaproteobacteria; order Steroidobacterales; family Rariloculaceae; genus ZC4RG20. Next base: position 4,342 of record DASVCR010000029.1, on the reverse strand, counting down.
GAGGTGCGCGCACGCTGAAGCTGACCGAGGACGGCCGCGCGCTGCACGAGCGAACGAGCACGCTGTTGGCCGAGATCCTCGAGGTCGGCCAGTGCCTGTCGGAAGGCTCGTTTCGGCCGCGCGGCAAGCTGCGCGTCAGCGTGCCGCTGCTGTTCGGGCAGACGCTGTTCGGGCCGCTCGCCGCGGAGTTCCACCGCCGCTACCCGGAGGTCGAGCTCGAGATCGTCGCCGAGGACCGCTACGTCGATCTCGTCGACGAGGGCTACGACGTCGTCGTTCGCGCGAACCCGCGCAAGGACGAGACGCTCGTCGGCCGGCGCATCGGGCACGACGCGCTCGTCGTGGCCGCACCGCCCGGCATGCGCCGGCCGAGACGCCCGCGCGACGGTACGCCGCCGCGCGTGCCCGCGGTCGCGATGCTCCATTTCGCGGACAACGGGCCGTGGCGAGTCACCGATCGGCTCGAGATCATGCCGGACGTGCGCATGCGCCTATCGTCGCTGCTGATGGTGCGCGACGCCGTCTGCGCGGGCGCGGGCGTCGCGCTGCTGCCGCGCGCGGTCGTCGAGGACGCCGCGGACGAGGGACGTCTTGCGATCTGGAGCACCGTGCCGCACCGGACCTCCGAGATCTGGGTGCTGCATGCGTCGCGGCGTCTCGTCAGCACGAAGGTCACCGCGTTCGTCGACTTCGTCGTCGAGTCGCTCGGGCAAAAGTGCGTTAACGATCGGTGACGGGCGGCCCGTCAATCCCCCGCGCGGAAGTCGAACAGATTGCGGAAGCGCGACGGCTGCGAGCGCAGATACTGCTTCGGCGCCTTGACGCTTGCGCCGAAGTGCGCGGCCGCGTGCCACGGCCACCGCGGGTCGTAGAGCATCGCGCGGGCAAGCGCGATCAGGTCCGCGTCGCCCGCGACGAGAATGGATTCGGCGTGATCGAAGTCCGCGATCAGTCCGACCGCGACGACCGGCATGCTCACGGCCGCCTTCACGGCGCGCGCAAGCGGCACCTGATAGCCCGGCCCGACCGGAATCTTCTGCGCGGGCGTCAGGCCGCCGCTCGAGACGTGGACCGCGCTGCAGCCGCGCGCCTCGAGCGCGCGTGCGAATTCGACCGTCTGCTCGATGTCCCATCCGCCCGGCGTCCAGTCGGTTCCCGATACGCGCACGCTGACCGGCTTCTCGGGCGGCACCACGGCACGCACCGCGTCGAAGACCTCGAGCGGAAAGCGCATCCGATTCTCGAGCGACCCGCCGTACTCGTCGTCGCGGGCGTTCGACAGCGGCGACAGGAACTCGTGCAGCAGATAGCCGTGCGCCGCGTGGATCTGAATGGCATCGAGGCCGATCCGCACCGCGCGCCGCGCGGCATCGGCGAACGCGTTGCGCACGCCCGCGAGCCCGTCACGGTCGAGCGCGATGGGCGGAGCGTCGCGCTCGGAGTAAGGGATCGCCGACGGCGCGACGGTGCGCCAGCCGCCGGGATGATCGGCGGGAAGCTGCGCGCCGCCCTTCCACGGCACTTCCGTCGACGCCTTGCGGCCGGCATGCGCGAGCTGGATCGCGATCGGCATGTCCGACCAGCGGCGCACCGCATCGAGCGTCCGGCGCATCGCGGCTTCGCATGCATCGGAGTACAGGCCGACGTCCCCGTAGGTGATCCTGCCTTCGGGCGTGACGGCCGTCGCCTCGATCGTCAGCAGCGCAGCGCCCGAGAGCGCGAGGTGCCCCAGGTGAATGACGTGCCAGTCGGTCATGCAGCCGTCCTCGGCCGAGTACTGGCACATCGGCGCAATCACGATGCGGTTCACGAGCTCGAGCTCTGCAACCTTGAACGGCGTAAACAGCCGACAAGCCATGGTGACCTCCGGGATCTTTCGACGAAGACGCTTCGGCGTCGAGGAGCGCCGGCCGCCGGCTCATGCGCCGGCGCCGAGCTTCAGTTGAGCGGTAACGGCTCGAACGCTCCGGTCAGAACGCCGAATGCAAGAAATATGCACCAGACTCCGAAGGCGCAATAGAAGGTGAACGCAGCCCAGTACTTGAACGGCTGCTCGTCCATTCGAAGCTCCAAGCGGCCCTTGAAGCCGTTCACTCCGAAAGGCAGCCAGCCGTGGGCGAGCGACCGATACACGACGGCCAGGAGCCCGTAGCCGAGGGCGAGGAACAGCACACCTTGGAAGAGCGCCATCACGGTTCTCCGCCGAGCACTGAGCGGCCCCTGGACGTCACGTGGCCCGCTTCGAGGAAGGCCGCTTCCCCGTTCCTCTCGACGCCCTGCCGAGCAGCATGCCGGCCGCCGTGCCGACGACGATCGGCGGCAGCCAGAGCCACGTCCAGTACACACCCGCGATCGGCCACAGATTGGACGCGTACAGGATCGCCGCCAAGCACACGCCGAAGAACACGCCGCCCGTCAGCACGAGGCCCATCACCCACGGCTTGTCGGCCGGCCGCAGCGCGAACAGAAACGCGGCCGGCAGCAGGACGAACCACTTCGATGCGTTCAGCACTCCGGGAGGTAATTCCTCGGGGTCGAACGTGAACAGAAAAACGATGGCGAATGCCGCGCCGAAGAGGGCCGCCGCACGCTTCGGGATGCGGGTCACGGAGGTCGTCATGAATCGAGTCCTGCCGCTGGCGGCAGCAATATCTCCACCGTGCGACGGTACCCGAGTCCATGGCCTCGCGGCACGACGCGAATCACAAAGCGCGCGTCTCGTGGACGCGCGCTCGACGTGTGTCACATCGACGCCGTCGTCCGCTCGTCGGCGTCGGAGCGCCGGCGTAGTCCAGTCACCTCGAGGATTTCCTCCTCGTCGAGCGTCTCGCGCTCGAGCAGCGCCTTGACGAGCGCGTCGAGCTCGGCGCGATGCGCGGTGAGCAGCCGCTTCGCTTCCGCGTGGCTCTCGTCGATGATCCGTTGTACCTCGGTGTCGATCCGGCGGGCGGTGTCCTCGCTGAAAGGCTTCTCGCCGACGAAGCCGCTCGGTCCGCTGAGATAGGGATTGCGCTGCGGCGCGAGCTGCACCATGCCGAGCTCTTCGCTCATGCCCCAGCGCGTCACCATGTTCCGCGCGAGGTCCGTCGCCTGCGCGATGTCGTTCTCCGCGCCCGTCGTCTTCGTCCCGTACACGATCTCCTCGGCCGCACGGCCGCCGAGCATGCCGATGATCCGCGCCTTCAGATACGACTCCGGATAGTTGTACCGGTCGCTGTCGGGACGCTGATACGTCACGCCGAGCGCCTGCCCGCGCGGCACGATCGTCACGCGGTGCACCGGATCGGCGCCCGGCACGATCAGCCCGAGAATCGCGTGCCCGCTCTCGTGATACGCGATCCGCTCGCGGTCCTCGCGCGTCAGGAGCAGCGGCCGCTCGGGGCCGAGCACGATCTTCTCGAGCGCGTCGAGGAAGTCCCTCTGGCGCACCTCGTTCTGCCCGCGCCGCGCGGCGAGCAACGCCGCCTCGTTCACGAGGTTGCGGATGTCCGCGCCCGAGAAGCCCGGCGTCGACGCGGCCAGCTCCGCGAGATCCACGTCCGCCGCGAGCGGCGACTGCCGGGTGTGGATCTTCAGGATCTCCTCGCGCCCCTTCTTGTCCGGCAGGTTCACGACGAGACGGCGGTCGAACCGCCCCGGACGCAGCAGCGCGCGGTCGAGCACGTCCGGCTGGTTCGTCGCCGCGAGCACGATGATCCCCTCGCGGCTCGAGAAGCCGTCCATCTCGGTCAGGATCTGCTGCAGTGTCTGCTCGTGCTCGGCCGCCGCGCCGCCGAACGCAACCCCGCTCCGCGCGCGGCCGATCGCGTCGATCTCGTCGATGAAGATGATCGCGGGCGCATGCTCGCGTGCCTGCTTGAACAGATCGCGCACCCGCGCCGCGCCGACGCCGACGATCATCTCGACGAACTCCGCCGCGCTCATCGAGAAGAACGGCACCCCCGCCTCGCCCGCGACCGCGCGCGCGAGCAGCGTCTTGCCGGTGCCCGGCGGCCCGATCAGCAGCACGCCCTTCGGCGCCGTGCCGCCGAGGCGCGTGTACTTCTCCGGGCTCTTCAGGAAATCGACGATCTCGACGAGCTCGTTCTCGACCTCGTCGATGCCCGCGACGTCGTCGAAGGTCACGCGCTCGTCGCGCTCGGCATCGTAGCGGCGCGCGCGGCTGCGGCCGATGCCCATCAGCCCGCCGAGGCCGCCGCCCTGCCGTGCGGCCCGCCGGAACAGCCAGACGTAGAACGCGATGATCAGGATCGCGGGCCCGAACCCGAACAAGAGCAAGCCGAGCGGCGAGGTGCCCGTGTCGATCGGCTCGGCCGTGATGTCGACGCCGTGCTCGATCAGC
>DASVCR010000028.1:0-69785 GCA_036381515.1 Gammaproteobacteria bacterium | reverse complement strand
GGCCGTGCCTGCGTCGCAGATCCCGCCCACGCCGACGATCGGGAACGAGGAACCGAGGTGTCGCCGCAGTCCGCGGATCGTGCGGACGCTCTGCTCATGCAGCGGCGCGCCGCTGAGCCCGCCGGCCTCGCCTGCGTGCCGGGAGCGAAGAGACGAGGGACGCGCGATCGTCGTATTCGTCGCGACGACTCCGTCGAACGAGGATTGCCGGAGCGCGCGAGAAATGGCTTCGAGGTCCTCGTCGCCGAGGTCCGGCGCGACTTTGACCAGCATCGGCACGCGCCTGCGATGGATGCCGGCGAGAGATTCGCGCTCGTTCGCGAGCTCTCCGAGAAGCTTCACGCCGCGGCGCGGTGTCATGGGGACTCGGCTCGGCACGCGCGCTTTTGGCATGTTTATATTGCTAAAGCGATTCCGACGGACTAAAGTTCGACGACCCGCAGCGTCACGCGCGATTCCCTGCATGAGCAGTGCACTCGAGCAACTTGGGCAGACGCAGCAACAGCTGCTGCGCGTTCTGCAATCCGAGCGCGACGGGTGCTCGATCGATGCGCTTCGGTCCGCGCTGAACATCAGTCGTAATGCCGTCCGTCAGCACCTGACTGCGCTCCTTGCGCAAGGCCTCGTCACACACGGCTCGATCGTCCCGACCGGAGGCCGCCCCGAGCAACGCTACGTTCTGACCGACGCCGGCCGCGAGCTCTTCCCGCGCCGATATGTCGAGCTCGCGTCGAGCCTGATCCGCGAGATCGCCAGGTCGTTGGGCGAGGCGCAGCTGCTGAAGATATTGACGCGGCTCGGCGACGACGTCGGCAAGGAGCTCGGAACGAAGCTGAAGTCCGCGTCGAGCTCCGAGCGGTGCAAGGGGATCGCTGCCGCGATGATGGACCTCGGTTACGACGCGACCGCGCAGGTGAAGGGCGCGTCGCGGGAAATTCACGCGAAAAACTGTGTCTTTCATCATCTGGCGCAGAGTCACCCCGCCGTATGCCGCTTCGACCTCGCGTTTCTCGCGCGCGCGAGCGGTGAGCAGGTCGAGCACCTGGAGTGCATCGTGCGCGGCGGAACCGTCTGCCGGTTCCGCTTCTCTCGCGGCAACGGCGTCGACGCGAAGACCTGACCCGCGCGTCACGCAACGATGCCCGTTGCTACGGTAGCGGCGGAGACGGCCTGATCGCCGCCATCGCCGCCTTGCCGTCCTGTGTGAGCGCGATCGCCAGACGCAACGGACCGTTCTCGTACTGGATGTCGTAGACATCCGCGCCCAGCGGGTCCACTTCGACGAACTCGATCGACACGAGGGGGCCCAGGTCCGAGAAGCGCCGCTGAAGAGCGTCGAGCTGAGTCCGCGTCGCTTCCGCCATCGACGGCGTCAACAGGCTGTAGTCGGGCTCGCCACGTGCGAGCTCGGCCGACATGCGGCGCACCGCGGCTTCGGAGGCCGGATGCGGGGTCGTGCGGGGCTCGAAGAAGCGCTCGAGAGACAGGCCATCGATGTCCGCCGTGGTCGGTATGTGACCCAGCCGCTCCAGCGCGATTCCGAGCGCCTCGGCGCTCGGTACCTCGATGTCCGGCTGCACGCCGACGCCTTCCCAATTGGTCCCCGTGATCGGGTTCTCGGCGCGGCCGCCCGGCACGAACATCACGAAGCCGGGTGCGAGCGGCACGCTGCCGCCCGGATTTGCGCCCCCGCCGGTCGTCTCCCCGACGATCACGCCGAGCTCCATCACTTGCATGTCGTAAGCGAATTCCTCTCCGCCCGAGAACGTCGCGCCGCTCGTCAGCACGTAAACCGGCTTGCCGGCATACGAGAACGCCGGAGTGGTGCTCCAGAACTCTTCTCTGCGAAAGGTCTCCGTGCCGGGATTGCGCCAGACGAAGCTGTTGATATGGACCGGCTCGTCGCCTTCGATGAAATAGCTGACGAGATGCGCCACGCTGACAGGACTTCCGCCGCCGTTACGCCGCACGTCGATGATGAGCGCGTCGGTGTCCGCGAGCGGTGCCATCGCACGATCGACGGCCAGCCCGAAGAGCTCGGGCGCCGGAAACGCGACGACCTCGATATAGCCGATGTTGCCGGGGAGCCGGTCCGACCGCGTGACCCCGGCCTCAGAGTGAAGCGGTGCCGGCGGCGGGGTCCCGGAGGTCGCGGGCGGCGGACCGAGCGCCGTGACGTCGAGATGCTTGTCCGCCGCAACCGCTCGAAGGTCTGCCGTCAGCCTTTCCGCGAACGACCACGGGTCATCGATATCGCCGTAGTCTCCGGCTGCGAGCGCCGCCTCGATCGCCGCAGCTGCGCGCTCGCCGACATCGGGAAAGACGTAGCGGGTCCGCAGTGCTTGCGCGGCGGTCGCGACCACGGCACCCCGAGTCGCGACGTCGAGCGGGGAAGGCGCGGCCGGCACCTGGGCGACGGCTGCGGGTGAAAGCGTGATCAGCACGGGAAGGACGGCGCCGAGCATGAGCGGCATACGTTTCTTAGCCATGAGGATCCCCTTCGGTGCGCCTTCGTCCCGACGTCGAGCATAGTGCAATTTCGAGGTTGCCGTCGACGCGAAGGCCGCGGAGCCCTACTTCAAGGCGCTTTACGCGCAGTTCGACATCGCGGGACTACGACCGAATCGCTCGCTGGTTCAGGACGCCCTCGGCGTGAAGCGAAAGCGGCAAACGCGCCCGCCTCGCGACATGCATTCACGGAGCTCGACGCGGCGGCCGGCGTACCCCGAAAGCACCGCCAGGTCGAACTGGCAGATCGCGGGACGCTTCATCGCGAGCTCGTGGAAGATGCAGTGGTTCGCCTCGATCGCCGGTGCGCCGTCGGCGTCCTTCGCAACGCGCGCGTCGTAGCCGAGCTGGTCCATCAGCGCTGCGAGGCGCTCGACGCCGTTCGATTCTTCCGCGCCGAGCGACCGCTGCGCGCGAGCGCGCGCGACTACCGCGGCCGCGATGCGTGTGACCCGCGTGCGAAGCCCCGTGGCGTCGCGCTCCCGTTCCACCGCGTCCATGAGCAGCTCGCCGAACCATGCGTAATGACGTCGGACGGCGTCCCGGCCGGCCGCCGTGAGCGCGAAAAGCGTTCTCGGACGCCCGCCCGAAGGCAGGGCGGCCGCGGGTGCGACGAGCCCCTCGCGCATCAGCGCTTCGACGTGCTGGCGCACGGCAGTCCGTGTCACGCCGAGGACCTGCATCAGCTCTTTGACGGTTGCTCCCGTCCCGTTGCGCAGCAGGTGCCTCAGAAGCTGCTTGCGGCGTTCGCCGAACACCTCGGCCATAACAGTTCCCTCTCGAGCCGTACGAGCAGCGATTCGTCATCGCGTAGTTGCGCGCGGACGTGCAATCGTCCGTCGTTTTAAAAGACTTTTGGCATATTAAACTTACATTAGTGGGCTGTCGACCCGAGAATTCGAGACTCCTTCGACAGAGAGGAGAGCTCGGATGAAATCGCATCTCACCCTGTTGCTTGCCGCGGTCCTTTGCATCTCGGCGCCGGGACTCGCGGCCGCCGACGAGTCCGCGGAGGCGGCGCCTGTGCCGGCAAAAGTGGCGGCCACGCAAGACGCGCTGCGTGATCTGTGGATCGGCCACGTCTTCTGGGTACGGGGCGTCGTCGAGGCGCGTCTCGCGGACAACGGCAAGCAGGCGAAAGCAGCCGAGCAGCAGGTCGTCGCGAATGCTCAGGCGATCGCTGGAGCCATCGAGCCCTTTTACGGCGAGGCGGCGTCCGATCGACTGTTCGAGTTGCTCGCCGGCCATTGGGGCGCGATCAGCGACTACCTCGATGCGACGATAGCGGAAAGCCGCAGAGGGCAGGACGGCGCCGCCGATCGATTGTCGGCGAACGCGCAGGAGATCGCCGCCTTTCTGAGCAGCGCGAATCCGAACTGGCCCGAGGAGACGCTGCGCGGCTTGCTGACCGCACACGGTGGACACCATGTACAGCAGATCGCGCAGCTCCACGCCGAGCAGTACGAGGAGGAGGCCGCCACGTGGGCGGCGATGAAGGATCACATGTACGTGATTGCCGATGCGCTGACGGCGGGACTCGCAAAGCAGTTCCCGGAGAAGTTCGAGTAGCGCGGACGCGCGCTCGGCGCCGTGCACCGCCGCGCCGGACGTCGAGTGCGAGGCGCGTCGGCACGACGGCAAGCAGGCGAAGGCGGCAGAAAATCGCCGCGAATGCGCGGGCGCGGGTCAGCGCACGTTCGAGCTCATCGGCCGCGCAAGCGGCTGATGAGCTCGTCCTCCGCGTAGCTCTCGGCATCGAGCACCAGTCGCTCCTGCGACAACTGAATCTCGTGCAGGATGCATATCACCTGGCGCTGCTGCTCGGGCTTCAAGACGCTCTCCAGCTTCGAACCGTTATCGGAGCGCTTCCACCGGAGTCGTACGCAATGCACGCCTGATGGGGAAGTAACTCGCGAAGAGGGCGACGAGCGCCAGGATGGCGACAGCGACGGCGGCAGAGAACGCGTCGAAACCGGGAATGCCGTAAAGCAGGCTATTCGCGGCGCGTCCTGCAATGCCGGCAGCGACCAACCCGACGATCGTTCCGATCAGGACCATCAGCCCCACTTCCTTCAGCACCATCAGACGCAGCCGCCGCGCCGTGGCCCCTAGAGCGAGCCTCAAGCCAAGCTCCCTGGTCCGCTGAGCAAGGTTGTAGAGAAGCATTCCATAGAGCCCGATGCCCGCAACGGCGGTAGCGAGAACGGCGTAGGACAGGGAGAGCAGGGCTATCGCTCGTTCGACGAACACGTTGTCCTGCGCCACCGTTCTCATCGTCGTCAGGTCGCTGATCGGAAGATCGGGGGCAAGAGCCTCGAGCCGCTCGCGGATCTGATCGCCGACGGCCTCGGGAGCCGTCGAGGTGCGAACGTAGAAGGACATGCTCTCGAGCTCGTCGCCCTGGTCCACCGGGCGAAAGTACTGCGGCGGCGGCGCGCCCTTCACCGTGCCGTATCTCGAATCGCCCACGACTCCCACGATCTCGATGTCCAGGTTCGTCGTGTCGCCTATTCCGAAGCGAGCGCCTATTGCGCGCTCCTCCAATCCGAATTTGCGCACGAAGCTTTCGTTCACGACCGCGACGTTGGCCGTCCCCTTTGCATCTGCCGGCGTGAAGCCTCGGCCTTGGAGCAGAGGAATCGACAGCGACCGGAAAAAGTCGGAGTTCACCCAATTCGTCGCCGCGTTCGTGTTGACACCGGGACCGCCGGCAAAGCCCTCGACCGAAAGGCTGTTCCACGCGCTATCGTTCGAGAGCAGTCGAACGCTCGAGCTGCCGACGGCCTCTACGCCTGGTATCGACGACAGATGCTCTTCGATCTCGGTGTAGCCCGACCTCGCGCGCTCCTCGGTATAACCACTCAGTCCCGGGGCGACCGTAAACGTGACAATCGAGTCCACGCTGATTCCGAGGTCGACGTTCGATATGTTTCTGAAGCTCTGCAGAAACAGTCCGGCGAGAACGAGCAACGTCAACGAAAACGCGATCTGCGCAGTACCCAACGCCCGCCGAAAGCGGGCCAACCGCATAGCGTCCGTTGCTCGCGATTGTCCCCTCAGCGTTCCGGCCAGGTCGCTCTGCGAAGCAAACATCGCCGGTGCGACGCCGAAGAGGGCAAGCGTCGACAACGCGACGACCGCCGCGAACGCTACATGAGTCGAATCGATCGGAGCGGTGAGGTCGCCGGATAGGCTCGCGGGGAGCACCGTGACGAGAAACTCGAGCGCCGCCCATGCGACCGGCAAGCCGAGCGTCATACCCGCCAAGGCCAGGAGCGCCGCCTCGAGCAGCATGTTCGCTGCGAGACGCCAACGCGTGGCGCCCAAGGATGCTCTGACGGCCAGCTCACCGCCTCGGGACGACGCGCGAGCGAGCAGGAGGCTGCCCGCATTCACGCACACGATCGCCAGGACGACGCCCGTCAGAGTCAGGAGGAGGGTCAGCGGCTGTGCGAGGAAGGTGCGCAAAGCGCTCTGGCCGTGAGCGCCAGGTTCGAGCTCTACTCGACGCGCTCGGAACTGGCGGAGTATGTCCGGCGGCATCGAGCCGTTGAGCGGTGCTTCGATCTCGTTGAGGATCGCCGAGTACAAGCGATTGATTTCCGTCGACGCCGATTCGAGTTGCGCTCCAGGCGCCAGCCGGCCGAAGAGATAGAGCCAATACGCGCGGCGCTCATCGGCGGCCGGAGCTGCGCCAGGCTGCATCAGCCAACGCAATGTCAGCGGGACGAACACTTGCGGGCGGACGCCAAGAGTGATGCCGGTGAAGCCTTTCGGCGCAACGCCAATGACGGTCAGAGGCTCCCCGTTCACGATGATCGTTGTGTCGAGGACGTCGGGATCGCCGCCGAACCGGCTTTGCCAAAACTCGTAACTGAGAACCGCGACGCGCGATTCCCCGAGTCCGGGCTCGTCGTAAGGGGCGATGAGGCGGCCGAGCGCGGGACGTAGTGCGAGGAGTTGAAAGTAGTTTCCCGACACGAGCTGTCCGTACCCGGCCTGCGTCCGCTGACCGGTCGAAACGTTGGCGGCGAACGCGTGGTGCGCAGCGATGCCGGAAAACGATCCGCGCAGCGTCTGAAGGTCCCGGAACATCGGATAGCTGAACACGTACGAGCTGTCGCCCGCCTCGTCGTCGCTGACGAAGCCCCATTTCGGTCCGGGAGCTCGGAGGTTGACGAGCCGATCCGGCTCGGGCACCGGCAGATCTTCCATGAGCACCTTATGAAAGACCGAGAAGATTGCCGTCGTAGTGCCGATGCTGACGGCAAGCAGCGCCATGATCAGGATCGGAATCCCGGGTCTCTTCGCGAGCCGGCGAATCGCGTAGCGGAGGGCCGTCATCTCGAAGCTCCGTCTGGTCGGCGTGTCGGATCGGACGATGAAAGACTAGCAGATTGGCATCCTGCCTCTGCTGCATGTCCGGCCTTGATGGAATGCAGCACGGTCCCCACGCGATGCGACTTCGACGTTGTTACCGACCCCGAAGCCGTCGCAGGTCTTGGCCGAAAACTCGAGGGTCTACAGCAGTGCAGCGGCGATAGTCTTGCCGTTGCGCCGCGCCATGCTCACAATGCTTCACGACCGCTGCGCCTTCGGGGGGAAACGAACATGAATCGACGTTGGATCGTCGTCCTTTGCCTGTGTCTTGCCGTGTCCGCCGCCGATGTCGGCGCCCAAAGCGCGAGCGAGGCCTCTTCCGGGGCGCCGGCAAGGGGCGCGATGGCGCCTTCGCGTCCCGGCGGTTATCTCGGACGTGACGGGATCCCCGACCACCGCCTCTTCATGCCTCCGCCGCCTGCGGACGACGGGCCGCTCGGCATCGCCGATGTCGCCGTGTTTCGCGCCACCCGGTCGCTCGAAGGAAGCCCTCGCTGGGAGCTCGCGACCAGGGACGCTGAGGCGGGGCCGGCGTTGCTTGCGGACTTCGGCTGCGCGCTCGGCATCGACCTGAGCCAGGCGTCCACGCCGCGCCTGTCGCGCCTCCTTGGCCGCGCGGTCGCCGACGTGTCACCGATCATCGGCGGAGCGAAAGATTATTATCAGCGGAAGCGCCCCTTCCTGGTGGAAACCGGCCCTACGTGCGTCGTGCCCTCGGATGGACTCGCGGCGAGCGGCTCCTACCCGTCGGGTCACTCGGCGGTCGGCTGGATGTATGCGCTCGTGCTGGCCGAAGTGGAGCCCGAGCACGCCGCGGCTGTCCTCGCACGCGGGCGCGCCTACGGGGAGAGCCGCGTCGTTTGCGGCGTGCACTACGTGTCCGACGTGGATGCAGGGCGCCTTGCGTCATCGGCCGTGTTCGCGGCGCTCGCCGGCAACGCCGAGTTCCAAGCAGACGTCGCGAGCGCGCGCGAGGAGCTCGACGCGCTGCGGGAAGCAGGTGCGGCATCGCCGGATGCCGCGCGGTGCTCCATCGAGAACGCCGCGGCAGGCGAGCGTCCCTGGTAACGCGACGTCGGCTTCGGCTCGCCGGCGCTCGCGGTCGCCGGTGTTCCGGGCCGATGCGTAGGCTTCGATCGCGAAGCGTTCGGGCCTGTTCTGCACGCGGCGATCCTCGGCTTTCTACGAAACGTGCTCTGAGCCGCGCGCCGCTGCGTGTTTCGGGCGATTTCTGCCGCATCACGCGTCGGCCGACGCGACCCGCTTCCGGCCGCGCGGCCGGATCGTCAGTCAGCTGGAGGATGAGGAGCCGAAGGTTTACGAAGCGGGAGATTGTTCTTCAAGCCCGTCCGGAGCCATGACCGTGCCGTCCGCTCGCGGCGCCGTCAGACGATGCCCTCGAACTCGCGCACGTGCCCCCACATCCCCTTGTACGCGCTGATCACGAACTGCTCGGGGTCGCCCCACGTCTCGTCGAAGCCGTCCGTCACGCCGTCCTCGAGCATGTCGCGTGCGCTGAAGCCGCGATAGAGCCGGTCGATCATCCGCTCGAGCACGGTCTTCAGCATCTCGAACTGCGCCGCGACGTGCGCGCGCGTCTCCACGGTGCCTTGCGCGGGCACGACGAGGCTGTCGTCGTCCATGACGTCGAGCAGCGCCTGCGTCGCCTGCACGAGCCCGGGCAGGAAGCCGCCGGTCATGTAATCGGGCGTCGGATAGCGGCCGACCGAGACGAGGTCGCCCACGACGAAAACGTTCGAGCGGGGGAAGTGCACGTAGAGGTCGCCGTCGGTGTGGGCCTGCGGCAGGTGACGGTACTCGATGCGCTCGGCGCCGACGTCCATCTCGCCGGATGTCCGGAAGGACTGGTTCGGCCGCGCGTGCTCGGGGAGCGCCGGGTGCTCGAACCCCTCGGCCGGCCGAACGATGTCGGTGCCGAGCCAGAGGCGCGTGTTCTCGTGCGCGACGATCCTCGCGCCGGCGGCGCCGAGCGCGTCGTTCGAGCCCGTTTGCTCCGGATGCCAATGCGTGTTGAAGAGCGTGTGCACGCGCGCGCCGTTCGCCTCCGTCTCGACGGCGCGCAGCAGCGCCGGTGAGTGCGCGGCGAGGCCGCCGTCGATCATCACGACGCCGTCGGGTCCGATCGATGCGACGACGTTCGCTCCGGCACCCGTGAACAGCAGCAGATTGTCCCGCACGCGCGTCGTCTCGATGCGCGCCGTCGATGCGGCTCCTGCAGCGTTCTCGATGCTTCGTTGCGTCTCCACGTCGCGTTCCGCGGATTGTGCGAATGCGACGCCGACGACGCTTCGATTCCACGGCAGGCACGCGGCTACGCCGCCCGCCGCCGCGCGCAAAAAAACTCTTCGGTTCGAACGAAAGCTCATTTACGCCTGCTCTCAGCGATGGGAGAAAAAATAGGCGAGCATTTAAACCGAAGTTTAAACACCAATTCGAACAGAACGAATCGGTTCGGGGGACGAGAACTCATCGGTACGCGGAGCTCGCCGCGGCGTCGGCCGTGCGCGCGCTTCGCGCCGTTTTCTCGCATAACAACGACACGTCAATCGGGAGGGATGATGACGGTAGTAGGGACACATCGACGGGTCGCGCAACCTTTGGCTCGTCGGCAGCTTCACGCGTGCATGGCCGGGATCCTCGGAAGGAACGTCCGGCGCGGCGGCGTCTGCGCGCTCGCGGCGGCGGTCGGCTTCGGCGGGCTTGCGCACGCGCAGGAACCCAGCGGCGCCATCGAGGAAGTTCAAGTGACGGGCACGCGCATCCAGGCGAGCGGCATGACGACGCCGACGCCGGTGACGTCCGTCACGGCCGAGGAGCTCTTCACGCTCGCGCCCGGCACGATGATGGATGCGCTCAATCAGTTGCCGCAGTTCCTCGGCAACGACACCCCCGAATCCGTCGCCGGCTGGACCGGCTCGGCCGGGCAGAGCCTTCTGAACCTGCGCGGCATCGGCGCCGTGCGCACGCTCGTGCTCCTCGACGGCAGGCGCGTCGTTCCGTCGACTCGCCGCGGCACGACGGACATCAGCGTGTTCCCGCAGGCGCTCGTTCGCCGCACCGAGGTCGTCACCGGCGGCGCGTCGGCCGCGTACGGCTCGGACGCGGTGAGCGGCGTCGTCAACTTCGTGCTCGACACGGAATACGAAGGCTTCGAGGGCCGCGTGCAGGGCGGCATGACGGATCGCTCCGACAACGAAAACGTCCTCGCGAGCATCGCCGGCGGCACGAGCGTCGGCGAGCGAGGCCACATCATCATGTCGGCCGAGTACTACAAGGCGAAGGAAGTGCGGTGGGGCCCGGGCAATCACGACTCCGGGTCGCGCGACTGGCTCGAGGAGAACTGGGGCATCATCCTGATTCCCGATCCGAACGGCCCGGACCGGCACATCGTGCCGAACGTGCGCTCGCGCACCGCGACCTTCGGCGGCCTCATCACGGACGGCCCGCTCGCCGGCATCCAGTTCAACGACGCGGGCCAGCCGGTGCGCTTCTTCGACGGCACGCTGATCAACAGCAACGGCACGCTGCAGCAGGGCGGCAGCGGCGACGTGAACCACTCGACGCTGATGCCGGAGCAGACCCGCAACACCGCGTTCGTGCACTACAAGCACGAGCTCGGCGAGTCGAAGGAGTGGTACGTGCAGGGCCTCTACGGCAACAGCACGGTCGAGTACGACAAGGAGCCGCACCACTTCAGCCAGGGCTATCCGGGCAACATCGAAATCTTCGCGGACAACGCGTTCCTCCCGGACGTGATCCGGCAGCGCATGATCGACGAGGGCATCGACTCGTTCACGTTCGCGAAGACGCACACGCGCGACGAGGGCCTGCCGGCCCGCGTGATCACCGACAACCGCACGACGTCGTTCACGACCGGCTTCAAGGGCGACTTCCTCGACGACTGGAGCTTCGACGTCTATTACCAGTGGGGTCGGAACAAGCAGGACATGACGCACAAGAACAACCTGCGCACCGACCGCTACTTCCGCGCGATCGACTCGGTGATCCACCCGGAGACGGGCGAGATCGTCTGCATGTCGACGCTGACGAACCCGAACGACGGCTGCATCCCGTTCAATCCGTTCGGCGTGCATCAGAACTCGCTGGATGCATGGCAGTACGTGACGGGCACGCAGCATCAGATCCAGATCCTGCGCCAGGACTTCTTCGAGGGCTCCGTCTCCGGCACGCCGCTCGACAACTGGGCCGGCCCCGTCTCCTTCGCCGCCGGCGCGTCGTACCGCAAGGACGACCTCGAGCAGTTCGGCAGGCCTGCCGAGCTGACGCAGGGCGCGGTGAACCCGGACCCCGTCGACGTCGGCTACCGGCCGGAGAGCCTGCCGCGCTTCTACCACGGCTCGGGGCTCTTCGCGTATGGCACGATCCCGCTGGTCGACGGGAGCTACGACGTGTGGGAGGTGTTCGGCGAAAGCATCGTCCCGCTCGTGGCGGATCGCGGTCTCGCCCGCTCGCTCGATCTCAACGCGGCCATTCGCTACGCGGACTACGAGGGCAGCGGCGGCGTGCTCGCGTGGAAGGGCGGCCTCGACTGGCAGATCACGGACTCGGTGCGGCTGCGGCTCACGCGCTCGCGCGACGTGCGCGCCGCGACGCTCTCCGAGCGCTACGCTCAGACGCCGCGCGGCGCGACCGTGACCGATCCGTTCCTGCCCGGAGAGCCGCGGTACTCGATCCGCTCGGTCGAGGGCGGCAACCCGACGGTCGAGCCGGAGGAGGCCGACACGGTGACGTTCGGCATCGTGTATCAGCCGGAGGCGCTCGACGGCTTGAACCTGTCGGCGGACTACTACGACATCAAGCTGAACGGCGCGATCGATCTCCTCGGCGTCCAGGAGATCATGGATCAGTGCTTTGCCGGCGCGACGTCGCTCTGCGACCGCATCACTCGCGAGGCGGGGCCCGGCACGGACGTGATCCAGATCGACAACACGTACCTGAACATCGCCGAGTCGCGGACCCGCGGCGTCGATCTCGAGGCGACGTACTCGTTCCCGTTGGGCCTTAGGCTCCGCACGCTCGTGAGCTACATCGCCGAGGCGTCGATCACGAACCCCGGCGCGCCGAAGCTCGACCGCGCGGGGCAGAGCGACATCGCGCCCGAGTGGAACGCCCTCGCGAGCATCTCGTACGACCACGGACCGTTCTCGTTCACGTGGACGCAGCGCTACATCGGCTCCGGCGTGCGCGATGTGGATTGGGTCACCGGCGTCGACATCGACGACAACCGCGTGCCGGCGCGCATGTATACGAACCTGCGTGCGTCGTACAACGCGGACACGTACGAGATCTACGCGAACGTCGTGAACCTGTTCGATCGCGAGCCGCCGCACGTGGTCGGCGGAAGCCTCTACTCCGATCTCGGCAGGTCGTACGCGGTCGGAGTGCGCTTCAGCTACTAGGCATTTCCCGGCAGCCGAAGTTGTGGTCACCCGAAATTGGGGTCAGAGCCCGAAAAGCTGAAAATCGGGGCCCGACAAATCGGGGTCAGAGCGCGGTTTGTCGGGAACTGGGGTCAGAGCCCGAAGCGGTCGCGCCCGCGCGCGAAAATCGGGGTCAGAGCCCGAAACGGTCGCGCCCGCGTCCGACCATCGGCGTCAGGATCGGGGTCAGCGCCCGAATCAGTGGCGCCCATAGCTTGGAGGTGGGGCCATTGAAGCTCGGGTCACACCCGGACACTCGGGGCTGACCCCAATTACCTGACGTCGGCTGCCGGAATTGCTATGTTCGGAACGCAAAAGGCTCTGCAAGCATCGAGAAGGTCTGGAGTAGCGTACTGATGCGTTTGTCGCTGGCGGCCGTCGTCGTGGGGTCAGTAGCCGTGGCGGGCGGCGGCTATTTCTTCCTCGAGCACTGGCGAGCCGCGTCGGCCGCCGAGCAGTGGACGCTGGTCGAGGATTACTGCGTAGACTGTCACAACGAAGTCGAATTCACGGCGGGCCTCGCGCTCGACAGGTTCGGTCCCGATTCGGTCGCGCACGAGCCCGAGATCTTCGAGGAGGTCGTCCGGAAGCTCCGCGGCAGCATGATGCCGCCGCCGGGTAGACGGCGCCCCGATCCCGAGCGCGTCGACGAGTTCGTCGCGTGGCTCGAGTCGACCCTCGACGACGCCGCGGCCGAGCATCCGAACCCCGGCTACGTCACCGCGCATCGCCTGAATCGCTACGAATACGAGCGCGCCGTCGAGGCGCTGCTCGGCGTTGACATCGACGCGACGCGCTACCTGCCGGCGGACGACCGCAGCGACGGCTTCGACAACATCGCCAACGTCCTGAAAGCGTCGCCGACGTACGTCGATCAGTACATCGCGGCCGCGCGCGACGTGAGCCTGCGCGCGGTCGGCGAGTCGGCGCCGAAGACGACGGTCGCGACGTATCCGGCGCCCGGGGACGTCAACCAGGGGCTGCGCCTCCCCGGCATGCCGCCCGGCACGCGCGGCGGCATGGTCGTCGAGCACTGGTTCCCGGCGGACGGCGAATACGAGTTCGACATACGCATTGCGGCCCGCCGCGGCGTCGAGGATCGCCACGACGTGATCATGACGATCGACGGCGAGAAGGTCTTCGAGCAGTCGCTCGGCGGACCGGAGGAGCTCAAGGCCGTCGATCAGCTTCAGGCCGTCGCGCAGGCCGAGATCCGCTCGCGCTTCGAGAACATTCGCTTGCCCGTCAAGGCGGGACCGCGGACGGTCGCCATCACGTTCGTCGAGCGCGCGTACGGCGAGTCCGAGGCATGGCTCCATTCGTTCGCGCCGGAGGTCGGCGCGCCGGGGCCTTCGATCGGAGGGCTCGAGATCGTCGGCCCGTACGAGCCCGCGGGCCGCGGCACGACGCCGAGCCGCGAGAAGATCTTCGTCTGCCGTCCGAAGCAGCCGAGCGAAGAGTTGCCGTGCGCCGAGGAGATCATCTATTCGCTCGCGCGCAGGGCGTATCGAGGCGCCGTCACCGAGGAGGATCTCGGCGCGCTGCTTCGCTTCTACGAAGCGGGCCGCTCGCAGGGCGATTTCGACGCCGGCATCCGTCAGGCCGTCATGGCGATCCTCGCGAGCCCGAAGTTCCTGTACCGCGTCGCGCCCGCGCCCGAGGGCCTGTCGCCCGGCGACGTCTACGCGATCGACGACCTCGAGCTCGCGTCGCGGCTCTCGTTCTTCCTGTGGAGCCAGATGCCGGACGACGCGCTGCTCGACCTTGCGCTCGAGGGCAGGCTGAGCGACCCGGACGTGCTCGAGGCCCAGGTGCGCCGTATGCTCGCGGACCCGAGGTCCAAGTCGCTGGTCACGAACTTCGCGTTCCAGTGGCTCAAGCTGTACAAGCTCGACGAGGTGGACCCGAACCCGACGCTGTTCCCCGAGTTCGACGAGTCCTTGCGCAGGTCCTTCGTCCGCGAGATGGAGCTCTTCGTCGACAGCATCCTGCGCGAGGACCGGCCCGTCGTCGAGCTCCTCACCGCGAAGCACACGTTCGTCGACGAGCGCCTCGCGCTCCATTACGGCATCCCGAACGTGCGCGGCAGCCGGTTCCGACGCGTCGAGATCGAGGACCCGAACCGCTTCGGCCTGTTCGGCAAGGGCGCGATCCTGATGGCGACGTCGTACGGCGACCGCACGTCGCCCGTCCTGCGCGGCGCGTGGTTCCTCGAGAACATCGTCGGCACGCCGCCGGCCGCCCCGCCGGCCGACGTCGTGACGGACCTCAAGGTCACGGACGAGGGCGGCGCGTTCGCGACGGTGCGCGAGCGGCTCGAGCAGCATCGCGGGCTCCCGTCGTGCAACGGCTGCCACGGCGTGATCGACCCGCCCGGCCTCGCGCTCGAGAACTTCGACGCGATCGGCCGCTGGCGCGAGGTCGACGTCTTCGCAGGCGCGCCGATCGACTCGTCGGGCGAGCTCGCGGACGGGACGCCGGTCACGGGTCCCGTGAGCCTGCGCAACGCGATCGTCGCCGATCCCGAGCAGTTCGTGCAGACGCTCACGGAGAAGCTGCTGACGTTCGCGCTCGGCCGCACGGTCGAGTACTACGACATGCCGGCGGTGCGCAAGATCGTCCGTGACGCCGCGCGTGACGACTATCGGTTCTCGTCGCTCGTGATGGGCGTCGTCACGAGCGATCCGTTCAGGCTTCGCCGCGTCCCGGACGATGTGCCTCGGCCCGAGGGCACGACGGCTGAAAATGTGTCAGACACCATTTCCCGAGAAAATGGTGTCTGACACATTTTCCGGAGGCGAACAGGATTGACGTCGAACGCCGGAGGAGCATTCCGATGTTCATCACGAAGAAACACCTTCCTCGCAGAACGTTCCTGAAGGGCGCGGGCGCCGCCGTCGCGCTGCCGTTGCTCGACGCGATGATCCCCGCGTCGACCGCCCTCGCGAACACGGCGGCGAGCCCGAAGCCGCGCCTCGGCTACTTCTATCTGCCGCACGGCGCGATCATGGACAACACGCCGCACGGCGAGGCGATGGACTTCTGGACGCCGATCGGCGAGGGCAGCAGCTTCGAGCTCCGCGAGATCCTCGAGCCGCTCGCGGAGTTCAAACGCTACATGACCGTCGTGAGCCGGCTCGGCAACAAGCCGGCGAACAGCCCCGCCGTCCACGCGATCACGCCCGGCACGTGGCTCACGTGCGTGCATCCTGCAAAGAGTCACGAGCCGAACATCGACGTCAGCGTCGATCAGATCGCGGCCCGCGAGATCGGGCAGGACACGCCGTTTCCGTCGCTCGAGCTCGCGGCCGAAGCAGGCGGCACCGGCGGCGCCTGCGACCGCGTCTACGGCTGCAGCTACGCGACGACGATCTCGTTCCGCTCGCCGACGACGCCGCTGCCGATGGAAGTCAATCCGCGCAAGGTCTTCGAGCGGCTCTTCGGCCGCGGCGACACGGCCGAGGAGCGCGAGGCGATCTCCCGCGAGTACTCGAGCGTGATCGATCTCGTTTCCGAGCAGACGAAGGCGCTGCAGCGGGATCTCGGCCCGCGCGACCGTGCCGTCCTGGACGACTATCTCGCGAGCGTGCGCGAGGTCGAGCGCCGCATCCAGAAGCTCGAGGAGCGCGATCTGTCGAACCTCGATCTGCCGGACGCGCCGATGGGCGTGCTCGACAACTTCGATCGGCAGCTGAACCTGATGTTCGACCTGATCGTGCTCGCGTATCAGGCGAACCTGACGCGCGTCGTGTCGTTCATCATGGCCGCCGAGGGCAGCAACCGGAGCTACAACCACATCGGCGTCTCGGACGCTTTCCATCCGCTTTCGCACCACGGCAACGACACCGAGAAGATGCGCCGCCTCGTGCGGATCCAGCGGTATCACGCCGAGGCTTTCGGCAAATTCCTGAAGAAGCTCGCCGAGCTGCCGGACGGCGAAGGCTCGATGCTCGACAACTCGATCCTTCTCTACGGCAGCAACATGAGCAACAGCGATCTGCACGATCACTTCCCGCTGCCGACGGCGGTCTTCGGCTTGGGCGGCGGCAGCATCAAGGGCGGGCAGCATCTGCGCTATCCTGATCATACGCCGCTCGCGAACCTGCACCTCACGCTGCTGCGGCGCGCCGGTCTCGAGGTCGAGTCCTTCGGCGACGCGACGGGCGAGCTGTCGGAGGTGTGACGATGAGGAGCGGCCTCGCCGTCGCCGCCGTCGTCCTCGTCGCGGCGGGCCGCGCCTTCGGCGCACCGCTCGTCGATGCGGCCCGGCTCGAGGATCACGAGAAGGCGCTCGCGCTGATCGAGCAGGGCGCGGACGTGAACGAAGCGGCAGCGGACGGGACGACGGCCCTGCACTGGGCCGTCGCGGCCGACGACGTCGTGCTCGTCGAGCGTCTGCTCGCGGCGGGCGCCGATCCGAATGCCGTGAACGAGTTCGGCGCGACGCCGATGTCGGAGGCCGCGATCGTCGGCAACCCGGATGTGATCGCGCGGCTTCTCGACGCCGGCGCCGATCCGGATTCGGCGAACGAGGACGGTCAGACGGCGCTGATGCTCCTTGCCCGCACGGCGAACGTCGATGCGGCGCGACTTTTGCTCGATCACGGCGCGAACGTCGATGCGCGCGAGGTCCTGCGCGGTCAGACGGCGCTGATGTGGGCCGCGGCCGAGCGCCAGCCCGAGATGATGCGGCTCCTGATCGAGCACGGCGCGGACGTCGATGCGCGTTCGAGGATCCACGACTGGGAGCGTCAGGTCTCCGGCGAGCCTCGCGCGCAGTACCGGCCTTCGGGCGGACTGACGCCGCTGCTCTTCGCCGCGCGCGAAGGCTGCCTCGAGTGCGTGCGCATCCTGCTCGACGCGGGGGCCGACATCGATCTGCCGGACCCGGACGGCATCACGCCGCTGATCATGGCGGTCGCGAACATGCACTTCGACGTCGCCGCGCACCTGGTCGAGGCAGGCGCGGACGTGAACCGCTGGGATTGGTGGGGGCGCACGCCGCTCTATCTCGCGGTCGACGTGAACACGATCCCGCACGGCGGCCGTCCCGATCGGCCGGTGCTCGACGAAACGACGAGCCTCGAGCTGATCGAGATGCTTCTCGAGGCCGGCGCGAACCCGAACGCGCAGCTGAAGCTGAGGCCGCCGTTCCGCTCGGTCGGCGCGGACCGCGGCGTCGACCACATGCTGATCATCGGCACGACGCCGTTGCTCCGCGCGGCCAAGGCCTTCGACACGGATGCGATCCGTTTGCTGCTCGAGCACGGCGCGGACCCGAACCTCGGTCAGGTGATCGGCATTACGCCGGTCATGGCGGCCGCCGGCCTCGGCTCGCGCGACGCCGACACGCGCGGGACGTTCACGACGCCCGATGTCCAACAGCGCTCGATCGCGGCGCTCGAGCTGCTCCTCGATGCCGGCGGCAACGTGAACGCACGCATCGCCGGCCGTTACGGCGAATATTGCTGTCCTTATCCGAGCGACGAGTCGCTCGACCACATGAAAGGTCAGGCGGCGATCCACGGTGCGGCGTTCTGGGGATGGAACGACGTCGTCGAATACCTCGTTTCACGAGGCGCGGACATCCACGTGAAGGACGCGCGCGGGATGACGCCCGAGGACGCGGCGCTCGGCCGCGCGGGAGGCAACAGCCGCGGCGACCGGATCGACGTCCACGAGGATACGGCGGAGCTCGTGCGGCGGTTGATGGCGGCGACGCCGCAAGCGGACGCGCGCTAGCGACGTTCGTCAGGCTCCTCGGCGCGATCGTTGCGCGACCGACGCGGCGCCGCGGCGTCGGCGTGCATCGCTACCCTACCGCCCCCGCGTGGGGCGCCCGAGCGGCGAAATACCGTCCCACTTGCGGAACCTCGTGTCCGATATCGGCACCGCAGCACCGCGGCTTCGGTGCCCCTGCAGTCCACATTTGTATTGCGAAACAGCTCCTTGAGCCGCTTGGGCCGCGCAGGCACGGGGAGCGCATAGCGACCCGCAGGCCGTGCCGTGCCAGGAACAGGCGACCGCCGGGGCGGCTCGTCGATGCACGGTAATCAATGGAAAGCGACTGCAATGATCGAGAACCTCCTCGCCGACATTCGGCATGGCGCCCGAGCCGTCCTCAGCCGCCCGACGTTCGCCACCGTCGTCATGCTGACGCTCGCGCTCGGTATCGGCGCGAACGTCGCAATCTTCTCTCTGGCGCAGCATATTTTGCTGCGTCCGCTCTCCGTCCCGGAGCCGGAACGGCTCGTCAATCTGAACGACTCGCAGCGGCCGCAGCCCCAGATGGATCCGAATTTGCTGCCGATCTTCCGCACGTCGGCGGCAGGCGGACCGGAAACGCTCTTCAGCTACCCGATGTTTCGCGACCTCGAACGCGAGCAGGAGCCGTTCGTCGGTCTTGCGGCGCATACGTTCTTCGAGGCACGCCTGTCGACCGAAGACAGTGCACGCTTCGCGACGGGCGCGCTCGTCTCGGGAAGCTA
Source organism: Gammaproteobacteria bacterium (assembly GCA_036381515.1). Classification (GTDB taxonomy): domain Bacteria; phylum Pseudomonadota; class Gammaproteobacteria; order Steroidobacterales; family Rariloculaceae; genus ZC4RG20. Next base: position 50,947 of record DASVCR010000028.1, on the reverse strand, counting down.
TTTCTCGGTGCTCGGCCTGCAGCCCGCGCTCGGTCGACTGCTCGGGCCCGAGGACGATCGGGTCGACGGCCAGGCCCAATCCGTCGTGCTGAGCCATGCGTATTGGCAGAGCGAGTTCGGCGGCGATCCCGGCGTTCTCGGGCGGACGCTCACCGTCAACGATGTGCCGTTGACGATCGTCGGCGTCGCACCGCCCGGCTTTCACGGCACGGCGGTCAGCGCGCGCGCGAACGTCTTCGTGCCGATCTCGATCTCGTTCACGTTCTCGAGCAGCGGCGTCTCCGACATCTCGGCGGCGAGCGCGATTCCGAATCATGACCGCCGCGACTATTTCTGGGTCCACGTCTTCGCGCGCCTGAAGCCGGGCGTCACTCGCGAAGGGGCGGCCGTCGCGATGAACACGCTTTTCCGTGCGATCCTGAGCGACGTCGAAGCGCCGCTCGCGATCGGCGCCACCGAGCAGGAGCTCGACGCGTTTCGCACGAGAGCGCTGTTGCTCGAGCCCGGCGCACGAGGGCAGACCAACGACCAGATACTGTTCCCGGCGCGCGTCAGCGTCATGCTGCTCCTGGCCGCGAGCGCCTTCGTGCTGCTTCTCTGCTGCGCCAACGTCGCGGGGCTCATTCTGCTCCGAGCCACGGCGCGAAGCGGCGAGATGGCGGTGCGCGCTTCGCTGGGGGCGACCCGCACGCGGCTCTCTTCGCTGCTGTTCGCCGAGTCGCTCGTCCTCGCGCTGCCCGCCGCCCTGCTGAGCCTGCCGATCGCGGCGCTGTTGCTCCGCGTGGCGAGCCGAGTGCCGGGCATGCCCGAAACCGCCTCCGACGCGGGCATGAGCGGTGCCGCGGCGCTCCTCGCGATCGTCGTCGCGGTGGGATCGGCGCTCGCCGTCGGGCTCCTTCCGGTCCGGCGCCTGATACGGGTCGAGCCCGCGAAGACGCTACACTCGCACGGTGCGAGGCAGACGCTGCCGAAGGGCGTCGCGCGGTTCCGGGCCGCCGTCGCGACCGTGCAGGTCGCGCTGTCGACGGCGATGCTCGCGATGGTGGGCGTCTTCGCACAGAGTCTCGCGAACATTGCGCGCGTCGATCTCGGCGCCGATATCAGCTCAATCGTCATGTTCACCCTGTCGCCCGCGAACAATGCGGTGGGCACGGACGTCACCTCGCTGCTGCCGATCGCGGAAGCGCTCGAGGCGATCCCCGGGGTGTCTTCCGTGGCGTGGACGAATTCGCGTCCGGTGCTTTCTCTCCAGGGCGGCGTGATATACCAGGCGACCGTCGACGGCGCGCAGGCCCAGGTTCCGACGTCCATCGAGATGGTCAGCGCGGACTTCTTTCGGACGTTCGGAATCGACCTGCTCGCGGGGCTTGATTTCGCCGACGCGAACAGCCCTCGAGGGGTAATCGTCAATCGACGATTCGCGGAGCGTTTCGGTTTGTCCCCGGAGGGCCTGGTCGGGCGAAGCGTGACCGCGGGTTTCCAGTTCGACGTCGTCGGCGTCGTCGACGACATGAGGTTCGGCAGCGTCACCAACGACGTCGAGCCGCAGCTCTTCATGCAGTCCGTCCCCGGGAGCTTTTGGGCCGGCCCTGCAACGTTTTATGTGCGTAGCGCCCGGCCGACAGCGGAGCTCGTAAACGCCGTCCGTGACGCCGTCACTCGCGTAGATCCGACCCGACCGATCACGAATCTGCAGACGATGGAGGAGCAATTCCGCGAGAGCACCGCGGTCGTGCGCTTCTTCACGAGAACCTCGACGGCATTCGCCCTGCTCGCTACCGCTCTTGCGGCGCTCGGGCTCTACGGCGTGCTTGCGTACTCGGTCGCTCAGCGGTCGCGAGAGATCGGTCTGCGCTTCGCGCTCGGCGCGCCGGCCGGCCGCATTCGCGGCATGGTGTTGCGGCAGGTCGCCGGAATGGCCGTCATCGGCGTCGTGCTCGGAACCGTCGCAGCGGTCACGCTCGGGCGTGCGGCGCGAAGCTTCCTGTTCGGCGTCGAGGCCGCGGATCCCGTCGCGCTCGCGGCCGCGGCCGGCATGCTTGCGGCGGTCACGATCGCAGCGGCTTACATTCCCGCGCGGCGTGCGTCCCGCGTCGAGCCGATAGCCGTGCTGAGGTACGAGTAGTCGGCCGTCGATCCCCGAGACACCAACAGGACCCGACGATAACCAGCGGCGGTGAACTGCCCGAGGGCTTTCCGCTTCTTGGGGCCGAACGGACGTGAACGAGCGGCGCTCGCGAGCTATGCTTCGGGCGAGCGAGGCGCGAATCCATGACCAATCCCGACAAGCCCTCCGTCATCGTCCGCATTGCGACGCCGATCTGGCTCATCGGCCTGATCGTCGCTGCGCTCGTGATCGGCCAGCTCCTCGAGCTTTCGCCCGTCTTGCAGCAGCGGACGGTCGGCATCGTGGTCTTCGTCGCCGGTTTCCTGTGGTCCGGGTGGGCGGTCTTGACGTTCCGCCAGCACCGCGCGGAGATTCGGCCTTCGTCGACCGTGCACCCGGCGTTCGTCACGAGCGGCCCGTTCCGGTGGTCGCGCAATCCGATGTACCTCGGCTCGCTCGGGATAGCGTTAGGCGCCGCGCTCGTCTTCGGCACATGGGTGATGTGGATCGTGCCCGTGGTGCTGTTCGTGCTGCAGAACTTCGTGATCATTCCGTTCGAAGAGCGCAGCATGAAGCAGACGTTCGGCGAGGAGTACGACGCGTATTGCGCGCGCGTGCGGCGGTGGATCTAGCGAGCCCTTTCCCTTCGGCGTCGGTCGCCCGTCGTACCTTCGACTCGCTCCGTGCACACGGCGCGGCGGCCGTGATCAACGACGCTCTGCCGTGAGCAAACTCAGAACTTGCTCATGGATCCGCAGGTCGGCGTCGGAGAACAGGACGAACCGGATCTTCCGAACCGCGGAAAGCTGCGGCAGCGTCTGCAGAACCGTCTCGATGGCCACTCGAGCCGCCGGCTCGACCGGATAGCCGAACACTCCGGTGGAAATCGCCGGAAATGCGATGGAGCCGCTGCCCTTCTTCTCCGCAAGCAGCAGCGCGTTCCTATAGCAGGACGACAATAGCCGATCCGCGGGCTCGTCGCGGCCGTATACCGGGCCGAGGCAGTGCACGACCCATTTGTTCGGCAGGTTGTGCGCGCCGGTGATCACCGCTTCACCCGGCCGAATGGGCGCGAGCGCGCGGCACTCGCGGTCGAGGCCGGGTCCCGCGGCTCGATGAATTGCGCCGGCGACTCCGCCCCCTGGTCGCAGCTCCGCGTTCGCGGCGTTGACGACTACGTCGATATCCGGCTGGGCGGTGACGTCGCCCTTGCGGCACTCGATCGTCACTCCGTTGGGCGATGTCCAATCAGCCATCGTGCACCTTCCGAGGTTGCGTCGACCGGTCTACATGCCGAGCGGCCTGACGGACGAGATCGGACGCCATCGACGGCCGTCGGCGCCAATGCGAGATGTTAGCGCCGCGAATGCAAGATGTGAGCCCCGCGCCCGTCGCTGCCCACGCGGCACGCTCGCGCGAGCCGCGAGTCGATACGGCGCTTACCGAAGCGGCATGCCTCGGCAAGCGGCATCCCGAGCGTGAGACCCGCGGCGATCGCCGACGCCAGCATGCAGCCGGTGCCGCGCATCCGCACGGCGACGCGCGGCGACGAGAGCCGCTCGATGTCGACGCCGCCTCCGACGAGCACGTCGACCGAGACCGTGCCGTCGGCATGTCCACCCTTCAGCAGCACCGCGCCAGGGCCGTGTTGCCGAAGCCGCACGGCCTGCGCCGTCATCCCGGCCTCGTCCTGCGCCTCGCCCTCGCGAAGCAGGCTCGCCGCTTCCGACAAGTTCGGCGTGATCAGCGCCGCGCGCGGCAGCAGCGTCGCGCGCAGCGCATCGAGCGCATCCGCCTCGAGCAGCGCACCGCCGCTCGATGCGGCGAGCACGGGGTCGAGGACGATCGGCGGCCCGTCGCGGGAAGGGAGCGCGTCGGCGACCGCTTCGATGACGTCGCGTGTGCCTAGCATGCCGATCTTGACCGCGCGCACCGCGTGCGTTTCGAACGCGGCGCGGATCTGCTCGCGCACGATCCGAGGCGACATCGACTGCACCGCGAGCACGCGCGCGTCGCACTGGGCGGTTACGGCCGTCACGACGAACGTGCCCGCGACGCCGCATTCGGCGAGCATCTCGGCGTCGCGCGTGAGCCCTGCGCCGCCGCTCGAGTCGGTCCCGCCGATCGCGAGTACGGCCGCGGGTGCGCAATCGAGCGTCACCGTTCGCTCGCTTTCCGCGTCAGCCGCCGACATGTTGCATTCACGTTCATCGCAGTGGATTCACGCTATTCGCAGCCGCTTCGGGCCCCATTGCACCTGCGTCGAACGAAGCCGCTAGGACTGCGTTTCCAGCGCGGCCGCCCACTCCCGCGCGCGTGCTTCGGGCTCCGGGTGGCGGACGATGTCCGTGACGACGGCCGCGGCATCGGCGCCGGCAGCGAGCGCCGCGAGCGCGCGCTCGGGCGTCAGTCCGCCGATCGCGACCAGCGGTATGCGTCCGATCCGCCGTTTCCATTCGCCGATCCGCTCGAGGCCCTGCGGCGCCCACGGCATCGCCTTCAGCACGGTCGGAAAGATCGGTCCGAGCGCGACGTAGTCCGGCTCGATGGTCAACGCGCGCTCGAGCTCCGCGTGATCGTGCGTGCTGACGCCGATCCTGATGCCTGTGTCGCGAATCGCCGGGACGTCGGCGCCTTCGAGGTCGCCCTGGCCGAGATGGACGAAGCTGCAGCCTTCGTCGATCGCGATCCGCCAGTAGTCGTTGACGACGAGCGTCGCGCCGCGGCGTCGGCACGCCTCGAGCGCCGCGCGAACCTCGGTGCGGACGTGCGCCTCCGCGCGATCCTTGATCCGCAGCTGGATCAGCCGCGCGCGGCACGAGACGAGGCGCTCGACCCACTCGGCGCTCTCGACGATCGGATAGAAGCGCGGGAGCGCGTGGTTCGCGTTCACGGCAGCACCGCCGCGTTCACGACAGCACCGCCATGCCGGCGAGCGGCGTCGACGGCATCGCCATGTCGCGCGGCTCCATCGGCCCCGCCGCGTACGCAATCGCGCCGGCATCGACCGCCTTGGCGAACGCGGCGGCCATCCGCACGGGATCGCTTGCCTCGGCGACGGCCGTGTTCAGCAGCACCGCGTCGTAGCCGAGCTCCATCGCGTGCGCGGCGTGCGACGGCAGGCCGATGCCGGCGTCGACGACGAGCGGGATGTCCGGAAAATGCGCACGCAGCGCCCGCAGGCCGAACGGATTGTTCAGCCCCTTGCCGGAGCCGATCGGCGCGCCCCACGGCATCAGCACGCGGCAGCCCGCATCGATCAGCCGATCGGCGACGACCAGGTCCTCCGTCGTGTACGGGAAGACGTCGAACCCTTCGGCCGTGAGAATCCGCGCGGCGTCGACGAGCCCGAAGACGTCCGGCTGAAGCGTGTCGTCCTCGCCGATGACCTCGAGCTTGATCCACGTCGTGTCGAAGACCTCGCGAGCCATCTGCGCGGTCGTTACGGCTTCCTTCACGGTGCGGCAGCCCGCCGTGTTCGGCAGCACCCGCACGCCGAGCGACGCGATCAGCGACCAGAACGCCTGCCCGGCCCGCTCGCCGCCCGATTCGCGCCGCAGCGAGACCGTGACGACCTCGGCGCCGGACGCTCGGATCGCTTCAACCAGCATCGCGGGCGACGGATAACGGGCCGTGCCGAGTATCAGCCGCGACCCGAGCTCGACGCCGTAGAACGTGACCATCGCCTTACCCTCCCTGCATCGGCGCGAGCACGTCGAGATGGTCACCTTCCGCGACTACCGTCTCCGGGCGCCGCGACTTCGGCACGAACTCGCCGTTCAACGCCGTTGCGACGATCGCGCCGTCGAGTCCGAGCTCGGCGAGCACCGCCGAGACCGTGCCGGCGTCGGTGTCATGCGATTCGCCGTTCACGATGATTCTCATCCCACACCTCCGGATGAATGCGTCCTTCGAGCAGCCAATCCGCCGCGCGGCGTGCGAGCGCGGGCGCGAGCAGGAAGCCGTGCCGATAGAAGCCGTTGACGTGCAGCCGATCGTCACGCACCGGATCGGCCGCCCTGATCATCGGCACGTTGTCGGGCAACGCCGGCCGTATGCCCACGCCGGTCTCGACGATCTCCGCTTCACCGAACGCGGGGTGGAGCGCATAGGCGGCGCCGAGCAGCTCGAACATCGAGCGTGCGGTGATCCCGGCCGGCGCGTCGCTCTCGATCATCGTCGCGCCGACCATGTAGAGCCCGTCGCCGCGGGGCACGACGTAGACGGGCATGCGCGGATGCAGGACACGCACCGGCCGGCGCAGCGTGACCTCGTGGGTGCGTAGCAGCAGCATCTCGCCTCTGACGCCGCGCAGATCCGGCAGCGCCGACCGTGCCCCGAGCCCGCGGCAGTCGACGACGGCACGGTCTCCGATATCGTCCGGCTCCGCGTGATGGCCGAACCGCACCGACGCGGCGCGTGACTCGAGCATCGCGACGAGCGCCGCGAGCGCGGCGCGCGGATCGAGGTGCGCCTCCGTGGGAAAGTAGAGCGCGCTGCGGAAGCGCTCGCCGAGATCGGGCTCGAGCTCGCCGAGGGCGTGCGCATCGAGCCACTCGTAGCGCTCCGTTCGCCGCGCGAAGGCACGGAGGTCCGGCGCATCGCGGCCGTGCGCAACGACGAGCGTGCCCATGCGGTGCGTCGCGGGGAAATGCCCGGCCCACCAATCGATCGACTCTTCGCCGAGCGCCGCGACGATCGGCGCCGCATGCTCGCGCTCGCACCACGGCGCGAGCATGCCGCCCGCGAGCCACGAGGCCGCCGACCCGCCGAGAAGCGCCGTCCGCTCGAGCACCTCGACGTCCGCGCCCCGTTCCGCGAGCTCGACGGCGCAGCAGAGTCCCGCGACGCCCGCGCCGATCACCGTGACGCGCATGTCAGTTGCGTTCGACCGGAACGTAGAGCTCGCCGCGCTCGCGGAACTTCTGCGCCATCTCGCGCATGCCTGCCCGCCGCGCGTCGTCGCGCAGATCCTGCGAGATCCGCATCGAGCAGAACCTCGGGCCGCACATCGAGCAGAAGTGCGCGAGCTTGTGCGCCTCCTTCGGCAACGTGAGGTCGTGGAAGTCACGGGCCGTCTCGGGGTCGAGCGAAAGGTTGAACTGGTCTTCCCAGCGAAAATCGAAGCGCGCGCGTGAGAGCGCGTCGTCCCGCGCCCGCGCGGCCGGGTGACCCTTCGCGAGATCCGCGGCGTGGGCCGCGAGCTTGTACGTGATGACGCCGGTCTTCACGTCGTTGCGGTCCGGCAGCCCTAGATGCTCCTTCGGCGTGACGTAGCACAGCATCGCCGTGCCGAACCAGCCGATCATCGCGGCGCCGATCGCGGACGTGATGTGGTCGTAGCCCGGCGCGATGTCGGTCGCGAGCGGTCCGAGCGTGTAGAACGGCGCTTCGCCGCAGCTCGCGAGCTGCCTGTCGACGTTCTCCTTGATCTTGTGCATCGGCACATGCCCTGGGCCCTCGATCATGACCTGGCAGTCCTTCTCCCATGCGACGCGGGTCAGCTCGCCGAGCGTTTCGAGCTCGGCGAACTGCGCGGCGTCGTTCGCGTCCGCGATCGAGCCGGGTCGGAGGCCGTCGCCGAGCGAGAAGCTGACGTCGTAGGCGCGGCAGATGTCGCAGATCTCCTCGAAGCGCTCGTAGAGGAAGCTTTCGCGGTGGTGCGCGAGGCACCACTTTGCGATGATCGAGCCGCCTCGAGAGACGATGCCCGTCGTGCGATCGACGGTCAGCGGGATATGCGCGAGCCGGACGCCGGCGTGGATCGTGAAGTAGTCGACGCCCTGCTCCGCCTGCTCGATCAACGTATCGCGGAAGACTTGCCACGAGAGCCGCTCCGGCACGCCGCCGACCTTCTCGAGCGCTTCGTAGATCGGCACGGTGCCGATCGGCACCGGCGAATTGCGCAGGATCCACTCGCGAATCTGGCGGATATTCTTGCCCGTCGACAGATCCATCACGGTATCCGCGCCCCAGCGGATCGCCCAGACCATCTTGTCGACCTCCTCGGCGATCGACGACGACACGGCGGAGTTGCCGATGTTCGCGTTGATCTTCACGAGGAAGTTGCGGCCGATGATCATCGGTTCGCTCTCCGGGTGATTCACGTTGGCAGGAAGGATTGCGCGGCCCGCCGCGACCTCCCGGCGCACGAACTCGGGCGTCACGTAGTCCGGGATCGACGCGCCCCACGGCTCGCCGTCCCGCCCTGCGGCCGCGCGCAGCCGCTCGCGCCCGACGTTCTCGCGGATCGCGACGAACTCCATCTCGGGCGTGATGATGCCGGCTCGTGCGTAGGCGAGCTGCGTCACGGCCTTGCCGGGCAGCGCCTTGAACGGCCGATGACGGAACGCCGACGCGTTCTCGACACGCGGCTCGCACGGCACGACGTCGCCGCGCGCGGCGATCCACGGCGCCCGCAGCTTCGGCAGGCCGCGTGCGATGTCGATCTCCACGTTCGGGTCCGTGTAGGGGCCCGACGAGTCGTACACGACGAGCGGCGGCTCGCCGGCGGACGGATGAAGGTCGATCCGCCGCATCGGCACTCGAAGGTGCGAATGGAGCGTTCCGGAGAAGTAGACCTTGGACGACGACGGCAGCGGGCCGGTCGTCACGCGCGGCGACTCGGTATCCATCGGATCCTCCCGGACAGAGACAACGGGCGGGGAGATCCAGCGGTACCGGAAGGGCGCTTCGGCCGCGGAAGAGCCTCGGAGACGATGAGCTCGATGACGACAGCGGTCGTTCTCGACATTCCCTTCGCCAGTATGAGCTGGATCAGGTTCAAAGGGTCGTCATGTCGCGCCCGTAGGCGCCAATGACCTCTCAGCCCCTTCGCGGGACTCCCCTAGTGAGCGAGCGTCACGTTACCGCGGCAGGACGGCGAGTGCAAGGCAAGGCTTCGGCTCCTCTTGACGGCATCGTATGAGCATCTCTACTGTATTGCGTCAGTAACACACTAGGCCGGCGGATGCCGATCCTCGGGCCCGGCGGTCGCCCGGCACTTCGAAGCTCGAGTTTCTGCAATGCACGGCGGTACCTGATCTCGGCACTATCTGTTTCTCGCCATTCGCAACGCGCGCCGCGAGCCCGTCACGGCGACGATCAACGTGCTCACGCTCGCGCTCGGGCTCGTGAGCTTCCTGCTCGCCTACGCGCTCGTCGCATTCTGGGACCGCGCCGAGCGCGCCTTCCCGGACGCCGACCGCGTGTTCGTGTTGACGACGAGCTTTACGACGATCGGCGGCACGTTCTCGCGCAGCGGGCTCACGACCTCGCCGCTCCAGGCCGCGGACCTGCTGCTCGCCGATTTTCCCGCCGTGGAGCGCGTCGCGCGCGCGGTTCCGCTGCCGGCCCAGACGTCGGTGTCGACCGGTGATCGGGCGCTGCGTTTCCCTGCCGTCGCCGTCGACCAGGACTTCCTCTCGCTGTTCCCGCTGCCGTTCGCCGCGGGGGACCGCGACGCGGCGCTCGCGAGGCCGCGCAGCGCCGTCGTGACGCGGGAGGCTGCAACGCGACTCTTCGGCGCCGGTGATCCGCTCGGCAGGCGGCTGCTCGTCGATAACGCCGTCGAGGCGACCGTCACGGGCGTCGTCGATCACGTTCCCGAGCCGTCGCATCTCGGCCGCTCGGCGGCGGCTCCCCTGCGGTTCGACGTGCTGCTATCGATGGACGTCCTCGACGCGGTTCAACGCGCTGCCATCGACGCTCCCATGCTCGAGATGCTGCGCAGCAACTGGATGAGCGGTAACGCGGTGACTTACCTGCTTTTGCCGGATGCCGGTGCGGCGGATGCGCTGCGCGGCGAGCTCGCCGCTTTCGCCGCGCGGCACGTGCCGCAGGAGGAGGGCTCGTCGGTCACGTTCGACCTGCTGCCGGCGACGGCGCTGCTTCGCAAGAGCATCGACGACGAGCTCTTGTCCGGCGACGTCGGAGTCTCCATCTCGGGCGTCCTGCTCGCGCTCGGCGTGCTCGTGCTCGGCGTGGCTTGCGTGAACTACGCGAACCTCGCCACCGCGCGGGCGGCGCGCCGCGTTCGCGAGGTCGGCGTGCGCAAGGCCCTCGGCGCCGGCCCGAAGCACGTTGCGCTCCAGCATCTCTTCGAGGCGACGCTCATGACGTCGCTCGCGATGGCCGTGGCGCTCGTAACGCTCGTCGCGGTGCTGCCGGCGGCTCGCGAGATGCTCGGTGTAGACATCGGCACCGTGCTGTTCGCGGACCCTGCCGTCTGGCTCGTGCTGTTTGCCGCGACGTTGACGGCCGCGTTCGCGGCGGGCTCGTATCCGGCGTTCGTGCTGTCGCGCGTCGCGCCGATCGTCGCGCTTCGCTCCATCCGCGCGCGGCTCGGCGCGGGGCGGCTCTCGACGCTGCTCGTCGGCGCTCAGTTCGCCGCGGCGAGTCTCCTGATCGCCGCGCTCACCGTAGTGTCGTTGCAGAACGCAAAGCTCGTTCGCACGGGTCTGGGCGGTCTCGAGGATCCGCTCGTGCTCATCGAGAACCCGACGCGCATCACGAAGGTCGATCCCGCGACGCTGCGCGCCGAGCTGCTGCGCGTGCCGCAAGTGAAGGCCGTCTCGGAGTTCGGAGGACTGCCGTGGCAACGGCTCGTCGCGGTGACGTTTCTGTCTGCGGCGCCCGAACAGCCGCCGCGCCGCGTGCTCACGCGCAGCGTAGGGTACGGGTTCTTCGACGTCATGGGCATCGACCTCCTCGCCGGCCGCGTCTTCGAGCCGGAGCGCAACGACGCCGCCGCGCGCGCGGAGGGCCGAGCCACCGTGCCGATCGTCGTCGACCGGGCGTTCGCACGTGAGTTCGGCGCGGCGACGCCGGCCGAGGCCGTCGGCATGCTCGTCTACGGACGGGGCACGAGTCCGCCGCTCGAGATCGTCGGCGTCGTCGAGGACAGGCGCCTCACGTTTCGCGGCGGCGGAGCCGTGTCGACGATGTACGGACTCGACCCGGAGGGCGACGTCATGTACGTGCGCGTCGACGGCAACGACGTCGCCGGTGCGCTCGCCGGCATTGATGCGGTCTGGGGCAGGCTCGCACCCGACGTGGCAATCAGCCGGCACTTCTTCGACGAGACCTTCAATCGAGCGTACGAGACGTTCCTGCGCCTCAACCAGGCGTTCGGCCTTCTTTCCGCGACCGCGCTTGCGATCGCCATGGCGGGTCTCGTCGGCATGGCGGCGATCGTCGTGAACCACCGACGCCGCGAGATCGGCGTGCGCAAGACGTTCGGCGCGAGCAGCGCGCAGATTGCGCGCTTGCTCATCGCCGCGTTCTCGCGTCCCGTGGTGGTCGCCAACTTCGCGGCATGGCCGATCGCGTACGCCGCTGCGAACGAGTATCTCGCGGCGTTCCTCGATCCCATCGCGCTGACGCCGGCGCCGTTCGCGCTGGCGTTGGCGGTGACGATCGCCATCGCATGGCTGTCGGTGGGCGCGCAGGTGCTGCGCGCGGCTCGTGTCGTGCCGGGCCACGTGCTGCGCGAGGTGTGAGCACACGGCGCATGTCGAGCATCCGGTTGCCCGAGCCTTAGCGGCGCAGCCCGAGCCGAAGAGACCGTGGCACAATGGAATCCACAAGGACACAGTGCCAATTCAAGTCGACTTGAAGTCAAGCACCATGCGTAACCTGGACATCGGCGAAGTCGCGGAGCAGTGTGGTCTGCCGACCTCCACCCTGCGATTCTACGAGGAAAAGGGGCTCATCCAGTCGATCGGCCGGCGCGGCTTGCGCCGCGTGTTCGCGGCCGGCGTCGTCGAACGCCTGGCGCTGATCGCGTTAGGGCGTTCCGCCGGCTTCTCGCTCGACGAAATCGCGCAGATCTTCGGTCCCGACGGACGCGTGCGGATCGACAGGAAGAAGCTCCTTGCGAAGGCCGACGAGCTCGATGCGACGATCCGGCGGCTCACGACTGTGTCGAAGGCGCTGAGGCACGCCGCGGCCTGCAAGGCACCGAGCCACATGGAGTGTCCGAGGTTTCGGCGCATCGTGAGGAGCGCCGTTCGCCGCCCCGGCTCCCGGCGAAAGAACGGAGCGTCGACGCTGCGTAATGGACGCGCGAGACCGCGCGGGACGTGAGCGCGAGTGGCAGGAGACTTTGCGCGCGCCGCGCCGCCGACGAAAAGAACTAAGCCGAGCTTACCGCGGACGCTCGCGCGACACGCGGCCCGTTCGTCACGTTCCGCTCCCGCTCGAGCAACTCGCCCATCCTTTTCCGGGTCACGTTGTCGGCCGGCACGTACGCGACGAGATACGCGGCTTCGAAGGGTTCGCCCGCGATCGTCAGGTGACTGAACTCGAAGCTGAGGAGCCCAACCTCCGGGTGACGATAGCGCTTCACCCCTCCCTGCGGCAGCTGCACGTTGTGCTCGTTCCACAAGCGGGCGAACTCGTCGCTGTTCGCACGCAGCACGGATACGAGCTCGTTGAACCACGGGTCGTCGACGTAACGTGCATGCGCGACCCGCAGCTTGGCCACGATGTCACGGGCATGGCGCTCCCAGTCGACCAGCATATCGCGCATGCGCGCATGCGTGAACATCCGGTAGACGGCGTTGAGCTCGAATCCCCGTGCAGCGTCGATGCCGTCGTGAATGACGGTGGCCGCGCGATTCCACGCGAGGAAGTCCCAGCGCTCGCCGTGCACCCAGGCGGGGCATTGCCCGAACTGCTCGAGCAGACGCTGCACTCGCGGTGTCACCGCGCCTGCGTGCGCGTGCCTATTGCCGCCGGCCTCGCCGTTGTGCCCCGCTAGCGTGAGGAGGTGCTGTGCCTCGCCGGCCTCGAGGCGCAGCGCCGCAGCAATCCGCCTCAAGGTATCGGCGGAAGGCTGCACGTCTCGCGCCTGCTCGAGCCACGTGTACCACTCGGTGCTGACGCCGGCCAGCGCGGCCACCTCTTCGCGTCGCAGCCCGGGCGTGCGACGCCGGTTACCGCGCGGCAAGTTCACGTGCTCCGGCTGCAGCCGTTCGCGGCGCAGCCGCAGGAATGTCGCTATCTCCCGGCGGCGGTCTTCGCTCAGCATGGCGCCTCCTTGTCGAACCGGGAACCGGCATTACCGGGATAACGGCTTACTTATCCCCGTTTCGGAGAAGTCTAGACTGCGCCTCCTGCCTGCGCCATCGCGGCAGGCGAAGCTGATTCGGAGGGATACCTATGAACACACGCAATCTCGGTGCGAACGGGCCCGTCGTTTCGTGCATCGGGCTCGGCTGCATGGGCATGAGCGAATTCTACGGAGCTGCGAACGACCGGCAATCGATCGACGTCATCCACCGCGCGCTCGATCTCGGCGTCACCCTGCTCGACACGGCCGACATGTACGGCGTCGGCCGCAACGAGGAGCTCGTCGGTCGCGCGATCCGGGACCGACGGGACGCCGTCGTCCTCGCGACGAAGTTCGGCAACGTGCGCGGGCCGGACGGAAGCTTTCTCGGCATCGACGGCAGGCCCGAGTACGTGAAGCAGGCCTGCGACGCGAGCCTGAAGCGCCTCGGCGTAGACGTGATCGATCTCTACTACCAGCATCGTGTCGATCCGAACACGCCGATCGAGGACACGGTCGGTGCGATGGCCGATCTCGTGCGCGAAGGCAAGGTCCGGCACCTCGGCCTGTCCGAGGCGGCGCCGGAGACCATCCGGCGTGCACACGCCGTCCATCCGATCGCCGCGCTCCAGACGGAGTACTCGCTGTGGAGCCGCGATCCGGAGGACGAGCTGTTGCCGCTCTGCGCGGAGCTCGGTATCGGCTTTGTCGCCTACAGCCCGCTGGGCCGCGGTTTCCTCACGGGAGCGATCCGCAGCATCGACGACCTCGCGCCAGACGACTGGCGGCGCCGGAATCCGCGCTTCCAGGGCGAAAACTTCCAGCGAAACCTTGCGCTCGTCGACGCGGTGAATGACCTCGCCAGGGACAAGGGCTGCACGGCGGCGCAGCTCGCGCTGGCCTGGGTGCTCGCTCGCGACGAGCGCATCGTGCCGATACCGGGCACGCGCAGCCTGACGCGCCTCGAGGAAAACGTGCGCGCCGCCGACATCTCGCTCAGCGACGACGAGTTGCGTCGCCTGGACGAGATCGCGCCGCCTGGCGCGGCGGCCGGCACGCGGTACCCCGAGGCCGCGATGGCAACGCTCAACCGATAGCGTCGCCAGGTGGAGAGATGACGATCGGCCGACGCCGAAGGCGAGGCGGTTCGGCCGACGTCTCCTCGCACGTCGTCTCGTCGCACATCGTTGGCGCCGACTCGTCTCCGCGCCGCTGCGTTCCGACGCCAGGCTCGGCCGCGCACTCACTCCGGGCGCGCCAGCTCGAGAAGCCGTGCTCGCGCGCCACTTCGAGCAGCGAAGCGGAGAGCTTGGCCGCGGGATCGACACGGCGCATCTGCGCGAGGCGCTCCTTGGCGAGCTTCTTCAGGTATTCAAGGGAAGCCCGTTCGGGCAGCTGCGAGGTTCCCATACAGACACCTTCCTTCCGTTGTACGCCCGGTGTCCGCGTCTCGGGCTGGAAGTCAGGTTATCCGACGGCAGCTGAAGTGCGGGGGTGGGTTCGACCCTTTACGCAGACCGTAGGCCGCCTCCTCGGCCTGGCCGCCATGGTAGCACGATGACTCCCCCGGACGGGGCGCCCGGGGGAGCGGAGGGCATCGACGAGGGACTCCGGCGCTCAGAAATCCACCGACATGTTGAACGAGTAGCGCCGGCCCACCAGATCGTCGAATGGGCTGAAAGTGCCGAAGCCCCGACGCGGATCCTCGAGCTGATACCCGCCGGGGCGCGGCTTCTTGTCGAACAGGTTGTTCACGCTGAGCGACAGGTTCACCGCCCCCACCTGCGTGCCGGCAGTCAGGTTGAACAGATGGACCGACTTGTAACCTGCCAGCAACGGGTTTTCCCGCAGCTCCGGACCCGTCGTTCCGGTGTCGTTCGGCATCACCGCCCAGGTCGTCGGGCTCTTCGTCGAGTCGCGGTAGGTCCAGACGAGCGTCACTCGATGGCGGTTCCAGCTGTACGTGAAGCCCGTGTTGACACGGAACCTCGAGGCTCCGTTGTAGCCGGCGTAGTCGGCGACCTCGTCGGTGGACCCGGTGAAGCGCTGGATCTGATCGAGCAGGAAGTTCATGTTGGTGTTGATCGACAACGTGCCGGGCGCGTTGTCGAAGCCGAGGTCCACCAGGGGGGCGCTCCAGCGGACTGCGACGTCCACACCGCTGATCTCGAGTCTGTCCTGATTGTCGAACGAGAGGTAGACACGCTCGATGGCGCCGTCCACCGGATCACGTTCGATCAGAGAGCAGTAGCCGTTCGGATCGTCGAGCGAGTAAGTCGGGTTCAGACCGTTGATGTTGTAGCACGTGTTCACGATGGTGGCCGTGGTCAGCACCGCGATGGGATCGCTGACCCGCGCCTTGTACCAGTCGACCGTACCGGTAATGTTCCTCAGCGCCGGACGCTGCAACGGTAACCGGAACGCAGCACCCCACGTCCAGGTGTCGCCCTTTTCGTTGCGCAGGTTCGGGTTGCCGACCACGAGCGCACCGCCTCCGCCGACGTTCCACTCGTTCGGGTCGGCGTGGAAGTCGGAGCTATCGTTCCCGCCCCACAGGTTGATGTGCGCCGAGCACATCTCCTGCAGCTGCGCGCGGATCGCAGGGTCCGTGGTGTCCGTGTTATTCAGCGTCGAGCCCGGCGTCGGGCCGGGGAAAAGCACCAGCGCGCCGTTGGGATTGTTGCGGCACGGATCGTTCGGGAACGACCCGAACTGCGCGCTGCCGTTCGGCGTCGCATACAGCTCGGACATGTTCGGCGCGCGCTCCGCCCGGTTGTAGCCGCCGCGGAAGCGCAACCACTGCAGCGGCTCGTAGCTCGCGAGGATCTTGTAGGTATCCACGTTCTGGCCCGTCGTGTACTCGGAATGACGGGCGCCGAGCTCGAGCTCGAGACTGCGGGCGAAGCGCAGGTCCCTGATCAACGGCACCAGCAACTCGCCGTAGACTTCCCTGACGGAAACCTCCTCGTCGATGCTGCCGGATCCGAAGGCACCGGCGGAGAAGTCCGTGAGGTAGGTCCGGTCGAGCAGGGCATCCGGCGTGAACTTATACGCGTTCGTGCGATAGGTCGCACCGAATGCCGCGCGCATCTCGCCTCCCGGCAAGTCCGCCACGTGGCCCTGAGCACTGAATTCGTAGATGCTCTGGGTCATCGTGTTGCGGTCGATCGTGTTCGCGATGATGGCCTCGATGCAATCCTGGGACACGACGAGGTTGCGATCGAACGGGCTCAGACCGCTCGTGCAGGTCAGGTACTTCGACGCCGGCCCCACCTCCGAGTAACCCTTACCGTAGTTCGGCGCGGACAAGATGCGCTGATAGGTATTGATGGACAGAAAGCCGATGTACTTCGTCTGCGTCTCGGACGCGCCCTGCGACGTGTAGAGATCCCACGTCCAGTCCGAGAACCCGAGATCGCCGCGCAGCCCGACCGCGATCTGATAGAGCTGCGCCGTGTTTTCGGTGCCGCGGGGCGGCATCCACCCCGGTTGCCAGTTCAACTGCCAGCCCGAGTTCGGCCCGCAGCTCGACACGGCCTTGCCCGTGTTCGGGTCCACCTCGATCGAATAAAGCGCGCCCGTCGCCGGGTTCTCCAGCACCCCCGGCCCCTGCGAGCCCGGCGGCAGCAGGTTGTATATGTGACACCTGCTCAGGCCCTCGAACGGACTGCCCGCTCCCCAGGTTTGATCGGGACGCGACTCGAGCAGGGCGCGCAGCTCGGGCGGCACCGGGAACACCTGCGACATCGTGCAGCCGCCCGTCGGCGCGCAACTCGTGCCGTGGATGCCTCCCGGCAGATACGAGCTGACGGTTTGCCCCGTCGCGGGGTCGAGAGAGGGAAGGTAGATGTCGTCGCCATCGGCCTGCGAGTCGAACGGAATGACGACGTTGAAGCCGCCGAGGATCGGCGCCGGCTCGCGGCGTGTATAGGTCTTCGACGACGCAAAGTGGAAGTTCGAGTACAGCTCGAGGCCGTCAGTGATATCGAAGGTCGCACGGCCGAACATGTTGTAGGCGTCGCGAGGGCTCGACAACCAGCGGCCATAGTCGACACGGTTCAGCGTCGGGTTGCACGGCTCGTTCGGGAAATTGGGATCGGCGCTGGTACCCCCGGTCGTAAAGGTGCACGTCGTCTCGAATGGGTTATCGATCGTGGGCCCGCCGGGGTTCAATCCATTGAAACGCTGCGGTCCGTAGTAGACGGCGGGAATGCCGCCGGTGCCCCCGGTCTGCGAGCTTCGAGTGTAGATCGTCCCGTCCGCGTTGAAGTACCAGCCGCCGCCGAACGGCGCGTTCGTGGTGCTCGCGATGCAGTTCACGGGTTGCCCGTTGGCGTCCGTGCACGTTCGGTCGGAGAATATTTGCAGGATGGCGTCCGTGGACGGAGCATTGCCGTTCCAGGCGCCCTGCACCGCGTTCTGGGTGCCGAATTGCCCGCCGGAGGAGTAGTACGGATCCCAGCCGAAGAGAAGGTCGCCCGAGTCGGAATACGGGGAGTCCATCACCTCGCGGAAGAAGTCCCGCTCCCTCCACAGCGTCTCGCGGCGCTTGCTGTACTCCATGCCGATCATCACGTTGCCGCGATCGCCGGCGAAGTTGGCACCGATCAGCGCGCCGATCTGATGCTCGTCGCCGTCGCCGACCTCGTTGGTGCCGCCGCGCACTCTCAAGCTCACGCCTTCGAAGTCATCACGGAACTTGATGTTCGTGACTCCGGCCAGCGCGTCGGCGCCGTACACGGCGGAAGCGCCGCCGGTGATCACCTCCATGCTGCCGATCGCAATCGACGGGATCGTGTTCAAGTCGACGATCATCGATGCGTTGAGCGGCATCGCGCGATGACCGTCGATCAGTGTCAACGAACGATTCGCCCCGAGACCGCGGAGGTTCACGTTGGCGGCGCCCGGCACCACGATACCGATAGCCTGCGCGTTGTTCGGCAGCAGCGACATGTTGAACGCATCGCCCGTGCCGAGGCCGCCCTCGAGGCCGTTTGCGGCTTGCAGACTGGTCACCGCGGAGGCGCTCATGTTCACGCCGCCGACCATGAATTGCGGCAGGTCGTTGAGCGCCTGCTCGATGGAAATGAAGGCGCTGTCCTCGAAGAGCTCGCGGTCGACGGTCAACAACGGACTATTGACCTCGAGGTCACGACGCACGATGCGTGAGCCGGTGACCACGACCTCTTCCACTCCGGCGGCTTCCTCCGGCGTCTCCTGCGCCGAGGCCCGGGGCGTGTAAACGGCCGCGGCTGCGCCGGAAGCGCCGAGAGCCGCAGCCACTGCACAGTGCAAGAGCGTCTTCTTGTAATGA
This sequence comes from Gammaproteobacteria bacterium, assembly GCA_036381515.1. Classification (GTDB taxonomy): domain Bacteria; phylum Pseudomonadota; class Gammaproteobacteria; order Steroidobacterales; family Rariloculaceae; genus ZC4RG20. The sequence goes on along the minus strand of DASVCR010000028.1, from coordinate 32,473 downwards.
GTCGCGTCGTTGTCCATTCGTGATTCCCCGTCGTTGTTGAAGGACCGGCTGCGGCAGGCGGGTGGACTCGCAACAGCGTCGACGCCGGCGCTGTGCGTAGCGCCGGCTTCCTGTTGCTTGTGGCACCTGAATCGCTTTTGCCGTTCGTCGTTGTATTGAATAAAGGATACACTCGCGAGCGAGAGCAGTACAACAAACAGGATCGTCTCGACGCGACTAGAGAAGTCCACGCGTGTTGATCGATCGAGGTCGTGCGCGCTGCGCGGAAGCTGCCGTAATCACGAGGATCGGCGCTCGCGGGAGCGAGTGACCGGTTATCTTCCTAATGAGTCAAGCACGACGTTGTGCCGCACGACCCGTTGTGCTCACAATCGCGCCTTTTTCACTCGTGCGATCGTGAAGCTGCTTGCGTTCCTCGTCGTCAACGAGTATCCCGTACGAGCCGATCGAGTATGGAGTCGCGCGGAGGAATACGGACATGACGACGACGAGACGGACCCTATTGAGAGCCTTGGCCGGCGGCGCGCTGATGCCCGCGGTATCGTTCCCTGCGCGGGCGCAAAATGACGAGAGCTCCCTGCTCGCCCGCGTCCGCCGGGACCTCGAGCACCATGCGGCGTTCGGCTACAAGTTCTCGGGAAGCCCGGGTGATCTCGCCACGGCGAATTGGATCGCGGGCCGTCTCCGCGCTGCCGGTTACGACGTCGAGGAGTCGACCGCCGACATGCCGTTCTGGGACGAGCGAATCGCTCGCCTCGACGCAGGCTCAGCGTCGGTCGACGTGCAGCCGCAGGCGCCCGTCGTGCCGACCGGCCCGAGCGGGGTAACCGCGCCGCTCGTCGTCGTGGAGGACGAGCGCTCCGACGTTCGCGGGCGCATCGCGGTGTTCCTGACGCCATTCGGCCGTCATGCCGCGCTTGCGCCCGACCGCGGCATCGGACAGACGGTCGTGCGGCTCGCCGAAGCGGGTGCGAGCGCGATCGTCATCGTCACGAGAGGGCCGAGCGGCGAGGCGATCGCGCTGAACGTGCGCCCGTCGGCGCCGTTCGTCCCGATCCCGACGGCAGTGCTGGCGCCGAAGGACGCGGCGACGATCATCGAGGCGGCACGGTCCGGGGCCGAGGGTACGCTGATCCTGGATGGCGACGCGACCCGTCGCCCGAGCCCGAACATCGTCGCCCGTCTCGAGCGCGGCGATCGCTGGATCGCGGTCTCGACTCCGCGCTCCGGCTGGTATCACTGCGTCGGCGAGCGAGGAACCGGCACGGCGGCGTTTCTCGAGATCGCCGCATGGGCGGTACACCGGTTCCCGCAGCACTCGATCTGGCTGCTGAATTCCGGCGGGCACGAGTACTACTTCGCGGGGTCAGAGCACATCGTCGATACGCCGCCGCCCGAGGACACTCGGGTCTGGGTGCACATCGGCGCCTCGCTCGCCGTCCGCGACGCGGAAGAGCGGAACGGAGAGCTCGTGATGCTCGATACGCCGGATCCGCGGCGGACGCTGATGGCCACCGACACGGCACGCGATGCGGTGGCCGAGTCTTTCAAGAATCTCCCCGGCTACTCGCCGCCGACCGCCGTCGGCGGAGGCGAGCTGCCGCTGTTCCTGGAGCGCGGATACACGACCGCATTCGCCACGATCGCGACGCACGCGTGGTTCCACACGATCGAGGACACGCTGTCACGCGTCGACGAACGTCACCTCGTGCCGGTCATTCGAGCGTATCAGCGGGGCATCGAGCTGATCGTCGACGCATAGCGCCGCGCCGTGACGGCGCATCGCGGCCGCAGCAGGACACTGCGGCCGCGACGCGTCGGGGGGCGGTGCGCGACCATGGAGGAGGTGCATAGCCGCGGCCGCCGCCACCGTCTACAGGAACGACTCCGTCGCGACGATGTCCGTCAGTCGGCAGAAGTGCCACTCGCGATCGTTCGGTGTCCACGTCCCGTCCCGGAAGTTGCTGCAGTCGTCGGGCTTCGCGAGCGGATACTCCTCGAGCGGGTCGTCGGCCAGGTTGTAGAAGTCGCAGTTGGCGATCTCGGCGCTGCCGCGGCAAACGACCTTGTACGTGCCGTTGCGCGCGCCGACCTGCGGTCGCCTCCCGCGGGTTTCCGTCAACAGATAGCCCTCGTTCGGATCGCGCACAGCCGAAGCCTTGCCGAACAGGATCGGCGCGAGCGAGACACCATCGAGACTGATCGACCCCGTCCCATCCCGGTTCGAGACGGTCCGCGGTACCGGCACGTCGGCGAGCTCGAGGATCGTCGCGAAAAGATCCACGGCATGGACGAACTCGTCGCTGCGGGTGCCGGCCTGGATGCCGGGTCCCCTCACCGCGAGCGAGACGCGCGCGCCGCTCTCGTATACGGTCCCTTTGCCGCGGCCGCTTCGGGTGATGTAGGTGTTGTCGATGAAGTTGAGACCCGGCCGGCCGTACATCGGCGTGCCGTTGTCGCCGAGGAAGATCACGTAGGTGTTCGGGTCGAGCTCGTCGACGGCCTCGAGCACCTTGCCGATCACCGTGTCCATCGAGCTCGTCATCGCACGCATGACCTGCTCGCCGGTGCATGAGCCGAGGTTCGCCGTCCCGAACTCGCCGCCGCACGCCTCCATCTCGGCGCGCGCCGCGGCGTTCAGCGTATCCGCATTCGGCACGATCATCTGGCTCGGCGTCCGCGATATCGTCGCGTGCGACAGATTGAATGCGAGCCAAGTGAACCACGGCTTCTCCGGGTCCTCCGCCTCGCGAGCCGTAATCCACTCGATCGTGTCTGCGGCCTTCACGACCGGCGCATAGGTCGTCGGCGCGATCCCGGGAAGCGACCGTTCCGGGGGCGCTTCCGTTCGCCACTCACCGGGAGCGGTCTCGCCGTCCTGGATCTGGTAGTCGTAGCTCCAATAAGTCTGTATCGCGGCGTGGAGGTTGCCCTTGAAGAGGTCGAAGCCCGCTTCCAGAGGCTTCATGCCGGGATAGGCGACATTGCCGCGCGGTACCCCGGCCATGTGCCATTTGCCGAACACCGCCGTGCTGTAGCCGCCCTCGTCCTTCAGGAGCTGGGCAAGGGACGTGTGGTTCTGGCTCAGCGGGTCCGCTGGCGTCAGCACGTCGGTGCGCGACGAGAACAGGCCCGTGAGTATCGACGCGCGCGTCGGCGAGCAGAACGGCTGCGCCCACGCATTCGAGAAGACCATCCCCTGCCGCGCGAGGTCCTCGAGGACGGGGGTCGAAGCCGGTTTCCCGTCGATCTTCTCGTAGTCCGGGTGGTCATGCCCGGCCGGCCCGTACTGCTCGACGAGGTCATCGACGAGCCCCGGATACATGTTCGTCGTGACGTCGAGGCCGACATCGTCGGCGATGATCAGCAGGATGTTGGGTCGGTTCGTTTCGGCGTCGGGCCGCTCGGCCTGTGCTGCTGCGGTCTGCATGAAGACGCAGGCGCAGAGGCCGGCGGTCCAGGAGATCGTCATCGATACCGTTCTTCGAATTCTCATTGCGGCCGCCTCGTCGTTTGTAATTCCTTTCGAGCGCGAAAACGGCTCGCTCCCGGCAAGCCCAAGCGCGCCCGGCCTCGGGATCACAACATCGAAGCCGCAGCCGAGCAACGGAGTGTCAGGTTATGACCGGTTATTAGCGGCGTTGGATGCGTTCTCGCGCGAGCTCGCCGTGATCGTGACGCTCGGTATCGACTGTCGGCACGAGATCTGGACTGGAGGCTCCGATTATTATTCGGCGCATAGGAGTCGAAGCGGATGATACGCAGCCGGAACCGAGGACGAGCCGTGAATGCGCGTGAAGCGCCAGCGCACGTCGCCGAAATAGAGCAGGAGCTCCAGGGGCTCGCCGATCCGGAGAGTGCGGAGCGGCTCGCACGGTACTTCAAGACGGGGCCGGGCGAGTATGGCGAAGGGGATCGCTTCCTCGGGATCCGTGTGCCCGTCCTGCGCAAGCTGGCCAGGAAGCATGCGTCGCTTGGGCTCCCTGGTTGTCGCGCCCTGCTCGTCTCGCCGTATCACGAGGCGCGCATGCTCGCGCTGCTGCTCCTCGTGCAGGCTTACGATCGCGGAGACGAGGCGCTGCGCGAGGCGATCTACCGCCTGTACCTGGATCACACCGCCTGCGTGAACAACTGGGACCTCGTCGACAGCTCGGCCGAGTGCATCGTGGGACCGCATCTCGAGAACCGCGAGAAGACGGTGCTGTACGACCTTACGCGCTCGACGTCGGTCTGGGAGAGGCGGATCGCGATCATGGCGACTTTCTGCTACGTGAAGGCCGGATCGTTCGACGAGACGCTGCGCGTCGCCGACATGTTGCTGCAGGACACGCACGACCTCATCCACAAGGCGGTCGGGTGGATGCTGCGCGAGGTCGGCAAGCGGGACCGCGCGACGGCCGAGGCGTTCCTGCGGCCGCGCTATCGGCGAATGCCGCGCACGATGCTGCGTTACGCGATCGAGAAGTATCCGGACGAGCTGCGCCGGCGCTACCTGTACCGGGAGCCTACTCCCGCAGCAGCTCCGCGGGCGCCGTCGAGCGAACCTGACGGGCCGAATCGAGGCTCGCGAGCGTCAGGAGACAGGCGAACCCGATCGCGACCATGATCGGCACGGCTTCGGCCGAAACCGCGCTCGACAGGAGCTGGGAGCGCAGCCAGGCCGCCGCCGCGAACGCCAGGACGCTGCCGACGACGAGCCCGGGTAAGCCCGCGAGGAGCGCGCGGGCGACGTCGACGCCGGAGCAGGAGCTCGAACCGGGATTTTCCGCGCCGCAGCGCAGCCCGATGTCGACGAACCGTCCCGCTCCCGGAACGCGGCGTCGCTATCGCGGCAACGAAGACCGGGCGCTTGTCACATGCGGGCGCTGCCGTGCGTCAAGGACGATGAGCCGAGCGCGATCTACGGCACGGCTATCGGGCGGGAGCCTCAGGAAGGCACAATCGACGTGAACAGGAGGGTGATCATGATTCGGATCGGGTTACGAGCTTGCGCCGTCCTCGTGCTGGGCGCGGCGCTCGACATTGCAGTGGCGCAGCCTGCTGCGTCGGGCTCGCAGGTCACACCGCTCGTCACGCAGTCGTTGGTCGGCGTGCCCGGCAAGGAAGGCGTGATGCTCACCGTCGAGTATCCGCCGGGCGAGGAGTCGCCGCCGCATCGACACAATGCGAGCACGTTCGTCTACGTGCTCGAGGGCAAGGTCGAGATGCAGGTCGAGGGCGGCGAGCGCGTGACGCTCGAAGCGGGGCAGACGTTCTACGAGTCGCCGAGCGACATCCACTCGGTCTCGCGCAACGCGAGCGACACGGAGCCCGCACGCATTCTCGTATTCATGGTGAAGGACGAAGGCGCGCCGCTCACGCTTCCGGCACGCTGACGCGTCCGGGCCGTCCCCGCGCACCGCGGCCGGGGCGGCCCCGGCCGCGGCGCCTCGTCAGGCCCGCACCTCCTGACGCTGAAACAGCACGTAGGTCAGCGTGAAGAGGAGGATCGCCGCCGCGGCGAGCCCCGTGACGTGCGGCCAGATCAGGAGCAGGCTCTGCCCGAGCGGCAGCGGCGCGCCGACGATCGCATTTTGCAGCTGGCCGAAGAACACGAGGCCGAGCGTGCGCGTCTCGGGATTCAGCAGCGCGAGCGTCGCCTCGCCGTACAGCGTGTTCGGCGAGACGCGAGCGAGCGCGAGCTCGGTCTGCGCCCGATCCGCGGCGGCCTGCAGCGCGGCCATCAGGTCGGCCGGCTGCCCGACGAAGAGCGGGGCGAGGAAGTCCACGATGATCGGCCAGAAGATCGAGAACAGCAGCCACACCGCGAGCGCCGCGAGCGCCGCCGTCGCCGCCTGGCGGAACGTCGTGGAGAGCAGCATCGCGAGCGCGAGCCACACGCCGGCGTAAGCGATCGTGACGACGAGGAAGCCGATACCGCGCAGCACCTCCTCGCCGCTCGGCGGCACGCCGAGGAACAGGAGGCCCGCGCCCGTGACGATGAGCCAGAGCGCCGCGAGCGTGAGCGCGAGGGTCCCTAGGCTCGCGAGGAATTTGCCGAGGATCAGCGCGTCGCGGTAGATCGGCTGCGCGAGCACGCGCGACAGCGTGCGGCGCGCGTACTCGCCGTTGATGCTGTCGAAGCCGAGCGCGATGGCCATCAGCGGCACGACGAAGCCCAGGAAGGACAGGAACGACGGCAGCGGCGCATCGGCGAGCGTGAACAGCCGCAGGAACAGGAACGGATCCTCGACCGTCGTGCGCCGCAGCATGCCGATCGAGTTGTAGAGCGTGCCGGCGGCGATCAGCACGATCAGCACCTCGAGGATCCGCATGCGCGCGCTCGTGAGATGGTCCGCCATCTCCTTCGCGACGACGGTGGCGAGCCCGGTCCAGGGCGATCCTTCACGCCGCATCGCGCAGACTCCTGAAGTAGCTCGCATACACTTCGGCGAGGCTCGGCTGCTCGAGCGCGAGCGACTTCACGGCCGCGCCGGCGCGCACGGCTTCCGCCGCCGCGGCGGCGCGCACGTCGTCCGAAGCTTCGATCACGTAGCGGCCGGGCTCGGGCGTGGTCACGCCCACGACGCCCGCGATACGCTCGAGCGCGGCCTTCAGATCGGCGCCGTCCGCCTCGAGAATGATCCTGTGCCCGCCGCCGAGCACCTGCTGCGCGAGCGCGGCGACGGTGCCCTCGAGCGCGATGCGCCCGCGGTGGAAGAGCGCGACGCGGTCGCACACGGCCTGCACGCGCTCGAGCAGATGCGACGACAGGAGCACCGTGATGTCGCGACGCTTGAGCGCGAGGATCAGATCGAGGAACTCGCGCGTCGCCGTCGGATCGAGGTCGTTGGTCGGCTCGTCGAGGATCGCGATGTCGGGCTCCTTGATCAGCACGTCGGCGAGCCCGAGCCGGCGGCGCATGCCGGCCGAGTACGCGCCTACGCGCCGGTCGGCCGCGTCGCGGAGGCCCACCTGCGCGAGCGCACCGTCGATGCGCTCGTCGAGCACGTCGCGGTCGATCCCGGCGAGGCGACCCGTGTAGCGCAGGTTCGCGCGCGCCGAAAGGTGATCGTAGAAGCCGACCGTGTCCGGCATGTAGCCGACGCGCCGCTTTACGGCGAGCGGCTCGCGCGCGGGATCGAGCCCAAGCACCCGTACGGTGCCGGAGGTGACGTCCGTGAGCCCGAGCAGCATCAGGATCGTCGTCGTTTTGCCGGAGCCGTTCGGGCCGAGGAGGCCGAACACCTCGCCGCGGCGGATCTCGAGGTCGATGCCGTCGACGGCCGTGATCCCGCCGTAGCGCTTGGTGAGGCCGCGCGCTTCGATCACGGCGGCCATCGTCAACGCCTCCCGTAGCGCATGACCGCGAGCGCGAGCACGGCCACGGCCGCGGCGATCACGAGGAGGCCGACGATGCCCCACAGCGTCGACGTCCGCACGGTCACGCGGAACTCCGAGTTCGCCGACGCCGCGTCGGCGTTCGCGCGCAGCGTCAGCATGTAGTCGCCGGCGATGGCCTCGGCCGGCGCCGTGACGAGCGCGCGCACCTCCATCCGCTCGCCGGGCGGCAGGACGGGCACGGTCTCGGGCTCGAACTCGATCTCCCAGCCCTGCGGCTGCGATGCCGAGAAGCTCACCCCCTGCGCGGGCGCGCTGCCGGTGTTCTGCAGCACGAGCTGCAGCGGAGTCTGCTCGCCGGCCTCGACGCGCCCGGACAGCAGCTCTCCGGGCGCCGTCAGACGCAGCGCCGGCTGGCCGCTCACGTCGAGCGTGAGCTCGGTCTTCGCCGCCACCTCGCCGGCCATCGCGCGCACCGTGACCGGATAGCGTCCCGCGGCCGTCCCCTGCGGCGGTCGCACCTCGATCTCGAGGCCCTGCGTCTGGCCGGCCTCGACGGCTACGCTCGTGAGCCGCTGCGAGCCGAAGCGCTCCTTGAACGACACCTGGAAGCCGGGCGGTGCGTCTGCCGACAACGCGATCAGCGCGTCCTCGCCCGTCTTGTTGCCGAGCTCGACGTTGAAGCGAAACGCGGAGTCGGGCGTGCCGGGCAGGATCGGCAGCTCGGGCTCGAGCTCGAGCTTTGCAGGCGGCGTCTCGCCGATCACGACCTCGAGCGGCAGCTCGAAACGGTCGGAGGTGCCCGCCGCGCGCACCGTGAGCGTGTACCTGCCCTTGCCGATGCCCTCGGGCGGCTCGAGCTCGAGCTGGAGGTTGGCCGTCGCGTCGGGTCCCACGAACACCGCGCCCACCGGTTTGCCGCCGCCGAGCAGGCGTACGTCCCAGTCGCTCGGCGGCTGAAGCACTTCCAGCGCGACTCGCTGAGGCGGCCGGTTCGCGTTGTGGACGGTCAGGGCGAAGGAGATGTCGTCGCCGGGTGCGACCTCGATCGACGGGTAGGGCGTCGATACCCACAGGCCGCGGTAATCGGAGTCCTGCGCCAGGGCGGCGCTCGAGATCAGCCACGAGGCGGTGATCGTGATGAGGACTGCGCGCACGGTTCTGCCTCCTTTGTTGTCGGCTGCTTTTTCTTCCTCCTGGTGGTTTGGAGACGCCGCGAGTCCGGCGTCCGCCGCCTATTAAACCGCCCCTCTGCCGGGACGCAAGTGGGGGGAGCGGGCGGCCGTATGCGGCTCGGAGCGACGTCATGTCGGACGACCTCGAGGACGTCGACTTGCGCGCTGTCCGGAAGGGTCTGCTCGATTCGCGTGAGCGCCTCGAGCCCCGGCGGCACCGGGATTTACCGGGCCCGGCACCAATCTCCGAGGTCTCGAGCCGGCGCGCGACGCGCCGGCCCTTCGACCGTGATGGCTTTACGCGGGCACCGCTCCGAGCTTCTTGACACTGCCCGGCACGTAGTCTCCCGCGGGCCGTCTGAACGCGATCGACAGCCTGTTCCACCCGTTGATCTGGATGATCGCGAGCGTCAGCGCGACGAGCTCTTCTTCGGTGAAGTGTGCGCGGGCCTGCTCGTAGACCGGATCGGGCACGTCCTGGTTCTCGAGACGCGTGACCGCCTCGGTCCATGCGAGCGCCGCCCGCTCGCGATCGGTATAGACGGTCGCTTCCCGCCAGGCCGCGAGCAGGTAGAGCCGCTGCTCGGTTTCCCCGCTCGCTCGCGCGTCCTTCGTGTGCATGTCGAGACAATAGCCGCAGCCGTTGATCTGCGATGCGCGGACCTTGACGAGCTCGAGCAGTGCGGGCTCGAGTCCTGCACGCCGGACCGGAGCTCCAAGACCCAACATGGCCTGTACGACGTCGCGATACTTTTCCGGATCGAATGTGAGCCGGGTCATACGCTTCTCCTTGCGTCGAGTGTCTCTTGCACCGCTAAGACGCGCGGTCGGTCGCGCGTGTGACACGCGCCGCGATCCTCACGCGAGCGTCGGCAATACCTCGAGATGCGCGAAGGAGCGAAGCTTGTCGGGATTCGCGATCGTGTAATGCGAGTAGATGCGCTCGCCGTCCGTTTCGAGGACCGCGACCGAATGGAGCCGACCGTCGAACCAGGTCGCAAAGGCCGGCTCTCCGTTGACGCGCACGATCCTTCTCTCGACGCGCCCGCGGCTCCGCGCCGCGACGGCGAACCAGAGCCATGCGATGCGCTCGGCGCCGTGGAGCGGCCTGATCGCGGCTCTGCCCTTGCCGCCGCCGTCCGAGACGTGCTTCGCGTCCGGCGCAAAAAGCGCCTTGATCGCGTCTCGATCGCCGCTGGCCGCCGCATCGATGAACTTGCGCAGCATGCGGATGCGCGTCTCGTCGTCGACGACGAAGCGGCGCCGCTTCGCCGTCACTCGCTCGCGCGCGCGATGCACCATTTGTCGGCACGCCGCTTCGGACTTGCCGAGCATCTTCGCGACGTCGGCGTAGTCCTCGTCGAACACGTCGTGGAGCAGGAACGCCGCTCGCTCTTGCGGCGACAGCGTCTCGAGCAGCACCAGAAACGCGATCGACAAGTCCCCTTCGAGCTCGAGCGCCGCTTCAGGGCTCGGCACGTCGTCCTCGGACAGAGGCTCCGGCAGCCACGGCCCGAAGTACGCCTCGCGCTCGATCCGCGCCCGGCGCAGGCGGTCGATCGCGAGTCGCGTGACCACGGTCGTAAGCCATGCCTGCGCCGAATCGATGCGGTCGCCGTCGATCGATCGCCAGCGCAGATACGCGTCCTGAAGCACGTCCTCCGCGTCCGCTCTCGTGCTCAACATGCGGTAGGCGAGGCCGAAGAGACGCGGCCGCTGCTCGTCGAAGACCCGGGTGCGCTCGTCCACGTGGACCTCCTGTCGACATGGGGCATCACGAAGCTTAGACGTTCGAGCGACGCCGTGTGTGACCGATGGCGAGCGGTACCTAACCTCCGGCGGCTGCGTGTGTCCCCGCAGGCCCGGTGCATTCCGTAATGGAGCTCGCGTCGCGGCGGTTCTCGCCGGGCGGAGAGGAGCGCGAAGCGACCTGGGCCTCGTTATACTCCTGTACTCGGAAACACTGCGGGGGATCGAAAATGAGAATTGCATCGGCCCTGGCGGCCATTCCCGGACTGCTGCTGACCGCCTCCCTCGTCTTCGCTCAGCCTCCCGGAGGCGCGCGCCGCGGCCCGCCGCCGGAGCCGAGCCTCATGACTTACGAGCTTGCCGCCGCGGCGATGGCTGCGGCCGAGGCGCACGCCCGCGAGAACGGCTGGGCGTTGACGATTCGGATCACGGACCAGAACGACAACGTGGTGATGGTCCACCGCCTCGACAACGCGAATCCGTTCACCGCTGCGGTCGCGGAACGCAAGACGCTCACGGTGATCAAGAGCGCGGGAATGACGTCCGCCGAGTACGGCCGGAAGGTTCAGGCGGGGGAGATCGAGGAGATCGAGAACGCGGTGACGTTCGGCGGCGGCGTGCCGGTGTACCGCGACGGCCGGCTGATCGGCGCGATCGCGGCGAGCGGCGCGAGGCCCGAGGAAGACGAAGCCGCGGCGATGGCGGGCGCGAACGCGATCGGCAGCATCAGCCCGAACTGAGCGCCGTTGTCGGCGGAGAGCGCCCTCCGATCAGCAAAGCCCGGCCGACGCCGCGTCGCCGGCATGATCGTCGTGCTCCGCCCGTGACACGAGGCTCGCGGCCGCTGCTCGGCGCACGATCACGCCGGCAGCGCCGCGCGGTTCGCCGTCAGAAACTCGCGCACGGACTGTGGCGGGTGGCCCGTCAGGCGCTGCACCGCATCGCTCGCGACGTCGAAGTTGCCCGCGCGGATGTTGCGGTCCGTGCCGACGACGATCGGGATCACGAACGGCGGCAGGCCCGCCGCCGCGAGCCCCTTCTCGAGCTCCTCGTCCGATACGGGCACGACCTCGATCGGCCTGCCGGTGACCTCGGACGCGATCTTGGCGATCTCGGGCACCGTCAGCAGCTCGGGGCCGGTGATGTCGAGGCGCTCGTTCGCGCCGCCCGACGAAGCCAGTGCGGCCGCGGCCGACCGCGCGACGTCCTCGCGCGCGACGTACGAGATCCGGCCGCTGCCGGCCGCGGAGTACCACTTGCCGGTCGTGAGCGGCGCCGTCAGCGTGCCGAGCAGCCCTTCCGCATACCAGCTCACGCGCAGGATCGTGAACTCGAGCCCGCTCTGCTCGATCGCACGCTCCGTCTCGAGATGGTCCGGTGCGAACGGGATGAACGATCGGTCCGGATTCAGCATCGACGTGTACAGAATCCGCTTCACGCCGGCGCGCTTCGCGGCGTCGACGGCGGCCTTGTGCTGCTGGATGCGCAGGCCCGGCACGTCGATGCGGTCCGTCGAGATCACGAGCACGCGGTCGGCGCCCGCGAACGCCGCGTCGAGCGAGGCCGGATCGCTGAAGTCCGCTTTGCGAACGTCGACTCCCGACAGCCCGGCGAGCTTGTCCGGCGTACGCGTCGCGGCGACCAGATCGGTCGCGCCCTTCTCCGCGAGCAGCTCGACGACGCGCCGGCCGAGGTGGCCGCTCGCGCCCGTGACGACGAGCTTCGAATGCAGAAAGTCGGCCATCGGGCCCTCCTGTACCCCAATCGAAACGGCGCCAAGTATAGGGGCAAATCGCGGCCGCCCGGCGGATCGGGGGGCTGCAGCATCGGCCAGCCGCTACGCGGCCGCGACGGAAGACGTGCCGACGACCGTGCGAGAGGCTTCGCTCACCTCGGGTCGGAGGAGCGCAGCCGCCGGAGCGTCAGGATCCCGCCGAGACCCAGCAGTGCGAGACCGCCGGCACCGACGAAGGGCAGGAAACCCGCGGTCCTCGGCAGCCGAGGCTGATCCGCCTCGTCGGCCTGCGCGAGCACGTCGTCGGTCGGGTCGGTCGTGGGGCTGATCGGCACCTCCTGCGGCTCCGAGGTTTCCGGCTGCCCGGCAAAGAACGTCGCGGTGAGCTGGTCCTGCGGCACATAGAAGGTGAGCTCGTCTCCGGGTCGCAGATCGCGCGGCGATCGTTCGCGTCCGTCGATCGTGAGCGACATGTTCTCCGGCGGGGTCAGCGTCAACGTATCGCCGCCCTCGAATGCGATCGTGACGCGTTCGCCGCGATCCCTGACGCGCCGCACCTCTCCTTCGAAGCGGACATAGTACCGACCGTCCCGTTCCAGCACTTCCCGGCACGCCCTCGCGATATTCGGATATCGCTCGAGCGCCTCGTCGGACCACATCACGTCCTCGCACCGCTCCCCGGTTGCGGTGAACGCCGCATCCGTGCTGCGCTGCGCGAACGCGCTCGTTGTGACTACGAGAGCAAGCCCCGCTCCAACGACGGCGATTCGACTGGACATAGCTTCGCTCCTTACTCTCTGCGGTTATCGGGCTGATGCTCGAAGGCTCGTTGCGGCGAGACCATCGGCAGGCTCGACGAGCTCGGCGCGCACGACGTATCGTTCCGGTGCGTTGCCGACGAAGTAGAACGGGTAGCACGTCACGAGCGTCACGCTCGGCGTCTCGGTCGGCCCGAGGACGTGCACGTCGGTCGGCCTGACGATGCGCATCTCGACGACGCGATAGCGCAGCGTTCGCGCCTCGACCTCGAGGAGCACGTCTGCATCGATGTGGAGGCGCTCGAGCCCGCGGAAGAATCCGTCGCGATGCGCGGCGATGCCGACGTTGCCGTCGGCGCCGAGCGGCGCCGTGCCCTCGATGTGGCCCGCACCGCGGTTCAGGTTGAGCTCGCTGGTGCCCGAGTACACGGGCACTTCGAGGCCGATCGACGGAATCCGCAGCGCTCCCGCCGGACGGCCGGGACGGGTCACCGCCTTCGCATATTCGCGCGCTCGCTTCTCGGACCATAGCGTCTGATCGACGGCCGCACGAGATGCGGCGGAGGGCTGCGCGGATGGACCGGTGCTAGCCGCGGCTCGATCCGAAGACGCAACGGGAATCGAAGCGAGGTCCGCGGCCGTCGAGGACTGGGCGGCGCGCAAGGCTTCGAGGCCGCGCACGCGCTCGTTCTCCGCCCATAGCCGTGCGCCGCCGAAGACGATCAGCAGCGCGATTCCGGTCAGCCAAGCGCCGTATTCGATCCACCGCCCGCGCATGGGGCTTATGCGCCAACTCCGAGATATTTGCGAGCCTACGCCTTTCGCGGTATCGCGCGAGAGGTGACGCTACCTAGTCGCCGTGGATCGCGGCGACGGTGGGCTTGGTCGTGCAGGCCGCCGTGTGCGGTGCGACGGTCGCTCGGGCCTGAGGTGCCCGAGCGGCCAGTCCGTGTCTTCACTCGCGTTCGCTGACGTATATGTCGCTCGTCCCGTTTGCCGCGGCGCGGCCGAAGTAGAGTCGCTTGCCGTCATGCGACAGCGTCGCGCGCTGCTCGTTGGCGTCCGTGTTGACGACGCCGAGATTCACGGGCGGCGTCCACGGTCCCGGCAGGAACCAGGCAAACGACATGTAGACGTCCTGGCCGCCCTTCGGAGCCGGCCCCAACGGCGAGCGCGTGCGGTTCGAGCTGAAGACGATCTCGTAACCTCCTTCCGGCCGTTCGCGGACGTTCGGCATCAGGTCGTCGAAGTCCGGCGTGCTGAGCGCGCCGATCGGCCTGCCCGGCCCGAATGTCCCGTCGCCGCGCATCACGCTCACGTAGATATCCTGCGTCATGCCGGTGGAGCCGTTCGCGGTGTTGCCGTTCGTCGAGTAGAACAGGAAGGTTCCGTACGGCGTCTCGACGAGCGACGGGCTTCGCTCGCCGCCGGCCGTGTTCGGTCCGTCCGGGGCGCAGCCGAGATGCACGGGCTCGCTCCAGCCGCCGGCCGGGCTTTGGCGCGAGACGTAGATGTCGCCGCCGCCGGGGGCTTGCTCGCCCGGGCAGGCACCGGGTCGGGTCGAGACGAACATCAGCGAGCGTCCCAGAACCGGCGTCGGGCAGAAGTCGCCGGCCGGCGAGCTGATCGGGGCATCCAGCCTGCGCGGCTCGGTCCACGGCTCGCCGACGCTCGCGCGGTCCGACGCCCAGATATCGTTCGGATCGCTCCGGCTCGACGCGAACAGCAGGCTCAGACCGTCGGCGGTCTCGATCGGGCATCCGTCGCCCACGTCCGGCTTGCTGATGCCGTTCTCTCCGGGGCCGACGAGCTCGGCTTCTCCCCACTTCGGCGCGAACGGCCAGCCGTGCAGCTTGAAGAGCCAGCCTTGCGCCGCGGCGGTGCTCGCGCCGAGTGCCCCCATGGTCAGGATGGAGGCGTTACGCGAGATCGTCCTGAGGTTCATCGTTGTCTCTCCTCGATGTCGTTCGGGTCAGCGGATTGAGCCGCGGGACGGTCCGCAAGACATGGGCAAACGGTGGAGATTTGATGGAGAATCGTGGAGGCGGGCAGGAAACCGAGGCGTCCGATGCGGTATCGGTTCGGGGATTGCGAGCTCGACATGGAGCGCTTCGAGCTTCGCCGTGCCGGGCGGCGCGAGACGCTCGAGCCGCAGGTGCTCGCGCTCCTCGCGTACCTCGTCGCGAATCGCGACCACACCGTCACACGCCGAGAGCTCGTCGAGCACGTGTGGCGCGGCCGGGTCGTCACCGACGCCGCCGTGAACAGCTGCATCAAGGCCGCGCGCGCACACATCGGCGACGACGGTAAGACCCAGATCCTGATTCGAACCGTGCACCGCAAGGGCTACCGGTTCATCGGCGACGTGGCCGAGCAGAGCCGCAGCACCGCACGTGCGGGGTGCGGCGACGTCGCGCCCATCGTCGCGGCAGGCGACCGCCTGGACGGGCTCGAGCTGACTCTGCCGAGCCAGCCGTCGGTTGCCGTGTTGCCGTTTCGTCTCGCGGGCGACGAGCGCGTGCATGGCGTGCTCGCAGACGGTCTCACGCACGAGGTGATCACTCGGATCGCACGCGCACGTTGGCTGTTCGTGATCTCGCGCGGATCCGCGTTCAAGTTCCGCGCAGGCCCTTACGACCCGCGCGACGTCGGCCGTGCGCTGGGCGTCCGCTATGTCGTTCAAGGCGAGACTCGCGCGGTGGGCGACGAGATCAGCGTGCACGCGATGCTCGCCGACGCGGTGACCGGGCAGGAGCGCTGGGCCGAGCACTTGCGACGGCCGCTGCGCGACATGCTCACGCTTCAGGAAGAGATGGCCGAGCTGATCGTAGGCCCCGTCGAAGCGGAGGTCGAGCACGCCGAGCGGCAGCGGGCCGTCGTCATTGCGCCGGCGAACCTCGACTCGTGGAGCGCCTATTACCGCGGCTGCTGGCACATGTACCGCTTCACCCCGGCGGACTACGAGCTCGCGGAGCAGTACTTCCGCCGCTCGATCGAGCTCGATCCTCGCTCGCCGCGCGCTTACGCCGGCTTGTCGTTCATCCATTGGCAGCGCGCGTTTCTCGAGCTCGGTTCGGATCGCGCCGCCGAGGAGCGCCGTGCGATCGGCTTCGCGGAGGAAGCGTTGATGCTCGACCCGCGCGATCCGCTCGGCCACTGGGCGCTCGGCCGCGCGTATCTGTTGAGCCAGGATCTCGGCGAGGCCGTCGACGAGCTCGAGACCGCCGTCGAGCTCAACCCGAGCTCCGCCGTCGGCCAGTACTCGCTCGCCTACGCGTTGATGCAAACGGGCGACTCCCGCCGCAGCAACGAGGTCGTGGACAAGGCGCGGCGGCTGAGCCCGTACGACATGATGACGTTCGCGATGTACGCCGTCCGCGCGCAGAACCTCGCCGTGCTCGGCCAGTATGCGGACGCCGCCGCGTTCGCGACGCGCGCGGCGCGGCAGCCGAACGCGCATTACCAGGTGCTCGCCATCGCCGCGTACTGCAACGTGCTCGCCGAGAACATCGAGGCTGCCAGGACCTTCTACAACGAGCTCCTCACCGTACGGCCCGCGTACGCAACCGCGGACTTCTTCCGCGCGTTTCGGCATCAGCGGCCGGAGAATGCGTCGTTGATCGAGCGGGCGTTCCGCGAGCTCGAGCGGCTTCGTTGAAACGCGCGGGCGGACCCGGAGCGCCGTCGGCGACAAGCCGAACTCGCAGTCGACGGCGTTTTGCTGCCCGTTCGTCTTCCTCGGCAAGTAGGCCTTTGGTCCTACAGCCGATCCCCTGAATAAGTTCTACGCTCTCGGGTGAAAGCCGAAGGTCGCCGGCCGCGGAGGCCGCGGCCCGCGCGTTCGGCGGTCGAGAGGCCGAGACCGGCGGGCGGAAACGGCTCGCCATCGAGGGTGCGAGCCATGCTGTGTCGCGTCGCATTTGCTTTGGTGCTCGGCGCTGCGGCGCCGACGTCCGCGCTTGCGCAGGACGTCGTCACCTACAAGTCCGCGGTCGTCGCGCTCGCGGAGGATCCAGCCTTCAGAGCCGAGTTCGAGGAAGGCCTCGTCGAGAAGGCGCTCGAGCACGACTACGATGCGGTGACGAGCTACGACCTCGTCCCGGACGTAACGGACATCGACAACAAGCGCTTTCTCCGTGTGCTCGCGTCGGACGGTGTCCGCATGGTGCTGATGGTGCGGCCAGCGGCCGTCGGTCCCGGCGCTTCGCTCGAATCCGTGCGCGACGAAGTCTCCCCCGAGCTCCTCGCCGACATGCGCCGGTTCGCAAAAGACGCGAGCTCCTCGGACGGGGACGACCTGATCGCAGTCGTGCACATGGCGATCTACGAGATCTCGGAGGACGACGCGGTGCTCGTCTCGTCGGGCGCCGTTTGGCTGGACGAGGATGTGGCGACGCCGGCGGAAGGAAACGAGCGTCTTCAGGACCTGATCGTCGCGAACGTCGATGCCGTGAGGCCGAAGATCAGAAGCCTGCTCGGCTTGCCGCGTTTGGAGCGGCCGGCCGGTGATCGTTCTTCCGATCGTGGGAGATGACGCATGGCAACCGACACACGGAAGCCCGAGCCGAAGAAGCGTGAAGCGATGCCACGTCCCGCAGCTGCGGCGCCGGCGAGCGGCCGCGCCCCTGACAATTCCGACGCGCGCGCCCGCGAGATCGAGCAGCAGATGACCGACGACGAGCGCTTCTCGCTCGTCATCAGTATTCTCGGCCACGTGCCGGGAGGCTTTGCCGGGCCGCGCGACGCGCGCATCCCGGAAGACGTCAAGAACATGAGCGCCGGTTACACGCCCGGCGTGCCGCGCCTCGGCATTCCGGCGATCCAAAGCTCGGACGCCAGCATAGGCGTCACGAACCCCGGCTACCGGCCGGACGACGAGGGCGCCACGGCATTTCCTTCACTGATCGCGCTCGGATCGAGCTTCAACCCGGAGCTCGTGCGCGAGGGAGGCGAGGCGATCGCCCGCGAGTCGCGGATGCGCGGATTCAACGTCCAGCTCGCGGGCGGCTGCAACCTCACGCGCGACCCGCGGAATGGCCGGAACTTCGAATACTTCTCCGAGGATCCGTGGCTCAGCGCCGTGCTCGCCGCCGCGCAGGTGAACGGGATCCAGAGCCAGGGCGTCGTCTCGACGCTCAAGCACTACACGATGAATTGCAACGAGACCAACCGCCATTGGCTCGACGCGATCATCGACCCCGACGCACATCGCGAATCGGACCTCCTCACCTTTCAAATCGCGATCGAGCGCTCGAAGCCCGGCGCGATCATGAGCGGCTACAACAAGGTCAACGGTGAGTATGTCGGCGGCAATCATCATCTCCTCAATGAAGTGCTCAAGGGAGCGTGGGGTTACGAGGGTTGGGTGATGTCCGACTGGGGCGCGACGCCCGCGTGGGAATTCGCGCTCAAGGGGCTCGATCAGGAGTCGGGTGTGCAGGGCGACCGGGTGATGTGGGGAAAGGAGCCGTTCACGGATGACCTGAGGGAGGCGTACGCCAGTGGCCAGCTCCCCAAGGAGCGTCTTTCCGACATGGTTCGCCGTATCCTGCGCTCGCTCTTCGCCGTCGGTGTCGACAAGTGGGGCCCCACTCCGAAAGTCGACATGGCGAAGCACCACGAGATCGCACTCGAGGGTGCGCGGCAGGGCATCGTGCTGCTGAAGAACGAAGGCGTGCTGCCGCTACCCACCGATAAGCCGCTGAAGATCGCCGTGATCGGCGGCTATGCTCAGCAAGGCGTGATCAGCGGCACGGGGTCAGGCGCGGTCGCCCCGGTCGGCGGCTTCGCCGGTGTCATCAAGATCGGCGGAGCGGGCATCATGGGGAAGCATCGCAACCTTTTCCTGTTCCCTCCGTCTCCGCTCGAGGAGCTGCAGAAGCGGTTTCCGCAAGCGCAGTTCGATTTCGATCCCGGCTATACGCCGGCTGAGGCCGCGTTGACGGCGAAGCGCTCGGACGTCGTCATCGCGTTCGGCATTCGCGTCGAGGGCGAAGGCTTCGACATGCCGGACCTGTCGTTGCCGTGGGGGCAGGACGCGGTGATCGACGCGGTCGCGAGCGCGAACCCGAGCACGATCGTCGTGCTCGAGACCGGCAACCCGGTGTCGATGCCGTGGCGCGACAAGGTAAAGGCGATCGTGCAGGCGTGGTACCCGGGCCAGGCCGGTGCGCAGGCGATCGCCGAGGTGCTCGCGGGGACCGTGAATCCGTCGGGCCGCCTGCCGATCACTTTCCCCGCAAGCCTCGACCAGACCCCACGGCCGGAGCTGCCAGGGCTGGGGACGCCGTGGGGCAGCGCGGTGACGATCGAGTACAACGAGGGTGCGGAGGTGGGCTATCGATGGTTTGCGCTGAAGAACGAACGCCCGATGTACGCGTTCGGTCATGGCCTCGGCTACACCACCTTCGACTATGCCGACCTGAAGCTCGAGGGAGGCGAAACGATCACCGCGAGCTTCACGGTGAAGAACACGGGCAAGCGCAAGGGGGCCGACGTTCCACAGCTCTATCTGACGGAGGCGGCCGGTGACAGGCGCATGCGTCTGCTCGGCTTCGAGCGTATCGAGCTCGAGCCGGGCCAGTCGCGGCGCGTCACGCTCGTCGCGGAGCCCCGTTTGCTGGCGCGCTTCGACGGGGGGAGCGGCAAATGGAGCATCGCGGATGGCGAGCATCGAGTGGCGGTCGGCACTTCGGCAATGGATCCGGTGCTGACCGGCTCTGCGCGGCTCGTTGCACGGCAGTTCGGGGTGTAGGTCCGGCGTTTTCTCGATCGCCTGACCGTATTCCCTCGACGACGCGCTGGGTCCAACCGTGCGATCCTCGGGAGCATGTGCCGTTCGATCACGCTCCGATGTTCACGCCTCACGAGGCTCCGACGGAGCCCGCGCGCTTCCTCGATGACGCGGCCATGGACGGCTCACCGACGCGCGGGACGTATCCGCCGCTCTGCACTCCCAAGGCGGTGACGACGAACGTCTGGATCGTCGATGGACCGGAAATCCTCTTCGGCATGCCGTGGCCGAAGATGCCGTTTCCGACGCGCACGACGGTCATTCGGCTCGACGGCGGCGATCTCTTCGTCCATTCGCCGACGCCGCTGACGGATGACCTTCGAGCGCAGATCGCGGCGATCGGCACGGTGCGCCACATCGTCGGGCCGAACCGTATTCACTATTGGTGGATCCCCGAGTGGCATCGGGCGTATCCGGACGCCGAAGTATGGCTCGCGCCGCGGATTCGGGAACAGGCCGGTGATCACATCGACTTTCCCGGCCGCGAGCTCGACTCGCGGGAAGGCTATCCGTGGGACGAGGCCATCGACACGCTGCCGATCGCCGGCAGCTTCATGACCGAGGTCGAATTCTTCCACCGCGCGAGCCGGACTCTGGTGCTGACCGACCTCATCGAGAACTTCGAGCCCCACAAGCTCCGCTGGCCGTGGCGTTGGCTCGCGAGGGCAGGCGGGGTCACCGATCCGGACGGGAAGATGCCGCGCGACATGCGCTGGACCTTCTCGAAATACAAGCCGCAACTCGAGGCCGCAGTCGAGAAGATGATCGAATGGGACCCGGAGCGCGTGATTCTCGCGCACGGGCGTTGGTACGAGCGGGACGGCGCGGCGGAGCTGCGGCGAGCGTTTCGCTGGGTGCTCGGGTAGCGGCCGCAGCCGGCCGGATCCGCATCGTGTCGAGGATCCCCGATCCTCGCGCCAAAGCGCCTCGGGCCCACATCCCGCGATCGAGATCACGCTGTCCGGGAATGGGACGCGTGCGAGCCGAAGCCGCCTCACCGACCGGCGGGCGCGTGTGCGATCAAGGGATTGGAACAGGGCGATTCCTGGCACGGACGTTGCCGTTGGGTTGCGAGACGTAGAACGAGAAAGCGGCCATGACGCCGCTGCGGCAGGAGTGAAGGGAGCGCCAGGCCGGACCTCGAAGGAGGTCGACCTCGCTCGGCCGGCCATGCGGGCAGACCGAAATCGCGGACGCTTTGTGACGGGTATCGACGCCCGCTGGAAACTGCTTACCATAATGCGCGACAGGGGAGGGGCTCGGAACGCTTGCCTTCGATCGGGTGCGCGGGCCAGATCATTCACTAGACAGGGGACCGATTCCTGATGGCCGCCGCGACGATCCCGATGACGACCTTTCGGTCGACCGATCATCCCGGCCGCGAGCAGTTCGAAGCCTGGCGCGAACGCATCTCCGTCGTCTTCGACGTCGCGCCCCTTAGGCGCTCCGTCAGGGCCTTCACCGCGGAAGCGCACGCCTTTCATTTGGGCGAGATCGTCGTCGTGCGGACGCGCTTCGACGGACAACGCTTCATCCGCACGCCGAAGCAGTTGCGCTCCGACCTGCTCGACCACTATCTCGTGCAGCTCTATCGGCAAGGCGGCTACGCGGGCGAGGCGGACGGCCGCCAAATCGAGATCCGGGCTGGGTCGGTGTCGGTGCTCGACATGGCGCAGCCGGTCGAGACGCGAGCCACCGCGTCCGACTGCACGACGCTCGTCGTGCCGCGCGACCTGATGCACGACGCGCTCGGCCGTTCCTTCGACCTGCACGGCCTGATCGTGCACGGCGCGGGCGGCGCGCTGCTCGCGGACTACATCGACGCGCTCGAGCGGCAGCTGCCCGGGCTTGAATGCGAGCAGGCTCCGCACATCGTGCGCGCGACTTGCGACTTGCTCGCGGCCTGTCTGCGGCCGACACCCGAGCACCGCGAGCGTGCACGGGATCCGCTCCGCGCGTTGCACCTCCAGCAGGTCACACGGTTCATCGACTCCCAGCTCGGCTCGCGCGACCTTTCGCCGGAGCGGATCTCTGCGGCGGTAGGGCTGTCACGGACGAGGCTCTACGAGCTGCTGAAGCCCCGCGGCGGTGTTCAGCACTACGTTCAGGCGCGGCGCCTGCTCCGCGTGCATGCGGCCCTCGCCGATCCGACCGAGACGCGGCCGATCATGGAGCTCGCGGCCTGCTACGGCTTCACGAGCCACTCGCACCTGACGCGCGCGTTCCGCGAGCACTTCGGCTATCCGCCGAGCGAGGTCAGGCGTGACGGGGGCGTGCTGCTGCGGGCGGCGTCGGCCGGCGGTCGAACGGCGAGGCTCGACGCGGGCGGCGCACAGCCGCAATTCGACGACTGGGTGCGCGGTCTTCGGGCCTGACCTGCGGCGCGTTCACTCGGGAATGCGGGCGCTGCGTTGGTGCAACCATCCTCCGGCACCACGTCTTCGTCACGACCTCACTCAGAACGCGATTCGTACCGACGCTGCGCTGCGCCTCGCTTCGCCGTGGTACACGGCCTCGATATTGTTGCCGTCCGGATCGAGAACGAAGGCCGCGTAGTAGCCCGGATGATACGGACGTTCCCCGGGCGCGCCGTTGTCCGTTCCACCGTTGGCCAATGCGGCTTCGTAGAACCGGTCGACCATGCCCCGGCTGTCGGCCTGGAATGCAAGATGATGGCGCCCGGTGAGCTGCCCCTGCGCGGCGTCGCTGTCGGCCGTCGACACGAACAGTTCGTCCGCCCAGAAATAGTCGTCGCCGGTGCCGCCGATCGGCACGCCGAGTGCAGCAAGGATCGCGGTGTAGAACCGTTTGGCGGCGGCAAGATCGCGCACGACGAGCTGAATGTGGTCTATCAGGCGTCCGCGGTGCAGCTCCTGCGTCTCCATGTCCGTTACCTCCGGCGGTCTTCGGCCTGCGTTCCCGAAGGATAACGGAGCGAGCCGAGCCCAAGCGCTCGGGGAGCCTCCCGCTGAAACGATGCTGCTGCATAAGGCGACCCAGCCGTCGTTCCAAAATTTGTCATTGTCGAAACGCGCCGCGCCGGATCGACTAACGGGTACTAAGTCGACTAATCGGTCAAAGGAGACGCTCATGGCATACGTCGAAGGATTCGTGCTCGCGGTCCCCGTCGACAACAAGGGGGCCTATCGTAAGGCCGCCACCGACGCACTGCCGCGCTTCAAGCAGTACGGCGCAACGCGCATGGTCGAGGCTTGGGCGGACGACGTGCCGGACGGTAAGGTCACGGACTTCAAGCGTGCCGTGAAGGCGCAGCCGGGCGAGGTCGTCGTGTTCTCGTGGATCGAGTATCCGGACAAGGCGACGCGCGACAGGGCAAACGAGCGGATGATGGCGGATCCCGCGATGCAGGAAATGAAGGACATGCCGTTCGACGCGGAGCGGATGATCTACGCGGGGTTTGCGCCGCTCAACGACGACGGCGGCAGAACCAGGCCCGGATACATCGACGGCTTCCTCGCGCCGGTGCCGACGGCGAACAAGAGCGCGTACCGCGAGCTTGCCGTGCGGCACGCGCGGCTGTTCCAGGAATTCGGTGCGATCCGCGTCGTCGACGCGTGGGGCGACGACGTCTCCGACGGCAAGACGACCGACTACAAGGGCGCGGTCAAGGCGACGGGCGATGAGACGGTCGTATTCTCGTGGATCGAGTGGCCGTCGAAGGAGGTCCGGGATCAGGCTTGGCAGAAGGCGATGTCGGACCCGCGGATGCAGGAGACGCAGATGCCGTTCGACGGGCAGCGGATGATTTACGGCGGGTTCGTACCGATCGTCGATGAGTAGGTCGTTCGATCGGCGGGAGCGAGCTCATGCCTGCTTCGCGCTCCGTCGTGCTCTCACCGCGTCGAGCGGCGCTCCGCCGATCTGCGCGTTTCCGGGCCGGTCCTTCGTGTGCGGGCGGATCACGGACGCGGGAACGCCCAGCGCGCGTCACGGACCGTCGTCGATGCGGTAGAACGCACCTTTCGGCAGCTCGAGGCCGCCGGGCCGCGCGTTCGGGTTGTCGAACGAGACGGCCGGCGGCCCGTCCTCCTCGATCCAGAAGTGGATATCCCAGACACGCGGGTGCCAGAACAGGACGTCGACATCGGCCGGCGGAGGCGGTTGCTCGGACGGCGTGTCCGGCGTGAGCCGCATGCCGCCGTCGCGAGTGTGCCAGCCGGCCTCGTGGACGAACCACTCGTCGGGCTCTATGCATTCGAGCATCCGAGGCAGCTCGGGCCCGTACGGCGCGAAGAACGCCCAGCCCACCAGCGTGTAGGGCCCGTCGTCGCCGTCGAAGTCGAGCCAGTCGTCCGGCGTCGTCGCGGGCGACGGCACATAGAGCAGCAGCGGCGGCAGCGGCGGAGCGGCGTCGAGGTTGTCGAGCGGCACGGCGCCTGCGCCCTCGAGCACGACGTGTCCGTGCGCCAGCCGCCAGCCCTCGAGCGGACCCCCGGGCTCGATGGCTTCGCTCAGCGATTCGAGCCGCGTCGGCGCGGCTGCGAGCACGCGCGCCTGAATCGCTTCGAGCGCTGCTTCGCGCTGCTCGGGCGTGCACGGTGCCTGCGCGGCCTCGCGCGGCACGGCCCGCGCGTGTTGCGTATCGTCATAAGGCTGCGCATGGCACGTCGAGGCGACGACCGCCGCAACGAGTGAGGTTTCCAGTCGAGCTCGCATGTCGTGATCCCTCCGTCCTCTCGCGTTCCCTTCGTCCTCGTCGGCAGATGGTCGAGAACAGCATCCGATGCGAGACTAGGGCTACGACGAGGCGCGGGCTTGGGCAGCAAGGAACGCCGTGCCGGGACGAAGGGAAACGCCGACCGTCCGGCGGGCGCGAGCGGCGGGCGTGCTCAAGTCCGTTCTTTGCCGCGGGCCGCCGAGCGGAGCTCGGAAGGCGTCGCGCCGAAGTAGCGACGGAACTCTCGATTGAACGTCGAAAGATCCCCGAAACCGGCCCGGTACGCGATGGCCGCGATCGTCAGCTCGTCGTGCGCGCGGCTCGTCAGCATCTCGTGCACGCGCACGAGGCGTAGCCCTAGCTTGTACCTCGACAACGTCGTGCCTTCGCTCTCGAAGAGCTTGTGCACGTATCGCCGCGTGATGCCGTGGCGCCGGGCGAGGGCGGCCGGCGAGACGTCGCCGTGCGCGAGGTTTTGTGCGATGTCCTGCTTCAACGCGTGCAGCCGCGCCGCGCGCAAGCCGCGTCCCGCTGCGATCTCGGCGGCGTCCCGCGCCGCGCCGACGGCGAGCGCGCAGAGGTCGTAGATGTGCGTGGCGACGGCGGAGCGCAGTCCGGGCGCACGGAGCGCCTCATCGTCGTCGAGCAGGCCGAGGTACCGCGTGAGCAATTGGAGCGCGCGCGTGGGCGGCACGGCCCGCGCGAGGAGATCGTCGACACGCGGAACTCTCGCCGCCATCAAGGTCCTCGGCACGGCGATGCACGCGAAGCGCGCGGCTCCGGACAACGCGATCGTGCTCTCCTCCGCGTTCGTCGTGACCACCGCTCCGCCGGGGTTCACCGTAGCTTCTCGACCGCATTGCGAGACGATGCGGCGGCCGGTGATCTGGACGTGCAGGACGATGTCGTCGTTGCCGTCCGCGAGCAGCTCCTTCGTGCGCCGGGCGACGCCGCCCGCCGACACGGCCATTCGCATCACGTGGCCGGTCTCGCGGCCTCCGGCGTCGCCGCCGAGCACGTGCGCCGTCATCTCCATCCGCGGCGGCGTCGTGCCGGACGGAGGCGGAGCCACCACGCGGCGCGACAGCGGGCGCCCGAAAAGGTGGTTCCACGACGATACCGGATCGGCCGGCCGAGCGGCCGACGTCGAGAAGCGAAACGACCTCGAGCCCTGTTCCTTCGGCGACATCGGTGCGACTCCCTACGCGAAAGCCGGGACGCGAGTACGCATTTTAGTCGCGCAGCGGCAGACCATGTGGCGAGAGGGTCTTGTCGTTCAAGCTTGGCGGGCCAGAGTGCGCCATTGTAAGATCCCGGCAAGGCACCTATTCCAAAACAAAAAATATCCAGACAGCCGTGCCGACCGCCGCCGAACACGCCGCCCGCCTTCTCATCGACGCGGCCAAATTCCTTAGAGCGGTCGCCGACCGCGATCCGGACCTTCGCGACCAGATGCGCTACAACGCCGATGTGTTCGAGCGGATGAGCGCTCTTTTGGCGAAGGATCCGCTCCAGCAAGTGGGCGAGGGCAGCGAAGAGCGGCCAGCTGCGACGGTATTTCGCCGCCGTCCGGCCTGGATCGAGCACGTGAACTCAGCCCTGGGTCCCGGCGTAGGAGACCGAATGCCCGAGGGTCCGCATGTTCGCGAGAGCTCCTGGACCCACTGTTCCTTCGACGAGGCAGAAGAGTGGCGTCGCCGTCTGGCGCGGTTGAGCGAGGGGGAGACTCCGCGGCTGGCGGCGGAGGACCTGACGCGGCTCGCAGACTGCACGCTCTGGACGCGGAAGCTCCCGTTCTTCGAGGAAGGAACGTTGCTTCACGCCGTCCTCGATACGACTCCGATGGACGCGTTCTTCCTGTCCTACAGAGCAGGGCGCGCGGGGGACGAGCTTCGCCTTCGCCCGGTGAGCGGCGCGATCCAGGAAGTTCACCTGGCGAATGCCGATGCCCCTCTGCTGCTCGATGGCGCCGAGATCGACTACCTGCTCTATTTCATGCACCTCTGTGCAGGCGATGAGGGCATATTTCGCGTGCTGGCAGGGAGCACGTTGGACCATGCACGGGCCGTGCTGCGTGCGAACGGGCGGGAAGAGGCGGCGCGGCGGCTTGCGTCGCCCGAGTTTTTGATGATGTCTCGTTCGGGCGGTTGCGTATACGGAGTCGCAATCACTTATGGCAGCGGCCTGTTCCACGCGAAGCTGGAGGTGCATCTCGACGGTAAGGTCGAGATGCTGGACGACGAGCCGATCCTCGCGGACGACGTGACGGCCCGCGAGTTGCCTGCCGCGAGATGACCATGGCCAGGGAGGAGGTCGCCGCCGGGCGGGCGGCGGATGACACGGCGTCTCCGCCTTCGCCCTGGCGCATCATCCTGTGGCTGATCCCGGTCGTGGCGGGAATCGTCGTCGCCCTGGTCTGGCTGCTTTCATTGGCGTTGACGTTCGATGCGGGCGCGAAGGTGCCGAAGGCCGAGCCTGAAGCCGTTCTAGCGACCTGCGATTTCGATGGCGTCGAAGGCATTCTCGTCACGCTCTCCTGCGAATCCGGAATGCGGCGCGCGCTGGTCGCCGGCATTCGCCCGTTAGCAGGTGTCTCCGCTGCCGCGGCACGTGCAGGGCTGTCGAGCGGGCTGTCGGACTACGCCGGGCTTTCCGAAGGGCGGGACGTACGCTGTGAGGTTCTCGCGGGCGAGCCTCCGCGCGCTCGTTGCACGGGGGAGGCGGGAGATCTCGCGCGCTTTCTGGTCGAAGCGGGTGCGGCCGGAGCGGCATCGGCCGAGCTGAGCGATGTGCAGTATGCGGCACGGTCGGCTCGTGCGGGACTTCACGCTGATGCGGTTGCCGCACTCGCGAATCGGCGTGCACAGATTCAGACCTGGCTCGCTACCGCGATCGGCTTGACGGTCGCGCTGGCCGGTTTCCTATACGGCTCCTATCGAACGATGCGCGGTTGGGAGCGCACGCAGAAGATGCGTGCGGACGCTGCTCGTCGTGTGCTCGACGAATGCAATCGACGTTACGTCTATTGGGTAAGCGATCCTGTATCGGAAGCCGATGCGTTCCGGGAGAGGCTGCTGGATCTCGATGACTCGCTTCGCGGGCTTGGCGAGACGTTCGACTGGATTGCGCATCAGCGCAGCCGGATCGCGCTACTCGTGCGTAGCGTCGACCGCATCAAGGAAGATGCCATGAAGGGCGGTACGCAACCCGAAACCGCAGGCGTCGAGAAAGCCTGGAACGAGGTGTTCATCTCCATGAACGCCGCCGTGGAAGGGAAGATCCGCAGAGGCGGTGCATGATCGGGCGCGTGTTCCTCGTCCGGCCGGAGGTGGATGATCTGCGCGACGACGCCGGCTATGCCGGGTTCCAGCAAGAATTGGCCGCGGACCTCATGTGTGCGGCGGTCCAGGTCGACGTGGACCCGCGCATGCCGCTCTCCAACGAGTTGTCGGATATTCTGTCGGAGGAACTGCACGGCATTATCGTTCGTGTAGACATCGATCGGCTGCTTCCTCCTGCGGCGAACGCGGAAATCCAGCGCTTCAAGTGCTGGTTGCGCGGGACGATTCTGAGCTGCCGCATCCTTGCGCTGGCGGAATACCGGGACGCGTGGGTTCGCAAGGAAATCAAGACTACGTGGTCCGACTATAGAGCCCGATGCGAATGGCTGCGCGCGGCCGTCATCGTGAGCATCTCTAAGCGGCCCAGGGACGAGAAGGCGGCGGACGCCCTCAGGAAGGCGCTCGGGCTCGACTCGTTCAGAGTGAGGAGTCGGGAGGTGGTCAACGCATATTGCGGGACCCGCAGAGCCCCGGGCCGACGCCGGCCCGTAGCGCTATACCTCGATTCTAGCCGGGTGCGGCAGAAGCCCTATCCGTTTCACAGGCACGTGGGGCTGTTCACGCTTCCGCCAAGGCGCAGGAATCGTGCGTTGGCGTTGGGACGCACCGTCCTGGGAGTGTTCGGACGCATCGACTCGGAGCCGGAAACGCTCGACGCCGTCGTGCTTACGGGCTGCGACGTGGACGCATTGCAGTGCAGCTTTGGCGAATTGCGCGAGCGTCATGCCGCGGATGCGCTGAGAAGAGCAGCGCAGGATCACTTCCCCTTCCTGCTGGTAATACAACACGGTGGGGGCGATTCGCCTTCCCTGGAGACGGTGCGGGATTTTCTCAAGGCTGGCTGGGGCCGGCCCGTTCAGGTCGAGTTGCTCGACTGGGACGATTCTGAGCTGGATGGGCAGACCAGCTACTACGTCGTGCGTGTCGCCGACGTTCCGCCCGCGAGCTCGGGAACAGCCGAGACGGTTCGCGGTCTTGGGAGAGCGAGTCGATGACCAAAGTCCATGCGTTCTACGGCTTCAAGGGTGGAACCGGCCGTTCCCTGGTCATGGCGCACGTCGCCTCGATGCTCGCCGCGGAAGGGAAAAAGGTGTTAATGATCGACGCCGATCTGGAGGCGCCGGGTCTCGGGGACTTCTTCGACGAGTTCGGCCGGACGACTTTCGAGGAATGGCGCGGCATGAACGGACTGATGGACCTGCTGCGCAGCCTGGCCGGGGAGGAAGAGCGTGGACTTTTGACTGACGATCGCAATCTGGCCGCGTCGATCGAGCATCGCATGCTGGGGGAGAAAGGTCTGCTCCGCCCGAGCGGTCAGGGTCTGCTGCAGATCGAGCTGGGCAGAGCAGGCGGCGGAGAGGCGGCTGGTCCACCGGTGTCGCTTCTAGGGCCAGGCAACCACAGCGCATTGTCTAGCTTGGGGGCGCAACGATATGTTGCGAACTTCCTCGATTTCGACTGGAACGCGTTCCTTCGTCAGGACGGCTCCCGGCTCCTGCGCGCGCTCGGCATGTTCTGGCGGGACGGGCCCCACGGCTTCGATCATGTTCTGATCGACGCGCGTACCGGCTACAACCTGGCGTCGATCGTGTTGATTCAACACTGGGCAACGCACCTGGTCGGCGTCAGCACGTGGGGGTGGCAGTCGATCGACGGCATGGCGCGAATGCTGCCCGTTGCGCGGCGCGTTCAGTGGCGGGACGAGCCGATTCCCACGTTCCTGGTCATGAACAAGACCTCTTTATCCGATTCCCGTCGACCGAGCCTGGACATCGTCAGGAACGACCTCTTACCGCGCTATTTCGGTGAAGGCGTGGACGGCATTCAGCGGATCGAGCTGCCCTACGCGCATCAGCTTCAGACGGACGACCGCCTGGCTTGGACGGCACTCGATCGGGATCAGTACAACGAAGCGCGTCACCGCCTGCTGCAGCGGCGCAGCACGGAGCGGGAATACCGCGATCTGATGGAGCTCTCCGAGGAGGCCATCGTCGCGTTTTGCGATGGCATCGCTCGGCTATACGCGTGCCTCACCGAGCGCACGGGCGACTTCGATGCACAGCCGATCTTCAAGAAACTGTTCAAGAAGGCGTTCAACGTCCAGGCCGGCGGTAAGGAGGACGGCGCCAAGGACGGCTCGATGACGCTCGAGGATGCGTTGGACCGAGTGCGGTCGTGGTTGTTGGCCGAGGAAATCGCTCGCCGCGATGAACAGATCCCCGATGGCGTGGTGGAGAGCTTCCGCTCCCGCAGTAAGGAAGAGCGAGCGCTTTGGCGGGCTGCTTTGCTCGACCTCGTGATGGAGGTCGGTCGTTCTCGGGACGGGCGGAGCGTCGTCAGCAATTCACTTCTGGAGGAGCTCCAAAAACAGTTCGCTCTGGATCTTGATCCGACCTCCGCTACGGAGTATATCGCCGCGGCGATCAAGGCTCCTCCGACCGAAGTCCCCGGCGCTACGCAGAGCCATCTATCCGATGCGGTCGTTCTCGCGATTCGTGCGCTCTGCAAAGACCCGCTTTCCGATGAGGCCGAGAAGCAGATCGAAGCCCTGGCGGAGCAGGCAAGCGGAGCCTATTACGCGGAGACGGTCTCGCTGCTGCTGCGTCGATATCGCGCCGCCTTTGCTCGTGACGGCGATGTGGGCGATGCTTCGAGCGCCCTGCGTGTAGTCGCTGCCGACATCGCCCGTGCGGTGCGAGAGCGGCGTCCGTCCCTGCCAACCGACAGCGCATCGCTCGTTCGGTGGAACCTCCTCGATCTCATCACGCCTTTGGCACTACGGATCGGAAAGGTGTGGTACGCGGCCGGAAGAACGCCGGATCGCGCTACGAGCAGGGAGCTATCGAACCTCGCCGACGTGCTAATTGGGCATTTGTCGGATGCCGTGTTCACTGAGAGTTTCGAGAAGCTCGCATCATCGTCGGAAACGCTCGATGTGATCGACGCGCGCGACCAATGGCGTTGGTATGTCGAAGGAGCAGTGCGCCTGCGACGGCTTGCCGGTTGCACGACGGGAGGACTCGAGCCCAATGAGGCCGCTGCGCTTCGCAGGGCTGCAGCCCTTCCGGACCTCGACACTTGCGCGAAGTGGGACTGGTCGCGTCGAGAGAACGTGGTGACCGTGATCGACACGGGCGCCGTTCAAGCGGCGGTCTGCTCGCTGTATCTGGGCAGCGGCGTGCGGGCCGAGTCAGCTCGCGTAATAGAGATCGCGTCGGTGCTAGGACGTCGAGTGTTGTCGAACCGAATGACGGTGCTCGAGTCTCCCGGCGGAGTGCCAAACAGCCACCTGGCGCGAACCTGGGCCGTTTTGCTGCGACGTCTTTTTGTGTTGGCCGGCCCGTCGGGCGATGCCAGGCTCGATCTGCACGCAGCGCGCCGGGCAGTGCGACTGTTGGCGACGAACGGTGTGAAGCAGGACGAGAGTTCGGTGATCGACGCCGCCGAGTGGGGGATGGTAGTGGTACACGATCTCGGACAGGGGCTGTCTCCAGCTTGGAGTGAGGCCTCTTCCGACGACGCTTCCGCCTCGGCCACCGACGGCGCAGAGTCGAAGGCGTGGGCCGGAATGGTGCATCTGTGCGACGAGGGGAAGTACCTGGAAGCCGCTGCCCTGTTCGAGCAACATCTGCCCGGGTTCCCGGATGTGCCCGTCCCGGACACCAAGGCTTCGTGGACGAGCCTGGCCGCGCTCTCATTCTGTCATGTCGCGCTGACCGAGCTCGGCCGCCGCGATGCCGCCTCGACGATCTTACGGCGCGCAACGCAGGCCGCGGCGGCCGAGGCGCCCGGCCTCGGTTTCCAGCAGGACGGTCGCCTCGGCAGTATGGTGCTCGGGCAGGTCAAGATGCTGACTCGTCTCGGGGCGGACAAGGCAGCGCTCGATGTGCTCGACGAGCTCGACATGCTCGATACCGCGTGTCTGGCGGCTCGCGGCAGGTTGGCCGTGGCGCGACTCTACCGAGCGCTGCTGAGCGGTGTCGGGCCCGATTTCGACTTGCGGGCCGCGGTCGAAGCGTCGTTGGCTGCGGTCCTGCGGCGGCTGCCCGCCGGGCCCGACCGATTGGCAGCCGACGCCGCTGACGTCGATTGGCACGGCACCGGGTTGTTCTTCGGAGGGGCGACCGACCTTCACCTGGACATAAGGCTGGCGGGAACTTTCGTCCCTGCCATGGAGCTGAGCCTGCGTTGGCGCCCCGATGAGGCTCGGGCGCTTCTGAGCCGGTGGGCTCGCTTGACCGAGCGGCAGACGCCGGGCGACATCATCCGGACCGGTGACTTGAACCGTAGCCACTCGGCGGCGCTGATCGCAGCCTTCCGCGCCGAGCTGGAGCCGCGTGAGGCGCGCCGAATGCACGTGGAAGAAGCGCTGAGGCGCCGGCAGGCCGACCTCGACGCTAATGGGCCGGAGCGTGGGTCCGCTTACGAACGCGTGTTTACGTTGTGTGGGATCGGCTGATTCGTGCTGGTGTGGCAACGGCCGATCGTGTTGTGTGGTCGGCATATCGGCCTCGACAGCTCGATAGGTTCCGAGCCGCGGTTCGCGGCTCCAAGGCGTGAGCATTGCGGAACGCCGACCCGCATCCCTTCGGGTGCGAGTCATCGCGGAGGCTGAAAACCCCGGCTTCCGCAAGTCCGAAAATCCGACTTTTTGCCTCGAATATCGGGTTCTTGCGCGGCGTATGACTGACTAGAATTACAGTATTTCATCCGTCGGATCGAGGGTGCCTCGATGACCACCGATTCCATCACCGCGGTGACCGACCGCGACGCATCGATCGAGGAGCTCGACCGCGCCATCGTCACGCTCGCCGGCCGCATCAACGCGGCCACCTACGATCTGCTCGTGCTCATTCGCCGCTTCGACGAGCGCTTGGGCTGGCTCGCCTGGGGCTTCGAGAGCTGTGCCGACTGGCTGCACTAC
>DASVCR010000027.1:0-115441 GCA_036381515.1 Gammaproteobacteria bacterium | reverse complement strand
AGCAGCTCCTGCGTCTGTTGCAGCTCAACCTCTTTGTAAGACGAAATCTCTTCGAGCTCCTCAGCCCACGGCCACCGCTACCTCCCCACCCGCAGCCACCCCAGCTGGCGCTGCTCTAAACTTGTGGGACAGCAGTGGGTCGGAGCCCTTTTTCAGCGGGAAAGGAGGCTCCGTGAAAAACGGGGGCACTTCCGTCTTGCACCGCGCACCTTCGACTTCGGTCTTGCACCGCGCACCTTCGATCGACAAGAACTCGTTTGCGTTCAAACGTTCGTCGCGCAACAAAAATTGGGTTAGAACCCGGCGTCGGATGGAGTCCTCCCCTCAGACTGGACAACCGGCGCTAGACCGAACAACCGGCGCTAGATTGGACAACCGGCGCTGCGGACTTTGACCGGCTGGTGACCGGGCGAAAACGGCGTCAGAGCCCTATTTCCGGGGGGACGAAGGCTCAGACTGGGGTAAGCGAAAAATTGTCAGACTGAGGTAAGCGAAAAATTGAATTCAGGCTCTGACCCTGTTTTCACTTCTCCCTGAGAAACGCTCCCCAGGAGAAGTGCTCTGGCGAAAAGGGCCTTGACCCACTGTGTACGCCCGCTCGAGCGCGCAGGCGCACTGCGCGGGCGTCTCCGCCAACCGCGCAAGTGGGGTCAGAGCCCTTGGACTTGGCACAAGTGGGCTCAGAGCCTTTGAGCCTTGGTAAAAGGGCTCTGACCCCAATTTTTCACTCACCGAGCGCGATGCCTTCGCGGCGCGGATCGGCGCCGCCGTAGAGCCGCCGCGCGTCGCCGTCGTACTCGATCACGATGCCGTGCAGGCCGCTGTTCAGCGTCCTCGGCACGACGCGATGGCCGAGCGCCTCGAGCGCCGCGGCATGCTCGAGGATCTCCGTCCCCTGCTCGAGCTCGAGCGCCCCCTGCTGCGCTACCGCATGCGGCGCGGCGATCGCGTCCTGCACGTTCATGCCAAAATCGAGCACGTTCAGCAGCGTCTGCGACACGTAGTTGATGATCCGCGTGCCGCCCGGAGACCCGATCGCGACATGCAGGCGCCCTTCCGCGTCGAGGACGAACGTCGGCGACATGCTGCTCAACGGCCGCTTCCCGGGCTCGACGCGATTCGCGACCGGACGCCCGAAGCGCTCGGGCTCGTACGAAAAGTCGGTCAGCTGATTGTTCAACAGGAAGCCGCCGACCATCAGCGTGCTGCCGAACGTGCTCTGCACGCTCGTCGTCATCGTGACCGCGTCGCCCCACGGATCGACGATCGAGAAGTGGCTCGTCGAGACCATCTGCTGCGGTCGGCTCGGCGCGAGGCGGAGCGCCGCGTCGCTCACATCGGGCGGCACGCCGGCTTCGACGTTCCGCATCGCGCGCTCCGGGTCGATCAGCGCCGCGCGCTCGGCGAGGTATCCGGGATCGAGGAGCCCCGCGACGGGCACGTCGACGAACGCCGCATCGCCCAAGTAGCGCGCGCGATCGGCGAACGCGAGGCGCGCCGCCTCGGCATAGAGATGGAGCGCCGCGGGCGGATCGTCACGCAGCGGCGCGAGGTCGAACCGCGCGAGGATGCCGAGGATCTGCTGCACGGTCACGCCGCCGGACGACGGCAGCCGCGGCCCGCAGACGCGCCACTCGCGATAGGGGCTGCAGAGCGGCTCCGTCGCGTGCGCCGCGTAGCGCTCGAGGTCCTCGCGGGACAGCCGGCCCGGGCGCAGCGAGTTCTCGCGGACTTCGCGGACGATCGCGTCCGCGAGCGTGCCCGTGTACATCGCATCCGCACCTTCCTTCGCGATCAGCCGGAGCGTCTCCGCGTACTCCGGGTTCACGAGCCGGTACCCGGTCGGATGCGGCTCGCCGTTTCGATCGTAGTAGTGCGCGCGGAACGTGTCGCTCGTCTCGAAGCGCTTGAACTGGTCGAGCAGGAAGTAGAGCCGCGGCGAGATCTCGAAGCCCTGCTCCGCGAGCTCGATCGCGGGCGCGAAGAGCGCCGCCCACGGCAGACGCCCATGCTCGCGGTGCGCGAGCTCGAGCATCCTGAGCACGCCCGGGACGCCGACCGCGAGCCCGCCGAACGCGCTCTCCGCGAACGGCAGCGGGTTGCCGTTCTCGTCGAGGAACATGTCCGGCGTCGCGGCCATCGGCGCCGTCTCGCGGCCTTCGTACGCGGTGACCTCGGCGGCCTCGCCGTCCTCGTCCGGCGCGTCGAAATACAGCATGAACGCGCCGCCGCCGATGCCGGAAGACTGCGGCTCGACGAGCGACAGGACGGCCTGCACCGCGATCGCCGCATCGATCGCGCTGCCGCCCGAGCGGATGATCTCGTAGCCGGCCCGTGCCGCGTGCGGATTCGCGGCGACGACCATGAAGCGCTCGGCTGTGGCGGGCTCGGCCGCACGCGTCGCCGCGGGCGCCAGCACGACGCTCGATGCAAGCGCCGCCGCGAGCACGGGCACGGCCCGTAGCCGCCGCAGCATTGAGCCTGCCGCCCCGACGAAAGCCGTCGCCCGTCCCCGCGCCATCACCCTGTGCGTTCCGTCGCTCATATCGTGCCGCTCCTTGCGCTCGCCTCGCGGCGCACGTCCGTGCCCGCTCATTTCCGCGGAAACTTGGCCTTGAGCCGTTCTTCGACGTGCGGGTGCACGAACGGCGACACGTCGCCGCCGTATTCCGCAATCTCCCGCACGAGGCTCGACGAGACGAACGTGTAGTGCTCGGTCGGCGTCAGGAACACCGTCTCGACGTCGGCCGTCAGGTGCCGATTCATCGTTGCGAGCTGGAACTCGTACTCGAAGTCCGAGACCGCTCGCAGCCCGCGGATGATCACGCCGAGCCCGCGCGCGCGTGCGAAGTCGACGGTCAGGCCGTCGTACCCGCAGACCTCGACGTTGCCGATGTCCCTGAGCACCTCGCGCGCGAGCGCGACCCGCTCGTCGAGCGAGAAAAGTGGCGCCTTGCGTGGGCTGGCTGCGATCGCGACGACGACGGGATCGAAAAGGCGCGACGCGCGCCGCAGCAGATCCTCGTGCCCTCGCGTGATCGGATCGAAAGTGCCGGGATACATCGCGCCGACCGTCATCGTCCCGCGTCCTCCGCCGAAACCGCGACCATTGTAGCGGCCGGGCGGGCCGGGAAATCGGGGACAGAGCCCTTTTTCGACGCAGCGGGAAATCGGGGTCAGAGCCCTTGTTCCGGCGCAGGAAATCGGGGTCGGAGTCCTCTTCGGGCGGGGGAAGAGGGGTCGAAGCCTCTTCGACGGGGGAATTGGGGCCAGAGCGGGTCGGAGCCGTTTTCCGACGGGTCAATGCCCCTTTTCGACGTGTCAATGCGGTTTTTCGACGAGTCAATTGCCCTTTTCGACGGGTCAATTCCCCTTGTTCGACGGGGCAGTGCCCCTTTCCGACGGGTCAGCGCCCCCTTTTTCGACGGATCAGCGCCCCCTTTTCCGACGGGTCAGTGCCTTTTTCCGACGGATCAGTGCCTTTTTTTCGGACAAGCCAGTGCTCTTCGTCCTCCGACGAAACGGCGGACACAGGCGGAATGAGCTTCCGAGACAACCTCTGCCTCCGATTTCCGCTATGGTCTAGAAAAACAAGTTGCGTCCCCTAACTGGCGAAAAAGGGCTCTGACCCCGATTTCACCTTGAGCCCGATTTCACTGCGCGAGCAGCCCGAACTCGATCCCGCCGGCCCGCGCACGCTTGACCCACTCCCCGTCGACGTGGCCCGGCAACCCGTCCGGCAGCGGCCGCTCGACGTAGACCAGCGCGCCGGGCGCGAGAACGCCTTCGAGCAGGCCGAGCCACGGCTCGACGGGCTCGCGATACGGCGGGTCGACGAACGCGACGTCGAAGCGGACGTCGGACGCTTGCTGCCGCTCGAGGAACCGCCGCGCATCGTCGCGAACGACGCGCGCGTTCGCACCGAGCCGCGCGACGTGCTCGGCGAGCACGCGCGCGAGCCCAGCGTCGCGCTCGACGAGCCACGCCTCCGCGGCGCCGCGCGACAGCGCCTCCAACCCGAGGGCTCCGCTCCCCGCGAAGAGATCGACGACGCGCGCGCCGGGCAATATCGGTGCGAGCCAGTTGAACAGCGTCTCACGCACCCGGTCAGGCGTCGGACGCAGATCCGGCCGGCTCGGGAACTCGAGCCGCCGCCCGCGCCATTCGCCGCCGATGATCCGGAGCCGCCCAGGTCCCGCCCGCGCGGGTTTGCGCCCGGTTCTCATGGCCCGCATTGTCCCATCGGCGAGGCGGGGCCGTATAATTCGGCCCCGCGATTCCCCGCATCACCTTTCTCCGAATCGAGATCTCAAGTGGCCGATCCGGACGCTCGGAAGGGCAACGGTTTTTTTGCGAAGCTCAAAGCGCGCCTCAATCGGGGCCGCTCGTGGCTCACCGGCGGCCTCTTCGGCCGCGGCATCGACGAGGCGTCGCTCGAGGAGTTCGAGGAGAGGTTGCTCACGGCCGACGTCGGCGTCGAGGTCACGACGTGGCTGATCGACCGCCTGCGCAAGGCGAAGGGCGGCTCGCAGGACGCGGCGCAGGAGGCGCTCAAGGGCGCGCTGCTCGAGCTCCTGAAGCCGGTCGAGGTGCCGCTCGAGATCGACCGCGCCCGGCGGCCCTTCGTGATCCTCGTCGTCGGCGTGAACGGCACCGGCAAGACGACGACGATCGGCAAGCTGAGCGCGCGGCTCCGCCGGGACGGCTACTCGGTGCTGCTCGCGGCCGGTGACACGTTCCGCGCCGCCGCCGTCGAGCAGCTCGCCGAATGGGGCACGCGCGCGAACGCCCACGTCGTGTCGCAGGCCCCGGGCGCCGACCCCGCCGCGGTCGTGCACGACGCGCTCGCCGCGGCCCGCGCCCGCAACGTCGACGTCGTGATCGCGGACACGGCCGGCCGGCTGCACACCGCCTCGGGGCTGATGGACGAGCTCGAGAAGGTCCGGCGAGTCGTCGCGCGCTTCGATCCGACCGCGCCGCACGAGGTGCTGCTCGTGATCGACGCGAGCCAGGGGCAGAACGCGCTCGCGCAGGCGACCGAGTTCCATCAGCGGCTCGGCGTGACCGGCCTTGCCGTCACTAAGCTCGACGGCACCGCGAAGGGCGGCGTCGTGCTCGCGATCGCGAAGAAGCTGCGCGTGCCGATCCGCTACGTCGCCGTCGGCGAAGGCGTCGACGACCTCGACGTGTTCGACGCCGAGCAGTTCGCCCGCGCGCTCGTCGAGGAGCGCCGCGCTTGATCCGGTTCGAGGGCGTCTACAAGCGATATCCCGGCGGCCGCGAGGCGTTGCGCGGCGTGAGCTTCCACCTCGCACGCGGCGAGATGGCGTTCCTGACGGGCCCGTCCGGCGCCGGCAAGAGCACGCTGCTGAAGCTCGTCACGCTGATCGAGAAGCCGACGCGCGGCACGGTGCTCGTGAACGGACAGAACACGGCGCGCATCTCGCGGCGCGGCATCCCGGCGTTCCGCCAGAAGATCGGCATCGTGTTCCAGGATCACAAGCTGCTCTACGACCGTTCCGTGTTCGACAACGTCGCCTTGCCGCTCGTGATCCTCGGCCTCGGCCCGCGCGAGATCGCGCGCCGCGTGCGCGCCGCGCTCGACCAGGTCGGCCTCCTCGGCCGCGAGCGTCATGCGCCGATCACGCTGTCGACCGGCGAGCAGCAGCGGGTCGGCATCGCTCGCGCGATCGCGAGCCGGCCCGAGGTCGTCGTCGCCGACGAGCCGACCGGAAACCTGGATCCCGAGCTCTCGCTCGACATCATGCGGCTCTTCGCCCGCTTCAACGAGGTCGGCGTCACGCTGCTGATCGCGACGCACGACCTCGAGCTGATCGAACGGTTCGGCGGCCGGCGGCTCCGCCTCGTCGACGGGATGCTCGACGCCGACGGCGACGCCGCGGCGATGACCGGGTCATGAGCCGAGCCATGCGCCGCTGGGCATCGCTGCACGTGCAGAGCTTGAAGAGCGCGCTCGCGCGCGTCGCGCGCGAGCCCGTGGCAACCGCGATGACGGTGCTCGTGATCGCGATCGCGCTCGCGCTGCCGTCGGGCCTGCGCGTCCTCGTTGGGAACGTGTCGGCGTTGAGCAGCGGCTGGCAGGGGGTCACGGATTTCGGCGTCTACCTCGAGCCCGGGACGGACGAGGCGCGGGCCCGCGCGCTCGCGGAGCAGATCGCCGGCCGGCCGGACGTCGCCGGCGTCGACCTCGTGACGAGCGACGAGGCGCTCGCCGACTTCCGCGCACGCTCGGGGTTCGGCGCGGCCCTCGACGCGCTCGAGCACAACCCGCTGCCGCATACGATCGTCGTCCGTCCCGCGGGCGGCCCCGACTCCGACCTCGAAGGCCTCGCGGCCGCGCTCGGCGCCCTGCCCGACGTGGATTTCGTGCAGCTCGATACCGAGTGGGTCGAGCGGCTGCGGGCGATCCTCGCGCTCGCCGCGTACGTCGTCGACGTCGTCAGCGCCGTGCTCGGCGTCGGCGTCGCGCTCGTGATCGGCAACACGATCCGGCTCGAGATCAACAGCCGTGCCGCGGAGATCGAGGTCGTGAAGCTCGTCGGCGGCACGGACGCGTTCATCCGCCGCCCGTTCCTCTACCTCGGCTTCGTGTACGGCCTGGCCGGCGCCGGCGCCGCGGCGCTCCTGATCACGGCCGTGCTGGCGCTTTTGCGCGAGCCTGCCGCCGCGCTCGCCGCGCTTTACGGGAGCGATTTCCGCCTGGCCGGTCTAAGCCCTCTGGACGCGAGCGTGCTGGTCGGCGGCGGAGCCCTGCTCGGCCTCGCCGGCGCCGCGCTCGCGACGTCTCGCCACTTGCAGGAGATCGAGCCGCGCTGATGCCGCTAACACGCTGAAGATGCACTAATTTGTGCACTCCGTCAGCGAACCCGGCACGGCGTTAGCACTCTAATGGCCCGAGTGCTAAGATCCCGCCGAAGGGAGGTAAGAGGATGACCACTGCGGTAGCTCTGAGAAGCAGCGAACACATGCTGAGCGGCCCGGTCGGCAGCCTGGATCACTACATCCAGGCGGTCAATTCCGTGCCGATGCTGAGCGCCGAGGAGGAGTACGAGCTCGCGACGCGCCTGCGCGAGCACAACGATCTCGATGCGGCGCGCAGGCTCGTCCTCTCGCATCTGCGCTTCGTCGTGCACATCGCGCGGGGCTATGCGGGCTACGGCCTGCCGCTCGGCGACCTGATCCAGGAGGGCAACGTCGGACTGATGAAGGCCGTGCGGCGCTTCGACCCACGGGTCGGCGTGCGGCTCGTGTCGTTCGCGGTGCACTGGATCCGCGCGGAGATCCACGAGTTCGTCCTGCGCAACTGGCGCCTCGTCAAGGTCGCGACGACGAAGGCGCAGCGAAAGCTCTTCTTCAACCTGCGCAAGGCGAAGCGGCACCTCGGCTGGCTCAGCAGGGAGGAGACGGAGGCGGTCGCGCGGGATCTCGGCGTCTCGCCGCGCGAGGTCACCGAGATGGAGCAGCGGCTGGCCGGGCAGGATCTGTCGCTCGACCCGGATCCGGCCGACGACGAGGACTACGCGCCGATCGCGTTTCTGCCGGCGCCGAACGCGGACCCGGCCGATGCGATCGAGCAGGACGACTGGGCGGCGAACGCGCACGACCGGCTCGACGGCGCGCTCGAGCGTCTCGATCCGCGCAGCCGCGACATCCTGACCCGCCGCTGGCTGACAGAGAACAAGGCGACGCTGCACGAGCTCGCGGCCGAGTACAACGTCTCGGCCGAGCGCATCCGGCAAATCGAAGCGAACGCGATCGGCAAGCTGAAGACGATGATGGCCGCCGCGTGAGCGCGGCGCGCTCTCCGTAGGCCGGTCGGCCGCCCCGTAGGCCGGTCGGCCGCCGCACCTCGACTGTTCCCGAAACGACCGCGGGGAGGGAAGGCAGCCCTTCCCTCCCCGCGTCATGCGTCGCGTCCCGCGTCGGGACGAACCGCCCGTCAGCTCAGCGTCAGCGGCACGAGCGTCAGCTCGACGCGCCGGTTCTGCTGGCGGCCCGCCTCCGTGTCGTTCGACGCGATCGGCCGCAGCTCGCCCATGCCGACCTCGATGATGCGGTCGGGCAGGATGCCGCGCGTGCGCAGGAACGCCGCGACGGAAGCCGCGCGCCGCTCCGACAGCCGCTGGTTGTACTCTTCGCTGCCGGTGCTGTCGGTATGGCCCGCGACCTCGATGACCGTCTGGTCGAACTCGTCGAGCACGAGCGCGACGGACGACAGCACGTCGTAGAAGCCCGCGTTCAGCTCCGCCTGGTCGACGGCGAACGTGATGTTTGCCGGCATGTTCAGCGTGATGTTGTCGCCGATGCGGGTCACGCTGACGCCGGTCCGCTCGAGCTCCTGGCGCAGACGGGCCTCCTGCCGGTCCATGTAGGAGCCGACCGCCGCGCCGGCCAGGGCACCGAGCCCCGCGCCGACCAGAGCGCGCTTCTTGCGCTCCATCGAGCTGTCGCCGGTGATCAGGCCGGCGACGGCACCGGCTGCCGCGCCGATGACCGCCTGGCGCTGCGCGCGGGCGGTGCGCTCCTCGCGCGTATAGGCATCGATGGTCGTGCAGGCGGACAGCAGCACGGCTGCGCCGCAAACGATGACCGCGGCACGGCCAAGTCGAGTCGTCATACCACGCGTCCTCCTCATGGTGTAGTCCCGTTCATGATGCCGGCCCTTAGCTGAACGAAACGTGACGCAGGCCGGAAATACGCTACGCTTTGCACCCGCGAACGCCGAAGGCACGCGAACGCCCCAGTCCGAAAAACGGCGTCCGACACCTAGAGGCCTGGCCGAAAGGGTGTCCGACGCCGTTTTTCGCGGCGAGATCATAGGCGATCCGCCCTACAGGCGAACGCATGTCGTCATTTGACGACTTCGCGACCGCGGCGCGGTGTGCCTTCGGGGAACGCCGCGTGCACGAACGCTTGCGCCGAGCGAAACAACGAGGGAGGCCGGGAGCGCCGAGGAAGCCCGTAATGGACGATCGAACGAACCCATGGACGACGCTGTCGTCCCGCACCGTCTACGAGAACGCATGGATACGCGTCGAGGAGCACGAGGTCGTGAACCCGTCGGGCGGCCGCAACCTCTACGGCAAGGTGTGCTTCAAGAACCGCGCGGTCGGTATCATCGCGCTCGACGAGCACGACAACGTCT
This sequence comes from Gammaproteobacteria bacterium, assembly GCA_036381515.1. Classification (GTDB taxonomy): domain Bacteria; phylum Pseudomonadota; class Gammaproteobacteria; order Steroidobacterales; family Rariloculaceae; genus ZC4RG20. The sequence continues at coordinate 106,275 of DASVCR010000027.1, read as the reverse complement.
ATCTCGTCGGCCAGCACCGCTATCCGCTCGACCACTACTCGTGGGAGCTGCCGATGGGCGGCGCCGCGCTCGACGAGGATCCGCTCGCCGCGGCCGCGCGCGAGCTGAAGGAGGAGACGGGGCTGCGCGCGCGGCGGTGGCGCGAGCTGATGACGCTGCACACGTCGAACTCGATCACCGACGAGGTGGGATACGTGTTCGTCGCCGAGGAGCTGACGCCCGGCGAGCAAAATCTGGAGGAGACCGAGGCCCTCGACGTGAAGCGGATGCCTTTCGCCGAGGCCTGCCGATGGGCGCTCGACGGACGCATCACCGACGCGATCTCGGTCGCGGGCCTGCTGAAGCTCGCCGCCGAGCGGGGCCTCTCGGCGCCGTCCCGCGTCGACGACAGCGCGAAGCCCGCGGCGAGGGCACGCCGAGCGACCTGAACGGGGGAGACGCATGTCGACATCCGACAAGCTCGTTGCGATCGTGGAGGACGAGGTCGCGATTCGCGACAACTACGCCGCGGCGTTGCGCCGGCAGGGCTATCGCGTCGCCGGCTATTCGACGCGCCGCGAGGCGATGAGCGCGTTCGAAGCCCGCCTGCCCGACCTCGTGATCATCGACGTGAACCTCGGTACCGAGGTCGAGGGCGGCTTTGAGCTGTGCCGCGCGCTCCGCGCGCGATCCGCGCAGCTGCCGATCATCTTCCTGACCGCGCGCGAGAGCGAGCTCGATGCGGTATCGGGCCTGCGCCTCGGCGCGGACGACTACCTGACGAAGCGGGTCAGCATCGAGCACCTCCTCGCGCGCGTCGCCGCGCTGTTCCGCCGGATCGAGGCGCTGCAGTCGGGCGACGAGCAGGCCGAGCGTCTCGTCCGCGGATCGCTCTCGCTCGATCGCGACCGGATGACCGCGCACTGGAAGGACCGCCAGGTGCCGCTGACGCTGACCGAATTCTGGGTCGTGCACGCGCTCGCGGCGCACCCGGGTCACGTCAAGAACCGCGAGCAGCTGATGCGCGCGGCGAACGTCGTGCTCGACGACAGCACGGTGACGTCGCAGATCAAGCGCATCAGAGCGAAGTTCGCCGCGATCGATCCCGAGTTCTCCGCGATCCAGACCGTCTACGGCATGGGCTATCGATGGGACGTTCAGTAATGCCGTTCTCCCGCGCTGGAATTGACGCGAACGGGGAACGTTTTCTATAGTCGTCGGTCGGCCCCTAATCCGCTCAAGCCCGATGGAGCGGGCTCCTCCGCGCGGATCACGAGGTTCAGCGGCGCAGTGTCGTGTCGATGCCGGACGGCGAGCACCGGCAGGAAGCGCCGACTCAGTACGGACTGAAATCTGACATCCGCGGAGCTCGCGGTCTCCGCCAAGGAAAATCCATGACTCCACCTGAAAAGAACGACAGCGGAGTGGTTGGCCCGTGCCCGTCTATCGCACGGCCGGAAGCTTACGGGCTCTATCGCCCCGAAATGGAGCACGACAGTTGCGGCGTCGGTTTCGTCGCTCACGTCAAAGGCGTTCGGAGCCATCAGATCATTCGCGACGCCGATCATCTCCTTTGCCGGATGGATCATCGCGGCGCGCGAGGCGCCGAGCCGAACACCGGTGACGGCGCCGGCATCCTCACCGCCCTGCCGCACGAGTTTCTCGCGAAGGTGGCGCGCGACGCGTTCGGCGCGGAGCTGCCCGCGCCCGGCCGGTTCGGCGCCGGCGTCGTTTTCCTGCCGACGAACGAGCGGGAACGCGAATTTTGCAAGGCGACCGTCGCGCGGATCTGCGAGGAGGAGGGCCAGCGGCTCGTCGGCTGGCGGGTCGTCCCGGTCGATCCGGACGGCGCGAACCTCGGCGACACGGCGCGCGCCGCGCAACCGCACATCGAGCAGCTCTTCATCGCCGCGAGCGACGGGCTCGAGGGCGATGCGTTCGAGCGCAAGCTCTATCTGATCAGGAAGCGCGCGAGCCATATCCTGCGCCAGGACGCGAGCCTCGCGCAGCGGCAGTACTTCTACGTCTGCAGCCTTTCCACGAAGGTCATGATCTACAAGGGCATGCTGACGCCGGGTCAGCTCATGACCTTCTACCCCGACCTCGCGGATCCCGACTACACGTCGCATCTCGCGATGGTCCACTCGCGCTTCTCGACGAACACGTTCCCGAGCTGGGACCGCGCGCAACCGAACCGCTTCATGTCGCACAACGGCGAGATCAACACCGTGCGCGGCAACGTGAACTGGATGCGCGCGCGCGAGGGCGTCGTCGAGAGCCCGCTCTTCGGCGACCGGCTCGAGGATCTCTTCCCGATCGTCGAGCCCGACTGCTCGGACTCCGGCATGTTCGACAACGTGCTCGAGTTCCTGCTGATGACGGGCCGCACGCTTCAGGAGGCCGTCATGATGATGGTGCCCGAAGCGTGGCAGAAGAACGACCTGATGCCGGAGAACAAGAAGGCGTTCTACGAGTTCCACTCGTGCATCATGGAGCCGTGGGACGGCCCGGCGTCGATCGCGTTCACCGACGGCAAGTACATCGGCGCGGTGCTCGACCGGAACGGCCTGCGCCCGAGCCGCTATTACCTGACGTTCGACGACCGCGTCATCATGGCGAGCGAGGTCGGCGTCGTGCCGATCGCGCCCGAGAACGTGAAGGCGAAGGGCCGGCTCGAGCCGGGCAAGATGTTCCTGATCGATTTCGAGCAGGGCCGGCTCGTCCCCGACGAGGAGCTCAAGAACGACTTCGCGAACCGCCGCCCGTACGGCCAGTGGCTCGACGAGCAGCGCATCTCGCTGCGCGACGTCGTCGCCGAGGGCGGCGAGCGGCTCTACGACCGCGACACGCTGCTGCCGCGGCTCCAGGCGTTCGGCTACACGACCGAGACGATGCAGTTCATGCTGCAGCCGCTCGTCAAGGAGCTGCGCGATCCCGTCGGATCGATGGGCAACGACAGCGCGCTCGCGTGCCTCTCCGACGAGGCGCGGATGCCGTACGACTACTTCAAGCAGCTCTTCGCGCAGGTCACGAACCCGCCGATCGACTCGATCCGGGAAGAGATCATCATGTCCCTCGAGTGCTACATCGGCCCCGAGGGGAACCTGCTCGAGACGAGCCCGAGCCAGGCGCATCGCCTGCGGCTCCGGCATCCGATCCTCACGAACGAGGAGATGCAGTCGCTCAAGCGCCTCGACCATCGCGGCTGGCGCACGGCGACGATCGACATCACGTTCCCGCGGGGGGAGGCGCCGGGCGCGCTCGTCGCGGCGCTCGACCGGATCTGCGCCGAGGCCGAGCGGGCGATCGACGAAGGCTACAGCCTCGTCGTGCTGTCCGACCGCAACGTCGGCCCCGACCGCGTCCCCGTCAGCGCGCTCCTCGCGTGCGGCGCCGTGCACCACCATCTCGTCGCGCGCGCGAAGCGCACGCGGATCGGCATCCTCGTCGAGACCGGCGAGGCACGCGAGGTGCACCACCACTGCCTCCTGGTCGGCTACGGCGCGGACGGCATCAATCCGTATCTCGCGTTCGAGGCGCTGTGGAAGGCGCGCGAGGACGGGCTGCTCGACGCCGAGACCGGGCTCGTCGCGGCGTACCGCAAGGGCGTCGCGAAGGGGATGCTCAAGGTCATGGCGAAGATGGGCATCTCGACGCTGCAGTCCTACAAGGGCGCGCAGATCTTCGAGGCGCTCGGCCTCGCGGACGAGGTCGTCGACCGCTGCTTCGCGGGCACGGTGAGCCGCATCAAGGGCGTGGGCTTCGACGTGCTCGAGCAGGAGGCGCTGCGACGTCACGCGCTCGGCTTCCCGGAGCGGGAAGAAGACCGGCTGCCGCTGCTGCCGAATCCGGGCGAGTTCCACTGGCGGAGCGCGGGCGAGAAGCACGCGTGGGACCCGCAGGCGATCTTCTCGCTGCAGGTCGCCGCGCGGCGCAACAGCCGCGACGCGTACCGCCAGTTCGCCGAGCACGTCAACAAGACCGCGCGCGACACGTGCACGCTGCGCGGGCTCCTCGACTTCAAGTTCGGCGTCGCGGGACCCGCGATCCCGATCGACGAGGTCGAGCCCGCGAGCGAGATCGTGAAGCGCTTCTGCACCGGCGCGATGAGCTTCGGCTCGATCTCGGCCGAGTCGCACGAGGCGCTCGCGATCGCGATGAACCGCCTGGGCGGCAAGAGCAACACCGGCGAGGGCGGCGAGGACCCGGCACGCTTCGAGCCGCTGCCGTCCGGCGACTCGCGCCGCTCGGCGATCAAGCAGGTCGCATCGGGACGCTTCGGCGTCACGATCTGGTACCTCGCGAACGCCGACGAGCTGCAGATCAAGATGGCTCAGGGCGCGAAGCCCGGCGAGGGCGGCGAGCTGCCCGGCCGCAAGGTCGACGAGACCATCGCGCGGATCCGCTACTCGACGCCCGGCGTCGGCCTGATCAGCCCGCCGCCGCATCACGACATCTACTCGATCGAGGATCTCGCGCAGCTGATCCACGACCTCAAGAACGCGAATCCCGAGGCGCGGATCAGCGTGAAGCTCGTGTCCGAGGTCGGCGTCGGCACGATCGCGGCTGGCGTCGTGAAGGCGCACGCGGACCACGTGCTGATCTCGGGCGACGTCGGCGGCACCGGCGCGTCGCCGCTGACGAGCATCAAGCACGCGGGGCTCCCGTGGGAGCTTGGCCTCGCGGAGACGCACCAGACGCTCGTGATGAACGACCTGCGCAGCCGCACGGTGCTCCAGACCGACGGGGGCCTCAAGACCGGCCGCGACGTCGTGATCGCCGCGCTCCTCGGCGCCGAGGAGATGGGCTTCTCGACGGCGCCGCTGATCGCGCTCGGCTGCATCATGATGCGCAAGTGCCATCTGAACACGTGCCCGGTCGGCATCGCGACGCAGGACCCGGTGCTCAGGAAGAAGTTCGCCGGGCAGCCCGAGCACGTCGTGAACTATCTCTTCATGGTCGCCGAGGACGCGCGCGAGATCATGGCGCAGCTCGGCTTCCGCCGCTTCGTCGACATGATCGGCCGCGTCGACTGCCTGAAGACCCGCGACGCGATCGATCACTGGAAGGCGCACGGGCTCGATCTGACGCCGATCCTTCAGCCTGCGAAGAAGCCGCACAGGAACGTCGGCGTCTACTGCACGATGAAGCAGGACCATGGCCTCAACCTCGCGCTCGACAACCGGCTGATCGAGATGGCGCGGCCCGCGATCGACCGCGGCGAGAAGGTCAAGATCGAGCTGCCGATCGTGAACACGAACCGCACGGTCGGCACGATGCTGAGCTACACGCTCGTCAAGAAGTGGGGCGAGCGCGGCCTGCCGGCCGACACGATCCACATCAAGCTCAAGGGCTCGGCGGGCCAGAGCTTCGGCGCGTGGCTCGCCAAGGGCATCACGCTCGAGCTCGAGGGCGACAGCAACGACTACGTCGGCAAGGGCCTCTCCGGCGGGCGGCTCATCATCTATCCGCCGCGCGAGAGCAGGTTCGCGGCCGAGGAGAACGTGCTGATCGGCAACGTCGCACTGTACGGCGCGACCGGCGGGCGCGCGTTCTTCCGCGGCCGCTCGGCCGAGCGGTTCTGCGTCCGCAACAGCGGTGCGCGCGCGGTCATCGAGGGCGTCGGCGACCACGGCTGCGAGTACATGACGGGCGGGCGAGCGGTGATCCTCGGCCCGACCGGGCGCAACTTCGCGGCGGGCATGTCCGGCGGTATCGCGTACGTCTGGGATCGGCACGGCGACTTCGAAGCGAAGTGCAATCTCGGCACCGTCGGCCTCGAGGCCGTCGAGGCCGACGAGGACATCGCGGAGCTGCGCGAGCTGATCGAGCTGCATCACGAGTACACCGGCTCGACCGTTGCCGCGCGCATCCTCGACGCGTGGCCCGGCGTGCTGTCGGAGTTCGTCAAGGTCATGCCGACCGACTACAAGCGCGTCCTCGCGGAGCGCAAGCGCCACGACGAGGAAATGGAAGCCCCGGTTCACGACGACGAGACCACGACCTTCGTGGCGCTCGGGAGCTGACGGAGGACCGCTCGTGGGCAAGCACACAGGGTTCATGGAGTACCCGCGCAAGGCCGTCCCGTACCGGGACGCGGCCGAGCGCAGCCGCGACTTCGACGAGATCTTCACGCAGCCGAACGAGGAGCACTTGAGGCTGCAGGGCGCGCGCTGCATGGATTGCGGCGTGCCGTTCTGCCAGTCGGCGAACGGTTGCCCGGTCGACAACCTGATCCCGGAGTGGAACGACCTCGTCTACCACGGCCGCTGGCAGGAGGCGCTCGAGCGTCTGCACAAGACGAACAACTTCCCCGAGTTCACCGGCCGCACGTGCCCCGCGCCGTGCGAGGGCGCGTGCGTGCTCGGCATCACGGATCCGCCGGTCACGATCAAGAACATCGAGAACGCGATCATCGACCGCGGCTGGGCCGAAGGCTGGGTCAAGCCGACCCGGCCGAAGAGCCGGACCGGCAAGCGGGTCGCGATCGTCGGCTCGGGGCCGGCGGGTCTTGCCGCGGCCGATCAGCTCAACAAGGTCGGCCATTCGGTGACCGTCTACGAGCGCGCGGATCGGATCGGCGGGCTCCTGATGTACGGCATCCCGAACATGAAGCTCGACAAGGAGGTCGTCGACCGGCGCGTCGATCTGCTGCGCGAGTCGGGCATCGAGTTCGTGACGAATGCGGACGTCGGCCGCAACGTCGATCCCGCCGAGCTCCGCGCGAAGCACGACGCGGTGCTGCTCGCGACCGGCTCGACGCGCCCGCGCGACCTGACGGTGCCGGGCCGGGAGCTCCGCGGCATTCACTTCGCGATGGAGTTCCTGACCGCGAACACGAAGAGCCTGCTCGACAGCGGGCACAGAGACGGCAGGTACATCGACGCGAGGGACAAGGCCGTGCTCGTGATCGGCGGCGGCGACACCGGCGCGGACTGCATCGGCACCGCGCTTCGGCACGGCTGCCGCAGCATCATCAACCTCGAGCTGCTCGATCAGCCGCCGCCGCAACGTGCGCCCGACAACCCGTGGCCGCTGTGGCCGAAGATCCTGCGCACCGACTACGCGCACGAGGAGGCCATCGTTCGGTTCGGCGCGGACCCACGCAACTACGCGATCGTCACGAAGCGCTTCGTCGACGACGGCGAGGGCGGCGTCCGTGCCGTCGAGACGCAGCGCATCGAATGGCGCACGAACGGCTCGCGGCCGCAGATGAAGGAGATCGACGGCACGCTGCAACAGCTCGAAGCCGATCTCGTGCTGCTCGCGATGGGCTTCGTCGGGCCGGAGACCTACGTGTCGTCCGCGCTCGGCGTCGAGCTCGACGAGCGGACGAACTACCGCGCGGCGCACGGCGACTTCCGGACGAACGTTCCGGGCGTGTTCGCCGCCGGCGACTGCCGCCGCGGCCAGTCGCTCGTCGTCTGGGCGATCAACGAGGGGCGCGGCGCGGCGCGCGCGATCGATCTCTACCTGCGCGGCACGACGCGGCTCGCGGCGCCCGGCATCTCGCTCGGCGCGTAGCGCGGTCGTCGAAACGGGATCGAGGTCACCATTTCTCGCCGAACGGCCTGACCTCGATCTCGAACGACCACGCCGAGCGCGGCTGCTTCGCGAGCCACACCGCGCTCGCGGCCATGTCGGCAGGCTTCAGGAAGAAGTCGTCCGGCCTGTTGGGCATGCTTTGCCGCGTGCGCGGCAGGTCGACGACGGCGTCGATGACGATCAGGGCCACGTGAATGCCTTGCGGCCAGAGGCTCCTCGCCATCGACTCCGCGAGGCTGCGCTGGGCCGCCTTCGCGGGCGCAAACGCGGCGGTCCTCGGTCCGCCGCGGCGGGAGGCGGTTGCGCCGATGAAGATGATCACGCCCGAGCCCGCGGCCTTCATCGCCGGGATGACCTCCCGGCTCGCCGCCAGCGCGCCGTAAGCATTGACCCTCCACGCGGCCTCGAAGTCGTCGAGGCCGATGCTCTCGACGTCGCCCCAGACTCCGGAGCCCGCGTTGTAGACGAGCGTCAGAGGATCCCCCATCTCCGCGCGGATCCGGCCGAACGCCTCGGCGATCGAGGCGGGATCCGCGGCATCACAGGCGTAGGCTCGGGCATCGGGGAGCTCCTGGGCCAGCTTGCCCGTGAAGTCGGTGCGCCGCGCGAGCAGCGCGACGGCCATTCCCTCGTTCGCGAAGGCGCGCGCCAGCGCGGCGCCGTTCCCTTCCCCGACCCCGACCACGGCACATACGGGTTTGCTCATGACGGCTCCCATGCTGGTTCCGTTCGGCGAAGAGGGCTCATGCGAGCATCTCGCCTTGCGCTCGTGCGCCCCTGGCGCCTGACTCGATTCTACGCATCATGACGCTTCTGACGCATCCGTTCGACTCATCGGACCGGCTTCCGCCGGTCGCGCGATGAGCCGGCACGGGCGAACGCGAGGCTTCGACCATGAGACCGCTTTGCATCTACCACGGCGGCTGCGACGACGGCTTCGGCAGCGCATTCGTCGTCCACTCGTTCTTCGCCGGCGACGTCGATTTCCACTACGGCGTCTACCAGCAAGACCCGCCCGACGTGTCCGGCCGAGACGTGGTGATCACCGATTTCAGCTACGAGCGCGCGGTGCTCGAGCGCATGGCGAACGAGGCCCGCTCGATCGTCGTCCTCGACCATCACAAGAGCGCGGCGGAGGATCTCGCGGCGTTTGCCGTGCATGAATCGCGCCCGGGCACGCTCGTATGGGACGACGTGCCCCGGCTGTTGCGGGAGCTCAACGAGCGGAATCGTCCTCCGCTGATCGCGGTATTCGACATGGAGCGCAGCGGCGCCGGCATCACGTGGGACTTCTTCTTCGGACCGCGCCCTCGGCCGTGGCTCATCGACTACATCGAGGACCGCGATCTCTGGCGCAGGGCGCTTCCGCACAGCGACGAGATCACGATGGCGCTCTCCTCGTACCCGCACGACTTCGAGACGTGGCAGCGCATCGTCGACGCCGGCGCCGACGCGCTCGTGGCCGACGGCCGCGCGATACACCGTTACCACCGGACGATCGTCGACGCGCTGAAGCGGAACGCGACGCGCGCGGTCATCGGCGGCGTCGACGTCCCGGTGGTCAACGCGCCGCCGCAGTTCGCGAGCGAAGTCGCCGGCGAGCTGGCCGAGGGCGAGCCCTTCGCCGCCTGCTACTGGAATCACCCTCGCGGCACGACGTACTCGCTGCGGTCGCGCAAGGGCGGCATGGACGTGTCGGAGATCGCGAAGCTCTACGGCGGCGGCGGGCATCGCGCGGCCGCGGGCTTCACCGTGGAGGCGCCCCTAAGCGTCTGACCGGTCGCTGGCGGTGCTCGCGGATCGATCGTCGCCCATGCACATGCCGTGCTCGCGAGCGCGAAGCCCGCGGCGATCAGCATCACGATCCGAAAGCTCCGCACGAAGGACTCGTCGAGCACGCGCGCGATGCGATCCCGCTCGGCGCCCGTGATCTCCGGAGGCACCGCCGCCTCGGCGAGCCTCGGCGCCTGCTCCTCGAGCGCGCGGCGCTGCTCGGCGGGGACCTCGAGCGCCGCCGCGCGCTCGTCGATCGCGGCCCCGAACGCGCCGACCGCGATCGCGCCGAGCAGCGCGACCGCGAGGAGACCCGCGACTCTCGCGACCGCGTTGTTGATGCCGGAGGCGACGCCGGCGTGGCTTTCGTCCACCGCGCTCATCACCGTCGTCGTCAGCGGCGCAACGCTCACCGTCACGCCGAGGCCGAGCACGACCGTCGCCGGGAAGAAGGTCGTCCAGTACGAGCCGCCGATGCCGGGGACGGCGAGCAGGACGAGCCCCGCCGCGACGGTCACCGGACCGATGAGGAGCGGCATGCGCGCGCCGTAGCGCTCGACGAGGCCGCCTGCCCATCGCGAGAGCCCGCCCATGATCAGCGAGAACGGCAGCAAGGCCGCGCCCGCGAGGGCCGCTGAGTAGCCCTGCACCCGGATCAGATTGAACGGCAGGAAGAAGAGCGCGCCGTTCAACGCGAAGTAGAGCAGCAGCGTCATGCCGTTCGTGCCGCTGAACGCGCGGGAGCGAAACAGGGCGAGCGGCATCATCGGCGCCGCCGCGCGCGCCTCGTGCGCGACGAAGGCACACGACACGAGCACGCCGACCGCGAGCGGACCCCACACCGCCGGATCGCTCCAGTCGTGCTCCGACGCCGCGGTCAGCCCGTAGGCGAGGCCCGCCAGCCCGCCGATCGCGAGGAGCCCCCCGGGCCAGTCGACCGGGCCCGCCCCCGCGGCGCGGCTTTCCGGCACGTGCGCGCGGCTGATCGCGACGGCGGCCGCTGCGAGCGGCACGTTGATGAAGAAGATGACGCGCCACGACCACGCGTCCACGAGCCAGCCGCCGAGCACCGGACCGAACGCGGTCGTGAGCGCGGAGAAGCCCGCCCACGTGCCGATCGCGCGGCCGCGCTCCTCTTCCGGGAACGCCGCGCTGATGATCGCGAGGCTCGACGGCACGAGCATCGCGCCGCCGACGCCCTGCAGCGCACGCATCGCAACCAGCGTGCCGACGTTCGGCGCGAGACCGCAGCCGACCGATGCCGACGCGAACAGCGTCAGGCCCGCGACGAAGACGCGGCGCCGGCCGAAGCGGTCGCCGGCCGCTCCGCCGACGAGGATCAACGCGCCGAGCATCAGCAGGTAACCGTTGACGATCCACTGCGCGCCCCGCACCGTCGTGCCGAGCTCGGCCTGCATCACCGGCAGCGCGACGCCGACGACCGAGCCGTCGATGAACGCGATGCTCGAGCCCAGGATCGTCGCCGCGAGCACCCAAGGCCGCGCGGACGGCGGCGCGCCGCGGGTTTCCCGGTCCGCGGTCCGGATCACGCCTTCGTCGCAGGGAGGACGCGTGAAGCTCGGCATCGGGGGCATCGTCAGTCGCGGCCGTTACAATGCGCGGAATGAAGCGCACGCCAAAGCTCGGGGCGCTCGTGCGGAGAGCACGTTCCATGCCACGCGGATCGTCGGCGCAGCGCGCCGATCCACGGGGCGGCCGTTCGGCACGCCGTTGCCGGAGCGCCGGCGCACGCGCGCCGACTGCCTGCCGGGAGGCCGCGTGAGCGAGGCTCCCGTCGTCGTCGCGCTCGACGGCGTGTCGAAGTCGTTCGACGGCGGCGCGACGTTCGCCGTCCGCGGTGTGACGCTCGCCGTGCGGCGAGGCGAGCTCGTCGCGCTCGTGGGTGCTTCCGGATCCGGCAAGACCACGACCTTGAAGACGATCAACCGCCTGATCGACGCGGACGAGGGCCGCGTCGCCGTCGCGGGCGAGCCGGTCGACGCGGTTCCGCCCCATGTCCTCCGCCGCCGGATCGGCTACGTCTTCCAGGGCATCGGGCTCTTCCCGCATTTCACCGTCTCCGAGAACATCGCGGTCACGCCGCGGCTGCTCGGCTGGCCCCGCCCGCGGATCGACGCGCGCGTGCGCGAGCTGCTCGAGCTCGTGCAGCTGCCGCAGGCGCTGGCCGAGCGCTTCCCCGCGGAGCTCTCGGGCGGGCAGAGGCAGAGAGTCGGCGTCGCGCGTGCGCTCGCCGGGGAGCCCGCGATCATGCTGATGGACGAGCCCTTCGGCGCGCTCGATCCGATCACGCGCGACACGCTCGCCGCGGAGTACCGGCGGCTCCATGAGCGCATGGCTCTCACGACGCTGATGGTGACGCACGACGTGCTCGAGGCGCTCGTCCTCGCGGATCGCATCGTCGTGATGCGAGCGGGCGAGATCGCGGCACAGGGGACCCCTCGGGAGCTGCTCGCGCACGACGGCGATCCCGGCGTCGCGGAGCTGATGGACATGCCGCGCCGGCACGCCGAGCGCCTGAACGGGCTGCTCCGCGAAGCAGGCGGCACGCTCGGGTGAGGACGCGTTGAGCGGGCAGCTCGAAGCAGCGTGGCGCGTGCTGCCCGAGTACCTCGGCGAGCACATCGTGCTCTCCGCGGCGTCGCTCGCGTCGGGGCTCGCGATCAGCGCGCCGCTCTTGATCCTCGCATTGCGCAGCCCGCGGGTGCGCTTCGCGGTGCTCGCTTTCGCGAGCGTCGTGCAGACGATCCCGAGCCTCGCGCTGCTCGCGCTGTTCTATCCGGTGCTCCTCGCGCTGTCGGCTGCGACGGCGAAGATCGCAGGCTTCGGCTTCTCGGCGCTCGGCTTTCTGCCGTCGCTGCTCGCGCTGACGCTCTACTCGATGCTGCCGATCCTCCGCAACGGCGTCACCGGCATTCTGAACCTCGACCCGGCCGTCATCGAGGCGGCGCGCGCGGTCGGCTTCACGGACCGCGAGCGGCTCTTGCGCGTCGAGCTGCCCCTCGCCGCGCCGATGCTGATGGCGGGCCTCCGAACGGCCGCGGTCTGGGTGATCGGCGCGGCGACGCTGTCAACGCCGGTCGGCCAGACGAGCCTCGGCAATTACATCTTCGCGGGCCTGCAGATCGAGAACTGGGTGTTCGTGCTGTTCGGCTGCGCCGCGGCGGCGCTCCTCGCGCTCGCCGTTGATCTGCTGCTCGGGCTCATCGAGTCGGGCACCGCGGAGCGCAAGCCCGTGCGCATCGCGGTCGGCGTCGCGGCGCTCCTCGTCGGCACGACGGCGGCGCTCGTGCCGCGGCTCGACGCGGCAGGCAGGCCGACGTACGTCGTCGGCGCGAAGAACTTCTCCGAGCAGTTCATCCTCGCGGAGCTGATCGCGAGCCGCATCGAGGCACAGGGGGCGACCGCCGAGCAGCGCGTCGGGCTCGGCTCCACGATCGCGTTTCGTGCGCTCGCGCGCGGAGAGCTCGACGTGTATGTCGACTACTCGGGCACGCTATGGGCGAACGTCATGGGCCGGACCGACACGCCGCCGCGCGAGGAGGTGCTAACGGTGCTCCGCGACTGGCTCGAGCGCGAGCACGGCGTCCGGCTCCTCGGATCGCTCGGCTTCGAGAATGCGTACGCGCTCGCGATGCGCCGCGACCGCGCCGAGGCGCTCGGCATCGAGACGATCGAGGATCTCGCCGCGCGCGCGCCCCGGCTTTCGATCGGCGGCGATCTCGAGTTCTTCGACCGGCCGGAGTGGGCGGCGCTGCGGAGCGCCTATGGCCTGAGCTTCCAAAGCCGACGGCAGTTCCAACCCACGTTCATGTACAAGGCCGTGGCCGACGGCGAGGTCGACGTGATCTCCGCGTTCTCGAGCGACGGGCGCATCGCGGCGTTCGACCTCGTGACGCTCGCGGACCCGCGGCACGTCATCCCGCCTTACGACGCGATCGTGCTGCTCGCCCCGCGGCGTGCCGACGACCCGCTGCTGCGCGCGGCGCTCGAGCCGCTGCTCGGCTCGATCACGGTCGAGACGATGCGGGAGGCGAACCTGATGGTCGACCGCGACGACGGCAAGGTGACTCCGGAAGCGGCGGCGCGCTGGCTCGCGGAGCGCGTCGAGCTTCCCGTCGGACGCTAGCTCTCGTCGAGCAGCACTCGCACGACCGCTCGGTCTTTCTGCACGCGTGGGACGACTACCAGCGCTACTCGATCAGGCTGATCGAGCGCAACGACGCCGGCATCGGCCGCACGTTTCTACGCGCATCGAGCCCTCAGGCGATGCAGCGTCTCGTCGGGTTGATCGAAGCGAGCGGCCGGGGTCGAGGCTACAGCGAGGAGGAGTTCGCGTTGGGGCAGGTCTACCTCTTCGACACGCCCGACGGCCATCCGATGGGCGTGTACTGGGACGTCGAGTGGTATGCGCCCGACGACACCGATCGCCCGGCGCTGAAGAACCAGGCGGCCGCTTTCCCCGGCCGGGGCTGCAACGTCCGCCGGCTCGATCACATCAACTACCTCGCGAAGGAGATCGATCCGGTCGACGAGTTCGTCACGACCGTGCTCGGCGCGCGCCGCACGGAGCGCATCGCGCGCGAGGGCGGCGGCTACGACGGGATCTGGTACACCTTCACGGACAAGACGTACGACGTCGTCTTCACGCGCGACTTCCTCGGTGCGCGCGGCCGGCTGCATCACCTCGCGTTCGCGACGGACACGCGCGAGGACATCCTCCGCGCGGCGGACGTGTTCCTCGAGGCCGGCATCCACATCGAGACCGGGCCCCACAAGCACGCGATCCAGCAGGGCTTCTTTCTTTACGTCTGGGAGCCGGGCGGCAACCGCATCGAGCTGCACAACGCCGGCGCCCGCCTGCTGCTCGCGCCGGACTGGAAGCCGATCACGTGGACGCCCGAGGAGCGGGCGAAGGGGCAGGCCTGGGGCTTGAAGACGATCGAGACGTTCCACACGTACGGCACACCCGTGATCGACGAGCCGAAGGCCTGATGGGCTCGGCGCCCTGTCTCCGGCGTGTCGCACGCAGGGCGTCCGACACGCCATGACGGGCGTCGATTCCGCAGCCATTCCCCCGCGGAAAACGGACGGCGATCGACGCTGCGGCACGCACCGAGAACGATCGCCGCGTGATACGCTGCGCGTCACCCGCGCAACACGGAGGCATCGTCGTGCATCGAGTGCTCGCCCTATGTTTCCTCGCGGTTGCGGCGCTGACGTGCCGCGCGCAAACCGACGAGCCGAGCGATCGGATCATCGTGTCCGGCGCGTCCGGCAATCTGGGCCGGCTGACCGTCGAGGCGCTGCTCGAGCGGGGCGTGCCGGCGAGCCGGCTGATCCTCGTCAGCCGGACGCCCGAGGCGCTCGAAGAGTACGCGGCGATGGGCGCGAGCACGCGCTTCGGCGATTTCACGCGGCCGGAATCTTTACCGGCCGCGTACGCGGGCGGCACGCGCATGCTGCTGATCAGCATCGGCGGCGGCGCGTTGCCGGAGCCGCGGCCGGTGCTCCATCGGCGCGCGATCGAAGCGGCGATCGCGGCCGGCGTGAGGCATATCGCGTACACCTCCTGGGCCGCGATCAGCCAGGGTGACGAGGGCGGCATCTCCGCCGATCACGTCGCGACCGAGCAGATCCTGATGGCGTCCGACGTCGCGTGGACGATCCTCAGGAACTCCGTGTACATGGACGGCATCCCCGATCAGGCGCGCGAGATGATCGAGTCCGGCCGGGCCGTCGTGGCGCCGAACGACGTCGGGATGAGCTACGTCACGCGCACCGACTGCGCGGCCGCGGCCGCCGCCGTGCTGACGACGCCGGGGCACGAGAACGAGATCTACGACATCACGGGACCGGCAGTCGTCGGCACGCGCGACATCGCCGAAGCCGCGGCGGCCGTGAGCGGCAGAGCGATCGAGATCGTCGAGGGCGGCAGCGGAGGCGGATTCGCGCTGCCGTCGCTCGCCTTCACGTCGCCGGATTTCGAGAGGCTGACCGGTCGTCCGCCGACGAGCGTGAGGGAGCTGCTCGAGTCCGCGCTGTAGCGACGCCGCTCGGCCGGCGCGGCGTCCGACGCGCGCTGCGGAATCGTTCGCTCAGCGCCGCGGCAGCGTGTCCGCGCGGCCGGGCGGCAGATGCTGATCCACGGCAGTCAGCACGAGCCCGACCATCACGTAGTCGCCCATGATCGTCGCGAGCTCGACCATGCCCTGCTGCCCGAAGTGCTCGATGACCTCGGCGTACAGCTCGGCATCGACCTCGTGATCGCGAAAGAGCGCGCGCCCGAAGCGGATGATCAGCTCGTCCTTCTCGTCGAGCCCCACCGGCTCGCGGTCGAACTTGATCGTATCGATGACCGCGTCCGGCACGCCGATTCGGCGCGCGGCGGCTTCGTGCGCCGACCACTCGTACGCCTGCTCGAACTCCCACGCCGCGTGCAGGATCGCGACCTCGTAGTCGCGGGGCGCGAGGACGCCGTCGTTGCGCAGGTACTGGTTCAGCAGATGGAACGCCTCGGCGACCTTCGGGCTGTACATCGAGACGGCGGCCGGCCCGGTCAGCGGGCGCGGCCCGTCACCGACGACGAGGTCGTAGGCACGCCGGCCGTCGTCGTCGAGCTGGTCGCGCGTCAGCGCGGGCAGGCGCGACAAGGACTCCGGATCGATGTCCGGCGGAAGCGGCGCCGCCGAGTCGGACTGAGCATGTGCACCAAGCGCCGCCGCGAGCGCCGCGGCGGCCGCCGCGATCCCAAGCCGTCTGCGCATGAGTCCCCCTGTTCTCGAATCGTGGATGGCTCTGCCGAGTGTAGTACAGCGCGCGGCTCCGGGTAGCGCCGTCCGGGCCGGACTCTCGGGCTCGAGCTGCCGACTCCATTTCATGCGGCCATCCAATAGGTTACGCCCGGCCGGAACCCGCGCCCGACACCACCGTCCGAGTCCTCGCGTAAACTCTGCGCCCGCCGAGAAACGACGGCGTCGTTTCAGGCGTGTCCTTTTCCAAGGAGCAGGAGGCAGATGTTCGGTCGCAAAGCAGAGACCTTGATCACCGCGGCGCAGGCGCTCCCGGGACGAGACGAGCCGCTCGACGTCACGAACGAGCACTTCGTGCTGCATCGTCCGATCAAGCCGCCGTTCCCGGCCGGCACCGAAACCGTGAAGCTCGGCATGGGGTGCTTCTGGGGCGCAGAACGCGTGTTCTGGACGCTGCCGGGCGTGTACACGACGGCGGTCGGCTATGCCGGCGGCTTCACGCCGAACCCGACCTACCGCGAGGTATGCACCGGCATGACGGGCCACGCCGAGGTCGTGCTCGTCGCGTACGACCCGCGGGAGCTGTCGTTCGCGAAGCTGCTCGAGTTGTTCTGGGAATCGCACGATCCGACGCAGGGGATGCGGCAAGGCAACGACGTCGGCACGCAGTATCGCTCGGCGATCTACGTCGGCGACGACACGCGACGCGCGGAAGCCGTGCGCAGCCGCGACAGGTACCAGCGCGAGCTCTCGGCCCGCGGATTCAAACGCATCACGACCGAGATCTGCGGCGATCAGCCGTTCTACTACGCCGAGGACTACCACCAGCAGTATCTCGCGAAGAACCCCGGCGGTTACTGCGGTCTCGGCGGCTGCGGCGTGCCGTACCGCGCAACGGGCTGAGCGCCAGTCGTCTACTCCTCCGCCCCTTTCGCGAGCAGCTCGATCACCTCGTCGTCCTCGAGCTGCGGGAACGCGAGATACCACGCGCCGACCGCGATATAGGGCTCGGGCACGCTCAACACCTCGACGGCGTCCGCGGCCCGGCGCAGCATCGCGCACGCGTCGCGGGACGCGGTCGGCGCCGCGACGATCACGCTGTCGCAGCCGGCCGCCCGTGCGGCGAGCGCCGCGGCGTGCATCGTCGAGCCGGTCGCGATGCCGTCGTCGACGATGATCGCGGTCTTGCCGCGAAGATCCAGCGGCGCTCTTCCGGCGCGATAGAGCCGCTCGCGCCGCTCGAGCTCCTTCTGCTCGCGGCGCGCGATCGGTTCGATCGCGGCCTCGTCGATGCCGAGATAGGCCATCGAGTCCCAATCGAGGACGCGCACGCCGCCCGCCGCGATGGCGCCGATCGCGAGCTCCGGGTTGATCGGCGCGCCGAGCTTGCGGACGACGAGCACGTCGAGCGGTGCGCCGAGCCTTCGGGCGACCTCGAACGCGACCGGCACGCCGCCGCGCGGCAGGCCGAGCACGACGACGTCCCGGTTGCCGTACGCGGGCTCGAGCGCGGCGCCGAGGCGCTCACCCGCCTCGCGTCGGTCCCGAAAGATTTTCGGATCCCGGTCGCCTGAGCTCACTCGGACCTCCGTATGCGACCTCCGTACGTCGTCGGTGCCACCTCGGTGCGAACCGACGCCACGGCCCGCGTCCGAAGGGACCGACGGCCGTCAGACCGTCTTCACCGCGGCCGCGAGAAGCGGCGCGCAGCCGAGCACCGTCAGCTTCTCGCGCAGGGCCGGGTGATCGGTCCTCTGCGGGCTCACGGTATCGGTCACGACGACCGATGCGATCTCGGGGGCCGACAGCGCATCGGGCGCGCCGGCCGAGAACACCGCATGCGTCGCGGCGACGTGAACGACCGAAGCGCCGCGCTCGAGCGCGGCCCGTGCCGCCCTCAATACTGTGGTCCCGGTGCTGATCATGTCGTCGACGACGATCACCGTCGCGCCGGCCACGTCGCCGCCGAACACGTCGCCGCGGACCTGCCCCTCGCTGCGCTGCTTCTCCATCAGCGCGAGGCCGACCGGCGCACCGCTGCGCTCGGCGAGCGATTGCGCGAAACGCATCGCGCGCTTCATCCCGCCCGCATCGGGCGACAACGCGACGACGCGTTCACCGGCCGGAAGCGCCGCGGCGAAGTGCTCGACGAACAGCGGAACGGCTTCGGCGTTCGCCTTACGGCACCGGTAGGCGTTCTCGAACGCAGCGAGGTCGTGCACGTCCGCCGTGACGATCGCGTCGGTGCCGGCCGCCTCGAAGAACGACGCGACGTAGCGCGTCGTGATCGGATCCCCGGGCTTCGTCCTGCGGTCCTTGCGCGCGTACGCGAGATACGGCACGACCGCGACGACCTCGCTTGCGCCCGCATCCTTCAGCGCGCCGATGAAGACGAGCAGACGAAGCAGCTTGTCGCTCGCGCTGACCCGATCGTCCGCAAAGAGCGACTGACAGACGACGATCCGCTCGCCGCGGACGTCGTCGAGCGCTCGGACCTTGAACTCCGTGTCGTCGAACTCGCGCTCCTCGTGAGCGGACAACACAGAGCCGAGCTCGGCCGCGATCGACGCGCCGATATAGGAGCTCGCGTACAGGCTGAAGATCTTCATCCTCGGTCTTGCCGCAGTGCTATCGGCCGCAAGGATGTACGGATGTCCCGCAGTCGCTTCCGCTCGTCGAAAGCCGTAAAGTGACCTTCGCGCTTCATTGCTCCACGTTCGGGAGTAGTCTGATGTCAGTAGGCACGATCTGCAATCACAATGTTGCGACGATCTCCCCCGACGCTGATATCACGGAAGTCGCGGAGCGGATGCGGAAGGAGCACGTCGGCGACCTTATCGTCGCCGAATTCAAGGAGGCGCGCCTCGTTCCGGTCGGGATCATTACCGATCGCGACATCGTCGTGTCGGTCGTCGCGAAGAAGGTGGATCCCACGACGCTCACGGCGCGCGACGTCATGAGCGAAAACCTGCTGACGGTCCGCGAGGACAACGGCATCGACTTCGCGCTGCGGGAAATGCGCCGCTTCGGCGTACGCCGCGTGCCGGTCGTCGGCTCGCTAGGCGAGCTCGTCGGCGTCCTCTCGATCAACGACGTGATCGATCATCTCGGCACGGAGCTCGGCCACATCGCCGACATCATCCGCTTCGGTCAGAAGGCGGAGGCCGAAAGGAGGCCCTGAGGCTCGGGCAGCCCCGCCCCAGTCGGATCAACCGCCGCTCGCGGCCGCGATGCTCGCGGACGCCGCATCGAGATACCACCTCGCGCGAGCGCGCCAGACGTCGGCATCGGCGACGGCCTCCGGCACCCTGCGCGCGGCCAGCACGGCGCGGGCGAGCGCCCGGCGGCTGCGATAGAACTCGAGGAGCGGCGCGGGCACCGGATCGGCCGCGTGCTCCCGGTACGCGGCGAGCAGCCTTTCCGCGACGTCGCCGATCCCGCGGCGATCGCAATCGAGCGCGAGAAACGCGACCTCCTCCGCCGTGTCGAGCCAGCGCAGGCCGATCGAGAACTCGAGGCAATCGATGATCTGGAGCGGCTCCGTCAGGAAAACGTGCTCGGCCCGCAAGTCGCCGTGCGCGTCGACGATGCGTCCGTCGACGGCGCGGCGCTCGAGCGCGCTCCGATGCCGCTCGACGAAGTCGAGCTGCGCGGCGACGACGCGCTCGAGGACGTCGCGGCTGATGCCGTGCTCGGCCGTCAATGCGTCGGCGCCGTCGACGAGCGCGAGGTGCTGCAGGCTGAATCGCGCGAGCGCTTCGACGTAACGTGGTCCGTCCCATGGCGCAACCGGCGTGCGCGCGTAGAACGCGACGAGCCTCCTGACGATGCCGTTGAGCTCGGCATCGCCTATCGCACGGTCGACGTCCGCGAGGCTCGCGCCGTCCGGAAGCCGGCGCATCTCGACGACCGCGTCCACGAGCTCGCCGTCGCCGTCGAGCCTGAGCCCCTCGGCCGCGGCGACGACCGAAACGACGCGCAGATAGGTGTCCGCCGCGAGGCGCCGATTCAGTGTGACCTCGAGCTCGCAGTACGCGCGCCGCGCCTCGGGGTTGCGGAAGTCGATCGCGCCGAAACGTATCGGCTTCTTCAGCTTGTAGACGAAACGCGGCGACAGGAAGATCCACGCGAAGTGCGTTTCGATCGACTCGACGCGCTCGGGCCGATCGGGAAAAGTTCGAGGGTCCTCGAAGAGCGCGATCTTCTCTGCGAGCGAGACTTTCGCCACACGCGCATCCTAGGCCGGCGCCGACGCACGCGCCAGTCGTTGCCGCACGGATGCCCGGCAAAAATTGGGGTCAGAGCCCATTTCCGGCAAAACGAAGGTCGGCCCCTTTCGTTCCCGCGACGGTCTATGGAAACCGGGGGGAACAGAGCCCTTTTCTCGGCTGCTCGAGGAAAGGTTCGATCCTTTGTTCCGAAAACGGGGTCAGAGCCCTTTTTTCGGCGCGACGGTCTGCGCGCGACGCTTCGGGAACCGCACGCGGAACACGGCGCCGCTCCCGTCGGGCAGGTTGTCCGCCGTGACGCTGCCGCCGTGGAAGTCGGCGATCAGCGCGACGATGTAGAGGCCCAGCCCCAGGTGCGGGCGGCCGTCGTCGTGCGGACCCTTGCGGACCGAGACCAGCGAGTCGAACAGGCGCTCGCGCATCTCGTCCGGCAACGTCGGCCCCGGATTCGCGACCGAGAGCTCGAGCTCCCCGCCGCGATCCTCGAGCGCGATCCTGATCGTGCTGCCTTCCGCGCTGAAGCCGACCGCATTGTCGATCAGCTTGTCGATCAATTGCGCGACGAGCTCGCCCGAGCCGACGATCCACGCGTCGCGCGCGTCGATCGTGAGCTCGATGCGGCGATCGCGGAAGATGTCCGCATAGGCGGTCGCGCACGCATCGACGACGGCCGCGAGATCGAAGCGCTGCGGGTCCGTGTCGCGGATCGCCTGCTCCATGCGCGTCGCCTCGCTCATCGCCACGAGGATCGAATCGAGGCGGCCGACGCCGTCGCGCAGCCGCTCGAGGTACGGTCTCGCACCGGGCGAATCGACCTCCTGCTCGAGGTTCTCGAGCGACGTCGACACGACGGCGAGCGGCGTCCGAAGCTCGTGCGACAGCTTGCCCGCGAGCGTCTTCAGGTACTGCGTATGCTCGCGCAGCCGCTCGAGCAGGTTCGCGAAGCTGCGCGACAGGTCGCCGAGCTCGTCCTTCGCCTTGCGGCCGGGCAGCGCGACGTCGATCTCACCCTTCGGCCCGAGCGCGTTCTCGGCCGCGCGAGCGAGCCGCCTGACGCGCACCGACAGCAGCGTCGCGTAGCCGAGGAGCCCGAGCGCGACGACGAGCGTCGCGACGAGCGTGAACGTCATCAGGCGCAGCAGCACGCTGTTCGTCAGCGTGAGGATCGGATCGCTGCGTTGCTCGAGCAGAACGGCACCGAGCACGCGTCCGTGCTCCTCGATCGGCACGGCCGCGACGATCGTCGCGTTGCCATCGGGCCCGCCGCGATACCACGCGGTCGCGTCGCGTCCTTCGAGGGCGCGGCGCAGCACCGGATCCCCCACCCGCCCCGGCGGCCCCTCGAGGCTCGCATAGTCGGGATCGTCGCGGCGCAGCAGGAAGCGGAACAGCGAGCCCGCGAGGCCGTCGGCCGCAGCGACGGGCGGCACGAGCTCGACGGTCGGGCCGGTATCGGTCAGCACCCACCCCTCGACGTCGACGACGCGGAACCGGTCGCCAGGCTGCCCGAACGCCTGCACGAGCCGCTCGAGCTCGGGCTTCGGATGGACGAGCACGCCGGGCGCGCCGTGCTCGATGTCCCAGGTCGCATGAAGGCCGACGCTGTAGTCCTCGCCCGACGGATCGACGTCGATGAACGCGACCCCGAGCGCAGTGCCGACGAGGCCGAGCGGCAGCCGCACCTCGACGGCAAAACCGTCCGGCGTCTCCTGCCACGCGCTTTGAATCCGATCCTCGTACTCCGACGACGGCGCGAAGAGCGGCGGGCTGGTCCGCCGCGCACGAAACGGGCCGGGCGCCCGCGTGCCGAGCAGGAACGTTTCCGCGCGCGCGTCCTGCGGCTCGACGGCGAGAATCAGCCGGTCGCCGTACGGGCTCTCGCCGGGCGAGCTCTCGTAGACGAGCGTGTCGTCATCGGCCTCGAAGAAGAGATAGGCGTAACGGTCGTGGACGCCGAGCCAGAGCCGGTGTCCGCCGTCGATCCGGAACGCCCCCTCGGCGCGGCTCGTCCAGTCGTCGCGAACGGCGTCGACGCGCGGCTCGCCGCCGAGCGCCGTCGCGTAGAGCGTGCCGGCTCGGCCCGGGCGGCGCAGCGCGCCCGGCGGCCGCGCCAAGAGCGCGGCCTGATCGTCGAGCGCCGCCGCGACCGTGCCCGCGCTCGCGAGAAGCGAGCGCTCAAACCCTGCCCGGAGCGCCGCCTCCATCTCCTGAACGAAGCGGTAACCGGCCCACGGCAGGACCAGCGTCAGCAACCCGAAACAAAGGAGCTGGGCCCTGAGCGACATCGCAACTCCCGGCCGGCGCGCGCCTGCGGCACGCGGCGTGGCTCAACGCACGACGAGCCCCGCAGGCAGCGTCAGCGGCACTTCTCCCCTGCGGCTGAACGGGAACGTCGGGTTCAGTCCGCGGGACAGCGTCACGAGACCGTCGAGATCGTACTGGATCGCGTCCGCCGGGCCTTGCAGCAATGCGAGCAGCCGCGACACGGACGACACGAGGTTCGTCGTCACCTCGAGCTGCAGCGTCGTCGATGCGCCGGATGCGAGCTCGAACGGCGACAGCGAGCGCCCGCTCATCACGCCCGAGCCCGCGAGACGCACCGAAAAGCTCAGCCGCTCGATCGGAATCGTGACCTCGTTCGGATTCGATACCGCGAGGTCGACGCGGAACCGCTGCGCTTCGGCCGTTGCGCCGAGCAGCGACAGGCCGACCAGCTGGACCTCCGGCGCGACGAGCTCGCGCGGCGAAACGCACGCCGCCGGGGCGAGGCCGATGCACGCGAGGAGCACGGCCGTGAGGATCGTTTTGAGGATTCCGCTTCCGATTCGCATTGCGTCTCCAGTTTCGGCCGGACCGGCCCGTCTCGCGCACGCGCGTGGGCGCGTGCGGGCCGATTGTACGGGGCGGGCCGCTCGCCGTCTGCGGCCCGCGGCGCCGCGTGTGCCGCCCGGCGGGACGACCGCGCGGGACGGCCGCGTCGCGACCGCCCCGTCGAGGCCGGGCTTGGCGTCCCCGGGCGCAGCACGTAAGGTAAGACGTGGAACACACGATGGACGAACGGATCGAGCAGCTGCGGAGTTTCTGGTTCGAACCCGCACCTCGTACGAAGGACGACCTCGAGCGGCGCTTCGACCGCTGGTTCAACGCCGACGACGAAACCGACGCCGTGATCGCCGAGCGCTTCGGCGACCTCGCGGAGCGCGCGGCCCGAGGCGAGCTCGACCACTGGCGGGACGACCCGCGCGGGAGGCTGGCCCTGATCCTGCTATTCGACCAGGTGCCGCGCAATCTGCACCGCGGCACGGCGGACGCGTTCGCGCAGGATGCGAAGGCGCTCGCGCTGACCATCGACGGGATCGAGTCCGGCATGGACCAGGCCCTGCCCGTCCTCGAGCGCGCGTTCTTCTACATGCCGCTGCAGCACGCCGAGGAGCGCGACGCGCAGGAGCTCTCCGTGCGCATGTTCCGCGCGCTGCGCGACGATCCGGATGTGCCGGAGGCGTACGCGGCGGCGCTCGACGATATGCTTCACTACGCCGAGCTGCACCGCGATATCGTCGAGCGCTTCGGCCGGTTTCCTCACCGCAACCGCGCGCTCGGGCGCCCGGACACCGACGCGGAGCGCGAGTACCTCCAGAACGGAGGGCCGCGGTTCGGGCAATGAGCGGGCGACTTTTTTCGATGGGCTCAGGAGTCAAGGATGCGTAACCAACCGGCTCGGCGCGTCGCGATCGTCGGCGGAGTGCGAATACCGTTCTGCCGCGCGCACACCGCGTATCGTGAATGCTCGAACCAGGACATGATGAGCGCGGTGCTGCGCGGCCTCGTCGACCGTTTCGGTCTGAAGGGCGAGCGTCTCGGCGACGTGTCGCTCGGCGCCGTGATCAAGCACTCGCGCGACTTCAATCTCGCGCGCGAGTCGACGCTGTCGTCCGGGCTCGCGCCGGAAACGCCGGCGTTCGACGTCCAGCGCGCGTGCGGCACGAGCCTTACGGCCCTGATCGCGATCGCGTCGAAGATCTCCGTCGGGTTCATCGACTCCGGCATCGCCGGCGGCACCGACAGCATCAGCGACATGCCGATCGTCTACGACGAGGCGTATCGAACGATCCTGCTCGAGAGCTCGCGCGGCCGCACCGCCGCCGAGCGGCTGAAGCCGTGGCTCAAGCTCCGACCCAAGCACTTCAAGCCGAGCCTGCCCGCCGTCGTCGAGCCGCGCACCGGCCTGTCGATGGGCGAAAGCATGGAGATCACCGCGAAGGAGTGGCAGATCTCGCGCGAGGAGCAGGACCGCCTCGCGCTCGCGAGCCACAGGAACGCGGTCGCGGCCTACGACGAAGGCTTCTACGACGACCTGCTCGTCGAGTATCAGGGGGTGCGGCGCGACAACAACCTCAGGCCGGACACGAGCCTCGAGCAGCTTGCGAAGCTGAAGCCCGTCTTCGACAAGAGCGGTTCCGGGACGCTGACCGCGGGGAACAGCACGCCGTTGACCGACGGCGCGTCCGCCGTGCTCGTCGCGACCGAGGAGTGGGCACGCGAGCGCAACCTGCCGATCCTCGCGTATCTCACCTACGCGCGCGAGGCGGCCGTCGACTTCGTCGGCGGCGAGGGACTGCTGATGGCGCCGGCGTATGCCGTATCCGACATGCTGAAGGATGCGGGCCTCGCGCTGCAGGACTTCGACTACTACGAGATCCACGAGGCGTTCGCCGCGCAGACGCTCGCGACGCTCAAGGCCTGGGAGTCGGAGAAGTTCTGCCGCGAGAAGCTCGGACGGGACCGCGCGCTCGGCTCGATCGACCGCAGCAAGCTGAACGTCAAGGGCGGCAGCGTCGCGATCGGCCACCCGTTCGCAGCGACCGGCACGCGGCTCGTCGCGACGCTCGCGAAGCTGCTGCACCAGCGGGGCTCGGGTCGGGGGCTGATCTCCGTGTGCACGGCGGGCGGGATGGGCGTGACGGCGATACTCGAGGCGGCGTAGCTCGGGATTAGAGCGCAGGTCTCACGCCGGGCCGGTTAGTCAGCAAGGCCGGAGCTCCGCTTGCCGCCTCGCGCGGTCGCGGTGCCGCACGAGCCCGTCGACCGCGATCGCGTAGTCCATCCGCTCGCCGGCCCAGCGGCAGGTTGACGCCTCGGCCGAGATTCCGAGGCCGAGCGCCCTGTTCTGCTCCTTCACCGCGACGCGCCTCTCCGCCGCGGCCCGCGCGAGCTCATCGAGCGTGTGTTGCGACAGCCGCCCCGCCTCCGGCAACGGCTTGCCGGTCGGGTCGTAGAACACGAAGCCGTTGTCGCCGGGCCCTAGCAGAGCGCCGACGTCACGTCGCCCCGAGCCGCAGCACGAACGCGACGAGAAGCGGCATCGTCAGCGCCGACATCAGCGTCGACGCGAGCACGATGCCCGCGACGTCGTCGGCGTCTCGGTTGTAGCGCGCGGCGAACAGATAGTTGAACACGGCGGCCGGCATCGCACCCTGTAGCACGAGCACCGCCTGCGCCGTGCCGTCGAGCCGGAACGCGACGCTGACGGCGAGCGCGATGCCGAAGCCGAGCAGGAGCCGCGCGCTGCCGAGCCCGACGGCCAGCGGCAGGCGCCGCGCGTGCAGCCCCCCGAGCGTGTGGCCGAGCGCGAGCAGCATCAGCGGGATCATCAGGTCGCCGAGCAGCGCGATCGTCGACGCGACCCATGCGGGCAGCGATACGTCGGACGCGAGCAGCGCCGCTCCGATCACCGCGCCGTAGACGACGGGCGTCGTCGCGAGCGCGCGCAGCGCCGGCTGTCCGCTCTGCAGCATCGGCGTCAGCGTGAACTGCGAGACCGAGTTGACCGCATAGACAGCGATCGCGAGGCCGAGCCCCTCGTCGCCGAACGCGAACAGCGACAACGGCAGGCCGAGATTGCCGGTGTTGCCGATGCCGACCGCCGGAAGATACGAGCGCACGGACAGTTTCAGGGTCCGCAGCAGAAGCCACGCCGCGAGAATCGTTACCGCGAACATCGCGACGGACGCCGCAGCCATCGCGACGAATCGCTCGAGCGGCAGCTCGAGCCCCGCGAGGCTGTCGACGATCAGGCACGGCCCCGCGACGTTCATGATCATCCGCGTGACGAACTCCCGGTCGAACGGCACGCGGAGCCGCCGCCAGCCGTAACCGACCCCGGCGAGCACGAAGACGGGCAGCAGCACGTTGGCGAGCTGGACGAGCACGACGAACAGCCTCGAGCGATCGATGAACGGCGGTCGGCGGGGGATGATCAGGCGGTAAACTTGCGAATTCTGACAGATCGGCAACGAAAGTGGGGTACGCGGCAATGGGGTCAGAGCCCTTGGGGAGCGCCCTTTGTTGCGTAGCCCTTCATGCGGCGTCCAACGTGCCGAATCGCATCGCCGCAGGCGGCCTGGGAGACTGACGATGGAATCGGCCGGGAGCGCAAGCGCAGTGCCCGACCTCGGTGATCTGCTCGAGATCTCGATCTCGGTCGACGAGCCTGCGGCCGCGCTCGCGACGTTCCGCTCGCTCGGGCTGCGCGAGGTGTCGGTCACGGACTTTGCGCCCGGGCCGCTCGCGGTCGTCACGGACGGGCACCTCGCGCTCGGCCTCTACGCCGCGGAGCGCGACGTCGACGGGCCGACGCCGACGTTCGTGCGCCCGAACCTGCGCGCGCACGTGCCCGCGATCGAGGCCGCCGGGATCGAGATCCTCGAGGCGGACCTCGGCGACGACAGCTTCCACCGTGCCGCGTTCGGCGACCCGAACGACCTTCGCGCGGTGCTGCTCGAGGCGCGGACGTTCGCGCCGGTCGAGCCGGAGAGCGGCCTCGTCCCGGCCTGCGGCCGCTTCGTCGAGCTCAGCGTCGCGACGCACTCGCTCGACGAGTCGACGTCGTTCTGGACGACGCTCGGCTTCTCCGTCGTCGCCGAGCACGATTCGCCGCACCCGTCGCGCAGGCTCGAAGGCCACGGGCTCTCGCTCGGGTTCCACGAGACCGGCCGGTTCCGCACCGCGCTGACGTTCGCCGCGCCGCAGCTCGACGCGCGCGTCGAGTACTTGCGCGCGAAGGGGTTCGCGCCGCGGACGTCGTCGCCGTTGACCGGCGGCGACGCGCGTTCGGCGACGCTCGTCGTGCCGGGGCGCATTCCGTTCTTTCTGCTCGAGGCCGACGACGAAGGTTAGCCGTAGGCCTCCGCTGCGACTCGCACACGCGGTCAGTCGCGAAGCAGCCTCCGCAAGCACGCAAGCACATCGGCCGCGTAGCCGCCGCCGAACAAATTGAAGTGGTTCAACAGGTGATACAGGTTGTAGAGATCGATGCGGCGATCGCGGCCGGGCGCAGGCGGCCACGCCGCGTCGTACGCGGTCTGGAACGCTCTGCCGAAGCCGCCGAAGAGCCGCGTCATCGCGATGTCCGCCTCGCGGTCGCCGTAGTAGACCGCCGGATCGAACAGGTAAGGCCTGCCGCTCGCGTCCGCGCCCCAGTTCCCGCCCCAGAGATCGCCGTGCAGCAGGCTCGGCTCGGGCGCATGCCCCGCGAAGAATTCGTCGAGGCGCTCGAGCAGCGCGCCGGCCGACTCGAGCACTTCGCGGCCGATGCCGTTGCGTCGCGCAAGCGCGAGCTGGTGCTCGAGCCGCCGCTCGCGAAAGAACTCGGGCCAGCTCGCGAGCGGGCCGTTCGGCTGCGGCGTCCGTCCGATGTAGTTGTCGCGGTGCCAGCCGAACGCATCGCCGGTGCAGCGATGAAGCGCCGCGAGCGCGGCGCCGAGCCTGCGCTGCGCGTCGTCGGACTTCGCGTCGAACTCGATCCACTCGAGCGCGAGAAACGCGTGCGGCCCGGCGACGCCGCATCCGAGCACGGCGGGGATCGCGACGGCGCCGGCGCGCCGCAACGCTTCGAGGCCATCGGCTTCGGCCTCGAGGCGGTCGGCCGCCTCGCGCGGCTCGAGCTTCAGAAGAAGCGGCCCGCGGGAGGTCTCGACGCGCTGCGTTCGGCTGATGCTGCCGCCCGCGATCGGACGGCCCGATCCGTCGAGCACGTCGATGCCGAGTTGCTCGAGCGCGGATGAGAGCGGGTCAGCCGGCATCGTCGCCGCGAGCAGCGCCGCCGTCGGCGCCGGATCAATGCAGAGCGGCCGCTCGCGCGAGATCGCCGCGCAGCCGCGCGTGGAGCGGGCTCGAACGCGGGAAGTGCGTGAGCAGATACTCCATCTGGTCCGCGAGCACGCGCCGGCCCTTCAGGTAGATGTACTCCGCATAGGTCGGCGTGAACGGCACGGCGACGAGCTGCATGCCGGCCTGCTCCGGCGTGCGTCCGCCCTTGTGGTTGTTGCAGCGGCGGCAGGCGGTCACGACGTTCGTCCACGAGTCGCGGCCGCCGAGGCTGAGCGGCGTGATGTGGTCGCGCGTGAGCTCGGAGGTCCTGAACGACTCGCCGCAGTACATGCAGAGGTTCGCGTCCCGGCGGAACAGCGTCCGGTTGTTCAGCGGCGGCACGTAGTCCGACGAATGCCGCGCGGCGATGTGCATCTCCCCGCGCGTCGCGATGATCGAGCTGACCTGGATCGAGCTGCGCAGACCGGTCCGCGCGTTGTAGCCGCCGCGGATTCGGTACAGCGTCGTCCCGCAGGAATATGCCACCTGCCCCGTGTGATAGAGAATCGCAGCGGTGCGATAGTCGACCCACTCGAGGGGCATGCCTGCGACATCCGTGCGCAACACCTCTTGGCTCAGCGTGTGAAGTGGTCGCTCCATGGCCGGTCGTCAGGCTCGTGCCGACTCGTCAAGTTTCCACGAGTTCGCAACGACAATCAATTGCTTGTGCGGGATTGTCTATCCGCCGCCGAGCACGCGAGCGGACGCCCCGAGCGCGTAACCGATTGTCTCCATACGGCAACACGCCGCGCCGTCTTGCTTCCGGGCCGCGAAACCGGGATCGTGCACGGCCTCGATGACGACTGCCCGCTCTCTGATCCGCGTCGCCGTGCCGGTTCCGCTCGCGGACGGCTTCGACTACGTCTGGGGCGGCGCCGGCCCCGCGCCGGCGCCGGGCGCGCGCGTCGAGGTGCCGTTCGGCCGCGGCCATCGGATCGGCATCGTGCTCGAGCACCCCACATCGACCCCGCTGCCGCCCGACAAGCTCAAGGTCGCGCGCCGCGCGCTCGATGTCGAGCCCTTGCTCGGCGCGGAGCTGCTCGGCACGCTCCGCTGGGCCGCCGACTACTACCAGCATCCGATCGGCGAGGTGCTGAGCCACGCGCTGCCGGGGCTCCTGCGCAAGGGGCGGCCCATCGAAAAGCCGCGGGGACCCGCATACCGGCTGACGCCCGACGGCGCCGCGCAGTCGCCGGACGCGCTGCGGGCGCAGGCCGCGCGCCAGGCCGACGTGCTCGCGCGGCTCGCGTCCGGGCCGCTGCCGGCCGACGAGCTCCGCCGGACCGGCGCGACGGCCGCGACGTTGAAGCGGCTCGTCGAGCGGGGCTGGATCGAGGCGCTGCCGGACGCCGGCCTGCCCGTCGCCGCGCCGCGCGATGTGCCGCACGATCCGCCGCCCGCCCCCGCGCCGTTCGAGCCGCCGCCGCTGACCGACGACCAGCGGAACGCGCTCGCGCGGATCCGCGGCGGCGCGGGCCGCCCCGGCGCATACCTCCTGTACGGCGTGACCGGCAGCGGCAAGACCGAAGTCTTCCTGCGGCTCGTCGCCGACGAGCTCGCCGCGGGCAGGCAGTCGCTGCTGCTCGTCCCCGAGATCGGTCTGACGCCGCAGCTCGTCGCGAGGCTCCGCGAGCGGTTCGGCGCGGCGCTCGCCGTCATGCACTCGGGCCTCGCGGACGGCGAGCGGCTCGCGGCGTGGCGCAGGACGCGGGACGGAAAGGCCATGGTCGTCGTCGGCACGCGCTCGGCCGTGTTCGCGCCCCTCGTCAGGCCGGGGCTGATCGTCGTCGACGAGGAGCACGACGCGTCGTACAAGCAGCAACAGGGCTTCCGCTATTCGGCCCGCGACGTCGCCGTCCTGCGCGCGCATCGGCTCGGCGTGCCGGTCGTGCTCGCGTCCGCGACGCCGTCGCTCGAGAGCTTCCACAACGCACGCTCCGGACGCTACCGGCTGATCGAGATGCCGAAGCGGATCGGCGCGGGCGGCGCACCGCGCATCCGGGTCGTCGACGTCGGCAAGCATGCGTGCCGGCAAGGGCTCTCGACGCCGCTGCTGGACGCGATGGACCGGCACCTCGCGAACGGCCGCCAGGTGCTCCTTTTTCTGAACCGGCGCGGCTTCGCACCGACCTTGTTCTGCCCGACGTGCTGCGAGGTCGAGGAGTGCCCGCGCTGCGACGCGCGGCTCGTGGTTCACGCGGCGGCCGGCGAGCTGCGCTGCCACCACTGCGGCAGCGCGCGGCGCCTCTCGTGGGCGTGCCCACGATGCGGCACGGAGCGGGCGGCGGTCGGCGCGGGCACGCAGCGCGTCGACGCGGAGCTGAAGCGCCTCTATCCGGACGAGCGCATCGGCCGGCTCGACCGCGACGCGACGTCACGCAAGGGCGCGCTCGGCGCGGTCCTCGCGGACGCCGCGAGCGGCGACACGCGGATCGTCGTCGGCACGCAGATGCTGACGAAGGGCCACGACTTCCCGAACGTCACGCTCGTCGGCGTCCTGAACGCCGACCAGGGCCTGTTCGGCACGGACTTTCGCAGCGACGAGCGGCTCGCGCAGACGATCGTGCAGGTCGCGGGCCGCGCGGGGCGCCGCGACGAGCCGGGCGAGGTGCTGATCCAGACGCAGTACCCGGCGCATCCGCTCCTCGCGTGCCTGCTCGAGAAGGGCTACCGCGCGTTCGCGGAGCTCGCGCTCGACGCGCGCCGCCGCGCGGGCTGGCCGCCGTTCTCGCATCTCGTGATGTGGCGCGCGGAAGCGACGCAGCGCGCGCCGGTCGCCGCGTTCCTCGAGCGCGTTCGGGCCGGCGCGGCGGACGCGCCGTCGATCGAGGTGTGGGGGCCCGTGCCCGCGCAGATGGAGCGAAAGGGCGGGCGCTTCAGGATGCAGCTCCTGCTGCGCTCGCGCGAGCGGCCGCCGCTGCGCGCTCTGCTCGCGGAGCTCGTGCCGGCCGCGCGCGGATGGCGGGAAGCGCGCAAGGTGCGCTGGTCGGTCGACGTCGATCCGATCGAAGTGTGAGCGGTGCTTCCCCTCGCCCGTCGGACTTAAGATCATTCGCATCGCACGCGGCGGAGCGATGTGGGAGCGCCGCGGACCGTTGAAGGAGGATTCATGGCGCGACGATCGCGACGCTCGAACCCGTCAGGACTGCCGCATCTGGTAGTCGGCCTCGCGCTCGGCCTCGCCGTCGCGGCGGGCGTCTACTTTTCCGACCTGCGGAGTGGCGCGGGCGTGCCGGTCGCCGAGCGCACGACTCGGCCGGAGTCTGCGCGGCCTGTGCCCGCTGCCGCCCGGACACAGCCGGCGGCGTCGCGGCCGGCTGCCGACGCGACGCGATCGACCGCGGGACCGGCGGCCGGCACTCAGTCGGCGGCGACGTCGTCGGCCCGCACGGACGCCGCGCGCCCGTCAGGCAACGCCGCGCGCTCGAGCGCCGAGACCGCGAACGGGACCGAGCCGACCTTCGACTTCTACGAGATCCTGCCGCAGTACGAGGTCCCCGTGCCCGAGGAAACGGGGACCGTCGCGCGGCGCAGCACACCTGCCGCGCCCGCCGAGCCGGTCGCCGAGCCCGGCAGCT
Organism: Gammaproteobacteria bacterium; assembly: GCA_036381515.1. Lineage (GTDB taxonomy): Bacteria > Pseudomonadota > Gammaproteobacteria > Steroidobacterales > Rariloculaceae > ZC4RG20. The sequence continues at coordinate 74,253 of DASVCR010000027.1, read as the reverse complement.
ACGTGCTGCAGACCGGCTCGTTCCGCTCGCACGCCGATGCGGACCGGATGCAGGCGAGCCTTGCGCTTCTCGGCGTCGAGTCCCGGATCCAGAAGGTCGCGATCGACTCCGGCGAGTTCCACCGCGTGCGGATCGGGCCGATCAGCAATCTGGACGAGCTGAACCGGATCCGAACCGTGCTCCGGCAGGCGGGGATCGACAGCCTGATGATGAAGGTGGACTGAGCAGCCAAAAAAATCGTGTCAGGCACCTTTTTCGACCACTGCGTTGCAGGTCGTCGGAAGGCGTCGCCCGAAAAAGGTGTCTGACACGATTTTTTAGCTAGTCGTCGGTCAGCGACTGGCGGAAGTCCACGCCGAGCGACCGCAGCTTCCGATACAGGTGCGTCCGCTCCATGCCGACGCGCTTCGCGAGCTGACCGACCTTGCCGCCGCAGAGCAGGAGCTGCTGCTGCAGGTACGCGCGCTCGAAGTGCTCGCGCGCCTCGCGCAGCGGCATCGCGAGCAGGTCCTGTTTCACGAGCGGCTCGCTTGTCGGCTGGTTCGACTCGAGCTGCGCCTCGACCTCGTCGAGCTCGATCGTCTCGCGGCCGTCGAGGATCAGCAGACGCTTGACGAGATTCTTGAGCTCGCGAACGTTCCCGGGCCACGGGTAATTGCGCAGCCGGTTCTGCGCGGCGACGCTGAAGCGGCGCAGCGGCAAGCCCTCCGAGTCGACGAGCGCGTCGACGTGATAGCGCAGGAGCTCCGGCACGTCCTCCGAGTACTCGCGCAGCGGCGGCACGCGGATCACGATGATCGAGAGGTGCGACAGGAGCTCCTTGCTGAAATCCTCGCTGCGCTCGAAACCGGGCGGCGCGCTCGCGAGAATCCTCACGTCGAGCGGCTCGATCACGTTCTCGTGCGCGCAGCGGTACTCGCGCTGCTCGAGGACGGCCTGGAGCGCCCGCTGCGCCTCGGGCGCCATGTTCTGGATCTCGTTGATGAACAGGAACCCGCCGGCCGCCCGCTTCAGCGCACCGGGGCGCGCCGGCTCGCCGAACAGCTGCGCGCCGAAATCGGACTCCGACAGCGTGCTGCCGACGATCATCACGAACGGCGCCTGCGACCGGTCGCTGCGGCTCGCGAGATAGCGGGCGAACACCTCGCGCCCGCTGCCGAGCTCGCCGGTGAACAGCACGTGCGCGTTGTGATGCGCGACGCGCGTGACCTGCTCGCGCAGTCGGCGCATCGTCTGGCTGCGGCCGACCGGCGCGATGATCGGCGGCACGAGGCTGCGCCGCCGCATGACGGAGCGCCGGTCCGCGAGCGCCGACTGCACGACGCGCAGCAGCTTCGCGAGCGAGACGGGCTTTTCGATGAAATCGACGGCCCCGAGGCGGGTCGCCTCGACCGCGGCATCGACCGTGCCGTGCCCGGACATCATCACCACCGGGCCGAGGCTATCGCTCTCGGACCACTCCTTCAGCAGCGAGATGCCGTCCGTATCCGGCATCCAGATGTCGAGAAGGATGAGATCGAATTCGCCCCGCTTCTTCGCCTGACGAGCTTCCTCGGCGTCGGCGGCCGTCGTGACCTCGTAGCCTTCCTCGCTCAGAATCTCGTCCAGCAGCGTGCGGATGTTCGCTTCATCGTCGACTACCAAGATCCGCGCACTCTTCATGCGCGCTCCCTCCTATTCTCGCCGCCGTGAAGGCCGGTAGTGCCGCTGGCTTCGCTCGACAACGGCAGCAGTATACTGATCTCCGCGCCCCGCTGCTCGCGGTTGGCGGCACTGATCTGGCCGCCGTGCTCCTCGACCAATTTTTTGACTATCGCGAGGCCGAGACCAGTGCCCTTCACCTTGCCCGTCACGTACGGGTCGAACGCCTGGTGAATGATGTCCTCGTGGAAGCCGGGGCCGTTGTCCGCGACCTTGATCTCGACGGCCTCGGTATCGCCGCGCAGGACGTAACGCGTCGAGATGTCGACCCGCGCGTCCGTCTGCCGTTCCATCGCCTCGAGCGCGTTGCGCATCAGATTGTGGAACACCTGCCGCATCCGCCCGGCATCTGCCTCGATCTTCGGCAGATTCGCGTCGAAAGACAACTTGATCGTGACCGGGTTCTCGGGCGACCGGTACAGCTCGGTGACCTCCGAGATCAGCTCGTTCAAGTCGAAGCGCGACAGCTCGATGTTCGGCGTCCGGGCGTACTGACTGAACGCGTTGACCATCTGCTTCATCGCTTCGACCTGCTGAATGATCGTGTGCGTAGCACGGTCGAGCAGGTCCAGGCTCGCGTCCCGGCTCGTCAGGTAGCGCCGGCGCAGCCGCTCCGCCGACAGCTGGATCGGCGTCAGCGGATTCTTGATCTCGTGCGCGAGGCGGCGCGCGACCTCGCCCCATGCGGCGTCGCGCTGCGCCTGCAGCAGGGTCGTGATGTCGTCGAACACGACGACGTAGCCGCTCGGCTCGTCGTCCTCGCCGGGCAGGCTCGTGCACGCGCACATCAGCACGCGGCGGCCGACGTCCCCGCGCAGCACGATCTGCTCGCGCCACTCGCTCTTGCCCTCGGCGAGCTTGCCTGCGCTCACGGTCAGGAACTGCGCGAGCAGCGGCCGCGACTCCGCGAGCTCGACGAGCGACTCGCCGATATGCGCCTCGAGGTCGATGTTGAGGATCATGCCCGCGGCCGCGTTCGCCGTGCGGATCCGCATGTCCGGCTCGAGCGCGACGACGCCGGTCGACAGGCTCGACAGGATGACCTCGAGCCGCCGCCGCTCGCTCTCGACCTTCTGCTCGCTCGAGCGCGTCTGCTCGCGCGCATCGGCGAGGCGCTGCGTCATGTCGTTGAACGAGTTGATCAGAAAGCCGATCTCGTCCCGGGCCGGCACCGGCAGGCGCGTATCGAAGTCGCCCCGCGCGACCGCGCGCGTGCCCTGCATCAGCTGCTGGATCGGGCGGACGAGCCGCCGTGCCGACGTGAACGCGCCGTAGACCGAGGCGAGCACGGAGATGAACAGCACGAGGCTCAAGGTCAGCGTGAAGCTCGCCTTGAGGCCGCCGCGGAGATAGTCGAGCCTCGAGTACTGGTCGGCCGTCTGCTGCACGGAGTTCGCGAGGCCGGAGACCTCGGCGTCGACGGGGAAACGCGCCTCGAGGATCCCCGGCTCGCCCGGCGCCCGGCCGACGTTGACGGCCGCGATGATCTGGAACGCGCCGCCGGGCAGCGGCTCGAGGCTTACGTACGGGCTGCCGTCGCGGAGCGCGAGCACGAGCTCCTCCGACGGATGCAGGGCGGCGGCGCCCGGCCCCGCCGGGCTCGCCGCGACGACCAGCCGGCCCGCGCCGAACAGCGTCAGCTCCTGCGCCCCGCTCGCCTGCCGAAACGCGTCGATCTCGGCCTCGACGCGCGGGGCCGGCACGTCCGCGAGCCGGGCCGCGAACCGTTCGAGCTCGTCGAGCCTCCGTTGCTTCTCGACGTCGAGCGCGATCTGACTCAGTGCGAGCGCGTCCTCGAGGCCGCGCTTCACGTCGACGTCGAACCAGTTGTCGATGCCGCGATTGATGAAGCCGACCGAGAAGAGATACACGATCACGAGCGGCGTGACGGCGAGCGACACGAGCAGCGTGATCATCCTGAGCTTCAGACGCGAGCCCGGCACGTGCCTGCGCAGGTCCTTCAGCAGCCGCGTCAGGTTCACGCCGATCAGCGTGACGAGCACGGCGACGCCGATCGAGTTCACGATCAGGATCCACAGCTGCAGGCGCGCGAAATCGTCCGAGTCCTCGGCGACGCGCGAGAAGAGCAGGAGCGCGGCGAGCCACAGCAGCACCCCGAATGCGAGGAGCAGCGTGTATACCGCCCGCTTCAGCTTTCGTCCAAACGCCATTGGTACCACTCGCTCGCGATGCTGAAGTCGCGGCGCCAGAACGCCACGAGGCTGAGCGGCCCCGGGAGCCGCTCCATGTCGAGGACGACGCGCAGCCGCACGTCGTGGCGGCGGCCGGGCTCGAGGAGAACGGCGTCGATCAGCGCGAGCCGCTCGATGCGGCCGAGATCGTTCAACGCGGCGAACAGCGTCGAGAACGAGCGCCGGTCGCGCGTATTGAGGTTCGTGACGACGTAGCGCTCGGTCAGCGCGTGGTAGTCGAGCTCGTACCGCCACGTGAGCTCCGCGACGTCGGCGTCGAACCACCATCTGCGGTTGTGCGTGAGCTCGACGTCGAGGCGGATCGTCAGCGGGACGCCCGAGTGCAGCGCCTCGCGCGCCTCCGGCGGCAGGCGCAGCTCGAGCCACGCGTTCAGATAATAGACGCCGTTCTCGAGCGTCGCCTCGGCCGAGCGGACCTCGAACCGGCCGGGGTCGACCTCCTGGGCGACCGAGAGGACCGCGGCGCCGAGCAGCAGCACGGCTACGACGAGAAGGTCGGCGGCGCGGGCAAATCGGCTCGCCGCGCCTAGGCTAATGCTTCGAGCCCGATACACGCCAAGGGGACGCCTGCTGCTTGTCGATGCAAGCATAATAGAAGCCATCCCGGTCCGCTTCACCGGGGAGGGTCTGCTCGGGCGGAAAATCCGCGGCGGCGACGGCGTCCGGATGCCGCGAGAGGAACCGGTCGATCTGCGCGCCGTTCTCGCGGGGGACGATCGTGCACGTCACGTAGACGAGCCGGCCGCCGGGCGCGAGCAGCGGCCACAGCGCGTCGAGCAGGCTCGCTTGGAGCGCGGCGGCGCGCTCGAGGTCGTCAGGGGTCCGCAGCAGCTTGATGTCCGGATGGCGGCGGATCACGCCGAGCGCGCTGCACGGCGCGTCGATCAGCACGCGGTCGAACGGCTTGCCGTCCCACCAGTCGGCCGGGGACGCGGCGTCGCCGTGCACGAGCGTCGCGGCGAGCCCGAGCCGCGCGAGCATCGCACGAGCCGTGTCGAGCCTCGCGGGATCACGATCGACCGCGACGAGCTCGCCGAGGTCGCAGCGCTCGAGCATGTGCGCGGCCTTGCCGCCCGGCGCCGCGCACGCGTCGAGCACGCGCTGTCCCGGCTCGAGCCCGAGCCTTTCGACGACGCGCTGCGCGCCCGCGTCCTGCACGGACACGTCGCCTTCGGCGTAGCCCGGCAGCCGCGCCATCGGCACGGGCTCCGCGAGCAGGATCGCGTCGTCGGGCCACGTCTCGCGGCCGTGTTCCACAACGGCGATGCCGGCGTCGGCGAGCCGCGCGAGATACGCGTCGCGGCTGCCGCGGCGCGCGTTCACGCGGAGCCACATCGGCGGCGGCGCGTTGTTCGCGTCGAGGATCTCGCGCCAGCGGCCCGGGTGCTCGGCGCGCACCGTCTCGATCAGCCAGTCCGGATGGCTGTAGCGCGCGCGGGGCACGTCGGCCATCGCGCGCTCGAGCCGCTCCCGCTCGCGGAGGTAACGTCGGAGCACCGCGTTGACGAGCCCCTTCGCACGCGGTGCGCCGACCGCGCGCGCGGCGTCGACCGTCGCCGACACGGCCGCGTGGTCCGGGATCCGCATCGCCGAGAGCTGCAGCAGACCGATCCTGACGAGCGCGGCGAGCTCGGGCGACGCGACGGGCCGATCGAGCAGCTCCGCCGCGAGCCACTCGAGGCGGTGATGCCAGCGGCAGGCGCCGTACGCGAGCGAGCGCAAGAGCGCAGCGTCGCGCCCCGCCGGCGCCGGCGCGGCCGAGAGCGCGTCGTCGAGCGTCGCGCCCCGCACGACCGCGGCGACCGCGCGGGCCGCGGCGGCGCGCACGGCGGCACCCGGGTCCGGAGCCTGCCGGCGGCGGCGCGGCGGCGCGTCAGACAAACTCGCAGCCCTCGAGCCTGTGTGCCGCGAGGTACGCGGCGACGTCCATCGGCCGCGACGACGGCGGCTGCACGCGCTCGATGCGCAGCACACCGCGCCCCGTCGCGACGTCGATGCCGGTCCTCGCGGCCGCGACGATCCGGCCGGGCGGCGTGCCGGCCGGCACGTCGTCCGGCAGCGCGCGTGCCGCGTGCACCTTGAGTACGCGCGCGTCGGAGAGCTCCGCGAACGCGATCGGCCACGGGTGGTACGCCCTGACGCGGCGCGCGAGCTCGTCCGCCGGCAGCCTGAAGTCGAGCCGCGCGTCGGCCTTGTCGATCTTCGGCGCGTAGGTCGCCGCCCGCTCGTCCTGTGGGACCGGCTCGAGCGAGCCGTCGAGCACGGCCGGGAGCGTCTCGGCCGCGAGCGCGGCGCCGAGCCGCGCGAGCCGCTCGTGCAGCTCGCCCGCGGTCTCGGTCGGCCCGATCGGCGTGCTCCGGCTCGCGTAGACGGGACCCGTGTCGAGGCCCCGCTCCATCCGCATCAGGCTGACGCCCGTGACCGGATCGCCCGCGAGGATCGCATGCTGGATCGGTGCCGCGCCGCGCCAGCGCGGCAAGAGCGACGCATGGACGTTCACGCAGCCCGCGCGGGGCCACGCGAGGAGCCAGTCCGGCAGCAGCAGCCCGTACGCGACGACGACGAGCAGGTCGGGCGGCTCATCGAGGCCCCACACGGCCGGCAGCGCGGGGTCTTTGAGGTGCATGGGCTGCTCGACCCTGAGCCCGTGTGCCTCGGCGGCCCGCTTCACCGGCGGCGGGGTCATCCGCCGGCCGCGCCCCGCGGGGCGGTCCGGCTGCGTCAGGACGAGCGGCACGTGCGCCCCCGCGGCGACGATCGCGTCGAGCGTCGGCACCGCGAATTCGGGCGTCCCGGCGAACGCGATGCGCCGGTCCTGCACAGCCGGTCTCCGGAGGGTCAGAGCGAGTGGGCGCCGGCGGGCACCGCCTCGCGCCGCGCCTTCTTCAGGTACCGCTTCTTCAGCCGCTCACGCTTCAGCGGCGACAGGTAGTCGACGAAGAGCTTCCCTTCGAGGTGATCCATCTCGTGCTGGATGCATTGCGCGAGCAGCCCGTCGGCTTCGAGCTCGAACGGCTCGCCGTTCTTGTCGAGCGCCCGGACCTTGATGCGCTCGGCCCGCTCGACGAACTCGTACAGCCCCGGCACCGACAGGCACCCCTCCTCGAAGCTCTCGCGGCCGTCCGCGGACAGGATTTCCGGATTGATGAAGCAGTAAGGCTGGTCGCGCGCCTCGGACACGTCGATCACGATGACGCGCTTGTGAACGTCGACCTGCGTCGCGGCGAGGCCGATGCCGGGCGCGCTATACATCGTCTCGAACATGTCCTCGACCAGGCGCTTCACGTCGTCGTCGACAACTGTGACGCGTTCGGCGCGTATTCGCAGCCGCGGGTCGGGATACTCGAGAATTGGGAGTCTCGCCATTGTGGTCGGCCCTCAGTTTCGTGTATAACGCAGCGGAATCGGAGTTAAGTCTCTGAGTTTAAAGGGATACTCTTCGGCCGCGCGCGGGCCGTGCGGGCGCCCTTCGTGGTCGTCCCGACAGCCCGTGAAGTATAGCAGCTGGCCCGCGGTCATCCCGCGCCTTCGCCTCGACTAGGGAGCTCGAGCATGTCCTACATCAAGTCGCCGTTCGCTCGCCGTGCCTGTCTCGTCCTGGCCGCAGCACTCGGAGTCGTCGCCGCGTCGAACGGCATCGCTCAGCAGCGTTCCGCGACCCCGGCCGCGCAGCCCGACTCGGGGCCCGTGCTGAACCCGCGGCATCCGGAGCGGTACGTCGTGCAACGCGGCGACACGTTGTGGGACATCGCGGCGCTGTTCCTGCGCGACCCGTGGTACTGGCCGGAGATCTGGCAGATCAACCCGCAGGTCGAGAACCCGCACCTGATCTACCCCGGCGACATCCTGTCGCTCGCGTACGTCGACGGCCGGCCCGTGCTGCAGCTCGAGCGTGTCTCGAACACCGAGCGGCTGTCGCCGCGCGTGCGCTCCGAGCCGATCGAGGAAGCGATCCCGACGATCCCGTACGAGGCGATCCGTGCATTCCTCACGCGGCCGCTCGTATTGGACCCGGATCAGCTCGAAACGTTGCCCTACGTCGTCGCGCACCACAACGGCCTGATGGGCAGCGCCGGCCGCGACGTCTACGTCCGTGGCGCGGAGGCCGCCGCGGTCGACGACGTGTTCAACGTCGTCCACGTCGGCGACCCGCTCGTCGACCCCGACGACGGCGACGTGATCGGCTACGAGGCGATCTACGTCGGCCAGGGCCGGCTGCGCCGGGCCGGCGACCCGGGCACGCTGTTCCTGACGGACTCCGCGCGCGAGACGCTCGTCGGCGACCTGCTCGTCGACGAGGAGACGCCGGCGCCGGTCGACTTCCTGCCGCGGGCGCCCGAGCAGCCGGTCGAGGGCCGGATCATCTCGGTCGTCGACGGCGTGAGCCTGATCGGCCAGTACCAGGTCGTCGTCATCAACCGCGGCGCGCAGCACGGCCTCGAGCCCGGCCACGTGCTGCGCGCGTGGCAGACCGGCGACGTCGTGCGCGACCGCGTCAGACGCGGCAATTTCGGCCAGAAAGTGCAGTTGCCGGACGAGCCGGCGGGCGTGATGATGGTGTTCCGCACGTTCGACCGCGTCAGCTATGCGCTCATCATGGAGGCGACCAACGAGATCCGCGTGCTCGACGCGGTCCGCAACCCCTGATCCCTGCCGGCGGCGGTCGCCCCCGCCGGCGCTCTCGCGTCGCCCGCCGGAGCCGCGGGCGTGATCGACGCTCCCGAGCTCGCGCTGCTTCATGCGGCGCGCGGCGCGGTATGGCGCCGCGCGCTGGCCGATGCGGGCTCCGTCGACGCCCTCCTCGGCCTCGACGACACCCGGCTCGCGGCGGCCGGCATCGACGAGGCCGGTATCCGCAGGCTCCGCAGGCCCGACCCGGCCGTGCTCGACGCGATGCGCCGCTGGCTCGACGGGCCGGGCCACGCGCTGCTCGTCCGCGGCTCTCCCGGGTATCCGGAGCGCCTCGCCGAGACCGACGACCCGCCGCTCGCGCTCTGGGTCGACGGCGCCCGCGCGGATCTGCTCGGCGGCCCGCAGGTCGCGATCGTCGGCAGCCGCAATGCGACCCGCGCGGGCCGCGAGACGGCGCGCGGCCTCGCCGAGTACCTGAGCCGCTCCGGCCTCACGATCACGAGCGGCCTCGCGGTCGGCATCGACGCGGCCGGCCACGAGGGCGCGCTCGCCGGAAGCTCGGGCACGATCGCCGTGCTCGGCTGCGGGATCGACGTCGTCTATCCCCGCCACAACGTCCGGCTGGCGGAGCGGATCCGCGCCGACGGCGCGATCGTGTCTGAGTACCCGCCCGGCGCGCCGCCGCTCGCGCACCAGTTCCCGGAACGCAACCGGATCATCGCCGGGCTCGCGATCGGGACCGTCGTCGTCGAGGCGGGACGCCGCAGCGGCGCGCTGATCACCGCGCGCCGCGCCGCGGACTACGGCCGCGAGGTGTTCGCGGTCCCGGGGTCGATTCACAACCCGGTCGCGCGCGGCTGTCACGCGCTGATCCGGCAGGGCGCGAAGCTCGTCGAGGAAGGCGCCGACGTGCTCGTCGAGCTCGCGCCGCAGCTCGATTTCGCGCCGAAGCCCCCGCCGGCGCCGACCGGCGCGCCCGGCGGAAGCTCGCTGCTCGATGACGAGACGTATCGCAACTTATTGAATAGCCTAGAATTCGAGCCGGTTCCGTTCGCCGAGCTCGCAGACCGCTCTGGATTGACGACGGCGGAGCTTTCCTCCATGCTCCTGCTGCTGGAACTGGATGGGCTCGTTGAGGCGCTGCCCGGCGGCCGGTATTGCCGTGTTCAAACGAGGAGCCGATGAAGGAAAGCGTTCTCGACGTGCTGATGTATCTGTTCGAGTCCTTCGCCGAGGGCGACGGAGAACCCGAGCCGAACCGTAGCGAGCTCAAGCTCGAGCTGGAGCAGGCCGGCTTCGGCAACCGCGAGATCGAACGCGCGCTCGACTGGCTGGACGGCCTCAATGCGGCCGAGGCGGCCAGCAGCGAATCCCCGCGTTCCGCCGCGATCCGTGTCTATGATCCCGTCGAGCTTGACCGGCTGGACACGGCCGCGAGAGGCTATCTGCTGCATCTGGAGCAAGTGGGAATTCTGGCGCCGGCGCAACGGGAGCTTGCGATCGACCGGCTGCTGGCGCTCGACACGGACGAAATCGACATCGAGCAGATCAAATGGGTCGTGATGATGGTGCTGTTCAGCCAGCCGGGCTACGAGCAGGCCTACGCGCAGATGGAGGATCTCGTCTTCGCCGACGGTCCGGGCTGGATTCACTGACCCGCCCATCCAGCGTCTCGCCGCCCTCCTCGCCCCCGTCCGTCGCCGCGGAAGCGTTCCGCTCGGCGGTCCATCCCTAGCCGCGGACCCAAGCGAAAAGCGCATCGGACGCACATGGCCAAAAACGTCGTCATCGTCGAATCGCCGGCCAAGGCCCGCACGATCGAGAAGTACCTCGGCAAGGACTTCGAGGTGCTCGCGTCGTACGGGCACGTACGGGACCTCGTGCCGAAGGAAGGCGCGGTCGATCCCGAGCACGGCTTCGCGATGAAGTACCAGCTGATCGACAAGAACGAGAAGCACGTCGACCGGATCGCGAAGGCGGTCGCGAAGGCCGAACGGGTCTACCTCGCGACCGACCCCGACCGCGAGGGCGAGGCGATCTCTTGGCACGTCTACGAGGTCCTGAAGGATCGCAAGCTCCTCGACTCGAAGCCGGTCCACCGCGTCGTGTTCCACGAGGTCACGAAGCGGGCGATCCGCGAGGCGATCGAGCACCCGCGGGAGCTCTCGTCCGAGCTGATCAACGCGCAGCAGGCGCGCCGCGCGCTCGACTATCTCGTCGGCTTCAACCTGTCGCCGCTCCTGTGGAAAAAAGTTCGCCGCGGGCTCTCCGCGGGCCGCGTGCAGAGCCCGGCGCTGCGGCTGATCGTCGAGCGCGAGGACGAGATTGCCGCGTTCAAGCCGCAGGAATACTGGACGATCGAGGCCGCGGCCTCGCACGCGGACCAGCCGTTCAAGGCGCGCCTCTCGGTGTTCCGCGGCGAGAAGGTCGAGCAGTTCACGTTCACGGACGAGCGCGGCGCGCGCGACGCGCGGCGGCAGATCGAGGAGCGCGCACGCGCGGGCGACTTCCCGCCCGGGGCCCTCGGCGTCCTGACCGTCGCGGCCATCGAGAAGAAGCAGCGGCGCCGCAATCCGGCCGCGCCGTTCACGACGTCGACGCTGCAGCAGGAAGCCTCGCGCAAGCTCGGCTTCAGCGCGTCGAAGACGATGACGGTCGCGCAGCGGCTCTACGAGGGCGTCGACATCGGCGAGGGCTCGGTCGGCCTGATCACGTACATGCGCACGGACTCCGTGACGCTCGCGAACGAGGCGCTCGACGAGCTGAGGCGCGTGATCGCGGAGCGCTACGGGCCCGAGAACCTGCCGGACGCGCCGCGCCGCTACACGACGAAGGCCCGCAACGCGCAGGAGGCCCACGAGGCGATCCGGCCGACGTCCGCCGCGAAGGCGCCCGAGGACGTGCGCCGCTTCCTCGACCACGACCAGTACCGGCTGTACGAGCTGATCTGGAAGCGGACCGTCGCTTCGCAGATGAACCCGGCCGTGTACGACACCGTCGCGGTCGATCTCGCGGCCGGGCCCTCGCCCACCGGCGACATCGTGTTCCGCGCGACCGGCTCCGTGCTCGTGAGCCCCGGCTTCATCGCGGTCTACCAGGAAGGCCGGGACGAGCCCGGCAGCGACGAGCAGGACAGCGTGCTGCCGGCGTTCGCCGAGGGCGACCGGGTCGCGCTGCTCGACGTGCTCACGGAGCAGCACTTCACCGAGCCGCCGCCGCGCTACTCCGAGGCGACGCTCGTCAAGGCGCTCGAGGAGTACGGCATCGGCAGGCCGTCGACCTATGCGTCGATCATCTCGACGCTCCACAACCGCGAGTACGTCGAGATGGAGAACCGGCGCTTCGTTCCGACCGACGTCGGCCGCGTCGTCAACCGCTTCCTGACCGAGTTCTTCTCGCAGTACGTCGACTACGAGTTCACGGCGCGGATGGAGGACTCGCTCGACGCGATCTCCCGCGGCGAGCGTGAATGGGTGCCGCTGCTCGAGGAGTTCTGGGAGCCGTTCCGCGAGCTCGTCGAGCACACGGAATCGAACGTCACGCGCGAGCAGGCATCGCAGGCACGCGTGCTCGGCAACGATCCGAAGAGCGGTCGTCCTGTCAGCGTGCGCATGGGCCGCTACGGCGCGTTCGTGCAGATCGGCACGAAGGACGACGACGAGAAGCCGCTGTTCGCGGGCCTGCGTCCCGGACAGAAGATGGACGACATCACGCTCGAGGAGGCGCTCGAGCTCTTCAAGCTGCCGCGCGAGCTCGGCACGACGCCCGAGGGCGAGCCCGTGTCCGCGAACATCGGCCGCTTCGGGCCGTACGTCCGCTACGGCGACAAGTTCGTGTCGATCCGCGGCGACGACGATCCGTACACGATCACGCTCGAGCGTGCGCTCGAGCTGATCGAGGAAAAGAAGCGCGCGGACGCGAACCGGATCATCAAGACGTTCGACGGCACGGACGTTCAGATCCTGAACGGCCGCTACGGACCTTACGTCACGAACGGCGCGAAGAACGCGAAGATCCCGAAGGACCGCGAGCCGAAGTCGCTGACGCTCGAGGAGTGCGAGGCGCTGCTCGAGGCGGCGCCGGAGCGCCGGGGCCGCGGCAAGAAGGCCGCGAAGAAGAAGACGGCGGCCGCGACGGCCGCGCCCGGCGGGAACGGCGCCGACGCGGAAGCGCCCGAGCCCCGCAGGCAGGCGGCGAAAAAGAAGGCCGCGAAGAAGGCGACGAAGAAGAAGGCCAAGAAGAAGGCCGCGAAGAAGAAGGCGTCCGCGCGCAAGAAGATGGACGGCGGCCTCACCGTCAAGGAGACGCCGCCCGGCGACTAGTCGGACGAGCCTCCGCGCCGCGGCGTCGAACATCGGCTCGAAACGCTCAAGTGCCCCGATGTACGCTGCATTTTCGCCGGTTTTCGCGACTGGATGTTTCAACGGCCCGCTCCGGGTTTGCATGAAGCCTGTGCGCCCATGACGCAGCTCGAGCCGCCCGGCTCGGCGCATGACGGGGCGCCGAGCGCATTCGGCCTCGCCGCAGGCGGCACGGCGCGGCTTCGCGCTCCACCGGTCGCCGGCGTCTCCGTCGCCGCGGCGCTCCGGATCCGCCGCACGGCCGCATGCGTCCGGGCCGGCGGCGTCGTCGCGTATCCGACCGAGGCCGTGTTCGGCATCGGCTGCCTGCCGGACGACGATGAAGCGCTCGCGCGCGTGCTCCGGATCAAGCGCCGCTCCTGGCGCAAGGGCATGCTGATCGTCGGCGCGTCGATCGAGCAGATCGACCGCTGGGCGATGCTCGAGCGGAGCCCTTTGCTCGATCAGATCCTCGCGAGCTGGCCGGGGCCGAGCACGTGGGTCCTGCCGGCACGGCCGCGCGCGCCCGCGCGGCTGACGGGCGGGCGGCATACGATCGCCGTCCGCTGCACGGCGCATCCGATCGCCGCGGAGCTCTGCCGACAGGCGCGCAGCGCGCTCGTCTCGACGAGCGCGAACACGAGCGGCCGGCCGCCGCTCCGCGAGAGCGTCGACGTGCGCAACACGCTTGGCAGGGTCCTCGACGACGTCCTGCCCGGGCCGGTCGGCGGCCGGCAGTCGCCGACGCGGATCCTCGACGGGCTGACCGGGCAGGTGCTCCGCGCATAAGCCGCGGTGCGATCTTTTTCCTCCTTGAACCTTTCCGGCCGGGCCGCCGCTAAACGGATATCGGCATGGATATCGGCGCGGTGAACCGCGGCAAGCACGACGTGCTCGCTTGCCGGCCGCGAGCGTCGCGCGTAGACAGGAATCCAGAGAACTGCGTAGACAGAAATCCAGAAAACTAAGGAGGGCCCTCCGCATGCGCAACGTCACAGGCGCCGCCCTCGGCGCAACGATTCTCCTCGTCGCCGGCGGCGAAGCCGCCGCGCAGGACGGCGACGACGACGGTTCCAGCGAGTTCGAGCTGCGCCGCGTGATGTTGTCGACGGGCGGCGTCGGCTACTTCGAATACGAGACGCGCGTGTCCGGCGAGACCGAGCTGTCGTTTCGCGTGCGCCGCGATCAGGTCGACGACGTGCTGAAGAGCGTCGTCGTCTACGACGACGAAGGGCGCGTCGGCACGATCAGCCTGCCCGGACAGGAGCCGCTGCGCGAGACGTTCCGCGGGCTGCCGTTCGAGCCCGAGCATCTGTCGTCGCCCGCCGCGCTGCTCGGTGCGCTGCAGGGCGCCGAGGTGCGCGTCTCCGGCACGCGCGAGACGACCGGACGGCTGCTGTCCGTCACGCCCGAGACGGTCGCCCTTCCCGACCGCGGCACGACGACGCGGCATCGCGTGAGCCTCGTGACGCCGAACGGCATCCAGCAGGTCGTGCTCGAGGACGTGGGGTCGATCGCGTTCACCGATCCCGAGCTCTCCGCCGACGTCGAGGCGGCGCTGGCCGCGATCGCGCGGCTCGAGGACGCGGACAGCCGCACGCTGACGGTCACGATCGACGGCGGCACCGACGAGCGCACCGTGCGCGTCGCGTACGTCGTCGAGGTGCCGCTGTGGAAGGCGACGTACCGGCTGACGTTGTCCGACGAGCCGGGCAGCGGCACCGCGTCGCTGCAGGGATGGGCGATGCTCGAGAACCTGACCGGCGAGGACTGGAACGACGTCGAGCTGTCGCTCGTGTCGGGTCATCCGGTCACGTTCCGGCAGGCGCTCTACGACGCCTATTACGTGGATCGCCCCGAGGTGCCGGTCGAGGTCCTCGGACGCGTGCTGCCGCGCGTCGACAGCGGCTCCATCCGCGCGGGCGGCGCGGGCGAGGCAGGGTTCGGCGTCGCCAACGCCGCGGCGCCGTCGGCCCGGGCACGCGCCGGAGCCGACGATGCCCAGCGCTTCGAAGAGGTCGTCGTGACGGCATCACGCATCGAGCCCTCCGTGGCCGGTCCCGCGCCCGCGCCGATCGACGCGGCCGAGTCGACGGAGGCCGCCGCTCAGGTGCTGTTCCGCGTGCCGCGGCCCGTCACGGTCGCCGCCGGCGATTCCGTGCTCGTGCCGATCGTCGCCCGCGACGTCCCGGCCCGGCGCGTGTCGCTCTATCAGCCCGACACGCACCCGCGCCATCCGCTCGCATCGGTGCTGCTGACGAATGACACGGGCACCGGTCTGCCGCCCGGCGTGCTGACGCTTTACGAGCGCGATGCCGCGACCGGCACCGTCAGCCACGTCGGCGACGCGCGTCTCTCGCCGCTTCCCGCCGGCGAGGAGCGGCTGCTCAGCTTCGCGGTGGATCAGGAGGTCACGATCGACCGCGAGGAGCGTGCCGCGCGGCGCATCAGCCGCGGCCGTATCGTCGACGGCGTGCTCGAGCTCGGCGTCGTCGACCGCCAGACGACGCAGTACCTCGTCGCCGCGGCGCCGAATGAGACGCGCGACGTCGTGATCGAGCACCCGCGCCGCGAGGGCTGGGATCTCGTCGAGCCGTCGGGCGAGCGCGAGCTCACCGAGACGGCCTACCGCCTGCCGGTCACGGTCGCCGCGGACGAGACCGTCCGGCTCGACGCGGTCCTCGAGCGGTCGCGAATGCAGCGCGTCGAGCTTGCGCCGCTGACGGTCGAGCAGATCCGCGTCTGGATCGCGAACGACGAGCTGTCGGAGCCGATCCGTGCCGCGTTGCGCGAGCTCGCCGAGCTTCGCGAGGAGGTCGCGGAAAGCGAGCGGGCGCTCCGCGACGCGCAGGAAGCGCGCGGCACGCTCGTCGGCGACCAGGAGCGAATTCGCGAAAACCTCGCCGCCGTGCCGGACGAGAGCGACCTGTCGCGCCGTTATCTCGACGAGCTGTCGCGCCAGGAGGACCGGATCGCCGAGCTCGATGCGGAGATCGAAGGGTTGCGCGACGCGCTCGCCGCGGCCCAGCGGCGCGTCGCCGAGTTCGTGCGCACGCTGTCGCTGTAGGGCGGGTTTGTGCCGATGCGAAGCTATGCTAACTTCCGCGGGGGGTTACCGGGGCGCAAAAGACAACAACGATGCACCGAGCGCTTGGCCCGCAAACGGGGGGACGCGGTCGCCGATGGCTCGCTGCGTGCGCCGTCGCAATCTCGCTGCCGGCGCTGGCACAGGCGCCGGACTCCGCGCCTCCCGTCGGGCCCCTGCGCCTCGCGGCACCCGTCCGCCAGGCGAAAGAGCCGGCGTCCGTCTTCATCGTCAAGCTGAGGCAGCCGGGCGCCGCGACGTACAAGGGCGGCACGGCGGGCTTCGCCGCGACGAAGCCCGCCCCGGGGCGCAAGCTCGACTCGTCCTCCGGCGCCGTGCAGAGCTATGTCGCGTACCTCGAAACTTCCCACGACCGGATGCTCGCGAGCGTCGGCGCGGCCGGAGGCAAGCTTTACAGCTTCCGGTACGCGCTGAACGGGTTCGCGGCGAGGCTGACGCCCGACCAGGTCGCGCGCCTCGCGCAGCTCGGCGAGGTCGAGCGCATCTGGCCGGACACGGACCACACGCTCGAGACGAACAACAGCGCGATTTTCCTCGGCCTCGAGGAGCCGAAAGGCGGCCTGCGCGCGGACCTGGGTCTCCAGGGCGAGGACGTGATCATCGGCATCATCGACAGCGGGATCACGCCGAATCATCCGTCGCTCCTCGACGTCGAGCCGCAGGTCCCGAGGGCCTGCGAGAGCCGCTGGGCGCGCGCATCGTGGCTCGGACGCTGGCTCTGCCATTCGCTGCGCCGCAATCCGCCGTCCGTGCCGCGGTTCGACCGGCCGGAAGGCTGGAACGGCGTGTGCGAGACCGGTCCCGGCTTTCCGGATAGCGCGTGCAACTACAAGATCGTCGGCGCGCGCTATTACATCGACGGCTTCCTCGCGCGCCACGAGCTCGATCCGAACGAGTTCGTGTCGCCGAAGGACGCCGACGGCCACGGCACGCACATCGCGACGATCGCGGCCGGCAATCCGACGTCCGCGTGGCTCTTCGGACGGCGCGTCGCGCGCGTCTCCGGCATCGCGCCGCGCGCGCGGATCGCGGTCTACAAGGCGTGCTGGCTCGAGCCCGGCGCGCGCCGTGCGACGTGCGCGACGTCCGACCTCGCGAGGGCGATCGACGACGCTGTCGCGGACGGCGTCGACATCATCAACTACTCGGTCGGCAGCCTCGAGACCGACCTCACGGCGCCCGACGACCTCGCGCTGCTCGACGCGTTCGACGCCGGCATCCTCACGGTCGTCGCCGCAGGCAACGACGGTCCCGACTACGGCACGATCGGCTCGCCGTCGAGCGCGCCGTGGGTGCTGACGGTCGGCGCATCGACGCAGGGCGGGACGCTCTTCGAGGAGGCGGTCGAGATCACCGCGCCCGAGGACCTCGCCGGCCTCGTGCCGATGCGCGAGGCGAGCTTCACGCCGCGGCTCGACCCGGAGCGCGCGATCGAAGCGCCGCTCGTCCTCGCGGACGACGGCGTCCAGACGGCCGGCACGGCGTTCGGCGGGAGCGTCCGCGACGCGTGCGAGCCTCTCACGGGCAACGTCGCAGGCTCCGTGGTGCTGATCGAGCGCGGCCGGTGCGACTTCGCCGTCAAGCTCGGCCACGCCGAGCAGGCCGGCGCGCGCGCGGCGATCGTCTACAACACGACGGGCGCGCCGATCGTCATGAACGGCGACCGCGGCAGCGCGCGGATTCCGGCCGTGATGATCGGCGCCGCGGACGGGCAGCAGCTCGCCGACCGGCTCACCGCAGGAGACCGGATCGAGGTCCGGCTCGTCGCGGGGCTCTTCATCGAGGGCAACGTCAACGGCAACGTCGTCGCCGATTTCTCGTCGCGCGGCCCCGACCTCAGCGAGCCCGACTTCGTGAAGCCCGACGTCACCGCGCCCGGCGTCGAGATCCTCGGCGGACATACGCCCGACGTCGCGAACGGGCTGCGCGGCGAGACGTTCCAGTATCTGTCCGGCACGTCGATGGCGGCGCCCGAAGCGGCCGGCGTCGCCGCGCTGCTGAAGGAGGCGCACCCGGAGTGGTCGCCGGCCGCGCTGAAGTCGGCGCTCATGACGTCGGCGCGCCCGGACGTCATGCGGCCCGGCAACGAGGGCCAGGCGGACCCGTTCGAGGTCGGCGCGGGACACATCGACCCGAACCGCGCGATCGACCCGGGCCTCGTCTACGACAGCAACCTGCTCGATCACGCGGCGTTCCTGTGCGGGCTCCGCTACTCGCCGTTCCCGGCGGACGAGTGCAACGAGCTTGCGGCGCTCGGCTACTCCTTCGAGCCGCGCGAGCTCAACCTGCCGAGCGTCGGCGTATCGAGGCTCATCACCGGCGACACGGTGACGCGCCGCGTGACGAACGTCGGCCCGGCCGGGACGTACACCGCCGAGATCGCCGCGCCGTTCGGGATCGACGTCGACGTCGACCCGCCGGCCCTGACGCTCGGCACCGGCGAGTCCGCGACGTTCACGCTGACGTTCACGAAGCGGGAGCCCGTGCCCGAGGAATGGACGTTCGGCGACCTCGCGTGGACCGACGGCACGCATCGGATCGCATCGCCGCTCGCCGTCCTGCCGGTCACGATGCGCTCACCGGAGGACGTCTTCCTGACCGGCGCGGCCGGATACTTCGAGGTGCCCGTCGCGTTCGGTTATTCGGGCGAGTACTTCGCCGGCGTGCACGGCCTTCGCGCGCCGTACGTCGAGGACGGCTTCGTCGACGAGGACGAGACGAACCGCTTCAGCTTCCGCTTCGACGACGGCGTGACCGCGCACCTGATCGAGATGCCGCCGGACCAGATCTTCGCGCGCTTCGCGCTGTTCGACGAGCTGACGGACGGCGCCGACGACCTCGATCTCTATCTGTTTTATTGCCCGGACAACGAGTGCGTGCAGGTCGCCGAGAGCGGCGGATTCACGTCCGAGGAGCAGATCGATCTCGTGCTGCCCGAGCCCGGCGTCTACGCGGTGCTCGTGCACGGCTTCGACACGGATCCGGCCGGCGGCCGCGGCGCGTATTACACGCTGCACGCGTGGTCGCTCGGCATCGACGACTACGTCGGCAACTTCGACGTGTTCGGGCCCGACACCGTCGCCGACGGCGACCGCACCGTGCTCGAGCTCGAGTGGGACGGCCTCGCGCCGGCGACGCGCTATCTCGGCGCGATCTCGCATCACGTCGACGGCGAGCCGTATACGCTCACCGTCGTCGAGATCAGCTCGCCGTGACCGAAAATCGTGTCAGACACATTTTTCCGTGCGAGGCAACCGGGTCAGGCACGCCCTTTCCCACGGGAAAAGGTGTCTGACACGATTTTCTCGGCTGCCCGCCGGCACGGCTCGTATCGAAAGCAATCGACGACGTGGTCGTTCACGAGGCCCGTCGCCTGCATGTGCGCGTAGACCACTGTCGAGCCGACGAACTTGAACCCTCGCTGCTTCAGATCGCGGCTCAGCGCGTCCGACTCGGCGCTCGTCGCCGGCACGTCGCTCTGCCGGCGCCACGCGTTCACGATCGGGCGGCCGTCCACGAAGCGCCAGACGTACGCGTCGAAGCTGCCGAACTCCTCCTGCACGTCGAGAAAGCGCTTCGCGTTCGTGACCGCCGCCTCGATCTTCTGACGGTTGCGGATGATGCCGGGATCGGCGAGCAGCCGCTCGATCGAGCGGCTGTTGAAGCGGGCGACGCGCGCCGGATCGAAGTCGGCGAACGCGCGCCGATACCCCGCGCGCTTGCGCAGCACCGTCCGCCAGCTCAGCCCGGCCTGGGCCGCCTCGAGGATCAGGAACTCGAAGTGCGTGTTGTCGTCGTGGACCGGCACGCCCCATTCGCGGTCGTGGTAGTCGAGGTATTCCTGGTCGACGCCTTCGCTCCATGCGCAGCGCACGACGTTCGTCATCACGGTGTTCGTCATAAAGGGCTCCGTGGCACGTTGATCGAGTCCGACGTGCATGCCGTTGCCGGCCGCAGCAGTGTCGATCCGCGACGCCGGAAACGCCAGCGTAGATTCTCGTCGCTGCATGCAGCTCGACTCGCAGGCCGGCGAGCGCTCGCCGCCGTACGATCTTTCCGCGCCCCACGCCCATCGAGTAATGTGAGCGGCGCCGCTCCGCGCGCGACGGGTGACGCCGGCCCCTGCCTCGAGGCTCGACCGAGACGACCGGGCGTCTCTCGCGTCCAGCCGCGACTGCCTCGGGAAACGGAGACTCGACGATGAACACCACCAGCGCCCCCGACCGTTACGCGCTCGTCGGCCATCCCGTGCATCACAGCCGGTCGCCGATCATCCATTCGCTTTTCGCGCAGCAGACCGGGCAGCGCCTGACCTACGAGCTGATCGACGCCGCGCCCGACGCGTTCGAGACCGCGGTGCGCCGCTTCGTTGCGGAAGGCGGCCGCGGCATGAACGTGACCGTCCCGCACAAGGAGGCGGCGTTCCGGCTCGCCGAGCGGCTCGGTCCCGAGGCCGAGAAGGCAGGTGCCGTCAACACGCTGTCGTTCGACGGCGGACCGATCCGCGGCGACAACACCGACGGCATCGGCTTCCTGCGCGACGTGACGGAGAACCTCGGCTGGGAGATCCGCGGCCGACGCATCGTCGTGCTCGGGGCCGGAGGCGCCGCGCGCGGGATCCTGCCGCCGCTGCTCGAGAACGAACCGGCGGAGGTCGTGCTCGCGAACCGGACGCTGCCGCGGGCCGCCGAGCTCGAGGAACGGTTCCGGCACCTGGGGCGTCTGTCGATCCGCGCGTTCGCCGAGCTCGCGCGCGAGCCCGCGTTCGACCTCGTGATCAACGCGACGTCCGCCGGGCTCAAGGGCGAGACGCCGCCGTTTCCCGAGTCGATCGTCGGCGAGCGCACGCGGTGCTACGACCTCGCGTACGCGCGCGGCCTCACGCCGTTTCAGCTCTGGGCGAGCGAGGCCGGCGCCGAGCGCGCCGAGCAGGGGCTCGGCATGCTCGTCGAGCAGGCGGCGGAGTCGTTCTACATCTGGCGCCACGTCCGACCGGACACAAAGCCCGTCATCGAGCACCTCGCGAGCTTCAAGTAGCCCCAGGAATGCCGCTGCGCCAAAGAAGGGCGTCGCGGGATTATCCCGCAACGCCGACCACCGCCGACGCCCGGGTCAGGGCGCCGGGTCAGGCATGGGAACGTCGCGGTTCACCGCATCGTGACGAGCTCCTCCGCGCTCGTCGGGTGAATCGCGATCGTGTCGTCGAAGTCCGCCTTGCGGGCGCCCATCGTGAGCGCGACGGCGAACCCCTGCGTCATCTCGTCGGCGCCCGGCCCGATCACGTGACAGCCGACGATGCGCTCGTCGTCGCCGACGACGACGAGCTTCATCGCGGTCTTCGGCTTCTCGTCGGTCAGCGCGTGGAACATCGGCACGAACTCCGTCGTGTACGCGCGCACCTTCTCGTCCGGATAGCGCTCCAGCGCTTCGCCCTCGGACAGGCCGATCGTGCCGATCGGCGGATGCGAGAAGATCACGGTCGGAATCACGTCGTAGCTCAACCGCCGATCCGGGCGATCGTCGAACAGCCGATCGGCGAGGCGCCGCCCGGCCGCGATCGCGACCGGCGTCAGCTCGATGCGCCCCGTCACGTCGCCCACCGCGTAGATGCCTTCGACCTCGGTGTTCTGGAAGTCGTCGACCGTCACGTGACCGAGATCGGTCGGCGTGATCCCGGCGTTCTCGAGCGCGAGCGACCCGCTGTTCGGCGAGCGGCCGACGGCCCAGATCAGCGCATCGAACTCGCCGTGCCGGCGGCCGTCGGCGAGCTCGAGCACGAGCGGACCGCGGCCGTGAACGGCCCCGGGCACCGCGCCGGTCACGATCTCGATGCCGGACGCACGCATGTGCACCATCAGGTGATCGGAGAGCAGCGTGTCGAAGCTGCGCAGCAGCCGGTCGAAGCGGACGAAGATCGTGACGTCGCTGCCGAGCGCGCGGAGCACGCCGCCGAGCTCGACGGCGATGTAGCCGCTGCCAACGATCGCGACGCGCCGCGGACGCTCCTCGAGCTCGAAGAACCCGTCCGACGTGATGCCGAGCTCGGCGCCCGGCAGATCGGGAACGTTCGGGAAGCCCCCGGTCGCGATCACGATGTGAGGCGCCGAGTACCGGTTGCCCGCGTCGTCTACGATCTCGTGCGGCGCCGCGAAGCGTCCCTTGCTCCGGACGACCTCGATGCCGCGGCGCTCGAGGTTGCGCCGGTAGATCTCGTTCAGGCGCGCGACGTACGCGTCGCGCCCGGCCTTGAGCTTCGACCAGTCGTGGCCGCGCGCGCTGACGTCGAAGCCGTAGTAGCCCGCGTTCCGGATCGCGTGCCCGAGCTCCGCGGCGTTCCACATGACCTTCTTCGGCACGCAGCCGACGTTCACGCACGTGCCGCCGAGGCGCGCCGGCTCGAACAGCACGACCCTGGCCCCGTACTCCGCAGCCCGCTGGGCGGTCGCGAGCCCGCCGCTGCCGCCGCCGAGGACGATCAAATCGAATGACTTCACCGAAAAACCTCTCTCGACCTCGGGGCCGACGTCGCGCGCAAGCGCCCCGCACGGCGCCCCTCGACCGGGAAGTCTAACGGAACCGTGCCCAACGGCGGGGCATCGACGGCGCGGCGCGCCCGTCCCCCGGCCGTGCGCGCGGCCGCGCGTCTTCTGCATAATGGCCTGCCGCGGTCCCGCGGGCCGACGACAGCGACGAGACGACGAGGCCGCTTCGATGAATGCATCCGCCGACCCGACCACCGACAACCCGCTGCTCGCCGCGGACGGGCTGCCGCGCTTCGACCGGATCCGCCCCGAGCACGTCGAGCCCGCGCTGCGCCTGACGCTCGAGGCGCAGCGCGCCGCCGTCGCCGAGGCCGAGCAGGTCGAGCGGCCCGACGTCGCCTGGCTCGCGCGGCTCGAGCGGATCCACGACGAGATCCGCCGCGTCTGGGGACCCGTCTCGCACCTGAACTCGGTGGCGTCGACGCCGCCGCTGCGGGATGCGTACAACGCGGCGCTGCCGCTCGTCACCGAGTTCAACACCGAGATCGGTCAGAACGAAGCGCTGTACGCGCGCTTCCTCGAGCTCGAGCGAACGCTGCCGCCCGAGCGGCGCGTCGAGCGCGAGCTCGTTGCGCAGACGCTGCGCGACTTCCGGCTCGGCGGCGTCGCGCTCGAGGGCCGGGATCGCGAGCGCTTCCGCGAGATCATGCAGCGGCTCGCGGCGCTCCAGGCCAGGTTCGAGCAGAACCTGATGGACGCGACCGACGCGTTCGAGCACCACGAGACGCGCGCCGACGCGCTCGCCGGGCTGCCCGAGCAGGTGCTGTCCCGCGCGCGGGCGCATGCGGCCGAGAAGGGCGTCGACGGCTTCCTGCTGACGCTCGATCCGCCGACGTATCTCGCGGTCATGAACCACGCGCGGTCCGCGGCGCTTCGCGAGCGCTACTACGAGGCGTGGGTCACGCGCGCGTCCGATCGCGGGCCGTCGGCCGGCAAATGGGACAACGGTCCGCTGATCGCCGAGATCCTCGCGCTGCGCCACGAGTCGGCACGGCTGCTCGGCTTCCGCAACTACGCCGAGCTGTCGCTCGCGACGAAGATGGCGAAGAGCACCGACGAGGTGATCGCTTTCCTCCGCGACCTCGCGCGCCGCAGCAGGCCGTATGCGGAGCGCGATCTCGCGGAGCTCGTCGCGCACGCGGGCCGCAGGCTCGAGCCCTGGGACGTCGCCTACTACAGCGAGCGGCTCCGCGAGCAGCGCTTCGCGCTGTCCGACGACGAGCTGCGGCCGTACTTTCCCCTGCCGAAGGTGCTCGCCGGGCTGTTCGGGCTCGTCGAGCGGCTGTTCGGGATCGAGTTCGCGGAGCGGCCGGCCGAAGGCACGTGGCACCCGACGGTCGGCTACTACGAGATCCGACGACGCGACGACGGCGCTCTCGTCGGCGGGCTCTTCACGGACCTCTATGCGCGCCCGCAGAAGCGCGGCGGCGCGTGGATGGACTCGTGCCACGACCGCGCGCGCCTGCCCGGCCTCGCTCGCGATCCCGTCGCGTATCTCGTCTGCAACTTCGCACCGCCCGGCCCCGACGCGCCGTCGCTCCTGACGCACGACGAGGTCGTCACGCTGTTCCACGAGCTCGGCCATACGCTGCATCACCTCCTGACCGAGGTCGGCTATCCGTCGCTCGCGGGCATCAACGGCGTCGCGTGGGACGCGGTCGAGCTGCCGAGCCAGTTTCTCGAGAACTACGCGTGGCGGCCCGAGGTCTTGAGGTCGATCTCCGGCCACCACGTAACCGGCGAGCCGCTGCCGGACGAGACGATCGCGCGGCTGAACGGCTCGCGCACGTTCATGGAAGGGCTCGCGACCGTCCGTCAGCTCGAGTTCGCGCTCTTCGACTTTCTGTTGCACTCCGCCGACAGCCCCGCCGACATCGGGCGCGTCTACGCGCTGCTCGACGAGGTCCGGCGCGAGGTCGCCGTGATCCGGCCGCCCGAGTACAACCGTTTCCCGAGCACGTTCTCGCACGTCTTCGGCGGCGGGTATGCCGCCGGGTACTACAGCTACAAGTGGGCGGAAGTCCTCGCGGCCGATGCCTTTGCGGCCTTCGAAGAGGCGGGCGTGCTCGACCCCGAGACGGCCCGCCGCTTCAAGCGGGAAATTCTCGCGGTCGGCGGAAGCCGTCCGCCGCTCGACGCGTTCGTCGCGTTCCGCGGCCGGCCGCCCACGCTCGACGCGCTGCTGCGTCAGTCCGGCATGAGCGAGGCGGCGCCGGCGTGACGATCGCCCCCGTGCACACCGGCGCGCTGCCGAGCCCGTCGCGTGCGCCATTCGGTCGGTCCGCACGTCGTGCGCCGCCGATCGCAGAATTCGCACGAAGTGCGCGTTTATGTCACATGCGTCGGTGCCTCGTCCGGGAGAATCTCGTACACTCGCGCGAGTGCCGCGAGGCGAGGCCTCAGATGCCGACCAGCGAGGAAGCGCTCCAGGAGCGCCGCAACGACCACGACGTCACGAACACCGTCGACGTCACTACGCCCCGCGCCGTTCGCCAAGCCGTCATAGGCCTGCTGTCCTCCGTCTATTCGCGCAGCTCGCTCGATCCGCTGTGGATCGCGTTCCACGACTTCGAGCGCATCTACGGCGGCTTCGATCAGGACTATCACGGCGTCGACACGAGCTATCACGACATCCAGCACAGCCTGGACGTCACGCTCGCGCTCGCGCGGCTGATCGTCGGCTACGACAGCGTCACGCCGGCGAAGCATCGGCTCGGCGCGGAGCGCGCGACGTTCGCGCTCGTCGCCGCGCTTTTCCACGACTCGGGATATCTGCGTCATCGGATCCGCGACAGCCACGCGGCGAACGGCGCGGAGTTCACGCGCACGCACGTGACCCGCAGCGGGCTCTTCCTCGAGCGCTACCTGCCGAAGATCGGCCTCGACGAGTTCGTGCCGATCGTGTCGCCGGTCGTGCACTTCACGGGGTACGAGATACCGCTCGAGCGCATCGAGCTCGACGACCCGACGAACGTGATGATCGGCCGCCTGATCGGCACCGCCGACCTGATCACACAGCTTGCCGATCGGTGCTACCTCGAGAAGTGCCGGGACCGCCTCTATCCCGAGTTCGTGCTCGGCGGCCTCGCGTTCGACCCGCAGGTCGGCGACGTCCGTTACCGCTCCGGCCGGCACCTGCTGTCGCAGACGCTCACGTTCTATCAGAGCTCGGTGCACCTGAGGCTCGAGCGCGGGTTCCAGTCGGCGTACCGCTACTTCGAGCCGTTCTTCGGCGGCGGCAGCAATCCCTACGTTCTGTTCGTCCGCAAGAACCTGACCTTCCTGCTGCGCATTCTGCAGCGCGACGAGTGGCACAAGCTGCGCCGCCGCCCGCCGTGCGTGATACCGGACCCGTACGGCGAAGCGAGGGTGATGGCGCTCGCGCTGAAGCGGGTCCGCGAAAGGACGGAGGCCGAGCGCGCGGCGCGCGGCAGGCGCGCGGCGGTCGGCGCCGCCGTCGATCTCGGGAGCTTCGACGCCGCGCGCGGCGAGCCGGTGCTCGAGGGTCATCCCGGCTGACCCGCAGCCGCGGCGGCGCGAGCCGAACGGCGCTCCGCCCGCCTCGACCGTCGCTCACTCGAAGTTGAAGATATCCTCCTCCTCGGGCTTCTCCATGCCCTGCTCGAAATACTTCTCCCAGATGTGCGCCCACGGCCGGCCGTAAATATCCGGCACCTCGTACTGGATCACGTCGCCGGGGCTGACGGGCGTCGCGCGCCCTTCGATCGGGAAGATCGTCTGCACGCACTCGATGAACGGATACGGCGGGCCGTCGGTCATCTCGCCCTGCTTCATCAGGTTGCGGACGATCCGCACGGGCTCGACGAGCGCTTCCGGGTCGTACAGGATCGCTTCGTGATTGAGGCCGATGAAGTTGCCGTCGTCGTCGTGGAGCGGCGTGTAGATCTCGACGCTTTGCATGCTGTTCGAATGCTCGAACGCGCCGTGCGCCATCCACGCCTGGACGTTCGACGTCCACGTGATCAGCGTGTCCTCGTCCCAGAAGCCGATCGTCTCGCCGTACCAGCGCGGCACCTGCTCGCTCAAGTACGGCACCGCGCCGTCCATCTTGAACTCGGCGCCGATGTAGATGTTCGTGATGAAGTTGCGCGCGACGCCGGCGAGGATCTGCACGACCTGCGGCGTGACCATGATGTAGTGCTCCCACGTCGCCGGCGGCGCCCAGCGACGCATGAAGCCTTCGGGCCAGCAGTACTGCGACGGCCACTGCGGCGCGTTCGTATGGCCCGTGTGGTACATCTCCTGGACCATTCGCGTCTGATACTCGTCGGTCAGCAGCGACAGGATCGTCGGGACCTGGCTGCGCCGGAGCCAGTACCAATTCTCGTTGCCGGGCGTGATGCCCGGATGGCGGTAGATGCCGGTCCACTCGCCGGGCACCGTCGCGTACGTGTGCCGGGTCGGGCCGCCGCGCCGCTTCGTCTCCTCGAGCAGCGCCTCGTAGTGCTCCTGTGCCGTCTTGAACGGATACGGGCTCACGATCGCCTCGCGCGGATAATCCCGGTCGCAGTGCCCCCACGCGGCCGTCGCCGGAGGATTCGGGCCGATCTCGGGCTCGCCGAACGGCCCTCCCCACAGCTCCTCGATGCTCGTCGGGCTGTTGCAGCGGAAGTACCGCGGATCGCTCCAGAGCTCGCGGTCCTTGTAGAAATCCTTCGACGTGAAGAGGTCCACCGGCAGCGGCTCGACACCCTCGGGCACGTCGCCGTTGCGCGCGGTGCCGACGTAGCGCGTCCGATCCTCGCCCGGATACGGCGGGCCGAACAGCGCGCGCACGGCGCCGACGACCTCGGTGTCGTAGATATCGGCGGCGAGCGGCCACGCGCGGCCGACGCTCTTGAAGCCGATGTCCGGCAACTGCTGTGCGGCGGCAGGCGATGCGGACAAGATCAGGCCCGCGATCGCGGGCGCCATCCCAAAGCTCAGTCTCACGCTTCCCTCCGACGATGCTCGTGCCGGCGCGGCCTCGGCCGGATCGCCGGCGGCACTCTCGACGCGAATAGGGTGACGGCTCGACGCCCGTTTGACCAGGGGTTCGGGGCCCGCAGGCGCGTTCATGCGACAATGTCGCGAAGTTAACGGGGAGAAACGGTGTCAGACACCTTTTTTCGCCCGAGTCGCACGATCTCGCAGCGTGACCGCGAAAAAAGGTGTCTGACACCATTTCCTGCCGTTTCTCCCCAGCAAGGAGGGACCCGCATTGACCGAACCGAAGCCCGTCGAGAGCTACCTGATGGACATGGACGGCGTGATCGTCCGCGAGAGCCAGCTCGTCCCCGGCGCGGACCGCTTCATCGCGCGTCTTCGCGAGGCCGGTAAGCGGTTCCTGATCCTGACGAACAACTCGCGGCACACGCCACGCGACCTCGCGGCCCACCTCCGCCATCTCGGGCTCGACGTCGCGGACAAGGACATCTGGACGTCCGCGCTCGCGACGGCCCGCTTCCTGAGCGACCAGCGTCCCGCGGGCTCCGCATTCGTCATCGGCGAGAGCGGGCTCACGACCGCGCTCTACGAGGCGGGCTACACGCAGACGGAGCACGCGCCGGACTACGTCGTGCTCGGCGAGACGCGCACGTACAGCTTCGAGCGGATCACACTCGCGATCCGTCTCATCCAGTGCGGCGCGCGCTTCATCGCGACGAATCCCGACGATACGAGCCCTTCGCCGGACGGCCCGCTGCCGGCCACGGGCTCCGTCGCGGCGATGATCTCGCGCGCGTCCGGCGTGAAGCCGTACTACGTCGGCAAGCCGAACCCGCTGATGATGCGCTCGGCGCTGCGCAGCATCGACGCACACTCGGAATCGACGGTCATGATCGGCGACCGCATGGAGACGGACATCATCTCGGGGATAGAGGCCGGCATGCGCACCGTGCTCGTCCTGACCGGCAGCACCGATCGGGCACGCGCGGAGACGTTTCCGTTCCGTCCGACGCGCATCGTCGACTCGATCGCGGATCTCGTCGACGAGATCGCCTGACGCGCGTCTCCCGCCGGGGGTCGACGGCGCGCGCCCGCCTTGGCACGATCGCGCGGATGAATCGCAAGGCACGACAGCCCAGGCCCGTTCTCGCAGCCGGCCGGAGCGGAAAGCGCGCGGCAACGGAGCGCACGGCGAGCAAGGCCGCGGTGCACGTCGCCGACAGCCACGACGTGATCCGCGTGATCGGCGCGCGCGTCAACAATCTGCGCGACGTCAGCATCGAGATCCCGAAGCGCCGGCTCACGGTGTTCACCGGCGTCTCGGGCTCCGGCAAGAGCTCGCTCGTGTTCGGCACGATCGCCGCGGAGTCGCAGCGGCTGATCAACGAGACGTACAGCGCCTTCCTGCAGGGCTTCATGCCGTCGATCGCGCGGCCCGACGTCGACGTGCTCGAAGGGCTGACGACCGCGATCATCGTCGACCAGGAGCGGATCGGGTCCGACCCGCGCTCGACCGTCGGCACTGCGACCGACGCGAACGCGATGCTGCGCATTCTGTTCAGCCGCCTCGGCAAGCCGCACATCGGCCCGCCGCAGGCGTTCTCGTTCAACGTCGCGTCGATCAGCGGCGCGGGCGTCGTCCAGTTCGAGCGCGGCGGGCGGACCGTCAAGGAGCGGCGCAGCTTCAGCATCACCGGCGGCATGTGTCCGCGCTGCGAAGGCCGCGGCTCCGTCACCGATTTCGACCTGTCCGCGCTCTACGACGACGGCAAGTCGCTGAACGAAGGCGCGATCAAGATCCCGGGCTACAGCATGGAAGGCTGGTACGGCCGCATCTTCCGCGGCTGCGGCTTCTTCGATCCCGACAAGCCGATCCGCAAATTCACGAAGCGCGAGCTCAACGACCTGCTGTACAAGGAGGCGACGAAGATCAAGGTCGGCGGCATCAACCTGACCTACATGGGACTGGTTCCGACGATCCGGAAATCGTTCCTGACGAAGGATCGGGAGGCCATGCAGCCGCACATCCGCGCGTTCGTGGATCGCGCGGTCACCTTCACGACTTGCCCCGACTGCGGCGGCACGCGGCTCAACGAAGCAGCCCGGTCGTCCAAGATAAAGGGGTTGAGCATCGCCGACGCATGCGCGATGCAGGTAAGCGATCTCGCCGAATGGGTCCGCGGCCTGGACGAGCCGTCCGTCGCGCCGCTCCTCGCCGCGCTCGGCGAGACCCTCGATTCGTTCGTCGAAATCGGGCTCGGCTACCTCACGCTCGATCGGCCGTCCGGCACGCTGTCGGGCGGCGAGGCGCAGCGCGTCAAGATGGTTCGCCACCTCGGCTCGTCGCTGACCGACGTCACGTACGTCTTCGACGAGCCGACCACGGGCCTCCATCCCCACGACATCCAGCGGATGAACGAGCTCCTGCTCCGGCTCCGCGACAAGGGCAACACCGTGCTCGTCGTCGAGCACGAGCCGCAGACGATCGCGATCGCGGACCACGTCGTCGACCTCGGTCCCGGCGCCGGCAGCGCGGGCGGCACCGTCTGCTACGAAGGCAGCATCGACGGGCTGCGCGCGAGCGGCACGATCACCGGCCGCCATCTCGACGACCGCGCCGCCTTGAAGGACGTCGTGCGGACGCCGAGCGGGCGACTCGAGGTCCGCGGCGCGACGCTGCACAACTTGAAAGGGATCGACGTCGAAATCCCCCTCGGCGTGCTCGTCGTGGTCACCGGCGTCGCCGGCTCCGGCAAGAGCTCGCTCGTGCAGTCGATCCCCGCGTCGGCGGGCGTCGTCTCGGTCGACCAGACGCCGATCCGCGGCTCGCGGCGCAGCAATCCGGCGACGTACACGGGGCTGCTCGATCCGATCCGCAAGGCCTTCGCGAAGGCGAACGGCGTAAAGCCGGCGCTGTTCAGCCCGAACTCCGAGGGCGCGTGTCCGCAGTGCAACGGCGCCGGCGTCGTCTATACCGACCTCGGAATGATGGCCGGCGTCGCGACGACCTGCGAGGCGTGCGAGGGCAAACGCTTCCAGCCGGCCGTGCTCGAGTACCGGCTCGGAGGACGCAACATCAGCGAAGTGCTCGAGATGTCGGTCACCGAGGCGCAGGCGTTCTTCGGCGCAGGCGACGGGCACACGCCGGCCGCACATGTGATTCTCGAGCGGCTCGCCGACGTCGGGCTCGGCTACGTCCGTCTCGGCCAGCCGCTGACGACGCTGTCCGGCGGCGAGCGGCAGCGGCTCAAGCTCGCGACGCACCTGGGCGAGAAAGGCGGGATCTACGTGCTCGACGAGCCGACGACGGGCCTGCACCTCGCCGACGTCGAGAATCTGCTCGGTCTGCTCGATCGGCTCGTCGACTCTGGCAAGTCGGTCATCGTGATCGAGCACCACCAGGCCGTGATGGCGCACGCCGACTGGATCATCGACCTCGGGCCGGGCGCGGGGCACGACGGCGGCCGCATCGTGTTCGCTGGCACGCCCGCCGATCTCGTCGCCGGCCGCTCGACGCGGACGGGCGAGCACCTTGCGGCCTACGTCTGCGCCTGATCGCCGGCTCTCTCGTGCAGTAGCGTTCCCACGGGATCGCCGTCTGGTCGCATAGCAGACGCGTCCGCGATCAGCGGCGCCCGTGCCGCGTCGCCGCCCGCGTCCGACGCCGGCGCGAGCGTTGACGGGCAGCCGCGCGCATGCTTCATTGGAACGCGACAGGCCTCAACGTTCAGCGAAGGAAAACAATATGAACTCGAAAACTTTCCGGACGGGTCTCTGCTTCACTACGGCGGGCATTCTCGGCCTCGTTCTCGCCGCCGGCGTCGGCGTCGCCGCGGAGACGTCCTTCAACGTCTCGCTGTCGGGCGGGAGCGGAGGCGATCCCGACGGCGCCGGCCGAGGCACGGTCACGATCGACTCGGAGACGAATCAGGTCAGCTGGGAGTTCAGCTACTCGAACATCGCGGAGCCGACCGCGATGCATATCCACGCAGGCGCGGAGGGACAGTCGGGCGGCGTCGTCGTGCCGTTGACGCTCGACAAGGATCCGGACGGCAAGCTCGTCGGCCTGACGAGTGCGCCGGCCGAAGCCGTCCAGGCGATTCTCGCGTCGCCGTCGGGCCACTACGTGAACATTCACAACTCGGAGTACCGCGGAGGCGCGATCCGCGGGCAGCTCTCGAACTGATCGCAACCGCGTAAATTCGCCGCTTGCGTGTCGAGCGCCGCTGGACACGCTCGCGGCGTTCGCAGAACGACGGAGTGAGCATGTTGAGTATCGCGGGCCTACTCTAGGCGTCGCGAATGACGTCACCCACGATCCGACGCACATCCGTCTGCACTCCGCAGATCAACCCCGACGCACGCGAGCTCTGCCACTCGCGGCCGACATGGAAGAGCCCGGGGATCGGCGCGATGCCGCGCTCCTCGACGAATCCGTCGGCCGTCGCCGCGCGAGGGATGTCGAGCCACGACGTGTCGTCGCGATACCCGAGCGTCCAGACGACGGCATCGCAGCGGCGTGACCTGCCGTCCTCGAGCAGCAGCCGGTCGCCGTCGGCTCCGACGCACCGACCGCAGAGCGCGACGCCGGCGCGGCGCAGCGCCCCGCGAAGAAGATGCAGGCCCGGCGTCGCATCCATCGCGCGGACGAGCCTTCCCGCCGGCGACGACTTGTCGGCCGTCACGAGCCCGAGGCGCACGCCCCACCACGTGAAGTCCCGCCCGAGCACCCGCTGCGGCACGTACCTGCGGCGCCGGCCGGTCGCGAGCATCACCTCCTTGCCGGCCTGCGCGAGCTCGAGCGCGATTTGCCGGCCGGTCGCGCCGTCGCCGACGACGGCGACGCTCCGTCCTGCGATCGTCGACGGGTTGCGATAGCGTTCCGCGTCGAGCTGGTGCACGGTTTCAGACAGGCGCTCGGCGAAGCGCGGGATCCTCGGCCGCTGGAACGTGCCGGTCGCTACGACCACCGACCTCGCGTCGATCCGCCGGCCGCTTGCCGTGCGCGCGACGAAGCGATCGCCGTCGCGCACGAGGCGCTCGACGCCGTCGCCCGTGACCACGGGCAGGTCGAAGCGCGCCGCATACCGCTCGAGGTAGTCGCCCATCTCGTCCTTGCCCGGATAGCCGCGCGGGTCCCCTTCGTGACGCAGGCCGGGCAACGCGTCGAGCTCGCGCGGCGTGAACAGCACGAGCGAATCGAAACGCCGGCGCCACGAGTCGCCGATGCGCGCGTGCCGCTCGTGCACGATGCACGTGACCCCCGCGTCCTCGAGCGCGCGCGCCGTCGCAAGGCCCGCTTGCCCGGCACCGATGACGAGCACATCGGTCCGCTCGCCCGCTGCTTCGTTCGCGCCCATTTGTTACGCTCCGAGCCCTCCATTCCGATCATGCACCCCTGCGCGCGGTGCGCGATACTCGTCCGGCACACGATGAGGCGCTGAACGGCCGCGGAGGAAGACCGATGACCACATTGCCGAAAGCGACGCTCGGCCGCACCGGGCTCGAGGTCAGCAAGCTCGGATACGGCGCGATGGAGCTGCGCGGGCTCGAGCACTTTCCGCGCCTCACCGCCGCGGAAGCGAGCGCGCTCCTGAACGGCGTCCTCGACCACGGCATCGACTACATCGATACGTCGCCCGACTACGGCTACTCGGAGGAGCTGATCGGCCGGCACCTCGCGCACCGCCGCGGCGAGTTTTATCTCGCGACCAAGTGCGGCTGTCCGATCGAGCCGCCGGACGTGCCGTACGCGAAGCGCAAGCCGCACAGCTTCACGCGCGAGAACATCCGCGCGGCCGTCGAGCAAAGCCTCGTCCGCATGAGGACCGATTATCTCGACGTCGTGCAGTTCCACCTGAGCCCGTCGCGCGCCGTGCTCGAGGAGCACGACTCGATCGCGGAGCTCGAGAAGCTCCGGACGGAGGGCAAGGTCCGCTTCATCGGCATGTCCGGCACGCTCCCGGAGCTTCCGGATCACATCGAGATGGGCGTCTTCGACGTCTTCCAGATTCCGTACTCGCTGCTCGAGCGCGAGCACGATGCGCTGATCCGCGAGGCGGCGCGGCGCGGGGCCGGGGTCGTCATCCGCGGCGGCGTCGCGCGCGGCGTCATGATCAAGGACGAGTCGATCATCGACGATTACCCGGAGTTCCTGCAGGCCGGTTTCAGGGCGCGCCGACGGCTGTGGCACGAGGCCGAGATCGAGGACCTGCTCGACGGCATGAGCCCGATGGAGTTCATGCTCCGCTTCACGATCAGCCATCCGGACATGGCGACGACGATCGTCGGCACCGCGAATCCGGAGCATCTGAAGGCCAACGTCGCGGCCGCGGCCAAAGGGCCGCTGCCGCAGGACGTCTACGACGAGGCGCTGCGACGCTTCCGCGCTCCGGCGTGAGCGCCGGCCCATCGCCTACGTGCCGCGAGCCCGTCGCTCCGGCGGATAGCGCCACCACGCCGCGGCGACGAGCAGCGCGAACAGCGTGTAGGCCGCCGCGAACGTCCAGAGCGGCGCGTCGTAGAAGATCAGCCGCTCCACCCAGTGCTCGACGAAGCTCGTGTCGTAGCCCGCCTCGCCGGCTTTCGCACGCAGCCACGACTCGAGCGTCGTCAGCGGACAGATCCGGCCGAGCCACGCCTGCACGACGACGAAGCCGATCGCGGCGACGTGCGCGATGCGGAAGCGCCGATCGTTCACCCAGCGCCAGCCGACCCGGTTGCCGAGCACGATCACGGCGAGCCCGCCGACGATGAACACGACGATGCCGAAATGGACGATCAGAACGGCGTCGGCGAGGAGCCCGTAGGGCATCGCTCAACCTGCGGTGCGGGGCCGTGACACCGCCTGCTCGCAGCGTTCGGAACCGCGCTTCGCTCGCATCCGCCGCTACGCCCCGCTGCCGTACGGACGCGTGATGATCTCGAGGTAGTGGCCGTTCGGATCTCTCCAGTAGAGACCCCGGCCGCCGTCGTTGTGGTTGATCTCGAACGCGCGCTCGCCCGCCGGATCCGCCCAGTACGTGAGGCCGCGTGCGCGGATCCGCGCGAAGATCGCATCGAACTCCGCTTCGCTCACGAGAAACGCGTAGTGCTCGGTCGGAATGTCCTCGTCGGAATCCTGGAAATCGAGCGACACGCCGTTGTCGACGGTCACGACCCAGAACGGCCCGAAGCGCACGGGCTCGCCGAGCCCGAGCATTTCGGCCAGGAACGCCGCCGAAGCCTTCGCATCGCGTGCCGGAACGATCGTGTGATTGAGCTCGATGGCCATGCCGGTCACCTCCGAGTGCCCATGGCGGAGGGTCAATGCTACTACCGCGTGAGGGTCACGAGGCCCGGAGCGGTCCGACGGGGTGCTCCCGGGCGGCTTGAACCTTTTCGCCCCGTGCCGCGCTGAATCGAGGGCATCATCCGGAGCGACGGACGTGAGACGAGTGCTGCTTTGCCTGCTGATCCTCATGACCACGAGCAGCTGCACCCTGCTGCTCGCTGCGCGCGGCGCTCGCGTCGACCCGCGCACGAGCTTCCCCGAAGCGCGTCCGTTCGAGAGCTCGCAGAGCCTGCCGGGCGATCCGCCCGCGGCGACGGCGGACGTTCGCGGCGCGTGGTACTTCAGGGAGACGCAAGCGAGCGCGGCTCGAGATCCGATCTTCGGTAACGTGGCGCAGCCGTTCCATGCGATCTGGATCTGGTTGCGGGACGACGGGACCTACGACCTCGTCTACCAGGCCTACTTCGGCACGCGCGCCGTGACCGACCCGCGCCGCAGCGGCATCGACGTGCGCGAGTCGGGCCGCTTCTCGATCGCGGGCGGCAGCCTGTCGCTCGAGCCGGTAACGACCCGGGCCGTCGAAATCACCCGCGGCAATCGCGAGCGCTCGATGCTCGACAACGAGCCGCGCGACTATCTCGCCGGAGTGGACGGCGGGTACCTGTATCTCGCGGGACCGTGCGCGCGATATCAGGTCGAGCCGATATGCCGGGAGTCGACGGACGTCTGGATCTCGCTGCGCTCCGTGTCGGTTCGCTCTCCGGACGATGTTCCCGAGCTTTGATCGCGCGAGACGTTCACCCGCACGCTCGGCGACCGGCGGCACGTTGCCTCGCGTTCGCCGACACGGTAGAAGGATCGGACGGCCGTTCGAACAAAGGGGGAAGGAAGCCGCCATGTCCACTCACTCGTTGCGATCCCGGGCGGCGGCCGGCAAGCGACTCTTCGCTGCCGCCGCGGCGTCGTTGCTGATGTCTTCGGGCACGCCGGTGCTCGCTCAGCAGATCACGATGGAGACCCTGCTCGACCGCATCCAGATCGAGGATCTGCTGACCCGCTACTACTACGATCTCGCGCGGGGCGAAAGCCACGTCCTGTCCGAGTATTTCACCGAGGATGCGCTGCTCGACGTCGACGGGACGATCGCCCGGGGCCACGAAGAGATCGCGGCGCTGTATCAGCGGCCGGAGTCCGAGCCGGACCGCGAGAGCGCGCCGCGTCCCCGCAACCACATGCTGCTGACGAACCCGATCATCGAGATCGACGGCAACGTGGCGAGGGCGCACGTGATCTGGACCGGCGTCATCAACGAGGGCGTCGGCAAGCCGCCGAGGCTCTACGAGCAGGGCCGGGAGGACACCGAGCTCGTCAAGCGCGACGGGAAATGGCTGATCAGCCGGCGCTACATCAGCTCCGACAGCGGCCTGCCGGATCGTTTCGACGCGACCTGGCAGCCGCGCGACAATCCCCTCGGCGACTGAGCGCGCCGGCGGGGCCGCCGGTCACGTCGTCCGGACCCGCAGGCCCAGGCGCCCCGCCCTCTGGGCGGCCGCGCGCGAGGGAGTCGGCCTCACGATGATGCCGAGCTTCTGCGCGGGGTCCAACGTCGCGGCCGGCACTCTAGAGCCCGTGCTCACCGACTGGCAGCCGCCGGAGCTCTACGTGTTCGCCGTGTATCCGCATCGCCGTTTCCTGTCGCCGAAGGTCAAGGTGTTCGTCGCCTCGCTGCGCGCGGCGTTCGGAGACGGAACGAGCGACCCGTGGTGGCCGGCGAGGCCGGGCGGCGCGCCGGAGCCCGGCGCTACAGCCCGCGCCCTTTGACGCTCCCCTCGAGCTTCGCGAGCGTCACGTCGTAGACGGCGCAGACGACCTCCCGGTCGTTCAGCCGATGCCAGCTGTCGCGCGACGGGTAGAGCGTCATGATGTCCAGCGAGGACGATTCGTAGTCTCTGCCGACGAACGACTCGAAGCGCTCGAGGCAGGCGTCGAAGGCGACCTGCCCCATGCCGTCGCCTTCCGGAAACTCGGTCGGATCGACGTCGAAAACGGCGTACACCTCGTTGTCGTGAGGCTGCGAGCAGGGCACGCCGCGCACGCCGCTGACCTCCGTCTCTTCCCCGACCGACGCCGCGTCGTCGAAGCAATCCCCTACCCTGATCTGGAACGCGTCGATCGTGCCGGAGGAGACGATCGCGCCCGAATCGTCGCGCTTCGCTCCCGTGAACCAGCCGATCCCGGCGACACCCAAAGCGACCACTGCATACGCCGCCAGCTTCTTCATGATATTTCCTTGCAAGAGGAATTCTCGAGCCGGTGATTGTCGTCGGGCGTCCGGGGCAAGGAAGGACGAGCGTCTCGCTTTTCCTGTCGCACCCCGTTACGTTCAATCGCCGTATGCGGAGGCGTGGACGAAGGATTGCGCGACGTCGTTCAGCACGGCACGCTCGGCGCCGGTGCCGGCCCGAGCGCTCTCCAGCAGCGAGATCGCAGGCGCTCCCGCCGAACGTTCCCCTCCTTTCGAATTGCGCGAAAACGGCGCCCGATAAGTAAGTTTCCGTATCGACCCCCGCGGCACGTTCCGGGCTAACATGCCCGCGCCGCATCCTATCCGTTCGTCGGCATGCGGCTCATCCATGGAGGGATTGCACGATGAAGTTACAGGCGGTGCTCGCCACAGCGTGCTTTGCGGCCACGATGGCCGTCGCTGATGAAGCGGTCTGGCAGGCGCTTCCCGAGGTTGCACCGGCGCCGGCTGACAACCCCACGACTCCGCAAAAGATCGAGCTCGGCAGGATGCTCTACTTCGATGCCCGGCTCTCGTCGACCGGCACGGTGTCGTGTTTCTCGTGCCATAACCTCGCCGAGGGCGGCGACGATCACCGGCCCACGTCGATCGGCGTCCACGGCCAGAAGGGCGGGCGCAACGCGCCGACGGTATGGAACGCGGCATTCCTGTCGGCCCAGTTCTGGGACGGACGCGCGGCGACGCTCGAGGATCAGGCGAAGGGCCCTCCGGCCAATCCGATCGAGATGGGCATGGAGGATCTCGACGCGGTCGTTCGCCGCATCGAGCGGATCCCGGGCTACCGGCCGTACTTCGAGGCGGCCTTCGGCGAAGGCGACGTGATCACGATCGACAACATCGCGCGCGCGATCGCCGCGTTCGAGCGCACGCTGATCACCCCGAACACGCCGTACGACCGCTACGTGAAGGGCGACAAAACCGCGCTGACCGACCAGCAGCTGCGCGGGATGAGCACGTTCCGCGAGGTCGGCTGCACGACGTGCCATCAGGGGCCGATGTTCGCCGGGCCCGAGCTGCCGATGGGCACGGGCTTCTTCATGAAGTTCCCGCTCGAGACGGATAGCCCGTACGTCGCGAAGTACGACCTGATGCAGGACAAGGGGCGCTTCGAGGCGACCGGCAACCCCGCGGACGAGCACATGTGGCGCGTGCCGACGCTGCGCAACCTGATCTACACGGCGCCGTACATGCACAACGGCTCGGTCAAGACGCTGGACGAAGCCGTGCGCGTGATGGCGTCGACTCAGCTGGGCAAGACGCTGCGCGACGAGCAGGTCGCCGACATCGTCGCGTTCCTCGAGTCGCTTTCGGGCGAGCTCCCGGCGCAGACGCTGCCGCAGCTGCCGCCGACCCCGGGCGATCTGCTCGGCCCGTAAGTCGCGGCGCACGTTGCAGCGACGTGTGCATGACTTCTTGCGCGCGAAGAACGATAATGCGAATTACTCGCATTCACGAATGCGAGTAATTCGTACCCCGTTCCAAGGCAAGCGCGATGATGGTGAAGATCCCCGACGTGCTGACGGCCGAGCAGATCGAGCACTGCCGCCGCAGCCTGCTCGAGCGCGGCCGCTGGGAGGACGGGCGCGCGACGGCGGGCCACCTCGCGATCCGCGCGAAGCGGAACCAGCAGCTCGAGCCGGACGATCCCGTCGGGACCGAGATCGGCAACCTGATCCTCGACGCGCTCGCCGCGAACCCGCTGTTCCTGTCCGCCGCGCTGCCGCTGAAGGTGCTGCCCCCGCGCTTCAACCGTTACGAGAACGGCGGCGAGTACGGGCTGCACGTCGACGGCGCGGTCCTTTCGGTGCCGGGCACGCCGCATCGCGTGCGCACGGACGTCTCGGCGACGCTGTTCCTGAGCTCGCCGGAGGACTACGACGGCGGCGAGCTCGTCATCGAGGACACGTACGGCACGCAGCGCGTGAAGCTGCCGGCGGGCCACCTCGCGCTCTATCCGGGCACGAGCCTGCACCGCGTCACGCCGGTCACGCGCGGCGTGCGCCTCGCGTCGTTCTTCTGGATCCAGAGCCTCGTTCGCGAGGATGCGCAACGTGCCCTGCTGTTCGAGCTCGACTCGGCGATCCAGGAGCTCACCGCGCGGCACCCGGATGCGCCGCAGCTCGAGCGCCTCGCCGGCGTTTATCACAACCTCGTGCGCCGCTGGTCGGACACGTGAGCGAGACGCCGCTGCCGCCGCTCGAGCGGATCCCGCCGCAGATCGCCGCGGTCGACGACTACGAGGCCTTTGCGAGGCCTCGGATGACGCCCGCCGCGTTCGCGTACGTGAGCGGCGGCGCGGCGGACGAGCTGACCGTGCGCGAGAACGTCGAGGCCTTCAGGCGCCTGAAGCTTCGGACGCGCGTGCTGCGCGACGTCGACGGCGGCGACACGCGGCTCGAGCTCTTGGGCCACGAGCTGCCGTACCCGATCCTGCTCGCGCCCGTCGCGCTGCAAAAGCTCGCGCATCCCGAAGGCGAGCTCGCGACGGCCCTCGCCGCGGCGGCGATGCGCGCGCCGATGATCGTGAGTGCCGAGGCGAGCGTGCCGCTCGAGGACATCGCCGCGCGCGCCGGCCAGCACACCGTGCTCTGGATGCAGCTCTATCTGCACGGCGACCGCGGCTTTTTCCGCGAGCTCGTCGCGCGCGTCGAGGCGGCCGGGTACCGCGCGCTCGTCGTCACGGTCGATGCCCCTGTCAGCGGCGCGCGCAATCGCGAGCAGCGCGCGGAGTTCGCACTGCCGCCCGGGATCGAGGCCGTGAACCTGCGGGGATCGAGCGCGGCGACGGGATCGGTCGCGCGCGCGGGCGAGAGCCCGGTCTTCGGCAGCGGCATTCTCGCGGGCGCGCCGACGTGGAAGGACATCGAGTGGCTCCGGTCGATCACGACGCTGCCCGTGCTCGTGAAGGGCATCATGACGCCCGGCGACGCGGCGACGGCCACGAGCGTCGGTGTCGCCGGCGTCGTCGTGTCGAACCACGGCGGACGCACGCTCGACACGCAGCCCGCGACGATCGACGTGCTCGAGTCGATTGCACACGCCGTCGACGGACGGCTGCCGCTGCTCGTCGACGGCGGCGTACGCCGCGGCACCGACGTGCTGAAAGCGCTCGCGCTCGGCGCCCGTGCGGTGCTCGTCGGCCGGCCGTACGTCTACGCGCTCGCCGCGGCAGGCGCGAGCGGCGTCGCGCACGTGCTGCACATCCTCCGCACCGAGCTCGAGATGGCGATGGTGCTGACCGGCTGCCGGCGGCTCGCCGATATCGTGCCGGAACTCGTGCTGCGCTCCTGAGACTCACGCCGCGCGGCGTCCGGTTCGAGCCAAAACCGTCGCCCGAACGGGCTCGTCAGCTCTGGTTCCACTCTTCGAGCGGCGCGTGGGGCCGCGTGCGCTCGTAGTACCAGCGCAGGCCGAGCGGCTCCTCGCTCAGCACGTTCGTCTTGAAGCTTCGCCACGCCTGGATCTCGAAGTAATCGAGCGGGCCGCCGACGGCGCTCAGGCGATGCGGCACGCCGGGCGGAAAGTACACGAGCGTGCCGGGCGCGATCTCGACCGAGTCTCCTTCGACGTCGACCCGCCCTCGGCCTCGGAACGTCATGTAGCAGTGCGCGGCGCCGTCCGGGTTGGCGGGCGTGCTGAAATGCGCGTGGTACGGAGACGAGCCGCCTTCGTTGTAGTGCATCTCGCCGGCCTGGACCGCGTTCGTCGGCGTGAGACGGCTGCCATCGAGCAGGCGGAT
This sequence comes from Gammaproteobacteria bacterium, assembly GCA_036381515.1. Classification (GTDB taxonomy): domain Bacteria; phylum Pseudomonadota; class Gammaproteobacteria; order Steroidobacterales; family Rariloculaceae; genus ZC4RG20. Next base: position 33,455 of record DASVCR010000027.1, on the reverse strand, counting down.
GCTCGATTCCGCGCAGAAGCGGCGCACGCGGCCGCCGCTCGCGTCGTGCAGCGTGCGCAGGATGCTTCGATCGAAGAAATAGCCGGGCCCGCCGGGCAAGCCCTGCTCGACCGCGGCCGGCGGCTTCGGCACGACGAGATGGAGCAGCTCCATCGCGGAGCCCGCCGCTTCGACTTGCGCGGACTCGCCGGGCGCGAGCAGCACGCCGGCGCCGTCCTCGGCCGCATGCGCGTCGCCGCGATACCGGACGACGCCCTTCGCGGGCGCCGCGATCACATAGAGCAGGTGGTAGTCGACGCCCGCGTCGACGTCGAGCCGCCGGCCGGCGACTATCGTGCGCCGATAAACGGTCAACGTCCGCGACGCGCAGAGCTCCGGGCTGCACAGCGTCCGCACGAGGCCCGACGGCACGGGCTCGGGTGGCGCGGTGTTCGAGTCGACGATCCAGAGATCGGCAATGCTCGCCATCTTCGTTCTCTCCCGATCGAACACGCGGTGCGGTTCTCACGTGCCGTTCGATGCGGCCGCAACCGGTCGAGTGCGCGACCGAATGTATCGTCTTCGCGAGAGCAGGTCGAGTAGCGGCGCTGCAATCCGCGCATCTTCGGCGCATACTCCCGACCGATTCAACAACGCACTCATCCAATGGACACGACGGCAGCCGACAAGAGCGCAATCGTCGAGATCGTCAACAACTGGGTGATCTGGAGCGACTCCGGCGACTTCGAGCGCTTCGCAACCGTCTGGCACGACGACGCGTGGATGACGGCGACCTGGTTCCAGGGCCCGGCGCGCGACTTCGTCGAGGCCCGCAAGCGGGGGTTCGAGCGCGGCGTGAACATCATTCACTTCCTCGGCGCGATCACTTGCGACGTCGTCGGCACGCGGGCCATTGCCCAGTCGAAAATGACGATCGGGCAGCGCGCGGTCGTCGACGGCGTCCTCGCCGACGTGACGTGCACCGGCCGGTTCTACGACTTCTTCGAGAAGCGCGCCGGGCGCTGGGCCATCGTGCGGCGGCAACCGATCTACGAGAAGGATCGTCTCGATCCGGTCGACCCGAACGCCCGGCTTGAGCTCGATCCGGAGCTGCTCGGCCGTTTCCCGGAAGGCTACCGCCATCTCGCCTATCTACAGACCAAGGCGGGCTTTCAGGTCAAAACGGGGCTGCCGGGGCTGAGGGGCGAGGCGGTCGAGCGGCTGTACGCCGAAGGCGCCGCGTGGCTCGCCGGCTCGCCGCGGCCCGGGGATCCCCTTTAGGTCGTCGGGCCCCGTCCCCTTCGATCGCTCGCCGCTCGAACGGAGGCACCGCCTCTGCAACGGACCGGCTGCCCATCCCGCCGTTGGGACCGTGTGCGTCGAAGTCGGGATTGCGTTCCGCGACCTCGAGGCGAGCCAGGATGTCTTCGCCGGCCTTGCCGCGCATCGGCACTTCGACGCCAACCTCGCGTATGACGGCAGCACGTTCTCGGGCATGGGGCTCCTCGTCTCCGGCGGCTACTTCTCGACGCTGGGGCTCGCGCCGGCGGTCGGCCGGCTGATCGATGCCCGCGACGAGCCCGGCTTGGGCGAGTCGCGCGTCGTCGTGCTGAGCCACGCTTTCTGGCGCGATCAGTTCGGTGCCGACGCCGGCGTCGTCGGCCGCACGCTGACCGTGAACGGGCAGCCGTTGACGATCGTCGGCGTCGCCCCGGAAGGCTTCGCCGGCACGACGTTCTGGGCACGTCCGCAGGTCTTCGTGCCGTTGACGCTGCGCTGGCTGCTGCAGCCCGGCGCACCGCGTGAAGCCGCGGAGAACCGCAGCGACTACTGGCTCTACCTCTTCGCGCGCCTCGCGCCCGGCGTGTCGATCGAGCAGGCCTCGGCCGGAATCAACGCGCTCTACGCCGGCATCCTGAACGACGTCGAGGCGGCGCTGCAGACGGGCATGTCGCCGGAGGACCTCGAGCGCTTCAAGGAACGGCGGATCGTCTTCGAGCCCGGCGACCACGGGCAAAGCTGGGCTCGCGAAGGAGCGGCGCCGGCGCTGGCGCTCCTCCTCGGCGCCTCCGTGCTCGTCCTCGTCATCGTCTGCGTCAATGTCGCAAACCTGCTGCTCGCCCGCGGCGTCTCGCGCGCCGGCGAGCTCGCGGTCCGGGCATCGCTCGGCGCGAGCCGACTGCGGCTGATAGCTCAGCTTCTGTGCGAGGCCGGCGTGCTTGCGGTCGCCGGCGGAATCCTGAGCGTGCCGGTCGCACACGCAACCTTGAACGGGATCCTCGCGATCGCGCCGCCCGAGGCCGCGAACGAGTCGTTCGGTCTTTCCGGCGCCGCAATGCTGTTCGTTTTCGCTCCGGACCAGGGACGCCCCATCGAGATCGTCGGCATCGTTGCCGACGCGAAGTACAACCGCGTCAAGGACGACTCCCCGCCGCAGCTCTTTCTGCCGCGCCGCCAGAACCCTTACCTCGGCACGATGACGTTCTACGTTCGAGGCGGGCCCGACGCGGCGTCGTTGCTCGAGGCCGCGCGGCAGACCGTCGCCGAGATCGATCCGGTTCCCGGCCGCCCCGCGCCGCATGCCGGGGCGTCCTCTTCATACGGCATTCAGATGGCGCGAATGGTGCACGTCCTCGCAGGCGAGCTCGGGCTTCATGCGATGCCCCGGATCCGAGGCGAGGAGCGGTCATGGAAGCGAAGGAGCAGCCGGATCGCACGAGCCGGCACATTGACAGCGAGAAGCACCGTATTACCGTCGGCGCGACGGCGCTCTGCGCCTTGCTCGCGGGCGGATGCGCGTCCCTGTCCGAGCACATCGCCGAGGAGGCGACGCCGGTCGCGGCCGAGGAGGCCGTGGAGACGATCGCGCAGCCCCAGAACGCCGAAGCGGTCGCCCGGCTCCTGAGGGATCCTGCGGTCAAGGCCGCGATACGAGACGTCTCTCAGGAGGCTGCGCTCGGCATGCTCCGGCTCGCCGGCGACGCACGAGGCGATGTGCGCGAGTTCTCCGACAACGTGGTGCGAGCCGTCGCGCCGTCGCTCGCGGCCGGCGTCGGAAACGACCTCTCGCCGGCGTTCGCCGGGATGGTTCGACGAAGCACGGGCGCGGCGTTCGACGAGGCGCTCTCGCCTGAGAACGTCGAGCGCGTGCGCGCGCTCGGCACCGCGATGACTCGCGACGCGCTGCGCACGATCGGCGACGAGGCGGCTACGGCCCTCGTGCCCGGCGTCGTCTCGTCGCTGTTCGCGTCGGCCGATGCGGCTGCGGCCGAGATCGACGTCGCGCGGCTCGGGAGCGCGGTCGGCCGCATGAGCCACGTCGCCGCGCACGAGGCCGTGCTCGGCGCGAACGAGGGCCTGCGCGCCGCACTGGCCGAGGGCGGCAATCGACTCTTCCTGACGCGCATCGAACGAGACGTCGCACGCACGCTCGGCTGGCTCCGCGGGCTCGCGATCGCGCTCGGCGTGCTGCTCGTCGTCGCGACGCTTTCGCTGGCGTGGCTCGCCTACGCGTTCGGCCGAGATCGGCGCGCGCTCGCGCAACGGGACGAGGCCTTCGCGCTCGTGATGCACGTGTTGCGCGCCGCGGACGGGCGGCCGTGGTCCGCGGAGCTGCGCGAGCTGCTGCGCGACGAGGTCCGGTAGCGCTCGATCCCGACCTCGAGATCGTACGGACGCCGCGCATCGCGCGGCTCGACTCATTCCGTCTCGTCCACGACGCCTTGACATTCAGGGGATGAAGGGCGATGGTCGGATAGTGCTTGTATTGAGCATGTATCTAGGGGAGAGAAAGAACTAGTCGAACGATACGAAGGGGGGAGGCCTACATGACGACGCGTGAGTGGTCTCATGCCGAGACGACCAGTCTCGGCAGAAGGTTTCGTGCAGCCGAAGTTCTCATGACTCACGATTCGCGCGAGCGCCCGATGGGCCGCGGACCGCGAACCGGTCTCTTGCTCTCCGGCGTCGCAGCAGCCGTATCGGCGCTCGTCAATGCACCGGTGCAGGCGCAGAACGATACGGTGGAAGAGGTCGTCGTCACCGGCTCGCGCATCCAGCGCTCGGGCTTCACGACGGCGGTGCCGGTAACGAGCCTCGAGGTGCAGACGGAGCTGCGCGACATCGATCCGACGAATACGCTCGCGGAGCAGCTCGAGAAGCTGCCGCAGTTCTACCTGACTCCGACGGCCCAGGAAGGCGGTCACGCCGTGCTCGGTGCCGGGCAAAGCCATCTGAACATGCGCGGCGTCGGCGTGGAGCGCACGCTCGTGCTGCTCGACGGATCGCGGATCGTGCCGTCCGACCGCACGAGCTCGGTGAACGTCGACTACTTTCCGAGCGCGTTGATCCGCAGCGTCGAGATGGTCACCGGCGGCGCGTCGGCCGCCTACGGCGCGGATGCGCTTGCCGGCGTCACGAACTTCATCCTCGACCGCGATTTCACCGGGCTCAAGACGAACGTCCAGGCAGGGCAAACCGAGCTCGGAGACGGCAAGAACTGGCAGGCCGAGCTGGCCTTCGGTACCGACGTGGGTGATCGCTTCAGCGTGATCGGCTCGATCGAAGCGAGAAGGATCGACGCGTTCGCGCGAGGCCGGTATCCGGAGACGTGGCACGAGGTGCCATGGGACGAGGATTGGGGCACGGTCACGAATCCCGACTTCGATCCGAACGATCCGCCGGGCACGCATCCGCGCCTCCTCAGCAAGCCGCACGTCCACCCGACGAACTCGACGCCGACGGGGCTCATTCTGCAGCCGGGCTTCTCGTACGACCGCCACACGTTCAGCATCGACGGCAAGGACACGCACCTGTACCAGCCCGGCGAGTACGCATCGATCGGCGGCGGCCAGAACAACACGTCCGGCGGGCCGGAGTACGAGGTCGCGCGCCTCGGCTCGGCGCAGGGCTTCAGCTACAACGAGGTCAAGCAGAACAGCGCCTTCCTCGGATTCGATTTCGAGCTGGACGACCGGAAGCGGCTCTGGGGCAACTTCCTCGCCGGCAAGATCGAGACGAACGACCCGGGCGAGGCGATCTATCCGAACCAGAACTCCATCTGGTTCCTGACGATCTACCGCGATAACCCGTTCCTGCCCGAGCACATCAACCAGGCGATGCACGACGAGGACGTCCCGTCGATCAGGGTCGACCGAGTCGGGGGATGGGGTCCGCCGGGCGGCGCGAAAGAGCGTCATCTCGCCGAGCACAGCATGTGGTCCGGGACGCTCGGGTTCGACACCGATCTGCCCGGCAGCTGGGACCTGCGCGTGTCCTACCAGTACGGAGAAGCCGACAAGGACACGTTGCTGAAGAACTGGCAGCGCGTCGATCGCTCGTTCCTCGCGTGGGACGCCGTGCGCGATCCGGATACCGGTGAGATCGTCTGCAACATCCAGCTGCAGGCGAAGAACAACCCGAATCTCGAGGCCGACCTGCACGCGTGGGCGCTCGCGAACACGAGCATCCCGCGCATCGATGCCGGCAAGGATCCTTCGGGCGCACCGAGCCCGATCGACTACCCGATCGCGGTCGACAGCATCGACAACACGATCAGCGACTGCGTTCCGCTGAATCCGTTCGGCCTGAATCCCGCGAGCGAGGAGGCCTGGAACTACATCCGTTCCGACAAGCCGACCTACTCGACCGTGAAACAGCACTTCGCGGAGATCGTCGCGAACGGCACGCTGCACGAGGGCTGGGGCGCGGGGCCGATCGATCAGGCATTCGGTCTCACGTACCGCAAGGAATCGCTCCGGCAGGGCACGCCCGCGTGGTTCCACTCGATCGATGCGCTCGGTCCGCCGGTGAACGTGCCGCAGCTCGGGATCCGGGGCATTCCGTTCGGTCATTCGACCGGCAGCCCGAACCTGCACAAGTTCTCGACCTACCCCACGCTTGCCGGCGGGTTCGACGTGTGGGAGGTCTTCACCGAGACCTCCTTGCCGCTCTTCGCGTCGAAGAACGGACCGCTGCGTCTCGAATCGAACGTTGCGGCTCGCTACTCGGACTACTCACGGGCCGGCGGGATCTGGACGTGGAAGGCCGGCCTCAACTTCCAGGTGACGGAAAGCCTCCGCATTCGGTCCACGTACTCGCGAGACGTTCGCGAGGCGAGCTTCTCGGAGCAGTTCGATCGGCAGGCCATCGGCGCGTTCATCGAGGATCCGGCGCTCGACTTCGCGACGTACGGCATCACGACGTTCGACGGCGGCAACCCGGAGCTGCAGCCCGAGGAAGCCGATACGCTCGTGTTCGGCTTCGTGTACGAGCCGCAGTGGGCGCCGGGGCTGCAGCTCTCGGCGGACTACTACGACATCGACATCACCGGCGCGATCGGCCAGCTCGGCGCGCAGCGCATCGTCGACGAGTGCTTCGAGACGGGCGTCTATTGCGAGCTCATCGAGCGCGACTCGTCGGGCCGCGTCAGCACGCTGCTGAACGTGTTCCTGAATATCGACGCAGCGCGCGTGACCGGCACGGATGTCGAGATCGCGTACCGGATGGAGCCCGACTTCTTCTCGAGCGCGACCGAATCGCTGTCGTTCCGTCTGCTCGGCGGACGACTCGGGGAGAATTCGACCACTCCGCTGAACGGCACGAAGCAGGATCAGGCCGGTTCGACCACGCTGCCCGAGTGGCAGGTTCTCGCGATGCTGAACTACGCCGCGGGGCCCTTCACGGTCGGTCTGCAGGAGCGCTACATCGACGACGCGCTGCGGAACGTCGCGTGGGTCGAGGGCATCGACATCGACGACAACACGGCACCGTCGGCGTCGTACACGAACCTCCGGTTCGGCTACACGCGCGATACCCCGAGCGGCGAGACGTGGTCGGTGTCGCTGAACGTGAACAACCTCTTCGACGAGGAGCCGTCCCGTGGCCCGAACGCGATGAACTCGCGCTACGACCAGATCGGGCGCCAGTATACGCTTGCGTTCCGCTACAGCCGCTGACCGCGGGAAAGAGGTGTCGGACACCGTTTTCGGGCAAGCGGTGTCCGACACCTGACATCGAACGCTCCCCCCAGTCGCGATGCCGGCGCCCGGGTCAGCTCGCCCGCGGGAAGGTCAGCGCCGGCACCCAGTTCCCGTGGATCGCGTACTTCAGGCGCACCGGGATCTTCACGGTTGCGATCGGCCCCTCGTCGATGCGCTGCGCGTCGAAGATCACGAGGTCGCTGCGGTTCTCGGCGCGGCGGTTCACGATGCCCATCACGTAACCCTCGCCCTCGGGCGCGTCGGCGCTCTTCGGCGCGAACACGGGCTCCTGCGTGCTCGACGTGTCCCCGCAGAACCATGACCTCACCTGCCCGGTCGTCATGTCGAGCGACAGGAAAGTGTTGAAGAAGAAGCCCATGATCGGACCGGCCTTCTCCGCGTTATAGGGCTTCGTCGGGTCCGTGGCCTGCATGAAGGCGTAGCGATACGGCCGACCGACGTAGCGGTCGTCGACGTGCGGGAACTCGCCCGCGACGTTCGCGATGACCTTCGCCGTCGGCGTCTCGCCGCTCGAGCCCATGTCGAAGCACCAGCGCACGATCTCCGTGCGCAGGCTCGACGGGTTCGGCGCGCGGCCGTCCGCGTCGGGGAAGAACCAGAACACGTTGTCGTTCACGATCGGCAGGTCGAGATAGACCTTGTCGCCGTCCTCGAAGGCGTTGATCACGTGGCCCGGGAAGCCGTTCGGCGCGCGGAAGAAGCGCACGTCCTTCGCGTCGCCGTCACGGGGAACCACGATGTAGACCTGGTCGACCTTCGGCTCCCACTGAAACAGCGGCTTCCCGCGCTTCAGGCGTTCGATGTCCATGAGCTGCGGGATCATCGGCAGCACGAGGTATCGATCGGTGAGGCCGCAGTCGTGGATCATCGACGCGTGCGGGCCCTGGAACCACATCTCGCGCGTCTTCCGGCCCTGGCGGTCGAACGTGTAGAACGCGATGTCCCTCGTCGCCTCGCCCTTCGCCGCATACGCGTAGCCGACGAGGTCACCCGTGGCCGGATCGATCTTCGGATGCGCGGTGAAGGTCGTCGCCGTCATGTGGCCGTTCCAGTCCCAGAGCTGCCGCGTCTCGAGCGTGTGCGGATCGAGCGCGTACGGCGGGCCGTCCTCCTTCAGCGCGAGCAAATGGCCCGCGTGCGGCACGACGTTCGTATTGGAGACGGTGCGCTGAATGCCCTTCACGCTCGGATCGTCGGTGAACGGATTGCGGTAATCGCCGAACAGGCCGCGCCGCGCGGCGCGCTCCGCGAGGAACCGGTGGGTGCGCACGTAGCGGTGCCGCATGTCCACGTGCCCGTTCTCGAAGCGAAACGCCGTCACGGCGCCGTCGCCGTTGAACGGGTTCGCATCACCCATCTTCGGCGGAAACTGCTGGTCGGGGCCGACGCGATAGAACGTGCCGTTCAACTCGGCCGGAATCTCGCCCTCCACTTCGAGATCGAAGAGGTCGCACTCGAGACGGAACGGCTCGTCGATCGTCATGAAGGTCGGGGACTTGGGAAAGGGCGTCGTCATACGCGTCTCCAGCAGCCAGGCGTCCTTCGAAGCGGCGCGCTTCGAATCCACGGTGAATTCAAACGGACATGCCCGCGCAGCACAAGACCGGGGTACGCTGCAGCTGCGGCGAGCCGAGCCGGGGCGCTCACTCGAGCACGAGCGTCGATACGGGAAACGGACCGCACAATAAGCACTTACCGAACGCGGCGGCAGCGAAGCCGGCACGCGGGCCGTGCCGCAAGCGCCAGGCTGCGGCAGCCGTGACTTCCGTCACGGGAACGGCCGCCGCTCGCAGGTACGGTAACGCGCTCCGACGCAGACGAAGGGAGTCGAGCGATGACCGGCCGCCATGACGACGAGTACGAGGACACGCAGGTGCTGCCCCGCAAAAGCGACGGGGAGGAGCCCGATCTCGAAAAGACGGTCGTGCTCGGCGAGGAGTATCGACGGCGGATCGAGCGCGGCGGCGCTCCGGAGCGCGAACGCGACGATTAGCCGAGCGGCGCGATTGACGCGCGCCTGCGCACCGAGGGCGGCTGATTCGCCGCCGGCAGTATCGATGCCCGTTCTCGCGCTCGCGGCGCGTCGTGCGCGCGCGGCGCCGCGCGCGCGACGAGCCGATCAGCGGCAACGACGTCCCCGCTTCGCCGAAGCCGACGCGCGACGCTACTCGTATCGCAGCGCAACGCTCGGCTCGATGCGCACCGCCCTTCGCACCGGCAGCCACGCGGCGACCGCGGCGGCGGCGGCGAGGAACGTGGTGGCGCCGAGCAGCGCCCACGGGTCCGTCGCGCTGACCTCGTAGAGGAAGCTCGCAAGGATGCGGCCGAGCGCGAGCGCAAGGACGAGCCCGACGACGATTCCGACGAGCGCGAGCCTCATGCTCTCGCGCATCATCTGCCCGAGGACGGCCGCGCGCGTCGCACCGAGCGCCATCCGGACGCCGATCTCGCGTGTGCGGCGCGCGACCAGGAAGGCCTTCATGCCGTAGAGCCCGACCATCGCGACGAAGAGCGCGAGCGCGCCGAGCAGCGTGAAGAGCTGACCGCCGACCCGCGCGAACCACATCAGCCAGTTCCGGTCGCGGACGTCCCGCATCGTCGCGAGGCGAAGCACCGGCAGCGCCGGATCGATCGCTCGGATCTCCTCGCGAATCGTCTCGAGCACGCGCGCCGGATCCGGGGCTCTTTCGCTCAAGCCGACGACGAGGCTCATCGTCGGCACGTACCGTTGCCCGAGCGGAACGTAGAGGTGCGACGTCGGCGCCGGATCGAAATCGGCTCCGGGCGTGCCGGGGGCGATGCCGACGACCTCCATGACGACCGGCTCGGAATCACCGATATCGATGAGCCGGCCGAGCGCATCGGAATCGGGGAAGAGCCTTTGTGCGAGCGGCTCGTCGATGATCGCTACCGGCCGAGCCGCCTCTGCGTAGACCTCATCGAACGTGAAGTCTCTGCCGCGCAGGATCGGCAGACGCAGGGAGCCGAAGTACCGGTCGCCGATCGACGTGTCGATCGCCCCGTGCGAGCGGGCGTCGCGCAGAGCGCCGGCCGGCCGAACGCCGACGTCGCGCATGACGCCGGAGAACGGAACCGTCGCCGTCATTCCCGCGTCCTCGATTTCCGGCAGCTGCCGGAGCCGCTCGAGGATCTGTGCGTAGAGCGCCTTCGAGCGCGCCTCGTCGTAGCCGACGAGGCTCGTGTCGAGCCCGACGACGAGCGTCCGATCGAGGCTGAAGCTCGGCGCCGCCCGCGCCGCGAACAGCGCGCTGCGGGCAAAGAGCCCGCCGGCGGTCAGCATCGCGAGCGTCAACGCGATCTGGCCGACCATCAGGATGTTGCGGCCGGACAGCGGGGTCGGCGAGTAGCGGCGACCGAACCGGACGGCGCCGGCGCCCTCCTTGATGCCGCTCAGCACGTCGCGTCCGGTGACCCGCCACGCGGGTCCCAGGCCGAAGGCCAGCGTCGCGATCCCGCATGCGACGGCGGTCACGAGCAGCACGGTGAGGTCGGGACGAGTGTCGACGAAAAAGCGCACGCCGAGCGGAACGACTTCCGCGGCGGACGCGGCGATCCAGGTCGTCGCGAGGTAGCTCCACGCGAGGCCGCCGACGCCACCGAGCATCGTGAGGAACATGCCTTCGGTCAGGAACTGGCGGATGAGACTCATGCGGCCGCAGCCGAGCGACTGGCGTATCGCGATTTCCGTGCGGCGGCTCGCGCCGCGGGCGAGGAACATGTTCGCGAGGTTCAGGCACGCCACGAGCAGCACGATGCCGCTCATCGCAGCGGGCAGCACGAATTCCGCGGTAAGGCCTTCGTCGGTTGCGGGGGCCGAACCGTACGTCAGCCGGCCGAGCCTGCCGGTGACGTACGTGTAACGGCCGCCGCTCGGGTCGGAGAAGTCTGCATCGTTCGACGCGGCGAGCGCTGCGAGCTCCGCGTCGGCGTCCGCCGCGGTCGTGCCCTCCGCGAGGCGTCCGATCAGCATCAGCACGCCGCGCTGCGGATCCTGCAGGCGAAGCGCTGCGCTTCCGTCGATCGCGCGCACGCGCTCCATCGCCGCGAGCGGCATGAAGACATCGGTCTCGATCAGCGCGGTCGTGCCGGTGAACCCGCGCGGCGCGACGCCGACGACGGTGAGCGGCACGCCGTTGACGCGCACGATCGAGCCGAGGACGTCGGAGTCCGCGCCGCTTCGTAACCACAGATCATGACTGATGACCGCTGCCGGCGGGTCCTCGCCGCGTTCCTCCGCGACCGTGAATCCCCTGCCCTGCGCGAGCGGCACGCCGAGCGTATCGAAATAGCTCGCGGAGACGAAGGACACTTGTGCTCGCCGGGCGATGCCGCCTCCGTCCACGCCGGCTTCGGCGATGTCGAAGGCCGCGACGCTCGAGAACGTTCGGGCCCGATCCCGAATCTGCTCGTACTCCGGGTACGAGAAGAACCGCCACGCGCGCGGCTCCTGCCGCATCGCGAACACGCCGACGACTTCGTCCGGCTCCGCCATCATGACCGGCTTCAGCGCGAGCACATTGACGAGGCTCGCCGCGCCCGACACGACACCGATGCCGAGCGCGAGCACGAGGACGGCCACCGCGGTGAAGCCGGGCGTGCGCCATAGCGAGCGCCACGCGAGGCGGACGTCGCGAACGAGATCGTCGAGCCGGATGAGCAAAATCAAGTGTCGCTCCCCGCGCCGGCCCGCCGCGACGAGCTGCTCGCGCGCCGCGTCGACGTCGCCGAACTGGCGCAGCGCCTGGGCGCGTGCGTCCTCGGGCGCCATGCCTTGCCGCTCGAGGGCCGCGATCTTCTCGGCGAGATGGAACGCGAGCTCGTCGTCGACGTCGCGGCGGATCTGGGCCGCTGAGCGCCATGGGAAGCGGAAGCGGCGCGGGAAGCCTCGGAGGCGCATCAAGAACGCCTCTCGCTCACGACGACTCGAGCACCGCCGAGACCGCGCGCGCGTAGCGCTGCCACGTCGACGATTCTTTCGCGAGATGCCGGCGGCCCTTGCGCGTGATCTCGTAGTACTTCGCGCGTCGATTGTTCGCCGACACGCCCCACTCGCTCGCGACGAGACCGCGCCGCTCGAGCCGGTGCAGCGCCTGATAGAGCGCCGCCTCGTCGATGCCGAGCTCCCCGCCGCTCCGTTCCCGAATCCACGCCGAGACGCCGTAGCCGTGCTCGGGGCCGCGCGTCAGCGCGCGCAGGATCAGCAGGTCGACGGTGCCCTGTATAAGCTTGAGGCGCTCTTCGGCCATGACGCGTCCTTCGGGAAATCGAAGCTCGAGGCATTCCCCTTATGGAGTGAGGGGAAATGTGACAGAATTCGGAAGCCGTCGCAAGCTGTCTTCGGCAGTCCGCCGATTCAGTTGCCCACGGCAGACGAAGTGAGCCGGCTGAGCACGCCCAAGAAGTACGAAGACGTGCTCGACGCGGTCGTCTGCGCTCGGGTGGGTGCTTGCTTCGTGGAGGAAGCCGCCTAGGCCTACGGGGACGACTCGGCGGCGATCTGGGTGCCCCTCGACAGAGCAACGAGCTGAGCACGGCCGCGACGAGTGCGGCCGCGCATCCGCCGACGGAGTCCCACGGGCAAGCGCGCGATCGCCGGCGCGACGCGGGCGTCAGCGGCGCACGGCCTGCGTCGCTCGGGCGCTCGCAAGGAAATCGACGTACGCATCGAGCGACTCCTCATTGCCGCCCTCGACGATCAGCACGTCCCTGCCGCTGCGAACGACGCGCGTCGGTTCGTCGCTGCCGGCATACTTCACGTCGAGCAGACGCTCGTACGCCGCGGCGAACTCGATCGCATCCTCCTCGGTGTCCCACGTGCTCCGCAACAGCAGCATCAGCGCACCGGTGCGCGGATGCCGCAGCACGGCCCACCGGTCGCCGTTCCAGCCGGCGGCCGCCGACTCGGACTCGGCCTCGAGCCCGTGCTCGGCGAAGACGATGCGCCACTGCAGCTCGCCGACGACGTTCTGCTCGAGCACGTCCCAGCCCCGGAAGAGGCCCTGGGACGCGAGCGGCGGCCATTCGAAGCGCACCGGCGTCTCGCGCGCGAACCACTTCTCCGGATGGAGGATCTGCTCTGTCGATTGCGGCGGATACTCGGTATAGAGCTTCTCGACCTCGCTCCAGCCGCGCTCCTCCACGGCGAAGACGAACCCGAGGCCCTTGAGATACGCGCCGACGAGCGTCTCGATGATGAAGGCCGGAATGTCGTCGACCGACTCGAGCGCCGACGAGAAGTCGTCCCCGAGCACGGAAGCAAAGCCCGCCTGCTGCAGGGACGCGTTCAGCGCGTCGACGTCGAGCTGGCTCTGCATCATGACCGCCTGCTGAAGCGCGGCGCGGGGCGGTATCGAGCCGAGCATGTTGCGCAGCATCCAGAGCGTCATGACGTACGTCGCCTCGCCCTCGACGACCGCCTGGCGGGCGAGAAGCTCGTCGTCACTGAGCGTGCGGTTCCGCTGTCCGTCCTGGATGTACGCTTCGAGGTCGAAGTGCTGGTCCTGGAGACCGTGATAGAGCTCGTGGGCGTACAACGTCCCCGCCATCAGCGGCGACAGCTCGTTGAACAGCACGTAGAACGTGCTCTCGACCGGATCGTAGTAGGCGGCAACCTGCGACGTCATGACGCCCTTCATGAGCTCGACCAGCTGCAGGTCTTCCTCGCCTCGATAGAGGCCGAGCTTGCGCACGATCTCGTTGTAGTGCTCGGCGATCGTCGGCGGCACGACGCTTTCGAGCTCGCGCTGCAGGTACTGCGCGAAATCCTCCGGCGACTGGCTCTGCACTCTTACCGGGCGCGCGAACGCAAGCCCCCTGATCTCGGCGACCTCGCTCTGGATGCGATCTGCGAGCGCCTGGGGATCCGGGGCCGTCTCCGGCTGCGCAGGCTGTGCCGCCGCGAAGCCGTGGGCGCCCAGCGCGACGAGGACGAACGGCCGAACGGCACGCGGGAGGACGATTCGCATCTTGGGCTCCACAGGGTCTGACGAGTCTCGGAGTATAGCGGGCTGCTGCGGTCCGCGCCGCGAGAAAATCTCGATTACGCAACGCCCAGCCGCCGACGCTGCCGTTCGCGCTCGCGGACGGCGCCGGCGGCGAGCACGGCGTCCGCTACATCATCGTCGTGCCCGGCGACGCTCATGCGGCGCGTTCGGTCCCGGACGAGACGTCGCCTGCCCCGTGACGACGCGCGCGACTGGACTCTTTGGCAGGCGATTCCGAGGCTCTTTCCGAAACGCGAGCTCGAGATACGGCGGAAACTCGATTCCGGTGATGCGCTTCAGCGCCTTCAGCAGCGCGTAGAGGCGGTGCTTGCCGTCGGCGTGCTTCGATTTTTCGACCGTGTAGTACCAGAGGTCGATGCGGTCCCGCACCCCCAAGCGGCTCGGCTCGAGCAGCTGTGCCCGCCCCGGGCAGCTCCGCAGGATGCGCTCGATCTCGCCGATCGTGCCTCCGCGAATTCCCGCGCGCAGAAGCTCGGTCCATGTGACGTCGCGTCTCCAGTGACGCGAGAACCGGCGCGTAGCCCAAAGCGCCGCCCAGGGCGGAAGGAAGTTGATCAGCGGAAGACCGCCGGTCGTATGCGTCTCGATCGGGAAGTATCTGTGCGGAGTCTCGCGAATGAACAGCACCCCCCCGGGCTCGAGCGCGCGCCAGAGGCTCGGCAGCTGCGTAGCGCGCTCCTCGGGCAGCAGGTGCTCGTATACCGCGCAAAGCACGATGTGATCGAAACGCCCGAGGCCGTCGGGCAGGCATGTTTCGGCCTCCGACCGAACGAATTCGGCGTTTCTCAGGCCGTAGAATTCTGCCCGGGCGCGAGCGATCCTCAGCGAGTCCGCCTCGATATCGACGCCGACGACCGACGCCGTGGGGAACATCCGGCACAACGTCGCCGTCGACGCGCCGGAGCCGCATCCGAAGTCGAGAATGCGCTTGCCGGCCAGCTCCTCGTCGGCAACGTATCCGAGCAGGGCCCACTTCAGAGCCGCGCCCGTGTACTCCGGCGACTCGTCCCGAGCGATCTCGTCGCACAAGTAGGCGGGACCTTTGACCTCGAGAACGAGCCGGATCAGATCGAGATCGTAGCCCGTCTCCCACGTCGCGAACTTGATCGGAAGCGCCTCGTCGATCTTCTGCACGTCGACGACGTTGCGGCCGGACGGGAGCGGCCAGACTCGCACTCTCGCTCCGCGCGCGGGAATCTCGATCGGCGGTACTCGGACGTCGGCGGGGGAATCGGTGGGAAAACGGGCAGGGAAATCGGCGGGGCTCCGGTTCGCGGTGCGCGACGTTGCGGCGAGCGAATCGCTCCGGGTGTTCTCGCGCATGCGGCCCTCCCGCCTGTCGGCAGTCTCGAGCGCTCCCGCGGCACGAGCAGGTGTTCCCGAGAAAGCGCCCGAGGTCTCCGATTCTTCCTTCTACAACCTGATCTGGTTTCTTCTCTCTTCGACAATGACACCGACGTGTTGAAGCCTGATGCCAGCCGCCAATGTTCCGCAAGTGGGGAATTGCACCGATCTCGGATGTGGGAGGCGAGCCTAAGGAAGCTCCGCTGGGTGAAGAAGCTCGCGACGGGTGACTCCGACGCAGACGCGACCGAAAATCGTCGCATCGACGTGCGACCGAGTCAGCGAGCGCCATGACGATCGAGATCCGACCGGCTACCGTTTTCGGAGACGTTGCGACGGTGCTGGGGCCGAAGCGGCCCGACGCGAACGTCTGCTGGTGCCTGAGCTACCGCATCCCGTCGAAGGAGAACCTCGCGCTCCGCGGTCCGGCCCGCGGGGCGAAAGTCGCCGAGCTGATGAGCCGCGGACCGATCGGCGTGCTCGCTTACGACGGCGACGAAGTCGTCGGTTGGGCGGCCGTCGCACGGCGCGCGGAGACGACCTTCGCGCGTAATCGCAAGATCCCGCACGTCGACGACCTCGACGTGTGGTCCGTCTGGTGCATACGCGTTCGGCCGGGGCACCGCCGCAAGGGCATCTCGCATTCGCTGCTCGCGGGCGCGGTCGAGTTCGCCCGCTCCCAAGGCGCGCCCGCGATCGAGGGCTATCCGGTCGACAACCGTGGAGAGAAGGTCGACCTCACGATGGCCTACGTCGGGACGCGCGCGCTCTTCGAGAAGGCAGGCTTCCGCAAGGTCGCCGACACGGCGTCGGTTCTCGACGGCTTCCCGCGAGTGCTGATGCGGCGGTCGCTACGGTAGGCGGCCCGACGCCGCCCGAACGAACGAGCGCCTCGCGTCTCAAATGCGGGTCCCGCACGTGTTTCAGGGCGGCGGCAGCCGGCGAAGGAGTCGGTCGCGGCGTGGTTCGCTGGAGTATACTGGGTCTCGGACCCACTCGTTCGCCGCGCTGTCGAAGGGGGTTTTCGATGAGCGACATGACGAGGCGCGAGTTCCTGAGATTCACGGGCGCCTCGCTTGCAGGCTCGAGCCTCGCCGTACTCGGGTTCTCCCCGAACGAGGCCCTCGCAAGCGTCCGTGAATTCAAGCTCGCACGCGCCACCGAGACGCGCAACACGTGCCCGTACTGCTCCGTTGCATGCGGCATCCTGATGTACTCCCGCGGGGATCGGTCGATCAACGCGAGGTCGAGCATCTTTCATATCGAAGGCGATCCGGATCACCCGGTCAATCGCGGCACGCTGTGCCCGAAGGGCGCCGGGCTCATCGATTTCGTCCACAGTCCGAATCGCCTGAAGTATCCGGAGTACCGTGCACCCGGCTCGGATCGCTGGGAGCGCATCTCGTGGGACGAAGCGCTCGATCGCATCGCGCGGCTGATGAAGCAGGATCGCGACGAGAACTTCGTCACGACGACGGAGGACGGCCTGACCGTGAACCGTTGGCTCACGACGGGAATGCTCGCGGCCTCCGCCAGCAGCAACGAGACCGGCTACCTCACGCACAAGATCGTCCGCAGCTTAGGGATCCTCGCGTTCGACAATCAGGCCCGCGTCTGACACGGCCCTACGGTGGCAGGTCTTGCCCCGACATTCGGCCGTGGCGCGATGACGAACCACTGGGTCGACATCAAGAACGCGGATCTCGTGCTGATCATGGGCGGCAACGCCGCCGAGGCGCATCCGTGCGGCTTCAAGTGGGTCACGGAAGCGAAAGCGCATAACAACGCGAGGCTGATCGTCGTCGACCCGCGCTTCACGCGCTCGGCGTCGGTCGCCGACGTCTACGCCCCGATCCGAACCGGCACCGACATCGCGTTCCTCGGCGGCGTGATTCGCTACGTGCTCGAGAACGACCGCATCCAGCGCGACTACGTCACGAACTACACGGACGCCACGTTCATCGTCAGAGAGGACTTCGCGTTCGGCGACGGGCTCTACTCGGGATACGACGCGGAGCGGCGCATCTACGACCGCTCGACCTGGGAGTACGAGATCGGCGAAGACGGCTACGTCCGTACCGATCCGACGCTCACGCATCCCCGCTGCGTGCTGAACCTGTTGAAGGCACACTACGCGCGCTACACGCCGGAGATGGTCGAGCGCATCTGCGGCACGCCGCGCGAGCGGTTCCTCCAGGTCTGCGAGATGATCGCGTCGACCGCAACGCCGACCCGGGCGATGACGATCATGTACGCGCTCGGCTGGACGCAGCACTCGATCGGATCGCAGATGATCCGCTGCGGCGCGATGCTGCAGCTCTTGCTAGGCAACATCGGAGTCTCGGGCGGCGGCATGAACGCACTCCGGGGTCACTCGAACATCCAGGGGCTCACGGATCTCGGCCTCCTGTCGGACCTCTTGCCCGGCTACCTGACGCTGCCGCGGGATAACGAGCAGCGCTTGAGCGACTACCTGGCCGCGCGCACGCAGCAACCGCTCAGACCGAACCAGGTGAGCTACTGGCAGCGCTATCCGCGCTTTTTCGTCAGCCTGCAGAAGGCGTGGTGGGGAGACGCCGCGCGCGCGGACAACGACTGGGCGTACGACTATCTGCCGAAGCTCGACCGGCTCTACGACATGCTCCAGACGTACGAGCTGATGCATCAGGGCCGCTTCAACGGCTACCTCGCTCAGGGCTTCAATCCGCTCGCGGCCGCGCCGAACAAGGCGAAGATGACGGAGGCGCTGTCGAAGCTCAAGTTCCTCGTGATCATGGATCCGCTCGTGACCGAGACGTCGGAGTTCTGGCGCAACTACGGCGAGCACAACGAGGTCGACCCGAGCCAGATCCAGACCGAGGTGTTCCGCCTGCCGACGAGCTGCTTCGCCGAGGAGGACGGCGCGCTCGTGAACTCCGGCCGCTGGCTGCAGTGGCACTGGAAGGGCGCGGAGCCGCCGGGCGAGGCGCGCACCGACATCGAGATCATGGCCGCGATCTTCATGCGGCTGCGCAGGCTTTACGAGACCGAGGGCGGCGCGTACCCCGATCCGATCCTCGACCTGACGTGGCCGTATGCAAACCCGGAGAGTCCGTCGCCGGAGGAGATCGCGAAGGAGTACAACGGCCGAGCGCTCGCCGACGTCACGGACGATGCGAACCCGACACGCGTCGTGCGCCGCGCCGGCGAGCAGCTCTCGGGCTTCGGCGAGCTGCGCGACGACGGCACGACGGCGTGCGGATGCTGGATCTACGCCGGCTGTTGGACCGAGGCCGGCAACCAGATGGCGCGCCGCGACAACTCCGATCCGACCGGCATCGGGCAGACGCTGAACTGGGCGTGGTCGTGGCCCGCGAACCGTCGCGTGCTCTACAACCGCGCGTCGTGCGACCCGCAGGGCAGGCCGTTCAATCCCGCGCGTAAGCTCGTCGAGTGGAACGGCACGCGCTGGACCGGCGCCGACACGCCGGACTTCCCGCCCGACGAGGATCCGGCCTCGGGCATGGGCCCGTTCATCATGAACCAGGAAGGCGTCGCGCGGCTCTTCGCGCGCCGGGCCCTCGCCGACGGACCGTTCCCCGAGCACTACGAGCCGTTCGAGACGCCGCTCGGTTACAACCCGCTCCATCCCGACGAGGGTCGCGCGGTGAGCAATCCGGCCGCACGCGTGTTCGACGCGGACCGGCAGGCGTTCGGCGATGCCGAGCGCTTTCCGCACGTCGCGACGACGTACCGGCTCACCGAGCACTTCCACTTCTGGACGAAGCACGTGCGGCTCAACGCGATCATCCAGCCGGAGCAGTTCGTCGAGATCGGCGAGGGTCTCGCGAGGGAGCTCGGCATCGCCTCCGGAGATCGCGTGCACGTCGAGTCGAATCGCGGGCGCATCACCGCGGTCGCCGTCGTCACGAAGCGGATCAGGGCGCTGAACATCGACGGTCGGTCCGTGCATACCGTCGGCATCCCGATCCACTGGGGCTTCACCGGGATCGCCAAACCCGGCTTCCTCGCTAACACGCTGACGCCGTTCGTCGGCGACGCGAACGTGCAGACGCCGGAGTTCAAGTCGTTCCTGGTCCGAGTGGAGAAAGCCTAGGAGCAGCCATGGCGCTCGAATCGCAAGACATCGTCCGCCGCTCCGCGACCACGACGCCGCCGCCGCAGGCGCGACGGGCGGTCGCGCCGGTCGCGAAGCTGATCGACACGTCGAAGTGCATCGGCTGCAAGGCGTGCCAGGTCGCGTGCATGGAGTGGAACGACCTGCGCGACGAGGTCGGCACGTGCACCGGCGTCTACGAGAATCCGCTCGATCTCACGCCGAGCTCGTGGACGCTGATGCGCTTCGCCGAGCACGAGACGGACGACGGGGATCTCGAGTGGCTGATCCGCAAGGACGGCTGCATGCACTGCGCCGATCCCGGCTGCCTCAAGGCGTGCCCGGCGCCCGGCGCGATCGTGCAGTACGCGAACGGCATCGTCGATTTCGACAGCGAGCACTGCATCGGCTGCGGCTACTGCATCACCGGCTGCCCGTTCAACATCCCGCGCATCTCGGACGTCGACCGCAAGGCGTACAAGTGCACGCTGTGCTCCGATCGCGTCGCGGTCGGGCGCGAGCCCGCGTGCGTGAAGGCCTGCCCGACCGGTGCGCTCGTGTTCGGCACGAAGGAGGACATGCTCGAGCACGCGGCCGAGCGCGTCGCGGACCTGAAGTCCCGCGGCTTCGAGAACGCCGGGGTTTACGATCCGGAAGGCGTCGGCGGCACGCACGTGATGTACGTGCTTCACCATGCCGACCGTGCCGAGCTTTACAGCGGCCTGCCGCAGAACCCGCGGATCAGCCCGATGGTCGAGCTGTGGAAGGGGATCACGAAGCCGCTCGGGCTCGCAGGCATGCTGCTCGCGGCGTTCGTCGGCTTCCTGCATTACCTGCGCGTCGGGCCGAACGAGGTGGGCGACGAGGACGAGCGCGCGGCCGCGCGTGCGCTCGACGAGGAGACGAGGAATGGCTGAATCCGAGCGGCACCTCATGCTCGAGCGGTACAGCGCGAACGTGCGCACGAACCACTGGATCGTCGCCCTGCTCTTCGTGCTCGCGGCGCTCTCCGGGCTCGCGCTGTTTCATCCGGCGCTCTACTGGCTCACCGCGCTCTTCGGCGGCGGGCCGTGGACGCGGATCCTGCACCCGATCATCGGCGTGCTGATGGTGGCCGCGTTCGCGGTGCTCGCCGCAGCGGTGTTCAGGGACAACCTCATGGACGCGCGCGATCGGGAATGGCTGCGCCGTTTCGGGGACGTGCTGCGCAATCGCGAAGAGGATCTGCCCGAGATCGGCCGCTACAACGCGGGGCAGAAGCTCCTCTTCTTCGTGCTCGTCGTAGCGCTCGCCGGGCTCCTGGTCTCCGGCATCGTGATCTGGCGGCGGTATTTCGCAGGCCTCTTCCCGCTCGGCGCCGTGCGCTTCGCGTCGCTAGCGCACGCGTTTCTCGCGTGGGTGCTGATCGTCGCGATCATCGTGCACGTGTACGCGGGGATCTGGGTCAAGGGATCGATGCGGGCGATGCTCCGCGGTCACGTGAGCGCGGGTTGGGCCTACAAACACCACCGGGCCTGGTTCCGCGAAAGGTTGAGCCATGCGGCGGGTTCTCGAGCGCGGTCAGATTGAAGCGCTCGCGGGGCAGGATCTGCCCCGCGTCCGGCTTCCCGAGCCGAGCACGCTCTTCGCCGCCCGGGCGGCGCGGCTGCGGGAGCTCGCCGGCGAGGGCGCGATCGGCCGTTCGATCGCCGATTACCTTCGCTTGATGGCGTCCCTCGCCGACGCGCAGCATCGCGTGCTCGAAGGCTTCGCGCCGAAGGCGCTGCCCGGCGACGCGGGGCTTGCGCGCGCACGCGAGCACGGCATGCCGGTCCTCGATGACGACGCGCTGCGCGGGCGCGAATGGCAGGACGTGCTCGTGCGGCTGTGCGACGCGCTCGAAACGGCAGCAGCCGCCCCCGCGAGCGTACGGCAGGTGCTCGCACGGCTGCGTGCGGCGCCGGCCGACGCGTTGGATCGGCAGGCCGATGCGATCCTCGGCGGCCGTTCGGCCGAGGTAGACGTGGCCGCGGCGCCGTTCGTCATGGGGGCGTTACAGGTGCGGCTGGCGGCGCTCGCGAGCCGGCTGCCGCGCGAGGCCGTCGAAGGCGCGGGTGCACCGGGCGTCTGCCCCGTTTGCGGCACGCTGCCCGTCGCGAGCGTCGTGCGCGAGGACAGAGAGTCGCAAGGACGACGATTCCTGCATTGCGCGCTCTGTGCGACCGAGTGGTACCTCGTTCGCGTCACCTGCAGTCATTGCCACTCGACGCAGGGCATCTCGTATCGATCGATCGAGGGCGGGCCTGCCGCGATCCGGGCAGAGTGCTGCGACGGCTGCCGCACGTATCGAAAGATCCTCTATCAAGAGGAAGACGAGCGGGTCGAGGCCGTCGCCGACGATCTCGCGAGCCTCGCGCTCGATCTGCTGCTCGCCGAAGCGGGCTTCCATCGCGCGATCGGCAATCCGCTGCTCTGGACGGGCGCCGGATAGCGGCGCAAGCCGCTTCCTACCGACTCTTCGAGCCCTCGGCCGCTGTCCGAAGATGCCGCGGCGCCCGTAAACCGCGTGGAGTTGCAGAGCGTCGCAGCGTCTCCGCGGGAGCGTTTTCGAAACGAGAATCGTTCGAGAAACGCCTCCGCGGAGGCGCGAAACGCGGCTCACAGGCTATATCAGCGCGACCCGCTCCACCCGGTCCTGACTCAGATCTTCGACTTTGGCCGACGGGAAGGCTTCGCCGAGCAGATCGAGCTCGCGGCTGAGCCAATGGATGCGCCGATGGGACCTGACGAGCTCCTCGATTGCGATTCGCTCGATCGTGTCGTCGGCGCAGCTTGCGACGGCATCGAGCTCCGCCCGCGAAAGCGTCAGCAGCGTGTCGATTCGAATCTTCAGGCGCTTCGTCGGGTACTCTGAGCTCGAGCTCGAGCAGCGATTCCGTGCTCTCCGCCTTGACGACCGACCGGGCGTATTCGATCGCGAGCCTCTCCTTCTCGATCGCCTCGAGGGCATCGGTGATTCGCTCTTCGATTTCCCGATGCCGGTCGATGAACTTCCTCACCGGAGCGAGCAGGCTCGCCGCCGCCGCGTCGACGTCCTGAAGCGAGACGCGCACCTCGCTCGACAGCTCGTTCAGCACGGTGACGACTTCGTCTCCGCGCGGCGCAGCAGGTCCTTGAGACCCTCGCTGAAGCGCTCTTGAAGATCCCGAGCCGCTTCAGTCAGCTTCTCACGCGCCAGCGCCTGAACCTCGTCGCGCTTGTCCGCGGGCAGAGGCACGCGGTCGAGGGATCGCGCGACGACTTCGGTTACGCGGCCGTCGAGCAGGTTCTCCCAGTCGCGGGCTCTCGAGTCCGCTGCTTCGAGCAGCGATGCCGTCAGCGCGTCGGCGAAAGCTTCCCTTGAACTCGTATCGGGGACCTGGGAGAACGCGGGCATCCGCTTCGATCCCGGCGGTGAGCCCGAGCGTCAGGCTGCCCGCCTGCACCACCGGCTCGCGGGCATCAGGCTTCCACGCCCATGCGATGCCTTCGCGAGGGATCGCGTCGACGCGCGCGGACAACCGCCGCACCGACTCGCCCGGCTCTAGCGCGTCCTCGGCGCGCATCAGAAAGGATCGAATCTCATCGAGCTGCTCGTCCGACAGGAGCGCCCCGAAAATCGCGACGGACGGCCGCTCCGCGCCGTGTGCGTCGATGAGCTTCTCGAGAAGCTCGGCGCGTTCGATCTCCTTGAGCTTTTCCGCAATGCGATCGCCGACGTCGAGCGCGCGGGCGGTCTCCGACACGAACAGTTGTGACATGGCTCCAACCCGTTGATCCGGACCGTCAATGCCTTTCCTGCCGCCGGGCAGGGTGGCGTTTCTCGGAACGGCCGGATCGCCGGAGAACCGCTCGACGAATCCAGCCGAGCAATGAGGCGTCGAGGTTCCGTCAGCTCATGGAAGGCGGGTCGCCCCCGGGCCGCCCTCGTCCGAGGTCATGGTTGTTGGCATTCAGAGAATGGCCCGGCTCCAGTATCTTGTCAATTGTGGTTAGGAATCGAATAATTTCGCCGCGATATCGTCGTGACGGCGGATTGGGGGGGCCGGACGTGCGCAATCTCATCGTATGCTGCGACGGCACTTGGAACACTGCCGATCAGCGCCACGACGGCGTGCCCGTGCCCACGAACGTGGTGAGGCTGTTCAACGCTCTCGCGGACACGAACCCAAGCGGCACGCAGCAGCTCAAGTACTACCACCCTGGCGTCGGCACGGAGCCGGGCTGGTGGGAGCGAGCCCTGGGCGGGGCGACCGGAGCCGGTCTCGACCGCAACATCATGAGCGCCTATCACTGGCTCTGCCGGAACTACGTAGCCAATGACCGAATCTTCATGTTCGGTTTCAGCCGAGGCGCCTATACGGTCCGCAGCCTGGGCGGCTTCATCGTGGCGTGCGGCCTGCTGGCGCTCGACGGCATCCCGCCGGAGATCGCGTGGGCCCGCATCGAGCACGTATTCCGGCACGGTTATCGCGACCGGCGCGAGACGATCGAGGACTGGAAGCGCCGAAAGGAAAAGCCGGCCTGGAGGTTCCACGAGGTAGACGGCAAGGAGCTCATCCCGATTCACATGATCGGCGTCTGGGACACCGTCGGCGCCCTCGGCATCCCGGACGACCTCGCTTTGCTCAATCTGCTCGATGCGAGCGACGAGCATGCATTCCACGACACGGCGCTGAGCGACCAGGTCCTCCATGCCCGTCACGCCGTCGCGCTCGATGAGATTCGTGCGAGCTTCCAGCCGACGCTGTGGACCGGTCACCATCCGGACCTGAAGCAGGTCTGGTTCCCGGGCGTCCATTGCGACGTCGGCGGAGGCTATCGCGAAACCGGGCTCTCGGACGGCGCGCTGCGCTGGATGATCGAAGAAGCGACGGCGCAGGGTCTCGGATTTCGAGACGACATGCTCGAGCAAATCCAGCCCGATCCTCGCGGCGTGCTGCACGATTCGTACACGGACGTGTTTCGTCTCTTGCCGAACAAGCCTCGCAGCGTTCCGCGCCTCGACGCGCCGAACGGCGAAACGCCGCCGTACCTCCACTCGTCGGTAATCGAGCGGCGGAAGTGCCCGCCGATCAGCGATGCGCCTTACAGGCCTACGGTCCCTTCCCTCGGCGTGAACGAATCGCACGAGTTCACGGTCCACGCGATCAATCCGTGGAACGAGACGGGGTTGTACCTCGAGCCCGGCGCGACGTACCGCTTCGAGGCCGAGGGACAGTGGATGGATCGCAACATCGCGTGCGGTCCCGACGGGACTAACGACGGCGATTTTCAGCCGGCGGAGATCGGGCACTTGCTCGCGACTGCCCTTGGCGAGATCGAAACCCGCTTCAAGAAGATCACGGGCAACGACCAGGCGAACTTCCGCTTCACGAAGCGGCACGACCGGATCGACGGCGAGAGAGTGCCTTGGTTCTGCCTGATCGGCGCCATCGCCAACGCCGGCGGCGTGGACGACAAGGGCAAGCCGGGCGAGCACGAGACGTTCAAGATCGGGTCGGGATGCGAGCACACGGTGCGACAAGAGGGCTACTTCTACGCGTACGCGAACGACGCCTGGAACTTTTACGAGAACAACCGGGGCAGCGTGAAGCTCAAGGTGACCCGGCTGTCATGAAACGTGTACCCGGCATCACGGCTTCGGCCGCGAGCTGCGGCTTCAACGCCGACTCGCGGACAGCAGCCGTCCGCCGATCGTTATGGGGCGTAAGTCACCTTCCAGATGCGCCCGCCCGTGTCGTCCACGATGAAGAGCGCGCCGTCCGGACCGACGCCGACGCCGCTCGGTCGCCCGATCGCGCCCGCGTCGGTCCGCAGCCGATCGAACCCACGAGCGAACACCTCCCAGTTCCCCGTCACCTCGCCGGCTGCGTTCATCGGCACGAAGACGACCGAGCCGACGTCGTCGCGCCGCGGCGCGACCGCGCCGTGAAACGCGATGAACGCGCCGTTGCGGTAGCGTGCCGGGAACTGCGTGCCCGTGTAGAACACGAGATCGTTCGGCGCCCAATGCGCAGGAAACGCAATCAGCGGATCGCGGTAGCGGGACGGCTCGGCCGGCGTTTCGCCGTCCCCGCCGTACTCGGGCATCACCATGCGCTCGTTGCGGCGCGGATCGTAGTACGTGTACGGCCAGCCGAGATCGACGCCTTCGTCGATCCGGTGAAACTCCTCCGCCGGGAGCTCCGCATCGTCATCGGCCGTGTAGTGCTCGGGCCATAGCTGATTCAATCCATCGCGGCCGTGCATCAGCGCGAACAACGCGCCGGCCGCGTCGTTCCATTCGAGCGCGACGACGTTGCGATGCCCGGTCGAGTAGCGCTTCGCATCGCGCGGATGGCTCTGGCCGCGCGCCGACGCGCTGAACCGAAACACGCCGCTATGCTCGTCGAGCAGCGTGCACGGCATGAGCCCCGGCGACCCCGGGCGGCCTTGCTCCGTCTGACAGGCGTTCGACGGCGCCCCGACCTGCGTATAGAGGCTCCCCGCGCCGTCGAGCGTGATCGGCTTCGTGCGATGGCCGCAGCATGACTCCGGCAGATCGGCCACGGCGACCTCCGTCGCGGCCGGCACGAGCGACTCGCCGAGCTCGGCCGCGTAGATCGTCGTCATCGACGAGAAATAAAGCCGATCGCCGTCGAGCGCGAGCCCCGTGTCGATATCGGCGGCGCCGAATCGGCGGATGACGTCCGCGACGCCGTCACCGTCCTCGTCCCGAAGCGCCATCACGCCGCCGGGCTCGTCCGTCGGTCGGAATTTGGCCTGCCCGGAGCGCAAAGTGACGTAAACGTCTCCGTTGGCCCGGATCGCGATGTGCCGCGGCGTCGGCAAGCCTTCGGCGAAGAGCGTCGCCGTGAAACCCGGCGGAAGAACGGGCACCGACGGCCCGCTCTCGGAGGTCTGGGCGAAAAGGGTTGCTGCAGAGAGCAATAGCAGAGCCGCGCTTGCGCTTCGCACGGTGTTCTCGATCCGTTTCACTTCCTTCCTCGCTGGTCGACACCCCCTTGGGGCGGCGCGAGAAGGCATTATCGCAGTGCCGCGGCCGAGGCGAACGTCCGCTGCTCGATCAGTCGTTCGCAGCCGAGCCGCGAGCGGCGGCTGCCGAGCCGGGGAGCGGCAGCCACCGAGCGGGGAGCGACGGGTGCCGAGCCGGGAGCGGCAGCCACCGAGCCCGCGGCGCCGCTCTACTCCCGCGCGGCCGACGGCATGACGTCGAAATCCCCGCCCTTCATGAACGTCATCTTGTTTACGTCGAGATGCCGGCGCATCGCGTCGAGGATCTCGGCGGCCGTCAACGCCTGCACGCGCGACTCGAGCTCCGCATCCCACGCCATCGTTCGTCCGACGTGAGCCAGGAGGCCGAGCTGGTTCGCCAAGGCGGCGTCCTGCGCGCGGTTGACCCGGCGCGCCTGCGCCCAGCTCCGCTTCCCTTCCTCGACCTCCTCGTCCGTATAGCCATCGCGCAAGACCGCCGCGAGCTCGTCGCGGAAAGACGCCTCGACTCTGTCCACGTTCTGCGGCGCCGCGATCGCATTGACCGTGAACCGCGCCGCGGTGCTGCGAGGCGAGGCGCTGAAGCTCGAGCCGACGGCGTAGCTCAAGCCCTCGCGGCCGCGAATGCGGCCGTAGAGCCGCGACGCGGGGCCGGAGCCGAAAATGTAGTTGCCGAGCACGAGCGCGGGATAGTCGGGATCGGTGTCGCGCATCTCGATCGGCATGCCCGCCAGGAAGAACGCGTTCTCCTTGTCGGGCGTGATGAAAGTCTCGCTCCCCGGGTCGGTCGCGAGGCTCGCGTACAGGCTCAGCACGTCGTCGAACGGCTTCGAGCTTCGCCAGCCGTCGAGCCGCTCGGCGATGAGCGCACGCACCTCGCTCGGATCGAAGTCGCCGACCACGACGACCTCCGCATGCGAGGCGCCGAAGAAGTCCTCGTGGAAGCTTCGCAGCGCGTCGGTCGTCACGCCGCGCACGAACGCGAGGTCTTCGTCGACCGTCGGCACGTAGCGGGGGTCGTCCTCGGTGTAGTTGCGCGCCCAATGCCGCGAGTAGGAACGGACGACGATCTCCTGCGGGTCGCTGCGCGAGGCTTCGAGGCGCGTGATCATGACCTCCTTCAGCGTAGCGAGCTCGGCTTCCGGGAACGCCGGCTCGTGCAAGACTTCGATCGCGAGCGAGATCACGTCGGCGAGATTCGCTCGGGTGCTTTGGATGTTCACCGTGGCGAGCCCCGTGCCGCCGCCGATGGTCAGCTGGCTCGTGAGCCGTGCGAGCTCGTCCTCGATCTCCTGCCGCGATCTCGAGCGCGTGCCGCGCATCAGCATCTGCGTGGTGAGCTGCCCGAGGCGGCTCCGGCCCTTCAGGCTCTCCTCGTCTCCGTAGTGCAGGCCGATGGTCGCGTAGACGACATCGCCGCGCGTTTCCTTCGGCAGCATGATGAGCTTCACGCCGCCCGGAAGGTCGACGCGGGTGGTTCGAGCGTCGATGTTCGCCGGCGTCGGATCGAATGCCTCTCCTTCGGCGCGAGCTTCGTCGCCCTTGTAGCCTTCGAGCATCGCCGCGATCCTGCTCGCGGAAACGTGCTCGACCTCGGTGCGGTCGGGCTCCCCGGGGATGAAGAGCCCAACCGTCCGGTTCGACGGCTTGAAGTACCTGAGCGCAGCCCGCTGCACGTCGTCGACGGTGGCCGACCGCAGGCGGTCGCGGTCGAGAAATATCAGCCGCCAGTCACCGCTCGCAGCCGATTCGCTCAACTGGAGCGCGATGGTTTGCGAGTCGTTCAGTATCTGCTCGAAGCCCGACAGCGCCAGATTGCGAATGCGCTCGAGCTCCTCGGCCGTGATCGGATTGTCCGCGAGCCCGTCGATCGTCTCGATCATCGCGGCACGCGCCGCGTCGAGGGAGCGGTCCTGTGGCACCATCGCCACGAAAACGAAGGCTCCGGGATCGCGCAGCCGGGACGCCTGCATGCCGATCTGCGACGCGAGCCCCGTCTCGACGAGCGCCTTGTAGAGCCGGCCCGACGGCTCGACGCCGAGCACTCCGCCTGCCAGTTGCGCCGGTATGAAATCCTCATGTGCGCCGGCCGGCACGTGGAAGCCCGCCATGAGGATCTGCACGTCGCCGACGCGGCGCACGATCACCTCGCGCTCGCCGTCCTGCGCCGGCTCGACCGTATATGTTTCGGCGAGCTCGCGCTCCGGACGTGGAATCGGGCCGAAGTAGCGCGCAATCAGCTCGAGCGCCCGCTGCTCCTCGAAGCGGCCCGCAATGACGAGCAAGGCGTTGTCGGGCTGATAGTAACGACGATAGAAGGCCTGGAGGCGCTCGATAGGCACGTTCTCGATGTCGCTGCGGCTGCCGATCGGCGACTTGCCGTAGCCGTGCCAAAGGTAAGCCGTCGAAAGCACACGCTCGTACAGCACGTTGACCGGGTTGTTCTCGCGCAGCTCGAACTCGTTGCGCACGACCGTCATCTCGGTGTCGAGGCCGGCTCGTGCGACGAGCGCGTTGACCATGCGATCGGACTCGAGATCGAGCGCCCATTCGAGGTTCTCGTCGGTTGCGTCGACCGTCTCGAAGTAGTTCGTGCGGTCGAACGCCGTCGTGCCGTTGAACTGCGCGCCGCGGCTCCGGAGCGACGCTTGAATGTCGGGGAATTTCGCCGTGCTTTTGAGAAGCATGTGCTCGAGCAGATGCGCCATGCCGGTCTCGCCGTAGCTCTCGTGCAAGGAGCCGACGAAGTACGTCATGTTGACGGTGATCGTCGCCTTCGAAGGATCGCGGAACAGAAGCACCTTGAGCCCGTTGTCGAGGCGGTACTCCGAGATACCCTCGACGGTCGTCACGTGCGTGATGCCCGGGGGCAGCCGCTCTTGTGCGAGGGCCGTGAAGGCGCAAAGCAGCGCGAGGGTGAAGGAGGCAAAGCGGACGGCGAGCGGCAGTTTCATGACCGTCTCCAGTGTTATTGTTGTTGAGAGACTTTATCACGCAGACTATTTCGAGGAGGCCGACCGGCAAGCTCGCAGTCGTTCACCGTCCGATTGCCTACGCCGGCAGCGCGAGCGCTGCTTGCCATCCGATCGTGATATGGCGGGCGACAATTCGGGGCTCGCTGCGCGTGATCGGAGTCGGACGACTGGTCCCGGCCTCGAATGACGCAGCGGCACTGCGCGGGGCCTTCCCCGCGGCCCGAATCCTGCATCGATTTTTGCATTCCATGGAACAGGAATCGACGGTTTGCACGCCATGAAGATCACCACCGTCAATCCCACGACGGGCCAGGTCATCGCCCACTACGAGACTCAGACGGACCAGGAGATCGACGCGCTGCTCACCGCGTCGACCCGGGCTTTCCGGCGCTGGAGCCGGACGACCTTCGCCGAGCGCGCGACGTGCCTGACCTCGCTGGCGAAATGCCTTCGCGAGCGCTCGGGCGAGCTTGCGCGGCTGATCGCGACCGAGATGGGCAAGCCGCTGCGGCAAGGCGAGGCCGAAGTCGAGAAGTGCGCCTGGGTGTGCGAGCACTACGCGGAGCACGGCGAAGCGCTCCTCGCGCCGCAGGCCGTCCCATCCGACGCCGAGCGGAGCGAGGTCGTCTTTCGGCCGCTCGGCCCCGTGCTCGCGATCATGCCGTGGAACTTTCCGCTGTGGCAGGTCTTCAGATTCGCGGCGCCCGCGCTGATGGCCGGTAACGTCGCGATCCTGCGCCATGCGAGCAACGTCGCCGGCACGGCGCTCGCGATCGAGAAGCTCGTCCGCGACGCGTGCGTGCCGGACGACGTCCTGCGCGTCGCGTTGATCGACAAGGAGCAGGTCGGCGGCATCATCGCCGATCGCCGCGTCGCCGCCGTGACGTTGACCGGCAGCGTCGCGGCCGGTCGGGCAGTGGCATCGGCGGCCGGTGGAGCCGTTAAGAAGACGGTGCTCGAGCTCGGCGGCAGCGATCCGTACGTCGTCCTGCGCGATGCCGATCTCGAGCTCGCGGTCGACCGCTGCGTCGAGAGCCGCCTGATCAACTCGGGCCAAAGCTGCATCGCCGCCAAACGCTTCATTGTCGAGTCGCCGCTGCACGACGACTTCGTCGCCGCGTTCGTGGAAGCAATGCGCGGGAAGCGGGCTGCCGATCCGTTCGACGCCGACGCGGACCTCGGACCGCTGGCGCAAGCCAAGGGCCGCGAGAAGGTCCACGAGCAGGTGCAGCGGAGCGTCGCCGCCGGAGCCAGGTGCGTGCTCGGCGGGGAGCTCCCCGGCGGACCCGGATTCTTCTACCCGCCGACGGTGCTGACCGGCGTGGTGCCCGGGATGGCCACATTCGACGAGGAAGTCTTCGGCCCGGTCGCCGCGATCATCGAAGCGGCGGACGAGGAGCACGCGATCGAGCTCGCGAACCAGAGCGTCTACGGGCTCGGCGCGGCCGTCTTCACGAAGGACGTCGAGCGCGGCCGCGACATCGCCGCGCGCCGGCTGGACGCCGGCAATTGCTTCGTCAACGAGCTCGTTCGCTCCGACCCGCGTTTGCCGTTCGGAGGTGTGAAAGAGTCGGGCTACGGGCGCGAGCTCGGGGCTTTCGGCATTCACGAGTTCGTGAACGTCAAGA
Source organism: Gammaproteobacteria bacterium (assembly GCA_036381515.1). Classification (GTDB taxonomy): domain Bacteria; phylum Pseudomonadota; class Gammaproteobacteria; order Steroidobacterales; family Rariloculaceae; genus ZC4RG20. The sequence continues at coordinate 2,393 of DASVCR010000027.1, read as the reverse complement.
CGGTCTGGGTGGGCAGGCGCGAAGGGGATGCGCGCGGCGACAGGTGCCGATCGGCCGAATGACGTAGTGATCGGCCGGCCTCATCCGCGCTTACCATCGCTCTACGTCGGCCGATGTTCCGAATCGGAGACATGAATGATTCTCCAGCCCGGTGGTGGAGGAGATCGAGGCGCCACTCATTATCGAAAGCGAGATTGACGCGCCGATACAAAAGGACGAGAGTTAGGCCGTCGCGGCAGCGGGACGGGTAGCGCACGGCTGCCGGCGGACAACCTGAAGCGTCGAGGAGCGGGCATCGGGGGGCGGCGAGCTCGAAGCATGGAGTCCCTGCACGGTGGATTCTCCGAGCGCGGCGCGGTGCGAGCGCCACCGGTCTTCTCCGTCCTCGTGTCGATGCAGGACCTGGGGCTCCGCTATACGTGGATCCGAGACCCCGGCGATGCGCTGCGCGAGGAAGACGTCGTCGGCAAGACCGATGAGGATCTGTTCGGGCCCGAGGACGCCGCGCTGCTCGTTGCGATCAAGCGGGACGTCCTCGCGACGGGGCGGCCGCAACGGCTCAAACTGTGGCTGACGTTCCGCAGCACGCGCCGCTGGTTCGACCTCGGCGTGCATCCCGAGCGCAACGCGGACGGGAGCATCGTCGGCGTGCTGTGCACCGCCGTCGACATCACCGCGCAGAAGCGTTCCGCACAGGTGTTGCGGCAGCGAGCGCAGCGCCTTGCGCTGCTCTACGAGGCTGCGGCCGGATTGCTCGCGACCAACGATCCGATGCGCTTCCTCGAGCAGCTGTTCGTGAAGCTCTCCGCGTTGTTCGATCTCGATGTCTATGCGCACTATGCCGTCGCCAGTGATGGCACTCATTTGCGGCTCGCGGCGAGCGGCGGTCTTCCGCCGTCACAGCGGCACGCGATGGCTCGGCTCGAGTTCGGGCAGCCGCCTTGCGGCGCGGTGGCCGCGACGCGACGTTCGATCATCCTGTCGGATTCGACGTCGACCAGCGATCCGATCGCGAGCGCGCTCCGCTCGCTTGGCCTCAGAGCCTATGTCTGCCATCCGCTGATCGCCGGCGGGGAGCTGTTCGGCACGCTCGCATTCGGATCGAGCACGGAAGCGGAGCATACGCAGGAGTCCGTCGGCCTGTTCCGCGCGGTAAGCGATCTCTTCGCGCTTGCGATCGCGCGGCAGCGCGCCGCGCAGTCGTTACGCGATGCCGACCGCCGCAAGGACCTGTTCCTCGCGACGCTCGCGCACGAGCTCAGGAATCCGCTTGCACCGCTTCGCAGCGGCATCGATCTGCTTCAGGCGGCGACCCATGATCCCGAGACGATCGCGGTCACGCTGGCCGTGATGGACCGGCAGGTGACCCAGCTCACTCGGCTCGTCGACGACCTGCTCGAAGTCTCGCGCATCACTCAAGGCCGGCTCGAGCTGCGCAAGTGCCGCGTCCAGCTCGCCGCAATCGTCGAGAGCGCGCTCGAGCAGACGCGCGCGCTTTTCGACGAGGCCGGGCACGAGCTGACCATCGATCTTCCGGAGGAGACGATCGAGCTCGACGCCGACCCCGTCCGCCTGGCGCAGGTGCTGGCCAACCTGTTGAGCAACGCCGCGAAGTACACTCCTTCGGGCGGTCACGTGCGGCTCGGCGCCGACGCGAGCGGAGCGGATATCGCGATCACCGTGAGCGACGACGGCATCGGTATTCCGGCCGAGAATCTCAAGCGCGTCTTCGAGATGTTCGAGCGCGTGGACGGCTACCTCGAGCGCAGCACCAAAGGGCTCGGGCTCGGCCTGACGTTGGTGAAATCGCTCGTCGAGATGCACGGCGGCACCGTCGAGGCTCACAGTGGGGGGCTCGGCAGAGGAAGCTCGTTCACGATCAGGGTTCCGACCGTGCCCCGAGCGTTGCGCGAAGCGGCTCCGTGCGGCGAGGCGGAGGCGGAGGCGAGCACGACGAGCGCCGCGGGCGCCGAGCGCTCGCTGGCCGTGGGTGACGCGGCTCGGAGCCGTCGCGTCTTGATCGTCGACGACAACGTCGATGCCGCGAACATGCTCGGCCGGCTCGTCACCCTCCTCGGACACGAGATCTGCGTCGCGCTCGACGGGCCGAAGGCGCTCGAGGCGATGCCGACGTTCCATCCCGACATCGTGCTTCTCGATATCGGGATGCCGGGCATGAACGGCTACGACGTCGCGCAGCGGATCCGCGAACGCGGCCCCGTGCAGCCGGTTCTCGTCGCGCTGACCGGCTGGGGGCAGGCCAAGGACAAGCAGCGCGCCGCAGAGGCAGGCTTCGATCATTATCTCGTCAAGCCCGTCGAGCGGACGGCTTTGCAGAAGCTGCTCGAGGACGGCGCCCCGGCGCGAAGTCCGACGGTGTAGTCGGCCGGAGC
>DASVCR010000026.1:0-7762 GCA_036381515.1 Gammaproteobacteria bacterium | reverse complement strand
GACCAGCTGAACGGTTTCGCGGCGGAAGTGACCCGCGTGGCGCGCGAAGTGGGCAGCGACGGCAAGCTCGGCGGCCAGGCGCAGGTGGTGGGCGTCGGCGGCGTATGGAAGGACCTCACCGACAACGTGAACTCGATGGCGGCGAACCTGACTGGCCAGGTGCGCAACATCGCCGAGGTCACCACTGCGGTGGCGAAGGGCGACCTCTCGCGCAAGATCACGGTCGACGTCAAGGGCGAGATCCTGGCGCTCAAGGGCACCGTCAACACGATGGTCGACCAGCTCAACGGCTTCGCGTCCGAAGTGACGCGCGTCGCCCGCGAAGTCGGCACGGAAGGCAAGCTCGGTGGCCAGGCGCAGGTGCCCGGGGTCGGCGGCACGTGGAAGGACCTGACCGACAACGTGAACGTGATGGCCGCGAACCTGACCGACCAGGTGCGCGGCATCGCCGAGGTCGCAACGGCCATTGCGCGCGGCGACCTGTCGCGCAAGATCACCGTCGACGTGAAGGGTGAGCTGCTCGAGCTCAAGAACACCATCAACACGATGGTCGACCAGCTGAACAGCTTCGCGGCCGAGGTCACGCGCGTCGCGCGCGAGGTCGGCACCGAGGGCAAGCTCGGCGGCCAGGCGAAGGTCCCGGGCGTCGCCGGCACGTGGAAGGACCTGACCGACAACGTGAACTCGATGGCCGGGAACCTCACGGCCCAGGTCCGCAACATCGCGGAGGTCACGACCGCCGTCGCGCGCGGCGACCTCTCGCGCAAGATCACCGTCGACGTGCAGGGCGAGATCCTCGAGCTCAAGAACACCATCAACACGATGGTCGATCAGCTGAACAGCTTCGCGTCGGAGGTCACGCGCGTCGCCCGCGAGGTCGGCACCGAGGGCAAGCTCGGCGGCCAGGCGACCGTGCCCGGCGTCGCGGGCACGTGGAAGGGTCTGACCGACAACGTGAACGTGATGGCCGCGAACCTGACGAACCAGGTCCGCGAGATCGCCGAGGTCGCAACGGCCATCGCGCGCGGCGACCTCTCCCGCAAGATCACCGTCGACGTGCAGGGCGAGATCCTCGAGCTCAAAAACACGATCAACACGCTCGTCGATCAGCTGAACGGCTTCGCGGCCGAGGTCACCCGCGTCGCGCGTGAGGTCGGCACCGAGGGCAAGCTCGGCGGCCAGGCGACGGTTCCGGGCGTCGCCGGCACGTGGAAGGACCTCACGGACAACGTGAACGTCATGGCCGACAACCTGACGAACCAGGTGCGCGGCATCGTCAAGGTCGTGACGGCGGTCGCGAACGGCGACCTCACGCAGAAGCTGACCGTGGAGTCGAAGGGCGAGATCGCGGCGCTCGCGAACACGATCAACGGCATGATCGACACGCTCGCGATCTTCGCCGACCAGGTCACGACGGTCGCGCGCGAGGTCGGCGTCGAGGGCCGGCTCGGCGGCCAGGCGAACGTGCCGGGCGCGGCCGGCACGTGGAAGGACCTCACCGCGAACGTGAACCTGCTCGCCGCGAACCTGACGACCCAGGTCCGCGCGATCGCCGAGGTCGCGACGGCCGTGACGAAGGGCGACCTGACCCGCTATATCCAGGTCGAGGCGAAGGGCGAGGTCGCCGATCTCAAGAACTACATCAACGCGATGATCGGCAACCTGCGCCGCACGACCGAGCGCAACAAGGAGCAGGACTGGCTGAAGACGAACCTCGCGAAGTTCAGCCGGATGATGCAGGGCCAGCGCGACCTCTCGACGGTCGCGAACATGCTCCTGTCGGAGCTCGCGCCGCTCGTGCGTGCCCAGCAGGGCATCATCTACGTCCTCGTCGACACGCCGGACGGCGCGCGGCTGCGCCAGCTCGCCTCCTATGCGGACGGCATGGGGCCGAACGTGGCACGCGAGTACGCGTTCAACGAGGGGCTCGTCGGCCAGTGCGCGCGGGAGCGGAAACCGATGATCCTGCGCCACGTGCCGGGACGCGCGATCCGCATCACGTCCGGCCTCATCGATGCGGAGCCGCACAACGTCGTCGTGATGCCGGTGCTCTTCGAGGGCGAGGTCAAGGCCGTGATCGAGCTCGCGTCGCTCGACGAGTTCTCGGCCTCGCACATCTCGTTCCTCGAGCAGCTCGCAGACATCGTCGGCGTCGTCCTGAACAACATCGAGGTCACGATGCGCACGGAGCGCCTGCTCGCGCAGTCGCAGCAGCTCGCGACGGAGCAGCAGACGCAGCAGCGGGAGCTGCAGAAGACGAACGAGGAGCTCGCACGCAAGGCACGTCTCCTCGCCGCGCAGAACGCCGAGGTCGAGCGCAAGAACCGCGAGATCGAGCAGGCGCGGCGCGCGCTCGAGGAGAAGGCCGCGGAGCTCGCGCTGACGTCGCGCTACAAGTCCGAGTTCCTCGCGAACATGTCGCACGAGCTGCGCACGCCGCTGAACAGCATCCTCGTGCTGTCGCAGCAGCTCGTCGAGAACGCCGACAGCAACCTGAGCGAGCGGCAGATCGAGTACGCGGCGACGATCCGTGCAGCCGGCAAGGACCTGCTGAACCTAATCAGCGACATCCTGGATCTGTCGAAGATCGAGTCCGGCACGGTGACCGTCGAGTGCGAGGAGCTCCCGCTCGCGAATCTGAAGTCCACTCTCGAGCGCGCGTTCGCGCACGAGGCCGAGTCGAGCGGGCTGCAATTCAGCGCCGAGCTCGACCCGTCGCTCGACGGCTCGATCCACACGGATCCGAAGCGCCTGCTGCAGGTCATGAAGAACCTGCTGTCGAACGCGTTCAAGTTCACCGTGGAAGGGAGCGTCAAGCTGCGAGTGCGCCCCGCGTCCGACGGCTGGACGCCGGGCCATCCGATTCTCGACGCCGCGGACGCCGTCATCGCGTTCGAGGTCATCGACACGGGGATCGGCATACCGCCGGACAAGCAGAAGATCGTATTCGAGGCGTTTCAGCAGGCCGACGCCGGCACGGCGCGCAAGCACGGCGGCACCGGGCTCGGCCTCGCGATCAGCCGCGAGCTCGCGCAGCTCCTCGGCGGCGAGCTGAAGCTCGCCAGCGTTCCCGGTTCAGGCAGCACGTTTACGCTGTACTTGCCGTCGGCGTATGCGGGCCCTGCCGCTCCGGCCGAAACGAGTCCCTCGGCCGTCGCCGTCGGCCGCGGGCCGATGCTCGCCGCGCCGCACGGTGCAAACGCGATGCACGACGATCGCGAGACCATCGTGCCCGGCGACCGCGTGCTGCTCGCCGTGCAGAGCGACGGACGCCTCGCGCAGTCGATGGTGGATGCGGCGCACGAAGCCGGGCTCAAGGCCGTCGTGACCGGCCGCGGCGGCGACGTCGTGAGCCTCGCGCGACAGTTCGCGCCGCTCCTGATCAGCATCGATGCGTCGCTGCCGGATATGCATGGGTGGACCGTGCTGAGCCGGCTCAAGCACGATCCCGAGCTGCGGCACGTGCCGGTGCAGTGGATCGGCCGCGGCGAGGACCGGGTCACCGCGCGGCGCCGCGGCGCGAAGGCCTCCCTCGCCCGCCCGATCGAGCCGGCGGACCTGCGCGAAAGCGTGCGCTCGCTCGTCGACGGCGCGCTCTCTCCGCGGCGGCGGCTCCTCGTCGTCGAGGGCAGCGCGACGTCCGCCGGCCGCCTCGCCGAGCTCGCCGGAGGCGCCGACGTCGAGACGAGCGTGACGGCGCTCGGCAACGACGCGCTCGCGCTGCTCGCGCGCAGCGAGTTCGACTGCGTGCTGCTCGACGCAGTGCCCCGCGACCTTTCCGCGGCGGATCTGCTCCGGCGCGTGACGAAGGAGCGTGCCCTGCACGCGGTGCCGTTCGTCGTCTACGATCCGGACGAGCTCCTGACGATCGGCCCCGAGATGCGAGACCTGATCGTGCGGCGGGCGACCACGCTCGACAAGGTCCTCGACGAGACGGCGCTGTTCCTGCACCGCGACGTGCGCGAGCTGCCGCAGGACCGGCGCGCCCTGCTCGAGTCGCCCGGATACGACGTGCTGGCAGGCAAAACAGTGTTGGTGGTCGACGACGATGTGCGTAACATCTTCGCCTTGACTACCCTCCTCGAGCGACATCAGATGCGCGTCGTGGCCGCAAGCTCCGGCGCCGAAGCGCTCGAGCTCCTCGACGGCATCGAATCGCTGTCCCTCGTTCTCCTCGACATCATGATGCCCGAGATGGATGGCTACGAAACGATAAGGCGAATGCGTCAGAACCCTCGCTTCGATCAGCCGATCGTCGCGCTGACCGCGAAGGCGATGGCGGGCGACCGCGAGAAGTGCCTCGAGGCCGGCGCGTCGGACTACATCGCGAAACCCGTCGACGGCGAGCAGTTTTTGTCGCTGCTCCGCGTCTGGCTGGACCGCTGACGGCGCCGTGGCCGAGCTCGCGAACATCCTGCTGGTCGACGACAAGCCTGCGCGCCTTCTGACGTACGAGGTCATCCTCGAGCGGCTCGGACAAAATCTCGTGCGCGCGCATTCGGGCGAGGAAGCGCTCGCGCGGCTCGAGGAATGCGAGTTCGCCGCGATCCTGCTCGACGTCAGCATGCCGGGAATGGACGGCTTCGAGACGGCCAGGCGCATCCGCGAGAACCCGGTATTCGGCAGCACGCCGATCATTTTCGTGACGGGCGTCCACCTCACCGACCTCGACCGCCTGCGCGGCTACGAGATGGGCGCGGCGGACTACGTCTACGTGCCCGTCGTGCCCGAGATCCTGCGCGGCAAGGTGCAGGTGCTCGTGCAGCTCTTCCAGCAGCGACGCGAGCTCGCGCGCCTCAACGAGGTCCTCGCCGCGACGAACCGCCAGCTCGCGGCCGCGCACGCGAAGCTGCGCGACGAGAACACGCGCGAGCTGCAGAAGCTGAACCGTACGCTCGAGCTCGCGAACACGCAGCTCGTCTCGGAGATCGCGGAGCGCAAGCGCGCGGAGTCGCTGCTCCGCGAGGCGGCGCGGCGCAAGGACGAGTTCATCTCGATCCTCGCGCACGAGCTGCGCAATCCGCTCGCCGCGATGCAGAGCGGCGTCGATCTCCTGAGCCAGCCGAAGCTGCTCGAGCGGATGCTGCCGTGGGCGAGCGACCTGCTCCGCCGGCAGCTCAAGCACCTGACGAGGCTGATCGACGACCTGCTCGACGTCTCCCGCGTGTCGAACGGCCGGGTTCAGCTGAAGCGCGAGCGGCTCGACCTGCGGCAGGTGATCGAGCACTCGTTCGATGCGGCCCGCGCGCTGATCGACGAGAAAGGACACGCCGTCACCGTCGTGCTGCCCGACGAGCCGGTGTACGTCGACGGCGACACGGTCCGGTTGACGCAGGTGTTCGGCAACCTGCTGACGAATGCCGCGAAGTACACGCCGAAGGGAGGCTCGATCAGGCTGACGGTCGACACCGAGGACGGCGGGTCCACCGTCGTCGTGCGCGTCCGTGACGACGGCGAGGGCATCGCGCCCGACATGCTCGAGCGCGTCTTCGAGCTGTTCACGCAGGCGCATACGCCCGGATCGCGCACGCAGACCGGCCTGGGCATCGGCCTCGCGCTCGTCCGCGGCCTCGTCGAGATGCACGGCGGCCGGGTCACCGCCGCGAGCGACGGCCCGGGTCGAGGCGCCGAGTTCACCGTTCGGCTTCCGATCGCCGAGGCGCCGGCGCCGCAAGAAGTGGAGACGCCTTGCGTCGCGGAGCCGGTCGCGGTCGGCCTGAAGCTTCTGATCATCGACGACAACGTCGATCTCGCGCGCGGGCTGTCGACCTATCTCGCGAACAAGTGGCATCACGACGTGCACGTCGCGCACACGGGTCTCGCGGGGATCGCGGCCGCGGAGCGTTTCGAGCCGGACGCCGTGCTGCTCGACATCGGTCTGCCCGATCTCGACGGGTTCGAGGTCGCGCGTCGGATCCGCGGCGACCTCGGGCTCGCCCGCGTGCCGCTCCTCGCGCTGAGCGGCTTCTCGAGCGACGAGGACCGCGAGCGCGCGGCCGCGGTCGGGTTCGACCGCTACTTCGTGAAGCCCGTGCAGTTCGATGCGCTGGTCGACGCAATCGGCGAGCTGTGGCGGAGCCGCGGCGGCACGGCGCTGCGGGCGGCCAGAGGCCCCGTTCGCGCCGTCTCCGTCCGCGACGCCTGAAGCGAAATCGGGGTCAGAGCCCTTTTCTTTGACCAAGCTTCGAAAATCGGCGCAAATCGGGGTCGGCGCAAATTGGGGTCGGCGCAAAACCGGGTCAGAGCCCGTTTTGAAGGTGTCAGCGAAAGTCAGGGGCAGAGCCCGTTTTGATGGGAGCCTGTTTCGAAAATCGGGTCAGCGAAAATCGGGGTCAGAGCCCGTTTTGCAGGGATCAGAGCCGTTTTTGATCAGAGCTGAGCCCGTTTTAAACAGGTCTCTGCCGTCGCTTTCTCGGTCACAGTCTTTTCGACAGAGACTCGGACCAGCGCGCCCCCTTTTTCACATCAAGACAGAGGGCTCTGACCCCATTCTCGCTCGTGAAAAGTGTCAGCTTTCTCTCGTAAAGTCAGCTTCCCGCGTGAAGTCAGCTTTCCCTCATGAAGTCAGCTTTCCCTCACGAAATCAGCTTTCCCTCGCGAAGTCAGCTTTCCCTCGTGAAAAAGGGCTCTGACCCACTGCTGTCGTAAGCTTCCCCTTCTTCCGGACACTTGGAAAGTAGAACTTTCTGGCAGACTACGACCAGGAGGTTCTGATGAAGAAGTCGCGATTCACGGAGACGCAGATCGTCTCGATTCTGAGGGAAGCCGATGCCGGCGTGCCGGTGAAGGAAATCTGGCGCAAGTACGGGATTAGCTCTGCGACCTACTACAACTGGAAGGCGAAGTACGGGGGGCTTGATGCGTCGCAGCTGAAACGCCTGAAGGAGCTGGAGAGCGAGCTCAGCCAGTACAAGCGGATGTACGCGGAGCTCGCGCATGAGAACTACGCGCTGAAGGACCTCATCCAGAAAAAGCTCTAGGGCCGTCTGAGCGCCGTGAGGCGGCCCGATATCTGGTGGAGACCCATGACATGCCGGTACGGCGGGCATGCGAAGCGGTGGGTCTGTCGAAGTCTTCGTACTACGCGGCCCCGGTCGATTGGCTGGATCGCGACCGGGAGCTGATCGAGGCGCTGCAGTCGTTGGCGGAGCGGTACCCGCGCCGTGGCTTCTGGAAGTACCACAAGATGCTGCGGCGGGCGGGCCGGAGGTGGAATCACAAGCGGACGTATCGCGTGTACTGCGAGCTCAAGCTCAATCATCGCCGCCGTGCGAAGCGCCGTCTCCCCATTCGACAGCCCCGGCCGCTATGGGTCCCGGATAGGCCGAACGTCGTCTGGTCAGCGGACTTCATGAGCGATGCGCTTTATCACGGCCGACGCTTTCGGACGTTCAACGTCATCGATGACCACAACCGCGAGGGCTTGGCGATCGAGATCGACACGTCGATTACCGGGGCGCGCTTAATCCGTGTGTTCGAGCAGCTTGAGGCCTGGCGTGGCCTGCCTGACGTGCTGCGTGTCGACAACGGCCCGGAGCTGCTGTCAGGGGTCTTCGTGGACTGGGCGAAGGAGCGAGGCATGCTGATCGAGTACATCGAGCCCGGCGAGCCGAACCAGAACGAGAAGTGGCCCCCGATTTTCGGACAGTGTTGTAAGGTGGGATCTGCCTTGATCAGGAACCCTTACGAACAATGGCTAAAAGAAGAAACTTTTCCCCGGAGTTTAAGGCAAAGGTAGCGCTGGCGGCGATCCGCGGCGACG
>DASVCR010000025.1:0-88478 GCA_036381515.1 Gammaproteobacteria bacterium | reverse complement strand
CGATCCGGATGCGGGCCATGTGTATGCCGGCCTCGACAGCGCGAACACCGCGGTGTGGGGGACGGCGGCACTCGATCCGGTCGCGGCGCCCGGTAATCGGTACGTGTTCGCGTACCGGCCGACGGTGGACATCGTGCTGTCGGACCGCACGAAGACCTATGGCGACGAGCTCGTGCTCGGCTCCGTCGAGGGCACGGACTTCACGCTTTCCGGTGCACGCGAGGGCGTGGAGGGTGCGTATGAGGCCGACACCGCCGCCAGCATTTTCGGTGGAACGATGACGCTCCACTCGTCTGGCGCCGCCGCGAATGCCGACGTGATCGCCGGCGGCTACGCGATCACGGCAGACACGTCCGGGCTCACCCTGAACGGATACGATCTCGGCTCTGTCATCAACGGCACGCTGACCGTCGATCCGCGCTCGATCTCGCTCGGAGCCGCCGGAACCGTCGAGGCGAGCCGGGTCTACGACGGCACGACCGATATCGAGGTGACGTCGCACGGCGTGCTGTCGGACATCGTCGCCGGCGACGACATCGGGGTGCGTCTCGCGGCCGCGTATCAAGACAAGAATGTCGGCCGCGACAAGACGGTAACGGGCACGTACACGCTGACCGGTGCGGACGCGGGCAACTACGTGCTCGATTCGTCCGTGTTCGCCGCGACGGCCGACATCACGCCCGCGCCGCTGTCGGTGATCGCGCGCGCCGCGCACAAGGTTTATGGCGAGAGCGATCCGGATTTCGCGTACGAGGTCGGCGGCTTCGTGCTCGGCGAAGACGACTCGCTGCTGACCGGAAGCCTCTCGCGAGTCGAAGGTGAAAACGTGGGTGACTACGCGATCACCGTCGGGAGCCTCTCGGCAGGCGGCAACTACGAGATCGTCTATACCGGAGCGGATCTGACGATCACGCCACGCACCATCACGATCACGGCCGACGACCAGTCTCGTGCGCTCGGGCAGGCCGATCCGCGGCTGACGTGGTCGATCACCGGCGGCAGCCTCGCGTCGTTCGATACGATCGACACCGTCTTTTCCGGCGATCTGATCCGCGATCCCGGCGAAGGTGTCGGAGAGTATGCGATCCGACAGGGGAGCCTTGCGGCGAACGCGAACTATGACCTGACGTTCATTGGAGGCACCTTGCACATCACGCCCGTGGCGGTGACCGAGCCCGTCGTCCTCGAGAGGCATGCGGTCTCCGACGACGTGTTCGCGATCGTGCAGAGCGAAGGCGGCACGGATCTGACCGTCTGTCGCTCGGGCGTGCTCGGGCCGGACTGCGCACCGTTCGTGAGCCCCGATAACAGGAATCTCGGTCCTTACATCGGCTGGACCGGGCAAAGTGCACGTTGATGAGCCTCTTCCCGTGTCTTGTCGTCGGCTGCCGGGAGCGGGCTCTTCTTCCGGCCGAGATCTCGTGGACTCCCGTCAAGCGCGGAAACCCGCGATGAAGCGTGAGTTGAATCGGCGCGCCGAGAGGAAGAGCATATAGACGAATCCTTACGAAGGAGTGCCGCGATGGCGTCGATGCGCTGCGCTCAGTCGATGTTTCGTTTGATTCCGGCGGCGGCCGTCCTGCTGTCCGCAGCCGTCGCGAGCGCGCAGACCGGCGCGGCGGCCGATGGGCCGGGCTGGACCGGCGCGACGCATCCCGACGACGTGATCGCCGCGCGCCGCGGTCTCATGATCGAGCTCGAGGAGCAGATGCGGCCGATCGATTCGCATGCGGCCGGAGAGACGGCGGACCCGGAGCAGCTCCGCAACGCCGCCCGTGCCATCGCGGCGATGCTCGGCGCGGTGCCGCATCTCTTCCCGCCGTCGACGAACCGCTACGATCCGGAGGCGGAGAATCCGGCCACCCTGGCGCTGCCCGCCGTCTGGGAGGATTTCGAGGCGTTCTACGCGTTCGCCGGCGCGGCCAAGGCCGCTGCGGTCAAGATGGCCGACACGACGGCCGACGCGGACCTGCCCGCCGCCGCCCAGTCGCTGCGCGGAGCGTGCGACGCTTGCCATAGCGCCTACATGCGGGCATACACGGCCCCGAAGGTCACGCCCGAGGACCTCGAGTTCGACTTCGATTCGCTGTTCGAACCTTCGGTAGAATGAGCTCGCCCACATAGCGCGAGCTCGACGATTGACGATCCACGTACCGGATTTCGCAACGCTTCGCGTCCTGGTCGCCGGGGACGCGATGCTCGACGAGTATTGGTTCGGCGATACCGGACGCATCTCGCCGGAAGCCCCGGTGCCGGTCGTGAAGACGATCGCGACCGACCAGCGGCCCGGCGGCGCCGCGAACGTCGCGCTGAACCTCGCGGCGCTCGGTGCGCAGCCCGTGCTCGCGGCCGTCGTCGGCGACGACGAGCGGGGCCGGCGCCTGGCCTCGCTGCTCGAGCCGCGCGGCGTGAGCTGCCGGTTCGTCTACTCGAGCGCGGTCTCGACGATCCACAAGCTGCGCGTGCTCGCGCGCAACCAGCAGCTGATCCGGCTCGACTCCGAGCAGTCCCTCGCGCCCGCTGCGGCCGAGCTGCTGCCCGTGTTCGACGAGGCGCTCGGCGACGCCGACGTCGTCGTGCTGTCCGACTACGCAAAGGGGACGCTCGACGGCGTCGCGAGCCTGATCGATCGCTGCCGTCGCCGCGGCAAAAAGGTCCTGATCGACCCCAAGGGCGACGACTTCTCCCGCTACCGCGGCGCGACGCTGCTCACACCGAACCAGAGCGAATTCCGCGCGGTCGCGGGCGGCTGGCGGGACGAGGACGAGTTTCTCGCGAAGGGCGCGGCGCTCCGTGCCGAGCTCGATCTCGACGCGCTGCTCGTCACCCGCGGCGAGCGGGGCATGGCGCTGTTCCCGCGCGACCGCGGGCCGTCGCGGCTCGAGGCAGAGGCGCGCGAGGTGTTCGACGTGACGGGCGCCGGCGATACGGTCATCGCGCTGATGGCCGCCGCGCTTGCGGCCGGGCTGCCGCTCGAGGAGGCGGCCGAACTCTCGAACCTCGGCGCGGGGCTCGTCGTCGGCAAGATCGGCGTCGCAACCGTCACTCGGGCGGAGCTCAGGTTCGCGCTGCATCGCCGCGGCGCCGGAGGACGCGGGCTCGTCACGCAGGACGAGCTCGTCGAGCTCGTCGCGGAGTCGAAACGGCGAGGTGAGCGCGTCGTGATGACGAACGGGTGCTTCGACATCCTGCACGCCGGTCACGTCGCCTACCTCGAGGAGGCGAAGTCGCTCGGCAACCGGCTGATCGTCGCCGTCAACGACGACGATTCGGTGCGCCGGCTCAAGGGACCGTCCCGGCCGATCACGCCGCTCGAGGACAGAATGGCGGTGCTCGCCGGTCTCGCGGCCGTCGACTGGGTCGTGCCGTTCAGCGAGGACACGCCCGCGGCGCTGATCGAGCGGCTGCTGCCGGACGTGCTCGTGAAGGGCGGCGACTATCGCCCGGAAGAGATCGCGGGCGGCGATGCCGTCAAGCGCAACGGCGGCGACGTGCGCGTCGTGAGCCTGAAGCCCGGCCGCTCGACGAGCGCGTTGATCGACGCGATCCTGCGCTCGTCGGGCTGATTTCCTGCGTCAGCTTTCGGACTCGCGCTCGAGCCAGCCGTCGATCTGCTCGATGTCCTCGACCGTGAGCGTTCCGGCGGCCTGCTTCAGACGCAACGTGTTCAGGATGTATTCGTAGCGCGCACGGGCATAGTCCGTCTGCGCACGCGTGAGCTGCTCGAGCGACTGCTGCACCTCGACCGACGTGCGGGTGCCGACCTCGTAGCCTGCCTCCGTCGCGCGGAGCGCCGTCTGCGCCGACTCGACGGCCTGGCGAAGCGCCCGCACGCGCGAGATCGACGATTCGACGCCGAGGAACGCGTCGCGCGTCGCCCGCTCGGTTTCCCGGGCGACGCGTTCCGCTGCCTGCACCTGGGCGCGATGCAGATAGACGGACTGCTGGATACGCGACGAGTTGAGCCCGCCCGTGAAGAGCGGCACCTGCAATTGCAGCTGCCAGTTGTAGCCCTCGGACTCGCTGAGCGACCTTCGGCGCAGATCGCCTATGAGGCGCTCGGTGATCTGCTCACGCTCGGTCCTGTTCGAGCGGTAGCCCGACGAGAACGACAGGGTCGGCAGCCGGCTCGCGCGCTGAATCGAGATGTCGTCCTGCGCGATGTCTGCCGCGAGCCGGGCCGAGATCAGCGCGAGGTTCTGCCGCAACGCGACCTGCACCCATTCGTCGGGATTCCTCGGATCCGGCGAAACGAGCGGGATCTCCTCGTCGGGCGACGCGAGCTCGGTCACGTATTCGCCGATGATCTCGCGCAGGCGCTCCTGCTCCGTCGCGAGCACCCGCTGCGCCTCGATCTCCTGCGCGACCGCGCTGTCGAAGCCTGCCTGCGTCTCCTGCACGTCGGTGATCGCGATCAGGCCGACCTCGAAGCGCCGCTGCGCCTGCTCGAGCTGGCGCTCGAACGCCTGGCGCGCGACCTGCTGGGCCTCGAGCGAGTCCTCGGCCGAGAGGACGGCGAAGTACGCCTCGGCGACGCGGATCAGGAGCTGCTGCCGCTGCGCTTCGTAGTCGGCCTGCGCCTGCGCGACGCGCTTGTCGGCCTGCTTCAGCGACAGGATTTGGCTCCAGTCGAATACCGTCTGATTCACGTTGATTTGCCAGCCGGTGCTGTCGCTATCGGCCTCCGTGCCGCCGTAACCCGGCTCGTTTTCACCGGTGATCGGGTTCGTCGGCGGATTAGGGTCTTCACTAAAGGAGCCGCTCGTCGACATGCCGAACGACAGGCTCGGCAGGAGCTGCGCTCGCGCCTGCGGCCGGGCTTCCGAGCTCGCGAGGAAACGGGCCTCGGCCTCGCGAATCGCCGGGTCGTTCTGCAGCGCCCTCTGGTAGATGTCCATCAGGCCTTCCTGGGCGGCGGCCGAATGGGCGAGGAGCGTCAGCAATCCGCTCGCGCAAAGCAGTCGAATGGTATTCGGCTTCATGATCCGATTCCTGTTCTCGTGTTGTAGGGCGGCATCGAGGGATGCCGCGATCAATACCGGCCGACGCGCTCGTCTACGGTGCGCGACCACGCGTCTATGCCGCCGTCGAGGTTGAACACCTGCTCGAAGCCGTTCGCCGCGAGAAACTGGGCGACGCGCCGGCTGCGGCCGCCGGCGTGACAAAACACCACGATCGGTTTGTCCTTCGGAAGCTCGTCGAGGCGCTCCGGCACTTGCCGCATCGGAATGTGGCGGGCTCCGGGGATCGCCGCCCGCTCGAGCTCCTCGGGCTCCCGTACGTCGAGCAGCACGACGGCGCCCTCGCGCTCTCCCTCGGGCCAGCGCCGGTCGAACTCGACAGGCGTCAATTCCGGCACTTCGGGCATCGCGACGGCCGCCGTCAGAGGACGAACGGCTCCGGCCGCTCGGCGTTGATCAGGGGCGTGACGACCGTCTCGAACAGGCTTTCCTCGCTCCAGCGTCCGTTATCGTGCATACGAACCAGGCGGGTTTCCATTACGGGCGCGCGGCCGACCACGATGAAGAGCCGGCCGCCGGGACGCAGCATGCGGATGAAATGCTCGTCGAGCTCGGGGACCGAGCCCGTGACGGCGATCGCGTCGAATTCGCCCGTGTAAGTGAGCGTCATCGCGTCGGCCGTCTGCACGTCCGCGTCGATCGACAGCCGCGCGAGCTTGTTGCGTGCCGCCTCGACGAAATCCGGGTAGTACTCGACGCTCGTCACGCGATCCGCGAGCCGCGCGAGACACGCGGTGAGATACCCGCTTCCGGTGCCGACCTCGAGGACCCGATCGGTCGGCTCGACCGCGAGCGCCTGCAGCAGCCGGCCCTCGATCTTCGGGGCCATCATGACCTGCCCGTGGCCGAGCGGGATCTCCATGTCCGCGAACGCGAGCTCGCGGTACGCGGGCGGCACGAACTCCTCGCGCGGCGTCTCTTCGATCGTTGCGAGGACGCGTTCGTCGAAGACGTCCCAGGCGCGGATCTGCTGACCGAGCATCTGCCGCCGGGCCATCTCGATGTTCATCTGTGCGCTCATAGGCAAGACAATGTGAAAGCCGGAGTAGACCGCGGTTGCGGCGGGGGCCGGTAGGTTAGCCGAGTGTAACGAACGCCCACAAGCCGGAGTCTCAAGAATTATAGTCAAATCTGCACGATCCGGCCGGGGGCGTGCGGTATCTTAGGTTCGCGCGCTCGAGGAGCGCCGCCCTGCCTTCAGCTCGATCCATAGGCTCGAGGCCCAGGGATAAAGCGCCGTCGCCGAGGCGGTCATAAGAACAACAAGGCCCCGCATCCCGTCGCCGCCAACAAGAAAGTGTCGAGGACGGGGCGGCCGGCGAGGACCGGGTCGACCGCATGCCGAGTGCGCCGCGGTGGGCCGGACGCCGGGCAGTAGAGGGTAGTCGTGGAGTTTTTCGGTTCCGATCTCGTTCTCCGCTGGGCGGCCGGCGTGATATCGCTGCTGCTCTCGGTCGGGCTCGCGGTCTGGCTGTCGCGAAGGCCGCTGAAGGCCGAGATCGACCGGCTGAAGGACGATATCCACGCGCTGCTCGGCCGTCCTCCCGGCCCGCACCGGCTCGTGTTGAACGGCCGGCAAGGCGACTTCGTCGACATCGCGGCGAGCGTCAACCGTCTGATCGACCGCGAGCAGGAGCGCCGCGCGAGCGTGCCGACGGAGCGCGCGCTGTTCGACGCGCTCGCCGCCACACTGCCCGAGATCATGCTCGTCCACACGGACACGATTCTTTACGCGAACGGTCCCGCCGGAGAGCTCTTCGGCGTCGAGCCGAGCGCGCTGCTCGGCAAGCCGATGACCGACCTGCTCCGGCCCGCGTATCGCGAAACGGTGCGCAAGCGGACCGACGCGCTGCTCGCCGGCGAAGAGCCCGAGGCGCCGATCGAGGTTCAGCTGATCAGCGGCGAGGAGCCGGGGCTTTGGGCCGAGCTGCACAGCCGCCGAGCGATCTGGCAGGGCCGCCCGGCGCTCCTGACGGTCGCGCGCGACATCAGCCCGCGCAAGACCATCGAGGCATCGCTCGGCCGCAGCAAGCTGCAGGCGCGCATAACGCTCGAGTCGATCGGCGAGGGCGTCATCACGACGGGCACCGAAGGCGCAATCGACTACATGAACGAGGCGGCCGAGCAGCTGATCGGCACGACGCGCAGCTTCGCGGTCGGGAAACGGCTCGGCGACCTCATTGCGCTCGTCGACGAGGTGGACCGCGCGTCCCTCGGCGATCCCGTCCAGCAATGTCTCGCCGAGCGGCGACGCGTGAACCTCGGGCGGCGCGCGCTGCTGATGAGCAAGGTTTCGGACCGGGAGTTCTCGACCGAGCTCACGGCGTCGCCCATTCGTGGGCCGGACCGTGAGATATCGGGATGCGTCGTGATCTTTCACGACGTCAGCGAGATCAGGGGCATCGCCCGGGAGATGTCGTACCAGGCGACGCATGACGCGCTGACGGGGCTCGTGAACCGCGCCGAGTTCGAGCGCCGGCTCGAGGCGGCGCTGAAGTCGGCGCGCGCCGACTCGGTCGGTCACGTCGTCGCGTACCTCGACCTCGATCGCTTCAAGATCGTGAACGATACGTGCGGCCACATCGCGGGCGATAACCTGCTGCGCGAGGTCGCTGCGCTGCTCAAGCAGAAGGTCCGCGACTCGGACACGGTGGCTCGCGTCGGCGGCGACGAGTTCGCGATGCTGCTCGTCGGCTGTCCGCTCGACAAGGCACGGCAGATCGGCGACGACATCTGCGAATCCATCGCGGCATATCGCTTCGCGTGGCAGGACCAGGTCTTCGACATCGGCGTCAGCATCGGGATGGTCGAGGTAGGGCACGAGAGCACGTCGGCCGAGGCGCTGCTCGGCGCGGCCGACTCGGCGTGCTACGTCGCGAAGCAGCAGGGGCGGGGCTGCGTGCACGTCTACTCGGCACGCGACGAGGTCCTAGCGCGCGAGCGCGGCGAGATCCAGTGGCTGCAGCGCCTGCAGCGCGCGCTGGGCGAGAACCGGTTCGAGCTGCACGTGCAGCCGATCATCGCCGTCGGCGGCCGCGCGCCGAACGGCCCCGCGGCGGAGGTGCTGCTCAGGATGCGTGACGAGTCCGGCAAGCGGATCCTGCCCGCGCAGTTCCTCGGCGCCGCGGAGCGCTACCACCTGATGTCGCACATCGATCGATGGGTCGTGCAGTCCGCGCTGACCGCGATGGCCGGCGGCGCGCTGAGCCTGCCGGACGACCGCACGTGCAACATCAATCTCTCGGGGCAGACGCTCGGCGACGACGACTTCCTCGAGTTCGTCGTCGACGTGCTCGATCACACCGGTCTCGAGCCCGCCAGAGTCTGCTTCGAGATCCGCGAATCGGCCGTCGTCCAGAATTTCGACTACGCGCGCCGCTTCATCGCCGTGCTGCACGGCATCGGCTGCCGCTTCGCGCTCGACAATTTCGGCAGCGGCATCGGCTCGTTCTCGAACCTGAAGCAGCTGTCGCTCGACTACATCAAGATCGACGGCCTCTATACCCGCAACCTCGCCGACGACAGCGTGAACCGGGAGATGCTCGCCGCGATGATCAAGCTCGCACGCACGCTCGACTTCCGCGTCATCGCCGAGCAGGTCGAGGATCAGGCGTCGTTCGAGGCCGCACGGAACCTCGGCGTCGACTTCGTGCAGGGCTACGTGGTCGAGCGGCCGCGGCCGATTCACTGAGCGGGAATCATCCCGGCCTCGATCTCGGCCTGCGGACGCAGGCGCCGCTGGAACGTGCCTCTGACGCGGCGCGACATCAGCATGTAGAGCGTCCACAGCGTCGTGAAAATCAGCTCCCGGATCGTCTCGCCTATCGCGGCCGCGGTCGTCGTCTCGGTGTCGAGCCCTGCGGAGACGTTCCACCAGAGCATGCCGATCATGAACGCATCGCCGGCCCAGAGCAGCCCGATATAGGCCGCCGGTGCCGACGAGCGCTTCCGGAAGAACAACACGGCGACGACGATGCTCGCAATGAACACGAGCACGCCGCCCGATATGAGGACGAGCAGCGCGACCTGCGCCCACGACCGGTACGCGTCGTTCACGACGTTCGGCACGTCGTACCAGACGCCGGCATCGACGAACGTCACGTACGCGACGACGACGAACCCGAAGAGCGGCGGGCTCACGATGCAGCCGAGCGCCGGAAGCAGGAGCCAGCCGCGGATCCCGCAGGGGTCGCCCGTCATCGCGGGCGGCGGCGTGGGATCGTAGCGATAGAGCCGCAGCGCACCCCATACGCCCGCGCCGAGCGCGAGCAGCAGGACCGCAAGCGGGAGGGGTGCGACGGCAAAGCGTCCGCTCCCGACCGAGCCGTCGTCGTACGTCAGCACGTAGCCGAGATCGTCGTAGAAGCGGCTGCGGTCCGCCTCGTATTGCGCGAGCGCGTCGAGCGGCACGTGATCGTCGAGCGCCTGATAGTCGTAGGTGACCTCGAGCGTTCGATCGGCGTAACGCGCCTCGCTGCGATAGCGGAACGCGGGGTTCTCGATGACGAGCACGTCGGGCTCGACGTACCACTCTTCCGGAAGATGCACGACGAGCCGTTGGCGGATCTGCACCGGGTACTCGAGCCCGAGCGGCATCCGCCGCAAGCCGCTCGTCGTTGCATTCGCATACGCGTAGAGCTCGTCGGCGTGCAGATAGAACGACGGGACGCCCGTCTCGTCGCGGCTGAACAGCCGATCGAGGCGATAACGCTCGCGGATCTCGAGCTCGTTCGCGCTCTTGTCGTCCACGATCTCTGGCGGCGCAAGCGACTGAGCGCCGGGATAGTAGCGTGCGATATAGCTCGCGTAGTCGGCCTCGCGCTGCTCCGGCGTGCTCCTCGCGATCAGCGGACGCATCGCGTCGGCCAGCGTGCCCCGATATCGCGTGCGCATCTCGAGCGTCGCGGTCGCATCGACCCCGTTGCGAAGATCGAACGTCATCTCGACCGTGCGGCTGCGCGTATGCGGAGCCGGCTTCGGGATCGGTTCGAGGTCTGCGCCGCCCGCGACGAGCGCGAGCTCGTAGTCCGCCGGATCGTCCACGGCGAGCGGCGAGTAGCGCGTCGGCGCCGTCGCATCGAGCCAGTAGGTTTCGCCGTCGATCTCGGCACGCACGATGGCGTGGTCGAACGCGTAAGGGGTCGGCAGCGCTTCGGCCAGCGTGCGGCCGCGCCAGCTGTGCACGAGGGCCGGGCGCGCGTCGATCCCGAGGCCGACGAGGATCGTCGCGAGCAACAGCGACTTGTCCTTGCAGTCGCCGAAGCGCCGCTCGAGCACGAGATCGGGGTCGGCCGGCTCGTGCGAGCCGCGGCCGATCGCGATGCTCGTGTAGCGGATCTCTTCCTGCACGTACTGAAGCGCATGCAACGCCTGCTCGCGCGCGGAGCCGCCGCGTGCGCGGATCTCGTCGACGATCGCGCCGACTCGCGTGCTCGCGGCAGGGCGCGGCGCGAAAAGCGGCGCCACGAGGTCGGAGGCGGCCCGCCAGCTTTCGAGATCGCTGATCTCGAGCGACGGCCACGGGTAGTACCAGATCGGCAGGCTCGGCTCGACGGCGACCGGCGCGACGTCCGTCCACTCCATCACGAGCTCCAGGCGGTCGCCGACGACGCGAGGCTCCGGCACGGGCGCGCCGTCCGTGAGCCTGAAGCGGAGCTTGCGGGACGCGGGTGCGGTCACGCGGATGCGCTGCCGCACGACGCGCGTGCTCCAGGCCGTGTCGAGCCGTGTCGCGAAATGGCCCGGGAAGAGCTGCTCTTTCGAGCGCACGGTATACGCGAAGTCGACGATGTCGCCGACGCGCACGTCGGCGAGCAGCACGTTGACATTGTAGTTGCCGTTGTAGATGCGGCTCGCGAGCTCCGTTTCCTGTGGCAGCGCCGTGATGCGCGCGAGCGGACGCTGGTCGATGACCGAGCCTTCGCGGATGACGCGCATCCAGTGGATCGCGAGCGTTTGGTAGGTCGGGTCGACGTCGACGTTGATCTGCGAGTACTCGTCGACGTCGGCGGCGTTCGCGACCTCGACCGCGAAGTGCTGATAGTACTCGTCGCCGTCGGCCGCGACGTCGACCTGACGATCGAGCAGCAGGATGCGGCCGGACTCGACGCTGCCGCTCCGCTCGGGCGCCCGGTAGTCCATCGGCGCGACGTCGACCCAGGCCGCGGGCGGCGCGAAGTCGTAGAGCGGCTCCCCCTGCTGGGCGGCCGCGTTCACGGCGGCGAGTAGGAGCCACGCGGCCGCAACGAGAATCGGCGAGCCGATCGGCCCCGCCCGCTTCGATCGTTCCACTCGCCCCCCTTTCGCTCGGGTCCCCGGTTCCCCCGGCGGCAGTCCTTCTTTCTCGTCTTATGTCGATCGAGGCGGAAGCCTCGACGCTGCCGCAGGACTCTTTACCGTAAACGGCCGCCGCCGTGCAACGACGCGTGCACGCTTCAGAATCGGGACATCGCGAGCCGGGCGAGCGACTCGACCTGATCGCTCGCGCCCGGGCCGAGCGCGCGGACCTCGTCGAGCGTGAACCAGCGCGCCTCGAGCGCGTCGTCCGCCGCGTGACCCTCGCCCGCCTGCCAGCGGCAGGCGACCGCGACGAGCACGAAGTGGTGGCGCAGCGTGCCGTCGTCGGCCCGATCGATCACGTCGATCGCCGTCAGGACGTCGCCGGCTTCGGCGCGGACGCCCGTCTCTTCGCGCAGCTCGCGCATCGCCGCGGCGGCCCACGTCTCGCCGGGCTCGATGCGTCCGCCCGGGAACCCCCAGAGGCCCCTGTCCGGGCTTTTCGCGCGCCGGACGAGCAGCACGCGGCCGTTCCGCACGACGACCGCGAGCACCGCCGGCACCGGCATGCAGCGCGAGCTCCTGTCGGATTTTCGATCCATGTCTTGCCCGGAACGATGTGCCCTCGCAACGTGCGTTCCGCCGAGTGTGCCTCGTCGGCGCGCGCGGCGCAGCGGCCGCGGGCACGCGCCCGACGCAAAGGCGCAAAAAAAGAAGGCCGCCGCCCCGGAGCTCCGGGACGGCGGCCGGCACGAGTCGTCCTGTCAGCCTGCGAGCAGCGGCACGACGAGCAGCGCGACGATGTTGATGATCTTGATCAGCGGGTTGATCGCCGGGCCCGCCGTGTCCTTGTACGGGTCGCCGACGGTGTCGCCCGTCACGGCGGCCTTGTGGGCCTCGGAGCCCTTGCCGCCGAAGTTGCCGTCCTCGATGTATTTCTTCGCGTTGTCCCACGCGCCGCCGCCGGTCGTCATCGAGATCGCGACGAAGAGACCGGTCACGATCGTGCCGAGCAGGAGGCCGCCCAGCGCCTCGGGACCGAGGAGCACGCCGACGATGATCGGCACGAGCAGCGGCAGCAGCGACGGCACGATCATCTCCCTGATCGCGGCCTTCGTCAGCATGTCGACCGCGCGCGAGTAGTCGGGCTTCGTCTTGCCTTCCATGATGCCCGCGATCTCGCGGAACTGACGCCGCACCTCGTTCACGACGGAGCCCGCCGCACGGCCGACGGCCTCCATCGCGAGCGCGCCGAAGAGATACGGCACGAGGCCGCCGATCAGGAGGCCGATGATCACGCGGTGATCCTGCAGCTCGAACACGACGTCCGTGAGCCCGGCCTCGTCGAGCCTGAAGCGGTAGTCGGCGAACAGCACGAGCGCGGCGAGGCCGGCCGAGCCGATCGCGTAGCCCTTCGTCACGGCCTTCGTCGTGTTGCCGACGGCATCGAGCGCGTCCGTGACGTTGCGGACCTCGCCCGGGAGCTCCGACATCTCGGCGATGCCGCCCGCGTTGTCCGTGATCGGACCGAACGCGTCGAGCGCGACGATCATGCCGGTCATCGACAGCATCGTCGTCGCGGCGATCGCGATGCCGTAGAGGTCCGCGAGCTCGTAGGCGGCCCAGATCGACAGCGACACGGCAATCACGGGCAGCGCGGTCGCCTTCATCGATACGCCGAGGCCCGCGATGATGTTCGTCGCGTGGCCGGTCTCGGATGCGGCCGCGACCTTCTTCACGGGGCTGAAATTCGTGCCCGTGTAGTACTCGGTGATCACGACCATCGCGGCCGTCAGCAGCAGGCCGATCAGCGCGGACAGGTAAAGCCCCGTCGCGTTCTCGCCCATCATCGTGGACGTGACCGGATAGAACGCGATCGCCGCGAGGACGCCGGACACGATCACGCCCTTGTAGAGCGCGCTCATGATCTTGCCCGAGCTCGTCGACACGAAGAACGTGCCGATGATCGACGCGATGATCGAGATCCCGCCGAGCGCGACCGGGTAGAGCACGGCGTTCACGCCGAGCTCGTTGGCCGCGAGGCCGCCGAGCAGCATCGTTGCGATCACGGTGACCGCGTACGTCTCGAACAGGTCCGCCGCCATGCCGGCGCAGTCGCCGACGTTGTCGCCGACGTTGTCCGCGATCACGGCCGGGTTGCGCGGGTCGTCCTCGGGAATGCCGGCCTCGACCTTACCGACGAGGTCCGCGCCGACGTCCGCGCCCTTCGTGAAGATGCCGCCGCCGAGACGCGCGAAGATCGAGATCAGCGAGCCGCCGAACGCGAGGCCGACGAGCGCATGGAGGATGTTCGCCTGCTCGACGCCGAACGCGGCGAGGAGCGCATAGTAGCCGGCGACGCCGAGGAGGCCGAGGCCGACGACGAGGAGGCCCGTGATCGCGCCGCCGCGAAATGCAATGCGCAGCGCCGGATTCACACCCTGGGTCGCGGCCTGCGTCGTGCGCACGTTCGCGCGCACCGACACGAACATCCCGATGTAGCCGGCGAGGCCCGAGAACACGGCGCCGATCAGGAAGCCGAACGCGGTGGCCCAGTCGAGCGCGACGCCGAGCACGAGGAAGAGCACGACACCGACGATGCCGATCGTCGTGTACTGGCGGTTCATGTAGGCCTTCGCGCCTTCCTGAATCGCGCCCGCAATTTGTTGCATCCGCTCCGTACCGGCCGACTGAGCGAGGACCCACCTCGCCGAGTACAGGCCGTAGAGCACGGCGATGACCGCCGCGCCCAGGGAGAGCCATAGCGCTAGTGCATTCATTCCATCCTCCCGAATGCCGGATCATCGTGGGCCGACGGCGCCCTGGAGCCCGGACTCAACTGCCTCTTGAAACCATTGGCCCGACGCGCGGATGCGTGCGGGTAAAACCGTGTTGTTCGTTTTTCCGCTGGGCCGTCGCGCGTCCGAGAAAGACCCGCCGGGTGCCGCGGCGGACGGCCGCGGCCGCGCCAAAGCGCGGCGCTGAACGCTTCGCGCGCTCGAAAGCGGCGCAAGGCCTCGAGCCTTCCGCCGCCGCGGAGTGATCTTTCGGACAGCTCTAGGGCCGCGAAAAGTCCGTTACTTTAGCACAAACTCGCTGCTCAACCGGCGCGGGACGGGCTTGCCTTTGAGCGTCACGTAATCCGGCAGGCCGTTCCGGTACGGCGGATAGTCCTCGCCCTGGACGAGCGGCTCGAGGTAGCGCCGGCACGCGTCCGTGATCGAGAAGCCGTCCCGGCCGATGAAGCGGCGCGGCAGCTTCTTCTCCCGGTTCGCGACCCTCGAGAGCGGCACGTGGCCGATCGACCAGCGGTACGGACGGTCGGACTTGCGCTCGATGATCGGCATGACCGCGTTCGCGCCGGACAGCGCGAGCTCGACGGCCGCCTTGCCGACCGCGTACGCCTGCTGGACGTCGACCTTCGAGGCGACGTGCCGCGCCGAGCGCTGCAGGTAGTCGGCGATCGCATAGTGGTACTTGAGGCCGAGCTCGTCCTTGACCATCGCGGCGACGGTCGATGCGACCCCGCCGAGCTGCGCGTGGCCGAACGCGTCGCGGGTTCCGGCCTCCGCGAGGAAGCGCCCGTCCTCGTAGCGGGCGCCCTCCGAGACGACGGCAACGCAGTACTCGTAGCGCTTCACGCTGTCCGCGACGCGGTCGAGGAACGCCTGCTTGTCGAACGGGATCTCCGGGAAGACGATCACGTGCGGAGGGTCGCCTTCGCCCTTGCCCGCGAGCCCCGCGGCGGCCGCGATCCAGCCGGCGTGCCGGCCCATGACCTCGAGGATGAAGACCTTCGTCGACGTCTTCGCCATCGACGCGACGTCGAGGCTCGCCTCGAGCGTCGAGACCGCGACGTACTTCGCGACGGAGCCGAAGCCCGGGCACGTGTCCGTGAACGGCAGGTCGTTGTCGACCGTCTTCGGGATCCCGATGCACGTGATCGGGTAGCCGAGCTTCTTGCCGATGAGCGACACCTTGTGCGCGGTGTCCATCGAGTCGTTGCCGCCGTTGTAGAAGAAGTAGCCGATGTCGTGCGCCTTGAAGACCTCGATCAGGCGCTCGTATTCGGCGCGGTTCTCCTCGAGCCCTTTCAGCTTGTAGCGGGCCGAGCCGAATGCGCCGCCGGGCGTATGCCTCAGGGCGGCGATCGCGCGGGCGCTCTCGGCGCCGACGTCGATCATGTCCTCGGTGAGCGCCCCGATGATGCCGTTGCGGCCCGCGTACACCTTGCCGATCTCGTCGCGATGCTTGCGTGCGGTCTCGATCACGCCGCACGCGCTCGCGTTGATGACCGCCGTGACGCCGCCCGACTGGGCGTAGAAAGCGTTCCGCTTCACTTCGTCCTCCAAAATGTCGCGGATAGAATAGCAAAGGGTCTGGCTGCCGATGCGTCGTTTGACGCGGAGCATCGCGGCCGCTAGCTTACGCGCCCTTCGAATCGAGGCATCCCCGGGAGGTATCGAATGCGAATCGTGATGCTCGGAGCGCCGGGGTCCGGCAAGGGCACGCAGGCGAAGCGGCTGCAGGCGGAGCATGGCTGGCCGCAAGTCTCGACCGGGGATCTCCTGCGCCAGGCGGTCGCGGACGGCACGGAGCTCGGCCGGCGCGCGAAGGCCGCGATGGATGCCGGCGAGCTCGTCAAGGACGAGATCGTGCTCGGCATGATCAAGGAGCGCCTCGCGAAGCCGGATGCGGGCCGCGGCTTCGTGCTCGACGGCTATCCGCGCAACCGCTCGCAGGCGGAGGATCTCGAGCGCGTGCTCGGCGAGCTCGGCCTCAAGCTCGACGCGGCCGTCCTGATGAACGTCGATTTCGACATCCTGATGAAGCGCCTGACCGGCCGGCGCACGTGCTCGAAGACGGGAAAGTTGCTGAACATCTACTTCTCGCCGAAGGAAGAGATCGACGAGTGCCTCGAGGCCGGCGGCGAGCTCCTCAAGCGGGACGACGACAACGAGGAGACGATCAAGAACCGCCTCGACGTGTACAGAAAGCAAACGGCCCCGCTGATCGAGTACTACGAGACCCGCGGCCTGCTGAAGCGCGTCGACGCCGAGGGCTCGATGGACGAGGTCTACGCGCGCCTGACCGCCGCCCTCGGCCTTTAAAAATCGGGGTCAGAGCCCGTTTTCAGAAGAATCGGGGTCAGAGCCCTTTTTTCGACCGAGAATCGGGGTCTGTTGGGGTCAGAGCCCATTTCCGCGGCAAGTTAAATTGGGTCAGAGCCCGACCGAAAATCGTGTCAGACACCTTTTTCACGAGAGATTGGGGTCAGCACGAGAGATTGGGGTCAGAGCCCTTTTTGCCGAGTGCGAAATGGGGGGATGAATCGGCCCGAATTCGGGCCACGCCATGTTTCTGGAAAGAAACAGTCTGTTTCAGGAAAGGAAAGGACTCTGACTCGAATTTCACTTTCCCGGATGAAGGGCTCTGACGCCCCAAATTCCTTTGACCTCTCTTTCTGGGACAGAGGGCTCAGAGGCTCTGACCCCCCAAAGTCCTTCCATGAAACAGGGCTCTGACTCAATTCAACTTGCCGCGGAAATGGGCTCTGACCCCAGCAGCCCCAAAAAGGGGCGCTGACCCCCAATGCACCTATTCCGGTGCGAGAAACGGGCTCTGACCCTAGAAGAACATAATGGGCTCTGACGAGATTGGCGGACGACATTGCGGTGGTCGAAAAAGGGCTCTGACCCCAATTTCCTGAAAAAGGGCTCTGACCCCAATTTCCTGACTCCCATTTCATAGCGCGGCGAGCTCGGCGGCCCGCCAGCCGGAGCGCAGGTGCGGCGGCGGCGCGCCGCGCAGCCACGCGGCGAGGTCGCGGCGCGACGCGAGCACCTCGGCCTCGATGCCGAGCACGTCGGCGCGCGCCTTGACCTTGGCCTGCAGCGCCTTGAGCGCGTCCCGGTCCGGGCGCTCGCCGTTGCCGGCCCGCTCGAGCGCCGCGAGATGCTCGCTCGATCCCCGGGCGCCGACTGCGGCGACGATCTCGTCGCCGAAGCGCTGCGCGAGCCGCTGCGGCATCTCCGGTATCCGGCGCAGCGCCGAGACCGACGTCGGCCGGACGGCCGCGATCCGCGCGAGCAGCTCGTCGCTCATGATCCAGCGGCGGGGGCGGTCGAGCGCGCGCGCCGTCGTCTCGCGCCAGAGCACGAGCGCGTACGCCGCCGTTTGCTCGTCGGGCGGCAGGCCCTGCACGCCCTTGATCCTGAGCCAGACCGGCAGAAGGTCCTCCTGTCCGGCGGACTCGACGAGCCTCGCGCAGTCCTCAGCGAGCCAATCGCGCCGGCCGAGCCGCTCGATGTCGCGCTCGAGGCTGCGCCACAGCTCGAGCAGGTGGCGCACGTCGTCGAGCGCGTAGCGCAACGGCCCCTCTGGCAGCGGCCGCGCGCTCCAGTCCGCGCGCGTGTGGTCCTTACCGATATCGACGCCGAGCACGGCCGCCAGGATCTCGCGCAGCCCGATCTGCGCCGCCCGCCCGGTCAGCGCGGCGGCGATCTGCGTGTCGACGAGCGTCGCCGGAAGCACGCCCGCGTGCCGGTGCACGACCTCGAGATCCTGCCGGCCGCTGTGCAGGACCCAAGTCAGGTCGCGGCGCGCGAGGCACGCGAAGAACGGGCCCAGGTCGAGATCCGCGAGGCAGTCGACGCAGGCGACGCAGTCGTCTGTCGCGACCTGCACGAGACAGAGCTGCGGGTAGTACGTGCGCTCGCGAACGAACTCCGTGTCGATCGCGACGAGCTTCGCGCGCTCGAGCAGCTCGCACAGCCCGCCGAGCGCCGCTTCGTCGTCGATCAAGCCTTCCATGCAGGGATTTCGCTCATTTTCCCGTCTCCGGGCGTTGGGTTATTATCGCGGCCCCGCTCGCCGGAAGCATCTCGGCGGGCCGACTTGGGAAGCGTGAGATCCGATGTCGTCCCGAACAACGCGGCGAGGCAGGTCGTGTGGCAGTTGAGCGCGGCTTTCGTCGAGATCGCGCTGCATCGCCGCGGCCCGGAGGACCTTCCGGCGTCGCAGTTCCTGCTGGGGCTCGTGCTCGTCGCGTATCTGCTCGTGAGCGCGTTGACCCTGATCGTGATCTCCGCGACGCGGACGGACGTCCTCCTCGTGCTGCTCGAGCTCGTCGCCGATCTCGGCGTGGTCTTCCTGCTGTTGCAATTCTTCCGAAAGCCCGCGCGCTTCCTGCAGACCGCGACGGCGCTCGTCGGCACCGGGGCGGTGCTGAACCTGATCCTCGCGCCGCTCCTCCATTGGGATGAGATGCTCGCGGCGCCGCCGACGGAGCTCACGACGCCGCGGTTCCTGATCCTGCTCCTCTTCGTCTGGAGCCTCGACATCGGCGGCTTCATCGTCTCCAGGGCGCTCGGGAAGCCTTATATCGTCGGAGTTTCTATCGTGATAGTGTACGAGCTCGCATCCATGAACCTGCGCGAAGCTTTGTTCCCGGCAAATCTCTGATGCGCGTCCATATCCTCGGCATTTGCGGCACGTTCATGGCCGGCATCGCCGCGCTCGCGAAGGCGGCCGGGCACCTCGTGTCCGGCTCCGACCAGAACGTGTACCCGCCGATGAGCACACAGCTGCGCAAGCTCGGCATCAGGCTCCACGAGGGCTACGGGCCGGAGCAGCTCGACGACGACATCGATTGCGTCGTCGTCGGCAACGTGATGCGGCGCGGCCATCCGGTGATCGAGGCGCTGCTCGACTCCGGCATCCCGTACTACTCGGGCGCGGAGTGGCTCGCAGACAACGTCCTGAAGGACAAGTGGGTGCTCGCCGTCTCCGGCACGCACGGCAAGACGACGACGACGAGCATGCTCGCGTGGATCCTCGATTACGCGGGGCTCGATCCCGGCTTCCTCGTCGGCGGCATTCCGAACAACTTCTCGATCTCTGCAAGGCTCGGGACGTCGAAGTTCTTCGTCGTCGAGGCCGACGAGTACGACACGGCGTTCTTCGACAAGCGGGCAAAGTTCGTCCATTACCGGCCGCGTACGCTCGCGATCACGAACATCGAGTACGATCACGCCGACATCTACCCGAACCTCGACGCGATCCTGTGGCAGTTCCATCAGCTCGTGCGCACCGTGCCGCGCCAGGGGCTGATCAGCGTCAGCGGCCACGACGCGAACATCGAGAAGCTGCTGTCGATGGGCGTATGGACGCCGGTCGAGACGTTCAGCGTCCGGGAGGGCGCCGACGCGACGTGGTCCGCGGCGTACGAGCTGATCGGCGCGAAGTCCCGCTTCAGCGTGTCGCGACGCGGCGAGAGGGTCGGTCAGGTCGGCTGGGCGCTGCTCGGCACGCACAACCTCGAGAACGCGCTCGCGGCCGTGAGCTGTGCCGCGCACGCCGGCGTCGAGATCGACGTCGCGCTCGACGCGCTCGCGCAGTTCAAGGGCGTGAAGCGGCGTCTCGAGAAGCGGGGCGTATTCTCCGGCGTCGGCCTGTACGAGGATTTCGCGCACCACCCGACGGCGATCAGCACGACGCTCGACGCGCTGCGCAGCCAGCAGCCCGACCGGCGCATCATCGCCGTGCTCGAGCCGAGGTCGAACACGATGCGGATGGGCGTCCATCGCGACGCGCTGCGCAAGTCGTTCGATTCCGCGGATCGCGTCTACGTCCTCGCGGCCGAGGACCTCGACTGGAAGCCCGAGAAGACGCTCGCGACGCTCGGCAGCAAGCTGTCCGTCGCGTCGACCGTCGACGAGCTGCTCGACCGGCTCCTCGACGAGCTCGAGAGCGGCGACCAGGTCGTGCTGATGTCGAACGGCAGCTTTCAGGGATTGCCGCGGCTGCTGCAGCAGGCGCTGCGCAGCCGCGAGGTCCGTCAGGCCAGCGCTTGATCCGGCCGGGCCGATGCCGGGCGAACCCATGCCGGATGAACCGATCGCGCTCTTCCCGTTGAAGACCGTGTTGTTCCCTGGCGGCCTGCTGCCGCTCAGGATCTTCGAGGCGCGCTACCTCGACATGGTCGGACGGTGCGTCAAGGGCGAGCAGCGATTCGGCGTGCTGATGATCGTCGAGGGCTCCGAGGTCGGCCGGGCGCGGACCGCGGACGTCGGCACGCTCGCCGAGATCATCGACTGGCATCAGCAGCCGGACGGCCTGCTCGGGATCGT
Organism: Gammaproteobacteria bacterium; assembly: GCA_036381515.1. Classification (GTDB taxonomy): domain Bacteria; phylum Pseudomonadota; class Gammaproteobacteria; order Steroidobacterales; family Rariloculaceae; genus ZC4RG20. The sequence continues at coordinate 68,050 of DASVCR010000025.1, read as the reverse complement.
CGTTGCGGGACGCGAGCGCTTCCGGCTCGTCGAATCGTCGATGCAGGACGACGGCCTGTACGTCGGCCGCGTCGACGTGCTGCCGGAGGCGTCGCGCTGCGCGCTGCCGCGGCGGCACGCGTATCTCGCGAAGCTGCTCCGGCAGGTGCTCGCGCGCCTCGGGATCCAGAGGCGCGACGACGAGGACTACGAGGACGCGTCGTGGGTCGGGTATCGGCTCGCCGAGGTCCTGCCGCTGTCTCTCGAGGACCGGCAGGCCTGCCTCGAGATGGACGACCCGATCGCGCGGCTCGACCGGCTCGGCGCATCATTGAACTGATTACGTGCCGCGTGGCGGCAAGAGGAGCGATGGAAGAAGCGGTACAGAGCGCGGGTTACAAGCGCTGGATGTGTCTGATCTGCGGCTTCGTGTACGACGAGGAGAAGGGCCTGCCCGAGGAAGGCCTCGCGCCCGGCACGCGCTGGGACGACGTGCCGCTGTCGTGGCGCTGCCCGGATTGCGGATCCGGCAAGGAAGACTTCGAGATGGTCGAGATCTGAGCCCGCCTTTCGTCGTCGCCCCGCGGCGCCGTCAGCGCGGCGCCGAGCCCGTCGGCGAGGCGACCCATTCGACCTCCGTATCGATGAAACCGTCCGGGTGCAGCACGAGCCAGCGCATCCCGGGCGGGCGATCGTCGAGCGCGAAGCGCTCGCTGCCCGGCAGGAACTGCGAGCACGTCGACGGCGTCGTGATGAAGCGCACGCCGCGCCGCTCGCGGTCGCTCGCCTGGTGCACGTGCCCGCAGAGCACGCCGCGCACGTGGGAGTTCGCGTCGAGCACCTCGAGGAACGCGGGCGCGTCGCGCAGCGCGACGCTGTCGAGCCAGACGCTGCCGAGCGGCAGCGGATGATGGTGCATCACGACGAGCACGTGCGTGCCGCGATGCGCCGCGAGCGCGGCGGCGAGACCCCGCAGCCGCTTCTCGCCGAGACCGCCCGCATCCTCGCCGGTCAGATACGTCGACAGGAAGATCAGCGACCAGCCGTCCATGCGCGCTTCGCCGCCGACTCGGAAAGACCCGCCGCGGAGGACCTCGTCGAGCAGGACCGGATCGTCGTGGTTCCCCGGGATCGAGTAGACCGGCAGCCCGAGGGGCTCGAGGCTCGAGCGGAACCGCTCGTAGCCCGCGCGGCTCTCGTCCTGCACGATGTCGCCGGTCACGACCACGGCGTCGGGCGGCCAGCGCGCCGAGCGTTGTGCCTGCTCGAGCACTGTGACGAAAGTCTCGTACGTGTTGACGCCGCGCAGGCGACCGTCCGCGGTCGCGAAGAGATGCGGGTCCGTCAGATGCAGCAGAACGATCGGCCGGGACACGGGTCTCACCATTGCCGACGGCGGCAGGTGTCGCGATGTGCCGCAGGCCGGCCGCGAGGTCGGGCGCGCTGCGAGCCGCTTCGAGCGGCGTCGCGGACGGCGGCAGGTTGACGGGTCATCGAATCGCCCGGCGCGAAATGGGCGGTCATGATACTGGACCCGAATCACGGGCGCTCGGCGATTCCTTCACAATCGCCGCAATCCGCCTCAAGTTGCGGAACTCCGACACGTTAAGCGACAATCCTTTGCTCCGCTTATCTCCCTTCGACACCAAATAACAGCAAAGAGCGCTCGGCTCGAGATGTCTTTTACCGGAGACAAATTGACTCAGACCCAGCACGGCTCGCCCGTCACGTCGTCGGATCGACCGCCCCGGCGCCTGCTCGCGAACGCGGTGCGCGTGCTCGCGATGGACGCCGTGGAGCGCGCGAAGTCGGGCCACCCCGGCATGCCGATGGGCATGGCCGACATCGCCGAGGTCGTCTGGAACGACTACCTGAAGTTCAATCCCGCGAATCCGGAATGGATCGACCGCGACCGCTTCGTGCTGTCGAACGGTCACGGCTCGATGCTGCTCTATGCCGTGTTGCACCTCACCGGCTACCCGCTCGGCATCGACGAGATCGAGCGCTTCCGTCAGCTCGGCTCGCGCACGGCGGGTCATCCCGAGCGCGAGCCCGAGATCGGCATCGAGACGACGACGGGCCCGCTGGGCCAGGGTCTCGCGAACGCCGTCGGCATGGCGATCGCGGAGAAGGTGCTCGCCGCGACGTTCAACCGGGAAGGCCACGAGATCATCGATCACTACACGTGGGTGTTCGCGGGCGACGGCTGTCTGATGGAGGGCATCTCGCACGAAGCGTGCTCGCTCGCGGGCACGCTCGGCCTCGGCAAGCTGATCACGATCTGGGACGACAACGGCGTCTCGATCGACGGGAAGACGGAAGGCTGGTTCACCGACGATACGCCCGCGCGCTTCCGCGCGTACGGCTGGCACGTCGTCGAGAACGTCGACGGGCACGATCCCGCGTCGATCAAGGCCGCGATCGACGCGGCCCGCGCCGAGCGCGAGCGCCCGTCGCTGATCTGCTGCAAGACGACGATCGGCTGGGGGGCGCCGACGAAACAGGGCACGGCCGCGACGCACGGCGCGCCGCTCGGGCCCGACGAGGCCGCCGCGACGCGCAAGGCGCTCGGCTGGGAGCACCCGCCGTTCGTCGTCCCCGCCGAGATCAAGGCGGCGTGGGATGCGACGGCCCGCGGCCGCGAGGCCGAGGCGGAATGGCAGGCGCGGTTCGAGCGCTATCGCGCCGCGTATCCGGAGCTCGCGGCCGAGCTCGAGCGGCGCATGCACGGCCGGCTGCCGGAAGGGTGGGCGGACGTCGCGCAGCGCGTCACGCAGGAGATCGCCGCCGAGGCGAAGCCGCTCGCGACGCGCCTCGCGTCGCTGCGGGCGCTCGAGGGCTTCGCGCCGCATCTGCCGGAGCTGCTCGGGGGCTCCGCCGATTTAACGGGCTCGAACAACACCCTACATTCGGCCGGGAAGCGCATCACGCGGGAAGCGCCGGGCGGCAACTACCTGCACTACGGAGTACGCGAGTTCGGCATGGCCGCCATCATGAACGGCCTCTCCCTGCACGGCGGATTCCTCCCGTACGGCGGGACGTTCCTCGTGTTCTCGGATTACGCCCGCAACGCGCTCAGGATGGCCGCGCTGATGCGGACGCAAAGCGTGTTCGTGCTGACGCACGACTCGATCGGGCTCGGCGAGGACGGACCGACGCACCAGCCGATCGAGCACCTCGCGAGCCTGCGCCTGATCCCGAACATGACGGTGTGGCGTCCGTGCGATGCGGTCGAGACCGCCGTCGCGTGGCGCGACGCGATCGAGCGGCGCGACGGACCGACGTGCCTCGTGCTGACGCGCCAGACCCTGCCGGCGGTCGCGCGCACCGAGGACCAGATCGAGCTGATCCGGCGCGGCGGCTACATCCTGTCGAGCAGCGCCGAGGCCCCGCGCATCGTGCTGATCGCGACGGGCTCGGAGGTCTCGCTCGCGCTTGCGGCGGCGGACGAGCTCCGGTCGGCCGGCATCCCGGCGCGCGTCGTCTCGATGCCGTGCACGTCGTTGTTCGACCGGCAGAGCGACGAGTATCGTGTACATGTGCTGCCGCCGTCCGCGGCGCGGATCGTCGTCGAGGCCGGTGCGACCGGCGGATGGTGGCGTTACGTGGGCGGGAACGGGGACGTCATCGGCATCGACCGGTTCGGCGCGTCCGCGCCCGCGAAGGACTTGTTCGAGCATTTCGGTCTCACGGTCGAGCGCATCGTTGCCGCGGCGCGGCGCTACGCGTGAGCCCGCTTCAAGATAGGGACGAGGAGAGGCAGACATGCCGGTCAAAGTAGCGATCAACGGTTACGGCCGGATCGGCCGGAACATCCTGCGTGCGCTTTACGAGAGCAAGCGGACCGACGAGATTTCGATCGTCGCCGTCAACGACCTCGGCGACGCGAACACGAACGCGCATCTGACCCGCTACGACTCGGCACACGGGCCGTTCCCCTTCGACGTCGCGGTCGACGGCCAGGATCTCGTCGTCGCGGGCGACCGTATCCGCGTCGTGCAGGAGCGCGACCCGTCGAAGCTGCCGTGGAAGAGCCTCGGCGTCGACGTCGTCTTCGAGTGCACCGGACTTTTCGCGTCGAAGGAGAAGGCCTCCGCGCATCTCGAGGCAGGGGCAAAGCGTGTGCTGATCTCCGCGCCCGCGGGCAAGGACGTCGACGCGACGATCGTCTACGGCGTGAATCACGACACGCTGAACGGCTCGCATCGCGTGATCTCGAATGCGTCCTGCACGACGAACTGTCTCGCGCCGCTCGTCAAGGTTCTGCATGAGGCCGTCGGCGTCGAGCACGGTCTGATGACGACCGTGCACGCGTACACGAACGATCAGGTGCTGACCGACGTCTATCACAAGGATCTGCGCCGCGCCCGCTCGGCCACGCAGTCGATGATCCCGACGAAGACCGGTGCGGCCTCGGCGATCGGTCTCGTGCTGCCCGAGCTCGACGGCAAGCTCGACGGTTTCGCAATCCGCGTGCCGACGATCAACGTGTCGATCGTCGACCTGACGTTCACGGCGCGCCGAGCGACGTCGGTCGAAGAGATCAACCAGGCGATGCGCGCCGCGAGCGAGGGCCCGCTCAAGGGCGTGCTCGCGTACAGCGACGGGCCGCTCGTGTCGATCGACTTCAACCACAACCCGGCGTCGTCGATCTACGACGCGACGCTGACGAAGGTGCAGGGCGGCACGCTCGTGAAGGCCTGCGCGTGGTACGACAACGAGTGGGGCTTCTCGAATCGGATGCTCGACGTCGCGGCGCTGATCGCGCGGCTCTGACGGCGAAATCGGGGTCAGAGCCCTTTTTCGGGGTCAGGGCGAAATCGGGGTCAGAGCCCCAACACTCGGTCCAAGGGCTCTGACCCCAGCGTTCTTCAGAAATGTGGGGTCAGAGCCCTTTTCCAAAATCGGAGTCAGAGCCCTTTTTCGGCCGGTAAAGGGCACTGCCGCCCCGGAGCGGAATTGGGGTCAGCGCCTTTCTCCGGCAGAAAACGGGTTCGCTGACAGAGGGCGGAAAACGGGTTCGCTGACAGAGGGCGGAAACGGGTTCGCTGACAGAGGGCGGAAACGGGCTCGCTGACAGAGGGGCGGAAACGGGTTCGCTGACAGAAGTGCCGCAGAAAAAGGGCTCTGACCGCAATTTCCGCTCTGACCCCAATTTCCGCCGGAAAAAGGGGCTCTGACCCCAATTTCTCTGGAGGCACCATGGCGCTCGAAGTCGTTCGGATGCTCGATCTCGACCTCGCCGGCAAGCGTGTGCTGATCCGCGAGGACCTGAACGTGCCGGTGAAGGACGGCCGCGTCACCAGCGATGCACGCATCAAGGCGGCGCTGCCGACGCTCCAGGCCGCGCTCGGCAAAGGGGCGGCCGTGATCGTGATGTCGCACCTCGGCCGCCCGAAGGAGGGCGCTTTCGACCCCGCGGCGTCGCTCGAGCCCGTCGCGGCGGCGCTGTCGGAGCTCCTCGGCCGCAAGGTGCCGGTCGTGAGGGACTTTCTCGACGGCGTCGACGTGAAGCCCGGCGACATCGTGCTGGCCGAGAACGTGCGGTTCCTCGTCGGAGAGAAGGCGAACGACCCCGATCTCGCGAAGCGGATGGCCGCGCTCTGCGACGTCTTCGTGATGGACGCGTTCGGCACCGCGCACCGCGCGCAGGCGAGCACCGAGGGCGTCGCGCGCTTCGCGCCGCAGGCGTGCGCAGGCCCGCTGCTCGTCGCGGAGCTCGAGGCGCTCGGCGCCGCGCTCGAGGCGCCGCGCCGCCCGCTCGTCGCGATCATCGGCGGCGCGAAGGTGTCGACGAAGATCGAGGTGCTGCGCTCGCTCGCCGCGAAGGTCGACGCGCTGATCCTCGGCGGCGGCATCGCGAACACCGTGCTCGCCGCCGCGGGCGCCGAGATCGGCAAGTCGCTTGTCGAACGCGACATGGTCGACTTCGCGAAGCGGCTGCTTGCCGGCGAGTTCGGCCGCGCGGAGATCCCGCTGCCGACGGACGTCGTCGTCGCCGAGAGCCTCGAGCCGACCGCGAAGGGCCGAATCACCGCGCTCGCGGGCGTTGGCCCGAACGACATGATCCTCGACATCGGGCCGCAGACCGCGGAGGCGTACGCGCGGCGCATCGCCGATGCGGGAACGATCGTCTGGAACGGCCCCGTCGGCGTGTTCGAGCACCCGGAGTTCGCCGCCGGCACGCGCCGTATTGCGGAGGCGATCGCGGCGAGCGACGCATTCTCGATCGCAGGCGGCGGCGACACGCTCGCCGCGGTCGAGCAGTTCGGGATCGCCGACGATGTCTCCTACATCTCGACCGGCGGCGGCGCGTTCCTCGAGTTTCTCGAAGGCAAGCGTCTGCCCGCCGTCGCCGTGCTCGAGGAGCGCGCGAAAGAACCTCGGGCGTGACGCCGCTCCACGGAGCCCGTCCGGGTATACGCGTATAATCGCGAAAGCCTCGGCCGGATCGAGCCGTGTCGTCGCGCGGCGCCGGCGGAGAGCATCCGAAGCGATGACACTGACGCTTTCCGACCCGAAGGCGCTCCTCACGCGCGCGTTCGAGTGTGCGCTCCACGCGGCCGCTCCCGCCGTTTGCCTCGACCGGGCGCTCGCCGAGATCGACGTGCGCACGCCGGCCGTCGTGATCGGCGCCGGCAAGGCGGCCGCGGCGATGGCCGCCGCATTCTCGGCGGCGTGGGAGGCGCCCGTGCGGGGGCTCGTCGTCACGCGCTATGGCCACGGGCTTGCGCCGGGCGAGGACGCGGGCGGCATCGAGGTCGTCGAGGCCGGCCACCCGTCGCCGGACGGCGCGAGCCTTGCCGCGGGCGCACGCCTCCTCGAGCTCGCGCGCAGCGTCGGCCCGGGCGAGCGCCTCGTCGGGCTGATCTCGGGCGGCGGCTCGGCGCTCGCGTCCGCGCCGCTCGACGGGCTCGCGTTCGAGGAGAAGCGCGACGCGGCGACGTTCCTGATCCGCGCGGGCGCCGACATCCGCGAGATCAACTGCGTCCGCAAGCACCTGTCGGGCCTGAAGGGCGGCAGGCTCGCGTCGGCCGCGCGGCCGGCCGCGGTCGTCACGTTCGCGATCTCGGACGTGCCGGGCGACGACCCCGCCGACATCGCGTCCGGCCCGACGCTGCCGGACCGGACGACGCAGCGCGACGCGCTCGAGATCCTGCACGGCTACGGCTACCCGCGGATCGACGCGCTCCGTGCCGTGCTCGACGACCCGCGCTTCGAGACGCCGAAACCGGACGACCCGACGTTCGCCGAGGACACCGTCCGCGTCGTCGCGTCGAATGCGACGGCGCTCGATGCGGCCCAGGCGTTCCTCGAGCGGGAGGGCCTCCGCGTCGTGCGGCTCGGCGACGATCTCGACGGCGAGGCGCAGGCGCTCGGGCGCGAGCACGCGCGGCTCGCGCTCGAGCTCGCTCGCTCCGCGGAGCCGGTCGCGATCCTGTCGGGCGGCGAGACGCGCGTCGTGCTCGGCGACGCGGAAGGCCGCGGCGGACGCAACCTCGAATATCTCGCCGGGCTCGCGCTCGAGCTCGCCGGCGCGCCCGGCATCTTCGCGCTCGCGGCCGATACGGACGGCATCGACGGCCAAGGCGACCATGCGGGCGGGCTCGTGACGCCCGACATGCTGGCCCGCGGCGCGGCGCTCGGGCTTTCGCTCGAGAAGCTGCTCGCGCGGCACGACAGCTATCGCTTTTTCGGCGCGTGCGATCTACTACTACGGACCGGCCCGACGCGGACGAACGTCAACGATTTTCGTCTGATCGTCTGTCGTCCGAACCACTAGGGAAGGGCATGATCAGAACCGTGGACCTCGAGAACGCCCGTCGCCGCACGAAGATCGTTGCGACGCTCGGCCCCTCGACCGACGACCCCGCAGTGCTCGAGCGCCTGATCCATGCGGGCGCCGACGTGCTGCGCGTGAATTTCTCGCACGGCACGACCGAGCAGCAGCTTAGGCGCATCGAGACCGCGCGCGAGGTCGCGGCGAAGGCCGGATGCTGCGTCGCGCTGATGGGCGATCTGCAGGGCCCGAAGATCCGCATCGAGTCCTTCGCGAAGGGCTCGATCGTGCTCGAGGCCGGGCAGAAGTTCGCCCTCGATACCGAGATGGATCCGAAGGGCGGCGACGAGACGGCCGTGAACGTCGCGTACCCGCAGCTCGTCGAGGACGTCGAGCCCGGCGACGTGCTGTTGCTCGACGACGGGCAGATCGTGCTGCAGGCCGAGGCGGTGAGCCGCAGCAGGATCGATTGCCGCGTCCTGCAGGGCGGCGAGCTGAGCAGCAAGAAGGGCCTGAACAAGCGGGGCGGCGGGCTTTCGGCGCCGGCCCTGACCGACAAGGACAGGGCGGACATCCAACTGGCCGCGAAGATGGGCCTCGACTTCGTCGCCGTGTCGTTCGCCCGCGATGCGGCCGATATCGACGAGGCCCGCCAGCTGCTGCGCGCCGCCGGCGGGCACGCGTACCTCGTCGCGAAGATCGAGCGCTCGGAGGCCGTGCAGAACATCAAGTCGATCATCGCGGCGAGCGACGCGATCATGGTCGCGCGCGGCGATCTCGCGGTCGAGGTCGGCTATGCGTCGATGACCGGCCTGCAGAAGGGCCTGATCCGCCTCGCGCGGTCGCAGAACAAGGTGTCGATCACCGCGACGCAGATGCTCGAGTCGATGATCAGCCACGCGTCGCCTACGCGTGCCGAGGTGTCGGACGTTGCGAACGCGGTGATGGACGGCACGGACGCGGTAATGCTGTCGGCCGAGACCGCGATCGGCCGCTATCCGGTGCAGGCCGTCGCGACGATGGCGGAGCTCTGCATCGGCGCGGAGAAGCACGAGACGTTCAGGCGCGCCGCGAACTATCGGCTCGAGGACGTGTTCGAGCACGTCGACGAGGCGATCGCGATGGCGGTGATGTACGTCGCGAATCACCTCAAGGTCAAGGCGATCATCGCGTTGACGGAGTCGGGGTCGACGACGCTCTGGATGTCGCGCGTGCGCTCGGACATTCCGATCTACGCGTTCACGCGCCACGAGACGACGCGGCGGCGGGTCACGCTCTACCGCGGCGTCTATCCGGTCCTGTTCGACGTCACGCAGACCGACGTGTCCGGCATCCACGAGCACCTGTTCGACAGCCTGCGCCAGAACGGCGCGCTCGAGCCCGGCGATCTCGTCATATTCACCCGCGGAGAGCTGCAAGGCGTCTCCGGCGGCACGAATACGATGCAGATCCTGACCGTGCCCTGACTGACGCGCGAAGGGGGAGGCCGGCATCTCGCCCAGAGACACCGAAGCGACTGCTGCGCTGCTGCGGCCCGGCCGGGCGGTCCGGGGGACGCGGCGCAAGGCGCTCGTGCTTCCCGGCGCCGGCGCGCGCGGCGCGTATCAGGTCGGCGTCCTGAAGGCGATCGCGCACCTGCTGCCCAAGCCGTCCGAGAATCCGTTCTCGATCATCACCGGCACGTCCGCCGGCGCGATCAATGCGGCGGTGCTCACGAGCCGCGCCGGGCACTTCGAGCGGGCCGTGATGGAGATGGAGCGCGTCTGGGCGAACTTCGACGCGAGCCAGGTGTACCGCACGGACAACTGGACGATGCTGAAGTCGAGCCTGCATTGGCTCTTCGCGCTCGTGTTCGGCGGCCTCGGCGTCGGCAATCCGAAATCGCTGCTCGACAATTCGCCGCTTCGCGAGCTTCTCGCGAGGCGCATCCCTCCCGGCGCGATCACGCGCTCGATCCAGCGCGGCTACGTCGACGCGCTCGCCGTGACGGCGTCGGCGTATACGTCGGCGCGCTCGGTCACGTTCTACCAGACGAGGATGGACATCGAGCCGTGGGAGCGCGTGCGCCGCGTCGGCCGGCCGGCGAAGATCGGCATCGATCATCTGCTCGCGAGCGCAGCCGTCCCGTTCGTCTTCCCGCCGGTGCGCCTCGGCGGCGAGTACTACGGCGACGGCTCGATGCGCCAGCCGGCGCCGCTGAGCTCCGCGATCCATCTCGGCGCCGACCGGCTGCTCGTGATCGGCGTCCGAGAAGAGCAGCCGGAGCCCGAGCCCGATCCGGAAACGGCTCCCGAGTATCCAAGCCTCGGCCATCTCGCGGGCTACATGCTCGACACGCTGTTCCTGGACGGCCTGTTCGCCGATCTCGAGCGGCTCACGCGGATCAACCTGATCCTGTCCGAGCTCGGCACGGACCAGCTGCATTCGCCGGTGCACGATCTCCGGCCGATCGATGCGCTGGTCGTCGTGCCGAAGGAGGACCTGCGGCAGGTCGCGACGCGCTTCGTCGGCGAGCTGCCTCGGGCGGTGCGGATGCTGCTCGAGGGCGTCGGCGCGTACGGGCGCGGCGGCATGCAGCTCACGAGCTATCTGCTGTTCGAGTCGGGATTCACGCGCGAGCTGATCGCAATGGGGTATCGCGACGCGATGGCGATGAAGGACGACCTCGAGGCGTTTCTGCTCGACGAGCCGATCGAGCGGCTCGATGCGCCGCAGTATCTGAAGGAGCGGCTGGAGCACTGAGCGCCGCGCCGTCGGGGGCAGGAGCACTGAGCGCCAGGCCGTCGGGTCGGTGGAGCTGGACGACATCGGCTCGATCGTGACGTCGGACCGATAGTCCGGAGGCGCGCTCGTATGCGCGCTCGCGGGACACGCGGAAAGAGCATCCCTGCCGCTCGTGTGCGGCCGTCCGTGGCCGCACACGGTCCCGCGAGCGCGCATACGAGCACACCTCCGGGACTGCGTCGGCGCGAGATTGAGTGTTCCGGCCCTTTCTGATCGCCGGTTCAGGGACTCGTTGGGTCCCTCAGCATGGTCGCCGGCGTTGTCACTGGGCTGGGCGGCACGCTTCGACGATCCGGCGCTTGCGCTCGTCCGGCGAATCGAGCGTCGCGAAGAACTCGGCGACGAATGCTTGCACGCGTGCGCGCTCTGCCGGTGCGAGGCCCGGAACGTGCTCGCCGAGCGCGCCGATCGCGTCGCGTTTCGCGCGGAACTCGGCGAACGGCTCGTCCCAGTCGAGACCGGGATGGCAGAAGCCGCGGAACAGCCGCTGCGTGACGCGGCGGATCCCGAGCTGCGGCGGCGGCATCGCGTAGTCGGCGTTGACGAGCCCCGAGAAATCGAAATCGTACGGCACGGCGTGCAGCGTGCCCGCGTCGTCGCGAACGTGCGTGATGTTGTGACCGGCCACGAACGACCAGTCCGTGTTCCCGATCAGGTACTGGAAGATCTCGAGCAGCGCGAGGTCGTGCGGGCGGGCCTCGGTCGGCTCGAACCGCGCCGCTTCCTCGAGCGTCGCGCCGTGCCGCGCCGCGAATGACTCGAAGTGCTCCGTGAAGAACGCGAAGCGCTCAGTGCTGCGCCCGCGGCGGCCGAGATCTTTGTACGTGACGCGCGCGAGGCGCACGCGCAGGCTCTTGTCGGTGACCGCGTTGTAGATCCGATACGCGAGGTACTCCTCGAGGACGTACTGCTCGTGGGCCGCGGACCGCTCTCGGCAGTGCGTCGTCACCGGCAGCATCGTCTGGCCCGCGAAAGGCGTGCCGGCCGTCTCGTCCTCGAAGAACACGAAGAGCGGCGGAACGTTGCAGTGGGCGCTCTCGTTCCGCCATCGCCCGCGCGCCTGCACGCTCACGGCGAGGGTCCGTTTGCCGCCGTCGCTCGATAGGACCTCGAGCTCGGCCGGCTTGCGTCCGCACTCGCGGCGCCGTCCGCTGCCCTGGCACAGCGCCTCGAAGTCGAGCGCGAGCTCGATCACGAGCGGCTCGTCGTCCGCAAAGAGCGCCGGCTCTTGGGCCGCCGCCGGTTTCGCGGCCAATGCGGCCACTGCGAACGCCGCCGAGCACGCGCCGACGGCGGCGCCGCGCCAGCCGAAGGCCGGGCGGCCCACGGCGTGCTCGCGCGGATAGCGGGCGCCGATCCGGACCACGACCAGAAGCCACGCCGCCGCGAGCAGGATGTTCACGAGCGCGAACTCCTCGAAGCCGAAGCCGAAGACGTTCAGGCCGACGAAGATCAGCGCCGCCTGGAGCAGGTCGCCGCAGCGCCAGAAGAACGCGTCCACGACGGTCTTGCCCTCGTACTGATGCACCGCCGGCAACGGCAGATACAGCATATGTCGTGCCGTGTTCATCAGCGTGTAGTTCGTGCTGTTCTCGAGCACCTTGACCGCACGGATGATCCCGAGAATCGGCGTCACGAGGATGAGCCCGTAGCCGATCAGCGCGAGCACCGGCAGCACGAGCAGCGCGGCCTGCATGCCGATGGAGCGGAAGAGGCGCGCAACCACGAGGAGCTGCAGCACGAGCCCGAGCGCGTTCGTCGTGAAGTAGTAGTCGCTGAAGAACTCGGTGATCAGCGCGTCCTTCGCGAGGTTCGGATCGAGCGCGACGCGGCGTTCCGCATCTTTCGTCACGAGCTCGGTCAGGATGTATTCGCCGGTCGTGCCGACGCAGTTGAGCAGCAGCGCGAGCACGGCCAGCAGCAGCAGATAACGATCGCGGAGGACCAGCGAGAAGCCGCCTGCCGAGGATGCCGGCGCGGACGGCGCAAGCGCCTCGTCGTTTCGCGACTCGGCCGGCACGCGTCGCCAGGTCCATTCGACGAGCGGCAGCGTGGCGGCCAGCAGCGCGGCCGCGACGAGGAGCAGATTGGAGACTCCGAGCGCCTCGTGCAGCGCACCGGCGACCAGCGGACCCGCGAGGCCGCCGACCGCGGCGCCGGCCATGATGACCGGGAACAGGCGGATCCCGCTCTCGACGCGGTAGCTGTGCGCGGCGTGCGCCCAGAACTGGGTCAGCATCATGACGCCGAAGACGCCGACCCAGACGTAGTAGACGAAGCCGATGTCGAGCCCGGCGCGGCCGGCTGCATAGAAGAGCAGCAGGCAGCCGATGAACACGACGGTCACGGCGCGAACCAGCTGCCGCCGGCCCGTGCGCCGAAACAGCACGCCGTACAGCGGCACGAGCACGAGCAACACTGCCGCGATCGCGGCGTACGCGTAGCTCTTCAGCTCCGCCGAGCCGTCTGTCAGGAGCAGCGGCTCGCGGATCGTCTTCAGCACGTAATAGCAGACCAGCAACAGGAACGCGTACGCGAAGAAGAGCAGCACGCTTGCGCCTTCGCCGGCGCGCACGCTCGCGCAGAGCGACAGCCAGCGTTCGACTGGGGTGAGGCGGCGGGTCTGATCCGGAGGCATCTCGGCCGAAGGCGTTGCACTGCTCATCGTCGGAATCCTGGAAGGGTGGTTCCGGAGCAGTGTGCGATCCGCCGACGGCAAATAACTGACGGCGCGCGAATCTTTTCCGTACCGAAAACTGCGTTTTCCTGAGGATGCGGCCATCGTGCGGTCGGTTGCCGCCCGACAGGCGCGCCGCTAACATCGGCCGTGGCGCCCCCCGAAAAATGTGTCAGACACATTTTTCCTGCGGGAAGAATGTGTCTGACACATTTTTCGGTTCATACCGCGATGGACGAAACGCTTCGACGGGGTTTTCGGATCGGCTCGTTCGACGTCGAGCCGCTCACCGGCGTCGTCAAGGGGCCCGACGGCGAGCAGCACGTTCAGCCGAAGGTCATGGACGTGCTCGTGTTTCTCGCGGCCCATCAGGGCCAGCTCGTCGAGCGCGACACGCTGCTCGAGCAGGTGTGGCGCCGAGTCACCTCCGAGGAAGTGCTGACGCGCTGCATCAGCGAGCTCCGGCGCGCGCTCGGCGACGAACGCGGCACGCCGCGCTACATCCAGACCGTGCCGAAGCGTGGCTACCGTCTGCTCGAGCCGATCGTCGAGCTCGGCGATGCGTCGCAGGCGCAACGGCCGCAGAGCGCCGCTCTGCACCCGCCCCCGCTCACGAGCGCGGCGGCGTCCGTGGCCGTGCTGCCGTTCGACAACCACTCGGCGGATCCCGCGCATCAGTTCATCGGCGACGCGTTCGCCGCCGAGCTTCAAGCGACGCTGGCGCGCGTCGATCGCCTGCGCGTCGCATCGCGCCGGTCGTCCTTCGCGTTCAAGGACGCCGCGCTCGACATCTCCGAGATCGGCAGGCGCTTGAACGCGGACTACGTGATCTCGGGTAGCCTGCGCTGGAGCGGTCCGCAGCTGCGCGTCATCGCGGAGCTGAACGATGCCCGTGACGGCATGCAGATCTGGGCGCAGACGTACGACCGCCGCAGCGAGGACCTGCTCGCCGTCGAGCGCGAAATCGCCGAAGCGATCGTCGCCGCGTTCACGACGCAGCAGCTCTGGGCCGAGATCGCGAGCGTGCGCCACCGCTCGACGAGCAGCCTCGATGCATGGGGCCTCGTGCAGAAGGCGCGCGCATGCGTGCTCGACTACACGCCCGAGGGACTTGCCGAAGCGATCGAGCCGTTGCAGCGCGCCATCGAGCTCGACCGCGACTACCCGGCCGCGCAAGCGACCCTGGCATCGCTGCTGATCGAGCGTCTCGTCAACGGCTTGAGCAGCGATCCCAAGGCCGACGAAGCGGCCGCGATCGAGGCCGCGGACAAGGCGGTCGAGCTCGCGCCGCAGGATCCGTTCATATTGAAGATGGTCGGTCTCGCCTGGAGCTACGCCGGAGACCACGAGCGAGCGCTCGGCTGCCTGCGCAATGCGGTGAAGTACGCGCCGTTCGACTTCGGCGCGTGGGGCTACATGGGTTGGCCGCTCACCGCGACCGGTGACCCGCAGGACCTCGCCGACCTGCGCCGGATCCTGGATCGGTTGCTTGCGATGGAGCCTCGTCACCCCGGCGTCGCGTACTGGCTCTATCACAAGTCGGTCGCCGACGTGAGCGAAGGCAACGACGAAGCCGCGCTCGCGGGCGCGGAAGCCGCGGTGAGCCTGCGCCCGAGGCTGGCGCTCGCATGGATGCATTACGCGAGCGTGCTCGGCCTGTGCGGCCGGGCGGAGCGTGCGAAGACGGCGCTCGCGCAGTGCAAGCGCGCGAACCCGGCGATGACGCCGCAGCACTTCGCCGCGCTGCTGCGGCGCGTCTCGAGGGACGAGCGGCTCATCGGCCGGCGTGTAGAAGGGCTGCGCAAGGCAGGCGTGCGCGTCGCGAAGTGACGCGGCAGAAAAGCACCCGGCCCGCGCGTCGCCGTGCGGGCCGGGGTGAAAAAGCGCCGCCGTGCGGCCGCGCGGTGTCGAGCGTCACGCGATGCCGGCCGGCCCGTTCAGGTAGACCATCCGCTCGACCAGCACGCCGACTACGGCGACGAGCAGGAACGCCGGTCCGACCCACTCTTCGTTCCAGACGTCGAAACGGCGATGCTTGCGCGGTGATCCCTGGTTTTCGTTTCTCGGCTTCATGTCGATTCTCCTGTTCGGTACGTTCGGCTCGGCTTGCGTTCGTAGCTCCGAGCCTCGTGAGCGCCTCCGTCGGCGGCTCAGGCGATCGGCAGGTCCTTCAGTGACGTGATGCCGTGCACCAACGCGGGCGTCACGATGATCAGCACGAGAATCTCGTACACCCAAGTGAAGTCGTAGTCGCGCGTGCCCTTCTGCGTGCTGCTGCTCTTCGTCGCGTTCATTGCCGTTCTCCGATCCGTTGCTGCGGTGGTCCTGGCTCGCCAGGGGTCGGTCGGAGGGAACGCCTTGGGCTCGTCCGGTCGGGGCGCTTGCCTGAATGCTCGTCCCCTCCGCCTTGGGACACAGTTTCGGAGAACGGCTCGCGCGAGACCTGAGCGAAACCGGATCTAAAGGAAATGTTTTTCTTCGCGTTGCCGAGGAATCGCGCGGAATCGAACGAAGCGCGCCGGACGGTCAGCGCGTTTCGAGCAGGGCGTTGCGACGAGCGAGGAGGGCACGGATCCGGCGCTCGTCGAGCCATTCGTCGAGCACGGCGTGCGCGGCCGATTCGTCGAAGGCGGCGAGGGCAGCCCGAGCCTCGTCCGGCAGCGAGAAGCCGTCGGGCAGCCGCACGCTGCGCGCGCTTCCGAACGCGCGGCCGTGCTCGATTGCCTTCAGCGCGGACGTCTCTCTCAGGTACAGCACGTTCTCGGGAGTCCTTGAGGTATTGCCCGCGAGCGCATCGAACGTCCAAAGCAGCTGCCATTGCGCCTCGAGCGGACAATATTCGCCGAGCGGGACGCGCCGCTCGATCCGCTCGGCCTCGGTCACGGCGTCGGGATAGCGCAGCTGGACGGCGACGGTGCGGCCGTCCACCGTTCGTGCGGCGGTGGGCGGCACGAGGTTCAGGCCGAGCCGTCGGTCGAGCGCGTGCGCGGCGAGCTCGGCGGCCGCACGCTCGCGATAGACGACGGCCGCGACGACGCTGGCGCCGCGGCGCACGCGGGCGGGCGCGGGATCGAGATCGCGGGATCCGTCCTCGAGCTCGATCCCGCCGGACGCGAGCACGCGCCGAAGCTCGTCGTCGGTGAGGCCATACGCCTCGATCCGGCCGCGCTCGAGCGGCTGCGGCGCGGCCGAATCTCCGTAGCGCACGTGCATGCCGCCGGGCTCGATGACGAGCGCCGCCGGCCGGCCGCCGTAGTGCTGCGCGAGCATGCCCGTGTCGAGCATGATCACGCGGCCGTCGTAGAGAGCCCGGGCGCGGCGGTCGGCGGTCGGCGTATGACCGACGACGAGCCGCTCGGCGCCGAGCCCCTCGAGCGCGGCGTCGAGCACCGGCGCCTCGAGCAGCGGGTTGCAATAGACGGTGCCTCGGTACCACATCGGGCTGGCGCTGCCGAGGTCGGGACCGAGCGCAAGACGCGCGAGCGCCTCGCTGCGCGCTTCGAGGTCGCCGCGCAGCTCGGGCGGCGCGGGCGACGCGAGCCGCGCGCGAAGGTCCAGGTACTCGAGCAGCCGTCCCCTGATGCGCGCATTGACGTCCTCGCCGACCTGCAGTGCCTCGCCGACGTGCGCCGACACGCCGCCGTGCACGAACGCGGTGTCGCCGATCACGAGCATCGCCGGCAGCGTCAGCAGCCACGACCCGTAAACGCCGTCCGGCGCGAAGGCGGCGCGATGCGCGAAGAAGCCCGGCGGATAGCGCTCCGCGAACGCCGCCCGCGACGCCGCCTCGGGCAGCGGCTCCGTTTGGAGCCGCACGAACTCGGCGTACGCGCGCTCGCGAAGCTCGGGCGGCTCGTCCGCGGCGAACGCCGCGTACTCGGCTGGAGACACGTAGCGCAGATCGCCGATCAAGTTCATCGCTTCGTGGTTGCCGAGCAGGACGTGGACGGCGCCGCCGCGTGCCGGCGCGGTCTGCTGCAGCCGCATCAGAAGATCGATGACCTTGCGCGATTCGCCGCCGCGGTCGAGCAGATCGCCGAGGCTGACGAGCACCGTGTCGCCGCCCGTCCACGCGAGCTCGTCGTCGACGAGGCCCGTCGCCACGAGCAGCGCGACGAGCTCGCCGTAGGCGCCGTGCACGTCGGGCACGACGACGACGCGGGGCGCCGCCGGCGCTCGCCACGATTCCTGCGCGACCGCGCCGGCCGCGCAGAGCGCGGCGCACGCCGCGCCGACGACGAGCAGCCGCCGCATGTGCCTCGCTCGGCCGCTTGGCGCCTGACGAGAGGAAGAGGGCATCGCCGCGCTCAGCCGTTGCCGGCGTCGACTTCGCGCAGCAGCAGCCGCGCCTGGTCGATGCATCCGCGCGTCGCGAGCCACGCGACCGCGACGAGCCCGCGCGGCTCGAGCGCGGCCGGCAGCGCATGCACGCGGATCGCGACCGAGCGCAGCTCGCCTTCGGGCCGCACGAGATAGACCTCGCCGTCGGCCGGCGCGGTGGAACGCCATTCGGCGATCGAGGCCTGCGCGGGCCAATCGAGGACGGCCGAGCGCCCGCCCGCGACCTCGAGCACCTCCGCGCTCGAAGGCTCTACGGCCGTCTCACGCCAAAAGCGCGCCGGACGTTCGCCGATGATGCACTGATCTCCGGTGCGCTCCGCGTGCAATACCCACGGGTCCGTGCGCGTGTCGGCGCCCGCGTCGGCCGCGTCGTCGAAGGCCGGCCCGCGCACCCCGGCGAGCGCCCCGGCCTCCTCGGATTCGAGCCCGAAGAGCTGGGCGAGGATCCGGCGCAGCGTACGGTCGTCGTCGGCACGCCGGTCCGCGGCGGCGCCGCGCGCGAGGCCTTCATAGGGTCCTGCGATTCGGAGCAGCCGCCCGTCCTCGGTGGCGAAGACGACGAATTCGTCCGCGGCGAGCGCGATCTCCGCCGTCGCATCCAGCGTGCGGCCTGCCGGATAAGCCCTCGTGTTCGACTCGAGCACGACTTGCTCCGCGCCGTGCACGCTGCCGGCACCTAGCCAGCACGCGGCGAGCGTCGCGAGCGCCCGCACGAGATCACGGTTGCTCATCTCATTTCTCCTCCAGCACGACGTCGATCCCGTGCTCGCCCCGCGCGAGGCGGCGCCAATGGAAAGCGATCAGGCCGTCGTCCGGGACTTGCCGGTAGAGCGCATGAAAGAGCTCGCGGCTCGCGGGGTCGCCCCGCTCGAGCGCGGCATACGCCGCGAGATACTGCTCTCGCACCGCCGCGGCCGGCCCGTCGCACAGTGTGACGCAATCGATGCCCCGGGTCTTGCCCTTCAGCACGAGCCTCGCGACCGGACGCAGCAGCGCGCCGTCGCCGTGCCGCGCCGCGGCGGCGCTGATGCAGACGCGCGTCCCGAGATGCTTGTTGACGCTCTCGAGCCGCGCCGCGACGTTCACGCAGTCGCCGTGCGCGGTGTAGTGAAAACGGTCGGCGCTGCCGACGTTGCCGACGACGGCCGTGCCCGTGTGCACACCGATGCGCGTCACGCCGAGCGGCAGCCCGGATGCGTCGCACTCGGCGCGGAACCGCTCGCAGAACCGGTCGATGTCGAGCGCGCAGCGCACCGCGCGCGCCGCATGGTCGGGTTGCTCGGCCGGAGCGTTGAAGAACACGGCGATGCTGTCGCCGACCAGGCGGTCGACCGTGCCGCCGTGCTCGAGGGCGATGCGGATCATGCCGTCGAAATAGGTCTGCAGCAGCGACACGATCGTCTCGGCATCGTAACGCTCGGTTAGCGCCGTGAAGTCGCCGAGGTCCGAGAACACGAAGCTCATCTCCCGCTTTTCCCCGCCGAGGACGAGCTTGCCGGGATCGCTCAGGACGTGCTCGATCACTGCCGGCGAGACGTAGCGCTGGAAAGCGGCACGGACGAAGCGCTTGTCGGCCCGATCGCGGTGGCGCCCGTAGGCCGTTCCGAAGGCAGCGCCGAAGAGCAGCGCGAGCGTCGGCCCGAGCAGCGGGAGCTGCGGTCCGCCTGCCGAGAACGCACCGAAGCCGAGCGCCCAGTAGCCCGCGAGCGCGGCGCCCGCGACGGCGGCCTTCGCGACCGGCCCGACGTTCATGAAAGGCACGCCGAATCCGACCACGGCCGCGACCGCGAGCAGCACGACGTGCAGCCACGCGGGCGCCGACGGATACCGCTCGCCGTCGACGAGCTGCGCGAGCGCCTGTCCATGGATCTCGAGCCCCGACATCGAAGAGTGCCGGCCCCCGAGCATCGACAGCGGCGTGCGGAAGCGATCCTGGTTCGGCAGGTCCGCGCCGATCAGCACGATGCGCCCTTCGAGCCACGTCGCGGGCAGGTGCTCGACGGCGGTCGCCGGGAACGCGCGGATCGGCGCCGTCCCGTCGGCGCCGCTGCGCCGGTAGTAGAGCCGCATCGGCTCGTCCGGCGTCTCGATGCCGAGCGCCGCGGCGATCGCGCTGACGAGGGTCGGCGTGCCGCCCGCGTGCGGCGGCCCGTTCGGATAGAGGTAGCGCACGACGCCGTCCGTCGTGCGCACCGTCGCGGAGCCGATGTGCAGACCCGCGAGGTACCGCGCCTGGAAGTCGAGCTGCCGTGCCGTCAGGGCGTCGCCGGGCCCGCCGACCGCCACCACGACCGGGGCAGGGTACGTGGCGAGCACGTCGAGAAGGTCTTGATCCTGGGCCGGTATCGTCGGCTGGTCGAACAGCAGGTCGATGCCGACCGCGAGCGGCTTCTTCTCGGCGAGCGCACGCAGCACGTCGGCCAGAAACGCACGGCTGATCGGCGAGCGGAACGGCAGCGTCGCGAGCGCGTCCTCGTCGATCGTCAGCAGCACGACGGTGTCGCTCTGCGTTGCCGGCGGCGCGAGATGTGCGAGCTGGAGGTCGTCGAGCCATGCCGACCCCTGGCGCAGCACGCCGAGATGGCGCGTGCCGAGCCACGCGAGCGCGATCGCAAGCGTGCACAGCGCGGCGCCGGCCAGCAAAGGTCGCTCACGCGCCCGGGTCGACCGTATCAAAGTCGCGGCTATCCCAATGTCCGCTTCGTCGCGTCCGGCTTATGATACAGTCGTGCAACGCGGGCACGATGCCCGTCATGCGAGCATGGTGCCGTGGGCGGGAGCAGAAGCTGCCGGTTCATCGCCTCCGTCGTCGGCGCCGCCGTCTGCTCGTCGGCGCCGCTGATCGGCCCCCATGCCGAAGCCGCTTGCGACGGCACCGATCCGGAGTCCGCGACGCTCGAGGCCCTCGTCGACACCGCCGCGTGTCTGCAGTCGTCGGGTCAGACGCTTCGCGCTCTCGCGATGCTCGAGGCCGCGCTCCGCCTCACCGAGGCCGGCGATCGGGGGGACCCCGCCGCGGCGATACGCGTCCGCGGCCGCCTCGGCCAGGTGCACGGCGCGCTCGGCGAGCACGCGCTCGCGATCGAGCACTACGCGGAAGGCATCGCCGCCGCCCGGGCGGCCGGGCTTCCTGCGGCCGCGGCGCCGCTGCTGAACGATCTCGGCTCGAGCTACATGATGATCGACGAGCCGTTGCGCGGGCTCGCCGCGTTCGCGGACAGCCGGCGGCTCGCGGCGTCGCCCGAGCTCGAGGTCACCGCGGCGATCAACATGGTGCGCGCGCAGAGCGAGGCGATGCCCCGCGCGAATCCTGCCGAGACGCTCGCCGACATCGATGCCGCGGCGACCCGCCTGCCAGACTCGCCGACGAAGGCCTCGATCCTGCTCGGCCTCGCGGAGCTCTACCTCGACGCCGCGTCGCGCACGGGCACGCTCGAGGAGGCGCCGCGCGACGCGTTGCGGGCCGCCGCGGGCGCGCTCGCCGTCGCGCGCGACGCCGACGACGCGGCGCTCACTGCGCACGCATACGGCGCGATCGGTGGCGCGTACATGGCGCTCGGCGATCTCGACCGGGCACTCGCTGCGACGCGCGAGGCCGTGCTCGTCTCGCAAGAGGCGGCGTTAACCGACGGCCTCTATCGCTGGGAATGGCAGTCCGCGCGATTGCTGCGCAGCATGGGCGATGCCGCGGGCGCGCTCCGTGCGTACCGCGCGGCGATCGACACGCTCGGTCGAACGCAGGGCCCGCTCGTCACGTCGCGCCGCGCGTTCCGCGAGGACGTGCTGCCGCTCTACGAGGAGTACGCCGATCTGATGCTGTCGACGGCGCACGCGCAGCCCGATCCGAGCGGCACGCTGGCCGAGGTGCAGCAGGCGCTCGAGGCGCTCCGCGTCGCCGAGGTGCGCAACTATTTCGAGAATCAGTGCACCGTGCCGAACGACGTCGATTCCGCCGAGCTGCCGGACGACGACGCGATCGTGATCTACCCGATGCTGTTCGCCGATCGCGCGGAGCTTCTCGTGAATGCGCCGGGCGGGCTGCGGCTCGTCACCGTTCCCGTCGATCTCGCGCGGCTGACCGCGGAGATCAATCTGCTCCGAGAGTCGATCGAGGACGTCGCCGCGGGCGACGCTTACCTCGCGTCCGCGCAGCGACTCTACCGTTGGCTGATCGAGCCGCTCGAGCCCGCGCTCCGTGAGACGGAGCCGAAGACGCTCGTGATCGTCCCCGACGGGCCGCTCAGGACGATCCCGCTCGCGGTGCTGCACGACGGCGAGCGCTTCCTCGTCGAGCGCTTCGCGCTCGCGACGACGCCGGGCCTGTCGCTCGTCGGCGCGGCCACTCGTGCGCCGGTGACGCGGGCGCTGCTGAGCGGAATCACGGCGCCGGTGCAGGGCTTCCCGGGGCTGCCGTTCGTTGCCGACGAGCTGCGGCAGATCGCCGACGCCGTTCCCGCGCGCGTGCACGCCGACGAGGCCTTCGTCACCGCGACGCTCGAGCGCGAGATCCTCGCCGGCGGCTACTCGATCGTGCACATGGCGACGCACGCGCGGTTCGAATCGGACTATCGGCGCTCGTTCCTGCTGACCTACGACGACGTGCTGACGATGGACCGGCTCGAGGACGTGATGGGCAGCCAGCGCGGCGTCGAGCAGCCGGTCGACCTGCTCGTGCTGAGCGCGTGCCAGACCGCGGTCGGCGACGAGCGCGCCGCGCTCGGGCTCGCGGGCGTTGCGGTCAAGGCCGGTGTGCGCAGCGCGCTCGCATCGCTCTGGTTCATCAACGACGAGTCCACCGCGCGGCTGATCGGCGAGTTCTACCGGCAGCTCGCGCAGCCCGGGAACGACAAGGCCGACGCGCTGCGCGGCGCGCAGCTTCTGCTGATGAACGATGCCGAGCACCGCCATCCCGCGTACTGGGCGCCGTTCCTGATGATCGGCGACTGGCGCTGAGGAGGCCCTGATGCGAGGTGCGGCCCCGCTATTCGTCGCCGTGCTGCTCGGATCGGCCGCCTCGCTCGAGGCAGCGGGCGACGAGCCCGCCGAGCGCGACGACGGTCGGGTGTCGGGCGCCGACGCCCCGCCGCCGCTCGATCCCGCGCCGCCGCTCGATCCTGCGACGTCGCTCGATGCCGCGACGTCGCTCGATGCCGCGCCGCTGCCCGAGGGGTCGCTCGCGACGCTCCCCGCGATACCGGTCGGCGAGATCCGCGTCGAAGGCAGCACCGTGTTCACGCCGGAGGAGCTCCGTGCGTTCACCGACCCGTACGCGAACCGCGTCGTCGCCATCGAGGAGCTGCACGAGCTTCGGCACACGCTGTCCCGCGCGTACGTCGATCGCGGCTATGTCAGCTCGGGCGTGATCATTCCCGATCAGCGCGTCACGGACGGCGCGATCACGCTGCGTGCCGTCGAGGGCGAGCTCGCCGCGATCGAGATCGACGGCAACCGCAGGCTCAGCGATCGCGCGATCGCGCGCAGGATCGGTCGTCACGTCTCGGCCCCGGTCAGCATCGCCGACCTGCAGAGGAGCCTGCGGCTGCTCCAGGAGGAGCCGCTCGTCGAGCGGGTCAACGCGCGGCTCATGCCAGGCGACACGCCCGGCGAAAGCCGCCTGCAGGTCTCGATCGTCGAGCGGCCGGCGTTCGAGGTGGAGGCGGCCGCGGCGAACGATCGCTCGCCGAGCGTCGGCGAGGACCGGGGCACGGTCAGCCTGACGTACCGCGGCCTGGCCGGCAACGGCGATGCGCTCCGGGTCGGCCTCGGTGTGACCGACGGCGTCGTGGACACGCTGCTGTCGTACCGCGTCCCGGTGAATCCGGGCGGCACCGTGCTCGACGTGCTGGTCTCCGATCAGGAGGCGGACATCGTCGAAGAGCCGTTCGATACGATCGACATCGAGAGCCGGCTCGAGACGTGGGGCTTCACCGCGACTCATCCGTTCGTCCGAGAGCCGGACCGGACGCTGCTCGCGATCGCCGGCTTCGAGCACAAGCGGAGCTCGAGCACGCTGCTCGGTCAGCCGTTCTCGTTCTCGCCGGGCGACGTCGACGGCAAGGCTCGCGGCAGCGCCGTCACGCTCGGCGCGGAATGGACGCGCCGCGGCGTCGGCAGCGCGTGGGCGCTGCGCGGTCTCTTTCACATCGGCGTCGACGCGTTCGACGCGACGGTGAACCCGGCCGGGCCCGATACGAAGTTCGTGGCGTTCTCGAGCCAGGCGCAGTACGTCCGCGGCCTCCGCTTCCGTGCGGGGCGGCTGCTCGTGCATGGCGCCGTGCAGCTTGCCCGCGACGCGCTGCTCGCGATGTACAAGATGCCGGTCGGCGGACGCTACAGCGTGCGCGGCTATCGCGAGAGCCTGTTCGTGCGCGACAACGGCGCCGCGGCGACCGTCGAGTATCAGTTCGCGCCGCTGCTCGACGACGCGCGCCGGCCGCGCGGCAACGTGACCCTCGCCGCGTTCGTCGACCACGGCGTCGCATGGGACGACGACGACCGATTGCCGACGGCGGACAAGGCGCGCATCACGAGCGCCGGCGTCGGCGTGCTCTGGGACCCGACGCCGGACGTGCACTTCGAGGTGTACTGGGGCGACGCCCTTGACGAGCAGAGCACGCCGACCGAGACGCTGCAGGACCAGGGCTTTCACTACCGATTCCGTTACCGGCGGCAGTTCTGAGACATCGAGCGACAGGAGCGCGCGTCATGGATGCGTATCGCACGGGCGGCAAGCCGCGACGAATCTTCCAATGCGCCGCGCTCGTCGCGGCGCCGTGCGTGCCGCTCGCCGGCATTGCGCAGATCGCGACGGACGGCACCGTTGGACCTGCGGTCGAGCTCGTCGGTCCCGACTTCGCGATCGATGCGTCGCTCGGTACTCAGGTCGGGCCGAACCTCTTTCACAGCTTCCGGGAGCTCGGCGTGCGGGCCGGCGAAAGCGCGACGTTCACGTCGAGCTTCGCGGGCCCGACCGAGCACGTGCTCGCGCGCGTGACGGGCGGTGCGGCGTCGTCGATCGACGGTCTGCTTCGGAATTCGATTCCCGGCGCCGACCTTTGGCTGATCAATCCGAACGGCATCCTGTTCGGCCCGAATGCGGTGCTCGACGTGACCGGCGGATTTCACGCGACGACGGCCGATGCGCTGCTGCTCGGCGACGGCGGGCGCTTCGACGCGACGAACGTCGCGGACACGGTGCTGACGGTCGCAAGCCCGAGCGCGTTCGGCTTCCTCGGGCCGACGAGCGGCCCGATTGCCGTCGACGGCGCGGCGCTTGCGGTGCCGGCGGGCGAGTCGCTCGCGCTGATCGGCGGACCGATCGAGCTCGACGGCGCGATATTGAGCGCGCCGGGCGGGACGATCGATCTGCAGAGCGCCGCCGGTGCCGGGGAGCTCAGGTTGCATCGCGCGGACGGCGCGACGGTCGATGCGCTCGGCGCGGTCACGCTGCGCGCGGCCGAGGTCCGGACGACGGGCGGCGGCACGCCGGGCGGTGGCGGCGGAGCGTCGGGAGGAGGCAGCGGCGGCGAGGGCGGTTCCGGCGGTGGTGGAGGCGGTTCCGGCGGCGGCTCCGCCGGCACGGGGACCGGTGCCGGCGCCGCGGGCGCGGCCGGCGACGTGTTCATCCGCGGCGGCGAATTCGTGATGGCGCGCGGCGCTCTCGTCGCCGCGAGCCCGACGGGCACGGCGCCCGATCAGCCGACCGGCAACGTCCGCATCGACGTCGGCAGCGCCCGCATCGTCGAGGCGAGCCAGGTCCGGACGACCGCGGTCGGCGCCGGCGCCGGCGGACGCATCACGCTCTCCGCGGCGACCGACGTCGTGATCGAGGGCGGCCCGGGCGGCACCGTCCCCGGCGGCGGAGGCGGCAGCGGCGGCGGAGGAGGCAGCGGAGGCGGAGGTAGCGGCGGCGGTGGCGGGGGCGGCGGCTCCTCCGCCGGCGCATCGGGAGTGTTCTCCGAGGTCGCGGCCGACGCCGCAGGCCGCGGCGGCGACGTCCGCGTTACCGGTCACGTGATTCGCATTGCCGACGGCGCGCAGGTCGCGGCGACGACGCGGGGTCCGGGTGCAGCAGGTGCGATCGAGCTCGACGCGGTCGAGCGCCTGACGCTGACGCAGGAAGCTCAGGTCAACGCGAGCACCGCATCGGCCGCGCGCGGCGGCGACATCCGTCTGACTGCCCCGCGCGTCGAGATCCTGAACGGCGTCCGCGTCGGCAGCGTCGCCGAGGCGTCGGGGGCCGGCGGCAACATCTCGATCGCCGCGCCGGGCGCGCTGGTCGTGACCGGCACGAACGGCGCCGCGGATCCCGCGCAGAACCGCGGCTCGAGGATCACGGCCGGCAGCTTCTTCACGGCCACGGGCGACGCGGGCTCGATCGACATCCGTGCGGGCCGCATCGAGCTCGACGACGGCGCGCGCATCACTGCGAGCACGTCCGGCATCGGCGCCGGCGGCTCCGTCACGATCGAGGCCGACGGCCCGATCACACTGGTCGGCGCGCGCGGCGACGGCAGCGGCTCCGCGATCAAGGCGTCGACGGAGGTCGAGGCGGAGGAGGCCGGCGGGGTGGAGGCGCCGCGCACCGGCAACGCCGGCTTCGTCTCGATCCGCGCGTCGAGCCTGATGCTTGGGGACGGCGCGGAGATCGTCGGCAATACCGCGCTGTCCGGCGGCGGCGGCGAGGTCATCATCGAGGTCGGCGAGCTGCGCATCGAGAATGCGCGCGTCGCAAGCGAGTCGACCGCGACCGGTCCGGACGCCGGTGCGGCCGGCGCCGTAACGCTCCTCGTCGACGGCGCCATCGTGATCGAGAACGGCGGCCGGATCTCCGCGTCGACGATCGACGGCAGCGGCGGCACGGTCTCGCTGCGCGCCGACGAGATCCGGATCGCGACGCAGGGATCGGTCTCGGCGGCGACGACCGGCAGCGGGCAGGGGGGCGACGTCGTGCTCGCCGCGCGCTCGATCGACGTGAGCGACGGCGGCAACGTGTCCGCGCGGGCGACGGGCGGCGGCAATGCCGGCCGGTTGTCGTTGACCGCGGAGGATACGGTGGAGCTCCGCGCGGGCTCGGTCGTGACCTCCGCCGATCACTCGGCGGGCGGCGACATCGAGGTGCAGGCCGGCCGGCAGGTGATGCTCGTCGACGCGACCTTGAGCGCCGAAGCGGGCGGCGTCACGCCGACCGCGGACGGCGGCAACATCGTCATCGACCCGGAGTTCGTGATCCTCGATCGAAGCGACGTCATCGCGCGGGCGAACGCGGGCAACGGCGGCAACATCGTCATCCGCGCAGGCTTCTTCGTCGGTTCCGCCGACAGCCGGATCGACGCGTCGTCGACGACCGGCATCGACGGAGAGGTGCTGATCGACTCGCCGAACGAGATCACCGGCAGCGTGCTGCCGCTCGAGACGCCGGCGCCTGCGGCCGAATCGCTCGACGTCCGTGCGTGCGTGCCGCAGCTCGCCGAGGAGCGCAGCACGCTGACCGTCGAGAGCCGGACGTTATCGGGCGCGGGCGGCAGCGATTTCCTCGCAAGCCCGCCGGAATCGTCCGGCGGCGCGCGTGCCGGGCTCGCCTCGGCGTCGGTCGTCACGAGCCCGTGCCGCGGCCGCTGACGCGCCGCTCGGTGCGGGGAAGGACGCGCGGCCGCTGCCGAACGGGCTGCGAGGCCCCGTTCGTGCTCGGTGTGGCTGCCCGGCTCCCTTCATCGACGACGACGTAGCGCTCGGCGGCCGGGCCGAACGGACCTCAAGGCTGCTTGCCGACGACGTGGACGGTGCTCGCCTGCGGCCCTTCGTCGCCTTCTTCCTCGCTGAACCAGACCTCGTCGCCGACCGCGAGGTCGTCGAAGTCCGCGTCGACGACGCTGTTGCGGTGGAAATAGATATCGCGCCCGTCCGGCGTCGCGATGCGCCCGTAGCTCTTCTCCGGGTGCAGCTCGGAGATCGTCCCGCGCGGCGGCCCCTCGTGAACCTTCACCTTGCCGCGGTCGAGCCGCACCCGGTCCTGCAGCTGGCGGCGCGCGGCGTCGAACGCGTGGCGCATCGCCACGTACACGTCCTCGTGCGCCGGATTGTCGGGCTCCTCGCGCCCCGCGAAGATCTCGGCACCCGGCACGCGGACGTAGACCGCGACGCGATACACCTCTCCCTTCCGGCTGTGGCGATGCGGCGCTTCGATCGTGACGCGGCAGCTGATGATCTCGGGCGCGAAGCGCTCGAGCTCGTCGACCCGGGCGCGCGCCTCGGCCTCGACGGCCTCGGAGCGGTCGACGTTGTGAAAGTAGACCTCGAGCGGCACCTGCATATCGATACCAATCATCCGATTCACGGATGCCGGCATGCCATCCGTACTACCCGCTAACGGGCGGCGCCGTCGGGGCGACGCTCACAGCAGCAGCCAGGAGCCGATCCCGAGAAACGCGACGAGTCCGACGACGTCCGTGACCATGATCAGCACGACGCCGCCCGCGATCGCGGGGTCGATCCCGAGCGCCCGCAGCAGCAGCGGGATGCCGAACCCCGCCGCCGCGCCCGCGAGGAGATTGATCACGAGCGCGAGCGCGATGACGACCCCGATCATCCACGTGTCGAACCAGACGCTCGCGAGAAACCCGACGAGCAGCGCCCAGCCGGCGCCGTTCAGCAGCGCGACGCCGAGCTCCCGCCGCAGCAGCCAGCGCCCGTTCGCCGGGTCGATCTGCCCGAGCGCGAGCGCGCGGATGATCAGCACCATCGTCTGCGTGCCGGCGACGCCGCCCATGCTGGGCACGATCGGCATCAGCACCGCGAGCATCACGACCGCGTCGAGCGTCGCTTCGTAGAGACCCGCGACCCATGCCGCGAGGAACGCCGTGCCGACGTTGACGCCGAGCCACATCGCGCGGCGCGCGGCGCTGCGCGCGACCGGCGCGAACATGTCGTTCTCCTGGTCGAGGCCGGCCATGTTCAGCACCGAGCGGCCGGCCTCCTCGCGGATCACGTCGAGGACGTCGTCGACCGTGATGCGGCCGAGCAGCTGACCGTTCTCCGCCGTCACCGCGGCGGATACGAGATCGAAGTTCTCGAACACCCTCGCGACCTCGGCCGCGGGCAGGTGCGCGTCGATCGTCGGCACGTCGGTGTCCATGAGCTCGGCGACCGGCTGCTCGGGATCGGCGATCAGGAGCTTCGCGAGATACAGCGCGCCGAGGAAGACGCCCGCGCGGTCGACGACGAAGAGCGCGTCCGTGCCGCGGGGCACGCCGCCGCGCATGCGCAGGTACCGCAGCACGACCTCGACCGTGACGTCCGCGCGCACCGACACCGTGTCCGGATTCATCAGGCCGCCGGCCGTGTCCTCGCCGTACGCGAGCACGGACTGCAGGCGCAGGCGGTCGGTCGAATCGAGCGAGCGGACGATCTGCTGCTTGACCGCTTCCGGCAGCTCGGCGATCAGGTCGGCGAGGTCGTCGAGATCGAGGTGGGCAGCGGCGGCGACGATGCGCTCGCTGTCCATCTCGCGCATCAGCGTCTCGCGGACCTCCTCGTTCACCTCGACGAGCACGTCGCCCTCGTCGTCGACGTCGACGAGGTTCCAGACGATGAGCCGCTGCGGCGTCGGCAACGATTCGAGCAGATCCGCGATCTCGGCGGGGTTCAGCGCGTTCAGCATGCCGCGCACGCGGCGCAGCCCGCCGCTCTCGAGCGCGTCGCGCAGCGCCTCGAGCGCGGTCGGCTGAGCCTCTTCGCTTACGGCCGTCTGGTCGTGCACGCGGGGCGTCCCGTCGTCGTGGGTACCGAGCTCATCGCCGAGGCCCGGCCGCTCAGGGCAGCTCGTGATGCCGAGTCTGAATCGACGCGTGCGAGGCCCTGAGTAGCTTCGCGACCGCCTCGGCCACGTACACCGACCGGTGCTGACCGCCGGTGCAGCCGATCGCGACCGTCAGGTAGGAGCGTTGGAAATCCTGATAGCGAGGGATCCAGTGCTCGAGGAAGCTCGCGATGTCGCGCACCATCTCCTGCACGAGCGGCTGCGCATCGAGGAAAGCGATGACCTCGGCGTCCTTGCCGTTCAGCGGCCGCAGCTGCGTCTCCCAGTACGGGTTCGGCAGGCAGCGCACGTCGAAGACGAAGTCCGCGTCGGGAGGCAGCCCGTGCTTGTAGCCGAACGACTCGATCAGGATCGACATCGTGCTCGGCCGCTTCTGCCCGATGCGGTCGCGAATGCGCTCGCGCAGCGCGTACGCGGTCGTCCCGGTCGTGTCGACGATGAGGTCCGCGGCGTCGATGATCGGGCCGAGCAGGACGCGTTCCTTCGCGATCGCCTCGCGCAGGCTGACGTTCTCGTTCGATAGCGGATGCCTCCGGCGCGTTTCGCTGAAGCGGGACAGCAGCACGTCGTCCGACGCCTGCAGGAAGATGATTTCGCATTGTACGCCATCGGCCCGCAGCTTCTTCGCGAGCGCCGGAAGCTGCTCGATGTCGGACGGGCGGTTGCGCGCGTCGAGGCCGACGCCGACGTTACTGTACGAGCCGTCGTTGTCGAGCAGGATGTCGTCGACGAACGAGCGCAGCAGGCCGACCGGGATGTTGTCGATGCAGTAGAAACCGAGGTCCTCGAGCAGATGCAACGCAACGCTCTTGCCGGAGCCGGAAAGACCGCTGATGATGACGAGCCTCATCCCTGCCGCCTCGTGCTCAACGCGGCCGTGTGGTCAGCCGAAGCGCTTCTCCACGTCCCGCGCGCGGTGATCCGTGAGCTTCTCCTTGTGCTTCGTGATTTGCCGGTCGAGCTTGTCGGCCAGGTTGTCGATCGCGGCGTACATGTCGCCGTCCGTCGCCTCGGCATGGATCGTGGCACCGCCGCCCGCGCGGACCGTCGCCTCCGCCTTGTGGATGAGCTTCTCGACGGTCAAGACGCAGTCGATGGCCGTCATGTGGTCGAAGTGCCGCTCGAGCTTTTCGAATCTCGTCGCGACGTAGTCGCGCAGCGCGTTCGTGATCTCGACGTGATGACCGGTAACCGTCAGATCCATGGATCGCTCCTTGTCGTTCGTGTTTCGAGCGCGGGGCACGCCGAGGAGTGTCCCCCGGCGATCACCCGCCGCTGCGAGGCCGCAGGATCAACCTGCGAGCTTACTCCGCTTACGGTCGCTCGAC
The DNA here is from genome assembly GCA_036381515.1 of Gammaproteobacteria bacterium. GTDB lineage: Bacteria > Pseudomonadota > Gammaproteobacteria > Steroidobacterales > Rariloculaceae > ZC4RG20. Next base: position 37,343 of record DASVCR010000025.1, on the reverse strand, counting down.
GACGGAATGTTCAGCGCTTCGCGGTATTTCGCGATGGTTCGCCGAGCGACCTTGATCCCTTCATTGGACAGAATCCGTGCGATCTGGTTATCGCTGAGGGGCTTTTCGGGATCTTCCGCGGCGACGAGCTTGCGGATCTTCGCGCGGACGGCGGTCGACGACTGCTCGCCGTCCTCGCTCGAAAGGTGGCTCGAGAAGAAATAGCGGAACTCGAACACGCCGCGCGGCGTGTGCATGTACTTGCCGGTCGTTACACGCGAGACCGTCGACTCGTGCATCTGGATCGCCTCGGCGACGTCGCGCAGCACCATCGGCCGCATGTACTCCTCGCCCTTCTCGAGGAACTCGGTCTGCCGCTGCACGATCGTCATCGCGACCTTGAGCAGCGTCTCGTTGCGGATCTCGAGGCTGCGAATCAGCCAGCGTGCCTCCTGCAGCAGCGTGCGCAGCACGTCGTATTCGTCGCCGCGGCCGAGCGAGCTCGCGTACACCTGATTCACGCGAAGCTGCGGCGCGATCGAGCCGTTCAGCTCGACGACCCAGTGTCCGTCGCTGCGGCGCACGAAGACGTCCGGCACGACGTACTCTGCGGCCGGCGCGTGCACGGACGCTCCGGGGCGCGGATGACACGAGCGCACGAGCGCGAGGGCGGCTTCGAGCTCGCCGTCGGAGGCCTTCAACAGCCGCTTCAGCGCGCCGTACTGATGCTCGGCGACGAGCTCGAGGTGCTCCGCGGTGATCGCACGCGCGAGCTCGAGCCCCGGCGTCGACGGGTCGAGCTGCTCGAGCTGCAGCAGCACGCATTCGCTGACCGATCGCGCGCCGCAGCCGACCGGGTCGAACCGCTGGATCTTCGCGAGGACGGCTTCGATCTCCTCGACGGACGCGATGACGTCGGGTGCGAGCGTCTCGCGGATCGTCTCGAGATCGTCCATCAAATAGCCGTCGTCGTTGATCGCGTCGATGATCGCCTCGCCGATCGCACGCTCCCGGTCGTCGAGCCGCTCGAGCTCGAGCTGCCACAGCAGGTGATCGCCGAGCGTCTCGTTCGAGCGATCCGCGTATTCGAAGGTCTGCCGAGGCTCGTTGCTGCGCGGCGCTTCGGAAGGACCCGTGCGCTGAACGTCCTCCCATTCCGATTCGGAGACCGTCGCCTCGACGTAGTCATCGGCGGGATCGTCGCCGCCTGAATCGAGCTCGGAGACGTCGACGGTCTCGCCGTCGAGCGGCGTCGCCGCTTCCGCCTCGGCGGTCGCCGCCTCGTCGATCTCGAGCATCACGTTCTGGTCGAGCGCTTCCTGGATCTGCGCCTGCAGCTCCATCACCGGAAGCTGCAGCAGACGGATCGCCTGCTGCAGCTGCGGCGTCATCGTGAGCTGCTGGCTCAGTCTCAGTTGAAGCGACGGTTTCAGCATGGGTTCGACTTAAAGCGAAAAGGCTTCTCCGAGGTAAACTTCGCGCACTCGGGGGTTGGACAGAATCTCATCCGGCGTTCCGCGCGCCATCAGCTCCCCGTTGTTCAGGATATAAGCATAGCCGCAGATTCCAAGTGTCTCCCTAACATTGTGATCCGTTATCAATACGCCAATTCCGCGTTGGCTCAAGTGCCTGATGATTCGTTGAATGTCGAGCACCGATATCGGATCGACGCCGGCAAACGGCTCGTCGAGCAGGATGAACTTGGGTTCCGCTGCAAGCGCGCGCGCAATTTCGACGCGCCGGCGCTCGCCGCCTGAAAGGCTGACGCCGAGGCTGTCCCGAACGTGGCTGATGTGCAGCTCTTCCATGAGCTCCTCCAGAAGAGTCTGCCGAGCCGCCCGGTCGAGATCCTTACGCACCTGCAGGATCGCCCGAATATTATCGGCCACCGTCAGCTTGCGGAAAACCGACGCCTCCTGGGGCAGATAACCTAGTCCGAGGCGTGCCCGGCGGTGCACCGGGAGCCTCGTCACGTCCTGCCCGTTCAGCACGATCTTGCCGCGGTCGCACGAGACGAGGCCGACGATCATGTAGAACGCCGTCGTCTTCCCTGCGCCGTTCGGCCCGAGCAGGCCGACGACGTCGCCGCTCTCGATCGTCAGGGAAAGATCGTTGACGACCTGCCGCGACCGATAACGCTTCGCGATCCCTACCGCCTCGAGCTTGCTCATCGCTCTTGCCGGCCGTTGCCGTTCGCGTCCGGGGCCGTCCTGATGATCTGCAGCGGCTGCTCGCACTCGGATTCGCCCGAGGAGACTTCCTCGGCGCCGAGGTCGTAGACGAGGTCGCAGCCGCGGAACTCGTTCGGGCCGACGACGACGCGCACCTCGCCCTCGAGGGTCACGACGCCGGCGGCCGCGTCGTACAGCAGGCGCCCGGCCTCGCCGAACGCCTGGCCGGAGCGCTCCGCGTCGAGGTCCTCGAACCGGGCCGGATCTCCCGACAGCACGAACCGCTCGAGCCGGCCGTCGCGCGCGACGAACTCGGCAACGTCACCGGTGATGCGCGCGAGCGCGCTCTCGAGCCGCACATTGCCTTCGAGCCGGTAGTCGATGCCGACCTCGGCCTCGCCGTCGTGAATCTCGAGCGCCGAGCCGCGGTCGGCCGTGATCGACAGATCGCCCTGCGTGATGCTGAGCTGCGTCATCTCCATGCGGCCCGTCGCGCCGTTGTAGCGGGCGCCGCCGGGCGCTTCGACGACGAGGTCCTCGGGCTCCGCCTCCTGGGACGCGGCGACGGCTGCGCCGAGGCACGCGCACAGAACGAGAAGCGGCCGGGCGGCCCGATCAAGGACGGATGGCGCCACGTACATCTTTCTCGAGCTCCAGCCGATCTTCTTGCAGAAACGCCTCGAGACCGACGGCGGTCAACGTGCTCGCGCCGACGTCGAGGCGGACGTCGCCGTCGGCGCGCGCGACGTGACGGTCGGGCTCGACCACGAGACGCTCCGTGCGCACGACCGCGACGTCGCCGTCGTCGCGCGGCTCCCGCACGAGCTCGACGCCTCGCTCGAGCTCGACGAGGCGGCGCTCGACGGACAGGACGGCCCGGCCGGCCTTCACGAGCCACGGCACGGCCTCGGATTCGCGCCACTCGAGCAGCACGTCGTCGGCGACGAGCGCGCCGTCGTCCGGCCGCTCCTCGACGAACTTCGCGCGGATCTGGTAGAGCACCTGGCCGTCCTCGTTGGTCTCGAGCAAGGTCGCGTCCTTCAGGTAGTAGCTCGGCGGCTCCTCGGCGGCGGGGCCGATCGCGGCCGTCGTGTCTTCCGGCGGACGGCTCCAATACCAGGTCGCGGCGGCGGTTCCCGCGAGCACGCAGAGCGCGAGCAGGTTCAGGATGCGTCGATACAACGGAAGGTGCTCCGACCGGTGATGGCCGAGACCTCGATTCTACCCGGATTCCCGGCGAGCGCCGCCGACTGCCGCACGCCGCGGCGCCATGAGCTAGACTAGTCGCGCCCGGATCGAGGCTCGCGGCGACGGCGAGCGGCTCGGTCCCGGATCGCGTGGGAATCGGTGAGCAACAAATGCATCCGGACGACATCAAGTCGCTGATCGAGCAGAACCTCGCGGGCAGCAGCGCCGAGGTGCGCACGGACGGGATGGGGCACTACGAGGCGGTCGTCGTCTGTCCCGCGTTCGAGGGCAAGCGCAGCATCGCACGCCACCAGATGGTGTACGGCGCGCTTGGCGAGCGGGTCGGCCGCGAGATTCACGCGCTGCAGCTCAAGACTTACACGCCGGAGGAGTGGCGTGCCGCAGGCGGCTGAGGCCGCCGCGTCGCCGCCTGCGATGATCGACGCGAGCATCACCGCACGTCGGTGCGGCGGACCGCCGCGAGCCCGCCGGCATGGATAAGCTCGAGGTCCGCGGCGGCATCCCGCTCGAAGGTGACGTCCAGATCTCCGGCGCGAAGAACGCCGCGCTGCCGATTCTCGCGGGCTCGCTGCTCGCCGGCGGCCCGGTCGTGCTGTCGAACGTCCCTCACCTGAACGACATCACGACGACCGTGAAGCTGCTGAAGCGCATGGGCGTCGAGGTCACGCAGCACGACGGCGCCGGGCTCGAGGTCGACGCGACGCGGGTCACCGAGCACGTCGCGCCGTACGAGCTCGTGAAGACGATGCGGGCGTCGATCCTCGTGCTCGGCCCGCTCGTCGGGCGCTACGGCCGCGCGGACGTCTCGCTGCCGGGCGGCTGCGCGATCGGCGCGCGGCCCGTGGACCAGCACGTCGCGGGGCTGCGCGCGATGGGCGCGTCGATCTCGATCGAGGACGGCTACATCCGCGCGCGCGCGAAGCGGCTGTCCGGCGCGCGGCTCGTGCTCGACACCGTGACCGTGACCGGCACCGAGAACCTGATGATGGCGGCCGTCTTCGCGCGCGGAGAGACGCTGATCGAGAACGCGGCGCGCGAGCCCGAGGTCGTCGATCTCGCGAACTTCCTCGTCGGCCTCGGCGCGCGCATCGACGGCGCGGGCACGGCGACGATCCGAGTGCAGGGCGTCGACGAGCTCTCCGGCGGCCGCTACACGATCATGCCGGACCGGATCGAGACCGGGACGTATCTCGTCGCCGGCGCGATCACTTCCGGCCGGGTCCGCGCGCTCGGCACGTGCCCGGACGCGCTCGACGCGGTGCTGCAGAAGCTCCGCGAGGCGGGCGCCGCGATCGAGACGGGGCCCGACTGGATCGAGCTCGACATGCGGGACCGGCGACCGCTCGCGGTCGACGTGAAGACGGCGCCGTTCCCCGGCTTCCCGACCGACATGCAGGCGCAGTTCTGCGCGCTCGACGCGGTCGCGCAGGGCACGGGCACGATCACCGAGACGATCTTCGAGAACCGCTTCCAGCACGCGCTCGAGCTGCAGCGGATGGGCGCGCGGATGTCGATCCAGGGCAACACCGTGGTTTGGCGCGGCGTCGAGCGGCTCACCGGCGCGCCGGTCATGGCGACGGACCTCCGCGCGTCCGCGTCGCTCGTGCTCGCCGGTCTTGCGGCGCGCGGCACGACGACGATCGATCGGATCTACCACATCGACCGCGGCTACGAGCGCATCGAGGACAAGCTGTCGCGGCTCGGCGCGGATATTCGGCGAATCCGCTGAGATCTCGCTGGAATTGCCGATCGCGTCCGGAACGGCCTGTTCGACCCGGCTCCGATCGACCCGGCGGCTCCGGCCCGAGACCGTCTTGATTCGCCGCGGCGCGGACGGCGTGCTCGAGGGCGGCGAGAGCGCCGTCAGCTGCCGGTCCGGGGCGGCTGATCCGTGAGCACCGCCTCGACCTCGAACGGCTCCCCGGTCCGCCGTATCCCGGCGATCACGATTCGGTCGCCCGGACGCCGCCCGCCGACGAGGCTCCTTGCGTGACGGTCATCGCGCAGCCGGTTGCCGTCGATATGGGTCAGGATGTCGTTCGGCCGGATGCCCGCGGCCGCGGCGGGACCGGTGACGTCGGTTACGCGGATCGCCCAGCCGTCGATGCCGTAGGCGTTTGCGAGCGCGGCCGGCAGCGGGTCGTATTGAACGATGCCGAGATAGCCGCGGATCACGCGCCCGTGCGCAATCAGCTGCTCGGTGACGCCGCGCACGAGGTCGACCGGGATCGCGAAGCCGATGCCCTCGGGCGGGGTCCCGCCGCTGCGCTCGGTGACCGCCGCGTTGATGCCGACGAGCTCGCCGCGAGTGTTGATGAGCGCGCCGCCGGAGTTGCCCGCGTTGATCGCGGCATCCGTCTGGATGAAGTCCTCGTATTCGGCGAGCCCGAGGCTCCGGCCGATCGCGCTCACGATGCCGAGCGTGACCGTGTGACTCAGGCCCAGCGAGTTCCCGATCGCGAGCACGACGTCGCCGACCGCGAGCGAGTCCGAGCGGCCGAGCTTGACCGTCGGGAGGTCGTCGAGATCGATCTTGAGGAGCGCGAGCTCCGTCGCGCGGTCGGCGCCGACGAACCTGGGCGTCGCGACGCGCCCGTCCGCGAGCTGCACGCGTACGTCCGTCGCGCCCTCGATCACGTGCCACGCGGTCACGATGTAGCCGCGCGGGTCGATCACGACGCCGGAGCCGAGCCCGTGGTCGCTGTACATGCGGTCCGCGAGCACGTCGACGAAGCGCCGCTCCGTATAAATATTGACGACCGCGGGCGACGTCGCGGCGACGGCCGCGGCGTATCCGCTCGTCGCGGGCAGCGGTCCGCGGTGCAGATTGACGAGCTCGGGCCGCACCATCACGACCGCAAAGGCAATGGCCAACCCCGCCATGACGCATTGCGCGGCGTACCAGATTGCCTTACCGTGCGCGGCCATAGCGCGGAGTCTACTACCGTCCCGCCGCCGGTGGCCAAGCTCTTTCACGGCTGTGTATAATGCCGGTCTTCCGACGTCCGACGGCCGCGCTCGACGTCTTCAGCAGCTGAAACACCACACGGATTTGACGGATTTGACTCAGGGAGGCAGTGGAATGCCTGGCCCTTTCGGTCGAGGAGTGCTCGATGGCTGAAAGCACCGGCTTCACCCGCAGGCATTTTTTAACGGTGGCTACGGCCGTGACGGGCACAGTCGGCCTGGTCGGCACCGCGGTGCCGTTCGTCGCGTCGTTCAAGCCGAGCGCCCGCGCACAAGCGCTCGGCGCGCCGGTCGAGTTCGACGTCAGCAAGATCGAGCCGGGCTCGATGACTCGGGTCGAGTGGCGCGGCCGCCCGATTTACATCGTGCACCGCACGGAGCGCATGCTCGAGCAGCTGAAGCGGGTCGAGCCGGAGCTCGCGGATCCGGAGTCCGAGGAGTCCATCCAGCCGGAATATGCGCAGAACGAGTACCGTAGCGTTCGCCCGGAAATCCTCGTCCTGGAAGGTGTCTGCACGCACCTGGGCTGCGCGCCGCTGCCGCGCTTCGAGGTCGCGCCGGCAGATCTCGGCCCCGATTGGGCCGGCGGCTTCTACTGCCCGTGCCACGGCTCGAAGTTCGACCTCGCGGGCCGGGTGTTCGCCGGCGTACCGGCGCCGACGAACCTGACGGTGCCGCCGTACCGATTTCTGAACGAGACGACGATCCTGATCGGCTCGGACACCGGGAGCGCATAAATGGCGACGAGGGATAGGGACGTCTTCGACAGCCTCGGCAACGGGTTCTCCGCGCTCGGGACGTGGATCGACGAGCGCTTCCCGATGACGAAGCTCGTGAAGGAGCACGCCACCGAGTACTACGCTGCGAAGAACTTCAATATCTGGTACGGGTTCGGCGTGCTCGCGCTCGTCGTGCTCGTGATCCAGCTCGTGACCGGCATCTGGCTGACGATGAACTACAAGCCGTCCGCCGAGGACGCGTTCGCGTCGGTCGAGTACATCATGCGCGACGTCGACTGGGGCTGGCTGATCCGGTACATGCACTCGACCGGCGCCTCGGCGTTCTTCATCGTCGTGTACCTGCACATGTTCCGCGGCCTGATGTACGGCTCGTACAAGAAGCCGCGCGAGCTGGTCTGGCTGATCGGCATGGGCATCTATCTGCTGCTGATGGCCGAGGCGTTCTTCGGCTATCTGCTGCCGTGGGGCAACATGTCCTACTGGGGCGCGCAGGTGATCGTGTCTCTGTTCGGCGCGATCCCGGTCATCGGCGAAGGCCTCGCCGAGTGGATCCGCGGCGACTACTACATCTCCGACATCACGCTGAACCGGTTCTTCGCGTTCCACGTGATCGCGGTGCCGCTGATGCTCGTGCTGCTCGTCGTCGTGCACATCATGGCGCTGCACGAGGTGGGCTCGCTGAACCCGGACGGCATCGAGATCAAGGAGCACAAGGGTGCGGACGGGAAGCCGGTCGACGGCGTGCCGTTCCATCCGTATCACACGGCCAAGGACCTCGTGATCATCATCGTGTTCCTGATCGCGTTCGCCGGCGTCGTGTTCTTCGCGCCCGAGATGGGAGGCTACTTCCTCGAGCACGCGAACTTCGAGCCCGCCGATCCGCTGCAGACGCCGGAGCACATCGCCCCCGTGTGGTACTTCACGCCGTTCTACGCGATCCTGCGCGCGGTGCCGGACAAGCTGCTCGGCGTCACGCTGATGGGGCTCGCGGTGCTGCTGCCCGCGTTCCTGCCGTGGCTCGACCGCTGCCGCGTGAAGTCGATCCGCTACCGCAGCTGGACTTACAAGGTCGCGCTCGGCGTGTTCGCGGCGAGCTTCCTCGCGCTCGGCTACGTCGGCCTGCAGCCGGCGACCGGCATCTACCCGACGCTGTCGCGCATCTTCACGACGCTGTACTTCGCGTTCTTCCTGCTGATGCCGTTCTACACGCGTTACGAAAAGACCAAACCCGTGCCGACCAGGGTGACGAAATGAGAAGGAAAGTCGCAGCCACCGTGGCCGCGGCGACCGTCGCGGCGCTGACCGCGCTCGTCGCGTTCGGCGCCGGCGAGGGGGGCGACCTCGCGCCGGCGAACACGAACATCGAGAACACGGCTTCTCTGCAACGCGGCGCGAAGTATTTCGTGAACTACTGCCTCGGCTGCCACTCGGCGCAATACGTGCGCTACAACAAGCTCGCCGAAGGGCTGCTGCTGACGGAGGATCAGCTGATCAACAACCTGATCTTCTCCGACCAGCAGCCGTTCGAGACGATGACGAACGCGATGCGGTCCGAGGATGCCGAGCGCTGGTTCGGCACCGATCCGCCGGACCTGTCGCTGATCGCGCGTGCGCGCGGCGTCGACTATCTCTACAACTTCCTGCGCGGCTTCTATATCGACGAGACGCGCCTGACCGGCGCGAACAACGTCGTCCTGCCGAACACGGCGATGCCGCACGTGCTGTGGGAGCTGCAGGGGCTGCGTCGGCCGGTCTACGAGCATTCGGAGGAGGGCGGCGGCGAGCCCGTCCTCGTCGGATTCGAGGTCGTCCGCCCCGGGCTGCTGTCCGAGGCCGAGTACGATCAGGTCGTCCGGGACATCGTGAACTTCCTCGACTACATCGGCGAGCCGATGCAGCTCGAGCGGCGCTCGCTCGGTATCAAGGTCATCGGCTTCCTGCTTGTCTTTTTGCTGATTGCGTGGATGCTGAAGAGGGAAATCTGGAAGGACGTCGCCTGAAGGTCCGGCTGCGACGTCCTATCGGAGCAAGGAGACTCCTGGCATGACGGTAATCGCGAACCGTCGATCGGTCATGACGCTCTTCTCGCGGCCGGCCGACCCGTGGAGTCACCGTACGCGGCTCGTGCTGGCCGAGAAGAGCATCAACATCGACATCGTCGACGTCGAGGAGGGCAATCTCCCCGAGGACCTGCTCGACCTGAATCCCTACAACAGCGTGCCGACGCTCGTCGACCGCGACCTCGTCCTGTACGACTCGCGCGTGATCATCGAGTACCTCGACGAGCGTTTCCCGCATCCGCCGCTTATGCCGGTGGACCCGGTCACGCGGGCGCACTTCAGGCTCGCGCTCTTCCGGATCGAGAAGGACTGGTATCCGCTCGCGGAGCAGATTTACGAGGGCAACGACCGCAAGCCGATCGCGCGCGCGATCAAGGCGCTCGAGGAGAGCATCCTGTCGAGCGTCGAGATCTTCGCCGCGAAGCGGTTCTTCCTGAGCGACGAGTTCTCGCTCGTCGACTGCACGATCGCGCCGATCCTATGGCGCCTGCCGTTGTTCAACATCCACCTGCCGCCGCACGCGAAGCCGATCCAGCGCTACATGGACGACGTGTTCTCGCGGCCGTCGTTCCAGGCAAGCCTCACCGAGATCGAGCAGGAGATGCGCCAGTAGCGGCGATGACGAAAAAGCGCCCGTATCTGCTCCGTGCGATGCACGAGTGGATACTGGACAACGACATGACGCCCCACATCGTCGTCGACGCGACGCACAAGGGGCTGATCGCACCGCCGGGTCACGCCGTCGACGGCAAGCTCGTTCTGAACATCAGCCCCGCCGCGACGCGCGGTCTCGTGCTCGGCAACGAGATCCTGACGTTCGAGACGCGCTTCTCCGGCGTGGCGCAGCGGGTCGAGGTGCCCGTCGACGCGGTGCTCGGCATCTATGCGCGCGAGAACGGGCACGGGATGATCTTCTCGGACGAGGAGGCGCCGCCGCCCGGGCCCGGCACGCCGCCGAAGCCCGACAAGCCGTCCGGGCCGTCGGGGGGCGAGTCGAAGAAGCCGACGCTGAAGGTCGTCAAGTAGCGATCTCGCGCCTTCGCGTTCAATCGGGCGTGGTTCGACGTCGTCGCTCGACGACTCATTTCGCATCGTCATTTCGCGCATCGCATGGTCTGCGCCGCACGTGCCCCGTTCCGGAGGGACGCCAGAAGAGCGTCCATGCGGCTCGGGGGCCGCCGTCCCTGGCGGCCCACGCCCTCCGGAACGGGGCACGTGCGGCGCACGCAGACCCCTTGACGTCGTTGCGGTCCCAAAAGCTCCCGTTCCACGCGTCCGCGCGAGGCATCGGCGTCGGGAGGCCCTCTTCAAGGCCCGGCAGCGTGCCGACCGTTCAACGCTCGCTCAGCTCGGCAAGCAGGCGCTCGAGCCTGGCGCGCTCGGCGCGCTTCGCCGGGATCCGCGATCCCGTCGTCGAGCTCGACCCACCCCCGCCTCGACTCCCGCGCGACGTGGTCGGTCGCGACGTTGTGCGCGATCCGGAAGAGGTAGGCCTTGGGATTCGCCGCGGCCTCGATGCGGTCGATCGACGCGAGCGCGGCGAGAAACACCTCCTGAGCGAGGTCCTCGCGCAGCGCCGCGTCGCGCTCGTAGCTGAGGAGCGTGCGTGATATCGCGGCGCCGAACTGCGACCACAGCGCCTCGGCTCGCCTGACCCGGTCCGTCTGTCGGTCCACGCCGCGTCGAGTCCGTCGCGCGCCTCCCAGCGTTACGCGAGCGGCGTCGCGGCGTGTGCGTGGTCGCAGATTTCGGATGTGTCCGATTCGATGAAGGAGCGCGCTGTCCGATTCGACGAAGGAGCGCGCGCGTCACTCCGTGCCGAGGAGCTCGGCGTCGATCAGGTCGCAGAGGCAGTGGATGATCAGGAGGTGCACCTCCTGAATGCGGCACGTGCGCTGCGCCGGCACGCGCAGCTCGACGTCCTCCGCGTGAAGCGACTGACCGATCGAACCGCCGTCGCGGCCGGTCATCGCGACGACTCGCATCCCGCGCTCGTGCGCCGCGTGGATCGCGCGCAGCACGTTCTCCGAGTTGCCGGACGTCGATATCGCGAGCAGCACGTCGTCCGGCTGCCCGAGCGCGCGCACCTGCTTCGCGAAGATCTCGTTGAACTCGTAGTCGTTCGCGATCGACGTCAGCGTCGAGCTGTCCGTCGTCAGCGCGACGGCCGGCAGGCCCGGCCGCTCGAGCTCGAAGCGGTTCAGCAGCTCGCCGGAGAAGTGCTGCGCGTCGGCCGCGGAGCCGCCGTTGCCGCAGCTCAAGATCTTGCCGTCGTGCAGCAGCGATTGCGTCATCAGCCGCGCGGCGGTGACGATGAGCGGCGCGAGCTCGGCCGACGACTGCTTGACGGCAATGCTCTCGCGGAAGTGATCGAGTACGCGTTCGTCCATTCTGGCGGCCTTACGAAACTGCCGTCACTGTCGCATTGGGCACCGCGGCAATCAACTGCTCAGCCGGCATCGAACGCGGCCTTGATCCAGACGAAGTCCGGGTTCGGCCGCTCGATGTGCTCGATCGCGACGACGTCGAAGCGAACGGGACGCGCGCGCCATTCCGGATGGCGCATCAACAGATGACGCGCCGCGCGCACGATGCGGCGGCGCTTCCTGCCGTCGACGCTCGCGAGCGCCGACACGAGACCGCCGCTGCGCCGCGCGCGCACCTCGACGACGACGAGCGTCGCTCCGTCCGCGCACACGAGGTCGAGCTCGCCGAGCCGGCAACGATAGCGCTTCAGCAAGGTCGAAACGCCGTGCCGCTCGAGGTATGCGCTCGCCGCCTCTTCCCAGTAGAGCCCGGCGGCGGCGCGGTCTTTCGTCATCGCGCTCCGACGAACCCGCCGAGCTCGGAGCCTTCCTCGGGCGCGATCCGCCCCGGCGGCAGCGGCTGCAGCGCGACGGCACGCCCGTTCTGGAACTGCGCGAACGGCAGCGAGCGCCGGATCCGGCCGTCGGGGCCGAGCTCGAGCTGCCCCGACAGCCCGTCGAGCGGCCACGAGTACGCCCCGGCGTACAGCGCGCCGACGAGCCGATACGCGTCGACGCCCATCCCGTAGAAGCGCAGGATCCCGCCCGATGCGCGCTGCGGCCAGTAGCTCTGCAGCGTGCGCCTGAGCTCGGTGCCGCGCGGATCGGGAGCGAGCAGCCACGGCGCGTCGGGGAACACGATGTCGTTCAGGTCGCCGTCCCGCGCGGCGTCCGCCGGCTCGTGGACGTCCGTGTTCGCGTAGACCGGCAGCGGCTCGCCGCCGGTCAGATAGAGCCTGAGCGCGGGCGCGAGGAGGCGCGCGGTCGCGCGATCGGGCGCCGCGAGGAAGATCATGTCCGCGTCCTGGCGGCGGCGCGGCTCGAACGCGAGATTCATGCCGAGCGCTCGCTCGAGCTCCGTGTTCCGCTGCTCGCTGAGATCGAGGTTGAGCAGCGCCTCGATCGGCGCCGAGAAGTCGCGCGCGGACCGATCGTACGTCTCGTACTCGAGAACGCGGCCGCCGAGCGCCTCGAACTCCGCGCGGAAGCTGTTCAGCAGCCGCAGCCCCCAGCCCGCGGAGTCGATCGGCACGAGCGCGATCGCCGTCCGGGCCCCGTCCGCGTACGCGCGGCGCGCGATCGCGCGCGTCTCGTCCTCGGGTGCGAGCGCGAACTGCCAGAAGTCGGAGACGGCGGACGTATCCGCATCCGTGAAGTTCAGCGCGAGCGTCGGCACGAGGCCCGCCTGCGGCACGATCCGGCTGACCTCGGGACCGAGCAGCGGCCCGACGATGAACGATGCGCCTTCGAGCTGCGCGCGCCGATAGGCTTCCTCGGCGCCGAGCTGCGCCGTGTCGTAAACGCGGATCGTGATGTCCCCGCTGCCCCCGCCGGCGGCAAGGTGCGCCGCGAGGAAACCGTCGCGGATCGCGATCGCGAACGCGCGCTGCGGCGACGAGATCGGCAGGAGCAGCGCGATCTGCTCTGGGTAGGCGCCGCTGCCGCGGTCCGTAGCGAGCAGATCCGCGAGGAGTCCCATGACGGCCGGGTGCGACGCGTGCTGCCGGCGCCACTCGACGAGCGCGCCGCGGAGCTCGGGTCCCGACGCGCCCGACGCGGCGATCGGTGCGAGCGCGAGCCAGCCGTCGACGAGAGCGTCGCCGGTCGGGCGAAGGTCGACGTCGCCCGACGACGCGAGCCCGTCCCAGATCATCCGCTGGTTGTCGAGAATGGCCTCGGAGGTCTCGAGCCATGCCTCGCGCTCGACGAGCGTGCGGACGGCCTCGCTCGCGCGGCCGAGCGCGAAGAGCGCACGGCCCCGGACCGATTCCGCGTCGGTCATCAGCGCGATCGATCCGGGCCGGCCCAGGCCGTCGAGCCGCACGAGCGCGTCGTTGGCGCGGCCGTCGCGCAGGTCGAGCTCGGCGCGCAGCACGACGATGGCCTGCCGCTGCGCGGCGTTCGCGTCCTCCTCCGCCTCGGTGAGCCATCCGGTCGCGGCGGACGCATCGCCGACCGTCAACGCGAGCCGCGCGGCGTCGATCAGGTAGCCGACGCGCTGGGTGCCCCTCGTCGTATCCGCGAGCTGCCGATAGAGCTGCATCGCCGACGCGGCGTCGCCGCGCTCCTCGGCCGCCCGCGCACGTCGCTCGAGCGCGACAGTCTGCGGCGACGGCGCGCTCGTCGGAGTCGACACGCAGCCGGCGGCGAGCCACGCTGCCGCGGCGAGCACGCCGAGCGCCCGCAGGCGAGACACGCGCACACTCGTCGGCTTGTCATTGCTCATCGGCGAGTCCATCCCGTTCCATCCGTGGAGCTCGAGCGGAGCGCGCCGGGCCGGATTGAGGCATGCTTATGTGCCGCCGGCCGCGGCCCGACGCGACGAACACAGAGCGACCGTGACTCACGACATCGACGACACGCACGGTGCGCGTTCGACCGACACGCGGCGCGGCGGCACGTTGTACGTGGTCGGCACGCCGATCGGCAATCTCGACGATCTGAGCCCGCGAGCGCGCGATGTGCTCGGGCGCGTCTCCGCCATTGCGGCCGAGGATACCCGCCGCACTTCGGGATTGCTATCGACTATCGGGCTGAAAAAGCCGCTTATTGCGTTCCACGAGCACAACGAGGACCGGCGCGCCGACGCGCTGCTCGCGAGGCTCGCCGAAGGCGAGTCGCTCGCGCTCGTCAGCGATGCCGGCATGCCGCTGATCAGCGATCCGGGCTGGCGGCTCGTCGAGCGCGCGCTCGAGGCAGGTTTCGACGTGCGCACGGTCCCCGGGCCGAGCGCGGTGACGGCGGCGCTGTCCGTGTCGGGATTGCCGACCGACCGCTACGTGTTCGAAGGCTTCCTGCCGCGCCGCGCGCAGGCGCGCGACGCGCGGCTCGACGCGTTGCGCGACGAGGACAGGACGCTCGTGTTCTTCGAATCCGTGCATCGGATGCCGGAGACAATCGACGCGCTCGTCCGCGCCTTTGGGCCGACACGGCGCGCGTGCGTCGCGCGCGAGCTCACGAAGGTGCACGAGCAGATTTTCCGCGGCTCGCTCGAGGCGATCCGCCGTGCGCTCGGCGATGCGATCCCGCTGCTCGGCGAGTTCGTGCTGGTCGTCGCGGGCCGTCCGGCTACGGAAGGCGACGAGAGCGCAGCCGACGTGCGGCGCGTGTTCGACGTGCTGCGCCGGGAGCTGCCGCCGGGACGGGCCGCGGCGCTGACGGCCGAGCTGACCGGCGTGTCGCGCAACGTCGTATACAGGCTCACGCAGGTCGAGGAGTAGCGGAGGCCGATCGTGTCCCCGCGCGCGGAACTTGCCGCGACGGCGAAAGTCGTTAAGCTGCACGAGGAGTCGGCCAAGCAGCCGCCGGGACCTTCGAGGTCCCGGAGGAAAGTCCGGGCTCCATTGGGCAGGGTGCCAGGTAACGCCTGGGAGGCGCGAGCCTACGGAAAGTGCCACAGAAAATATACCGCCGGACGCAAGTCCGGTAAGGGTGAAAAGGTGCGGTAAGAGCGCACCGCGCACGCGGTAACGCGTGTGGCAGGGTAAACCCCACCCGGAGCAAGACCGAATAGGGGAGTGTTGAGTGCGCCCACACGAGCTCCCGGGTAGGTCGCTAGAGGTGCGCGGCGACGCGCATCCGAGATGAATGGCTGCTCTCGACAGAACCCGGCTTATCGGCCGACTCCTTATTTGCTCTGTCGACCGAGGGCGCGCGTGACGTCGCGCCCTTTTTTCACCTGTTTCGTTCTCGGCTCACTGCGCGCGCGGAGTCGTCCTGATGCCGCAACCGGATGCCTGGCGGGAGTCCGGTGTGCTGCTCCGAGGGGCCTTTCCTCGGCCTCCCCTCCGGGGTAGGCAGCCCCGCCCGCGTAGCCGCCTGCCCGGGTGCCGCGTAGCCGCCTGCCCGGGTGCCGCGTAGCCGCTTGCCCGGGTGCCGCGTAGCCGCTTGCCAGGGTGCCGCGTAGTCGCTCGTCGGCTAGCCGCGTAGCCGCCCACCCGGGTGGCCGCGTAGTCACCCGCCCGGGCAGGCCCGTCGCTAATCAGTCTTCCTCGATACGCGCAGCACGCCCTCGGGCGCCTTCGGAATGACCCCTTCCTTGACCAGGCGCTCGATCTCCCGGCTCAGCACGATGCCTGCCGCCTCGGTCGGGTTGTTCCCGTAGAACCCCGTCTCGACGAGCTTCTCGAGGTAATGCTCGAGCAAGGCGTTGCCGGACACCTTGATCGTGACCGTCTGCAGCAGGTTCTTCGGCTTCGCCATAATTAGTGCCTAATTGAGGACCAATTATGCTACCATAGGTCCCGAGCGAGAGTATCGGCAGGCGGTTCACGCTCGACGCTCCCGCGGCATCCTCGTTCACCTGGATCACTCACCGGTCATGGCCCACGCTCGAGCGAACATCGGCATCGGATCACGTCCGATCGCCGTGCGCGCCGCGGTTTTCCAGTCGTCGTTTCGCGACACCCCGGCGCGGCCGCTCCGTGCGGGCCAGGCCCGCCCGATCCCCGCGAATCCGCGTTTCGCGACGCATCCGGTAAGCGCTTGTCGTCACAACGGAATCGCGAGAAACGCTCGGTTGACAGGGGTAGGGGCGTGTCCCATAGTGTCGCAAAGTGGTAGAAAGTGGGCAGGAATGGCGCGGCCGGGCCGACGATGTTTCGAGGTGCTACGAAAGTTTCGTTGGATGCCAAGGGCCGGCTGGCGATTCCTAGCCGTTACCGGGAGCGCATCACGACCCGCGCGGACGGGCATCTCGTCGCGACCGTCGACCGTGACTACTGCCTGCTGATCTATCCGCTTCCGGACTGGGAGGAGATCGAACGCAAGCTCGTCCGATTGCCCGCGCTGAACAAGCAGGTCCGTCGCCTCCAGCGCCTGATGGTCGGCTACGCGACGGAACTGGACATGGACGGACACGGCCGAATCCTGATACCGCGCGAGCTGCGCGAGTTCGCGGGTCTCGAGAGGCAGGCGATGCTGATCGGTCAGGGCAACAAGTTCGAGCTGTGGGACGAGGAGCGGTGGAACGCTCGCCGAGACGAGTGGCTCGCTGCGGACGACGGAGACTTCGCGGATCTACCTCAAGAACTTGAAACGTTGTCTCTCTAGAGCGCCGTAAACGGGTGAGCGAAGGGCCCGCACATCGGCCGGTGCTGTTGGAGGAGACGCTCGACGGCCTCGAGGTCGCAGTGGACGGGGCCTATGTCGACGCGACTTTCGGGCGGGGCGGGCACAGCGCTCGGATTCTCGAGCGACTTGGCGGACAGGGGCGATTGCTCGCATTGGACAAGGATCCTGAAGCGGTAGCGGCGGGACGCCGGCGATTCGGCGCGGACCCGCGCTTCTCCATCGTGCATGCGGGGTTCGAGGACTTCGACGCGGTCGTGCGGCCTTGGCTGGCGGATGCCGCGCTCAGGGGCGTGCTGTTCGATCTCGGCGTGTCGTCGCCGCAGCTCGAGGACCCTGCGCGCGGCTTCAGTTTCTCACGCGAGGGGCCGCTCGACATGCGCATGGATCCGACGCGGGGCGAGTCCGCGGCAAAGTGGCTCGCGCGCGTGAGCGAGGAGGAGCTCGCGCGCGTGCTGCGCGAGTACGGCGAGGAGCCGCGGGCGCGCGCGGTCGCCGCCGCGATCGTGCGCGCGCGGGAGGCCGCGCCGCTCACGACGACGACCGCGCTCGCCGACGTCGTCGCGCGCGCGGTCGGGCGCGGCAAGCCGAAGATCCATCCCGCGACCCGCGTCTTCCAGGCGATCCGCATCGCCGTGAATCGCGAGCTCGACGCGCTCGAGTCCGCGCTCGCGCAAGCCGAGGCGCTGCTCGCGCCCGGCGGCCGTCTCGTCGTGATCAGCTTCCACTCGCTCGAGGACCGGATCGTCAAGCGGCATTTCGCGCGTGCGTCGCGCGGCGACCCTCGCTACGCCGGGCTGCCGAACATCCCGCCGTTCGCGCGCCCGACGTTGAAGCTCTGCGGCCGGCTGATCCGGCCGACGGCCGAGGAGATCGCGCGCAACCCGCGCGCGCGGAGCGCGCGGCTGCGCGTCGCGGAGAAGCTGCCGATCGGAGAGGCCGCATGAGCCGCACCGAGTGGAGAGAGCTCGTGCTCGCGGCGTCGCTCGCCGTCGCCGTCGTCGGCTCGGCCCTGCTGCTGATCCGCGCGGAGCACGACGCGCGGCGGCTCTTCATCGAGCTCGAGGAGCTGAACCGCGAGCACGACCGGCTGCAGGTCGATTGGGGACGCCTGCAGATCGAGCAGAGCACGTGGGCCACGCACGCGCGCATCGAGTCGCTCGCGCACGAGCGGCTCCTGCTCGGCGCGCCCAAGCCCGAGCAGATCGTCGTCGTCACGGGGCCGGTGGAATGAGCGCGAAGCGACGTCGAGGCCAGTCGATCGCCCCGCCGAAATGGCGCGTGCGCCTGGTGCTGTTCGCGCTTGCCTGCTGCGCGGCGGCGCTCGAGGCACGCGTGCTCTATCTGCAGTTCGAGCGCCAGGACTTCCTGGTCTCGCAGGGCGAGAGCCGGTACCTGCACACCGTGCCGATCACGGCGCATAGGGGGCCGATCGTCGATCGCTACGGCGAGCCGCTCGCGGTCAGCACGCCGGTCGACAGCATCTACGTCGATCCGCGCGAGATCAAAGGATCGCTGCACCGCCTCGGCGAGCTTGCCGCCGCGCTCGGTCTCGACGAGAACGCGGTCACGTCCCGCGTGACGAGCAACCTCGACCGCGGCTTCGTGTATTTGAAGCGCCATCTGCCGCCGAGCCAGGCGGCGCAGGTGCTCGCGCTCGGCATCCCGGGCGTGAAGACGCAGCGCGAGTACCGCCGCTACTATCCGGCCGGCGAGGTCGTCGGCCACGTCATCGGCTTCACGAACATCGACGACGTCGGCCTCGAGGGCCTCGAGCTCGAGTACGACTACTGGCTGAAGGGCGAGGACGGCAGCAAGCGCGTGCTGCAGGACCGGCTCGGCCGGGTCGTCCGCGACGTCGAGCTGATCAAGGAGGCGCGGCCCGGGCGGACGCTGCGGACGAGCCTCGACCTGAGGCTCCAGTACGTCGCGTACCGCGAGCTCAAGGCGGCGGTCGCGGACAACAACGCGAAATCGGGCTCCGCGGTCGTGCTCGACGCGACGACCGGCGAGGTCCTCGCGATGGTCAATCAGCCCGCGTTCAACCCGAACGACCGGTCGCAGTTCGAGGTCGAGCGCTACAAGAACCGCGCGGTGACCGACATCTTCGAGCCGGGCTCGAGCTTTAAGCCGTTGGCGCTCGCCGCCGCGATCGACACCGGGATGTACGGCCCGGACTCGATCATCGATACGTCGCCGGGCCGCCTCGTCGTGAGCGGACGGACGCTGACGTCGGACGACCCGCCGCTCGGGAAGGTCTCGCTGACGACGATCCTCGCGAGATCGAGCAACGTCGGCACCGCGCGCGTCGCGCTCGAGATGGAGCCCGACTACATGTGGAGCGTGCTGTCCGGCTTCGGCATCGGCCGCCTCACCCAGAGCGGCTTCCCGGGCGAGTCCGCGGGCGTGCTCCGCGATCCGCAGCACTGGCGGCCGATCGAGCAGGCGACGATGTCGTACGGCTATGGCCTCTCCGTGACGACGCTGCAGCTCGCGCGCGCGTACGCGGCGATCGCGGCCGGCGGCGTGATCCGGCCGGTGACGTTCCTCGCCGTCGACGAGCCGCCGGAAGGCACGCGCGTCGTCTCGGAGCGCACTGCCAGGGCGGTGATCACGATGCTCGAGGCCGTCGTCGGCCCCGAGGGCACCGGGCGGCGTGCCGCAGTCGACAACTATCGGATCGCCGGCAAGACCGGCACCGCGTGGAAGTCGTCGGACGGCGGCTACTCGCGGAACCGCTACACGGCGTGGTTCGCCGGCCTCGCGCCGGCGAGCGCGCCGAGGCTCGTCGTCGTCGTCATGCTCGACGAGCCGTCCGGCGGCGCGTACTACGGCGGCGAGGTCGCCGCGCCGGTGTTCGCGAACATCGTGTCGGCGGCGCTCAGGCTGCTCGCGGTGCCGCCCGATGCGCTGCCCGAGCCGCCGCTCACGGTGCCGAGGCCGGGCGTGATCGATTCGCGGCTGACGCGCGTGCCGCCGGTGCCGGCGCCTGCACCGGACTCCGCGGACGCCGACACCGCCGTGTCGCTCGTGACGCATCGGGAGGCGCGGCGATGAACCCCGGCGAGGCGGCACGATGATGGCGACGCTCTCGGCGATCGCGATCACGCTCGGCGAGCTCGTCGGCCCGAGCGCGGGCCCGCTCGCGGCCGCGCCGATCCGCGACCTCGTGCTCGACAGCCGCACCGCGCACGCGGGCGCGGCGTTCGTCGCGCTCAAGGGCACGCGCGACCACGGGCTCCGCCACGCGGCGGACGCGCTCGCGCGGGGCGCCGAGGTCGTGCTGTACGACCCGGACGAGCTCGCCGGCGAGACGGTTGCGGATGCGGTCGCAGACCGGGCGGTTGCGGTGCCGCGGCTCGCCGCGCGCTGCGGCGAGCTCGCCGGCAAGCTCTACGGGCCCGCGATGCGGCACGTCGAGCTCGCCGGGATCACGGGCACGAACGGCAAGACGACCGTCGCGCACCTCGTCGCGCAGGCGATGGCGCGCGCCGGCCGCCGCTGCGGCTACGTCGGCACGCTGGGCAATGGTCTGCCCGACGCGCTCGAGCGGCACGCGCTGACGACGCCCGATTGCTTCACGCTGCACCGTGAGCTCGCCGCGCTCGCGGCGAACGGCGGCACGCATGCCGCGCTCGAGGTCTCGTCGCACGCGCTCGCTCAGGATCGGATCGCGGGGCTTGCGATCCGCACGGCCGCGTTCACGAACCTGACGCGCGACCACCTCGACGCGCACGGCAGCCTCGACGCGTACGGCGCCGCGAAGGCGCGGCTCTTCGAGCGCGCGGGCGTGCGTTATGCGGTGGTGAACGTCGGCGACGTCTTCGGCGCGCGGCTCGCAGAACGGCTTGCTTCCGGCGCGACGCCGATTCGCGTCGCGGCCGCAGACGTCGGCAGCGTCGATCTCGGCGCGCGCGTCACTTCGCGCGGGCTCGAAGGTCTGGAGCTCGAGCTCCATGGGCGGTTCGGCGACGCCGGGCTCCGCTCGCCGCTGATCGGCACGTTCAACGCGGAGAACCTGCTCGTCGCGCTCGGCGTGCTGATCGCGTGGGAGCTGCCGCTCGCCGACGCGTGCGCGGCTCTCGAAAGCTGCAGCGCGCCGCCCGGCCGGCTCGACGTCGTGAACCCGCACGCTGGCTCGGCGGCGCCTTACGTCGTCGTCGACTATGCGCACACGCCGGACGGCCTCGAGCGCGTGCTCGACACGGTCCGTTCGCTCGCGACCGGCGACGTGTGGTGCGTGTTCGGCTGCGGCGGCGAGCGCGATCGCGGCAAGCGTGCGCCGATGGGCGCGATCGCGGCCGCGCGCGCGGATCACGTGATCGTCACGGACGACAACCCGCGGGGCGAGGATCCCGACTCGATCGTTCGCGACATCCTCGACGGCGTCGGCGCGCATCCGCACGTCGTCGTCGAGCACGACCGCGCGGCGGCGATCCGGAAGGCGATTCGCGGCGCGCGCCCGGGCGACGTCGTGCTGATCGCGGGCAAGGGACACGAGACGACGCAGCGGATCGGCGCCGACGAGCGTCCGTTCAGCGATCGGGCCCAAGCGCTCGCGGCGCTCGAGGAGCTCGGCTGATGGAGCGCACGCTCGCGCAGGTCGCCGAGGCCGTGCAGGGGCGGCTGATCGGCGCCGACGCCCGCTTCGGCGCGGTCGGCACGGACACGCGCACGCTCGAGAAGGGTGCGCTGTTCGTCGCGATCGTCGGCGAGCGCCACGACGGCAACCGCTTCGTCGGCGACGCCGCGGCGAAGGGCGCGGCGGGCGCGATGGTGTCGGTCCGCGCGGACGTCGCGTTGCCGCAGATCGAGGTCGACGACACGCGGATCGCGCTCGGCAGGATGGCGCACGCGTGGCGCTCGGGCTTCCGCATCCCGGTCATCGCGGTCACGGGCTCGAGCGGCAAGACGACGGTCAAGGAGCTGATCGCCGCGATCCTGTCGGTCGGCGCGGAGCGGCGCGGGCGCTCGGTCTGCGTGACGCAGGGCAACCTGAACAACGACATCGGCCTGCCGCTGACGCTGATGCGCCTGTCCGCGGAGCACGAGTCCGCCGTCGTCGAGCTCGGCGCGAACCGTCCGGGCGAGATCGACGCGCTCGCGCGGATCGCGCGGCCCACCGTCGGCGTGATCACGAACGCGGGCGCCGCGCATCTCGAGGGCTTCGGCTCGCTCGACGGCGTCGCGGACGCGAAGGGCGAGCTGCTCGAGCACCTGCCGCCGGCCGGCGCGGCCGTGCTGAACGCGGACGACCGCTACGTCGACGCGTGGCGCGCGCGAGCGACGGCGGGGCGCGTGCTCACGTTCGGTTTCGCGGCGAACGCGGATTTCACGGTGGACGGGAGCCCCGTCCTCGACGACCGGGGCGCGCGCTTCACGCTCAGGACGCCGCGCGAGACGATCGACGTCACGCTGCCGCTCCTTGGGCGCACGAACGTGCTGAACGCGCTCGCCGCGGCCGCGGCCGCGTCTGCGGTCGGCTGCGACGCGGCCGACATCGCGGCAGGGCTCGCGCGTGCGTCGGCCGTGCGCGGACGCATGCACGCCGTCACGGGGCGCTCCGGTGCGGTCGTGATCGACGATGCGTACAACGCGAATCCTTCGTCGGTGCGCGCCGCGCTCGACCATCTCGCGATGCTGTCCGGGCGCCGCATCTTCGTGCTCGGCGACATGCTCGAGCTCGGACCTGCCGCGGCCGGCCTGCATGCGGAGGTCGGCGAGTACGCGAAGACGCGCAGTGA
Organism: Gammaproteobacteria bacterium; assembly: GCA_036381515.1. Lineage (GTDB taxonomy): Bacteria > Pseudomonadota > Gammaproteobacteria > Steroidobacterales > Rariloculaceae > ZC4RG20. The sequence goes on along the minus strand of DASVCR010000025.1, from coordinate 14,878 downwards.
CGCGCTCGTCGCGATCGGTCCGCTCGCGCGGCACGCCGCCGCGGCCTACGGCAGCGGCGCCGAGGCGTTCGACGACGTCGCGGCCGCGGTCGAGGCGCTCCTGCCGCGGCTCGGCGAGGACGTGACCGTGCTCGTGAAGGGCTCGCGCGCGATGGGGCTCGAGCGCGTCGTCGCGGGGCTCGCCGCGCCCGAGAAGCCTGCCGGAGGTGCGCGATGCTGATGCACCTCACCGAGCAGATGACCCGCTACTACTCGGGCTTCAACGTTTTCAACTACCTCACGATGCGCGCGATCCTGAGCGCGCTGACGGCGCTCGTGCTGTCGCTCGCGCTCGGGCCGTCGCTGATCCAGCGCCTGTCGAAGCAGCGCATCGGCCAGCCGATCCGCGAGGTCGGTCCCGTCTCGCACCTGCCGAAGGCCGGCACGCCGACGATGGGCGGTGCGCTGATCCTGATCGCGATCGCGGTCAGCACGCTGCTCTGGGCGGATCTCGGCAACCGCTTCGTGTGGATCGTGCTGATCGTGATGCTCGCGTTCGGCGTAATCGGCTTCGTCGACGACTACAAGAAGCTCGTCCTCGGCAACGCCGCGGGCCTCCGCCCGCGCGCGAAGTATTTCTGGCAGTCGGTCGTCGCGCTCGCGGCGGCCGTCACCCTCTACGTGACCGCGGAGGACCCCGCGGTCGAGCACGCGCTGCTGATCCCGTATTTCAAGGATCTGATGATTCCGCTCGGCGCCGCGGCGTACGTGCTCTTCACGTACTTCGTGATCGTGGGCAGCTCCAACGCGGTGAACCTGACGGACGGGCTCGACGGCCTCGCGATCATGCCGGCCGTGCTCGTCGGCGGCGCGCTCGGCGTGATCGGCTGGGCCGCGGGCAACGTCGTGTTTGCGACCTATCTCGGCATCCCGTACGTCGCGGGTGCGGGCGAGATGCTGGTGTTCTGTGCGGCGCTGGCGGGCGCCGGCCTGGGCTTCTTGTGGTTCAACACGTACCCGGCGCAGGTCTTCATGGGGGACATCGGCGCTCTTGCACTCGGCGCCGCCCTCGGACTCGTCGCCGTCGTCGTGAGGCAGGAGCTGGTGCTGTTCATCATGGGCGGCGTCTTCGTGATCGAGACCGTCTCGGTGATCATCCAGGTTGCCTCCTACAAGATGACCGGCCGGCGCATTTTTCGCATGGCTCCGTTGCACCACCACTTCGAGCTGAAGGGGTGGGCGGAGCCGAAGGTCATCGTCCGCTTTTGGATCATCACCGTGATCCTCGTTCTGGTGGGACTCGCGAGCCTGAAGATCCGGTGATGGTGGCGCTGATGCACAACGACCGTCCGCATCATCGGAGGGGCACGAAGGCCAGGACCCTCGTCGTCGGTCTCGGCGAGACCGGCCTCGCCGCCGCCCGGTATCTGACGCGCCTCGGCGAGCGCGTGCTCGTGATCGACAGCCGCGAAGCGCCGCCCGGCCTCGCCGCGCTGCGCCGGGAGCTGCCGGACGTGCAGGTCGAGCTCGGTGCGCTCGACCCGAAGTGGCTCGCGGCCGCGTCGCGGGTCGTGTGGTCGCCGGGGCTCGCATCGGACCTGCCGCTCGCCGTCGAGGCGCGTCGGCGCGGCATCGAGATCGTCGGTGACATCGAGCTCTTCGCGCGCGCGACGAATGCGCCCGTGCTCGCGGTCACGGGGTCGAACGGCAAGAGCACCGTCACTGCGCTGACGGCGCACCTGCTCGAGGGCGCGGGTTACCTCGCGCCGACCGGCGGCAACCTGGGCCCGGCCGCGCTCGAGCTGCTCGCGCCGCGCGCGGACGGCGCGGTCGCCGACGCGTACGTGCTCGAGGTCTCGAGCTTTCAGATGGAGACGACGGAGTCGCTGCGTCCGCTCGCCGCAGCCGTGCTGAACGTCTCCGCCGATCATCTCGACCGGCACGGCGACATCGACCGCTACGCGGCGCTCAAGGCGAAGCTGTTGTCGGCGGCCGAGCACGCGGTGTTCAACCGGGACGATCCGCTCGTGCGCTCGGTCGGCGAGCGCTGCGCGCGGCCGATCCCGTTCTCGGTCGAGCATCCTCTCGTGCTCGGGTGGTCGGTGCTCGAGCACGACGGCCGGCGCTGGCTCGCGCGCGACGGGCATCCGCTCGTGTCGACCGCGTCGCTGTCGCTCCGCGGCCGTCACAACGAGGCGAACGCGCTCGCGGCGCTCGCGCTCGCGACCGTGTTCATCGAGATGGCCGGCGGCGGCCAGGCGGGGGTCGACGCCGCGCTCGCTGCGCTTCCGCGCTTCACGGGGCTGCCGCATCGCTGCCGCCCGGTCGCGACGCGCGGCGGCGTCGAGTACATCGACGATTCGAAGGGTACGAACGTCGGCGCGACCGCGGCCGCGATCGCGAACCTGTCAGGACCGCTCGTGCTGATCGCGGGCGGACAGGGCAAGGGCCAGGATTTCGCGCCGCTCGCGGATGCCGCCCACGGCAAGGTCAAGGCCGCGGTGCTGATCGGCGAAGCGGCGCCAGCGCTCGAGCGGGTGCTCGCGAAGGTCTGCGACGTGCGCCGCGCGGCGGACATGCGCGAGGCCGTGCGGACGGCCGCGGCGGCCGCGTCCGCCGGCGACACGGTGCTCTTGTCGCCGGCCTGCGCGAGCCAGGACATGTTTCGCGACTACAAGCATCGAGGCGAGGCGTTCGCCGCGGCCGTGCTGGAGCTGCCGGAATGAGCAACACGGCGAGACTTCCGGTCGCGATCGATCCGCCGCTCGTCGCCGCGGCCGTCGGCCTCGCGGTCATCGGCACGATCATGGTCGGCTCCGCGTCGATCTCGATCGCCGACAACGCGACCGGCGAGCCGTTCTATTACCTGACACGCCATCTCGGCGCGCTCGCGATCGGCGCCGCGGCGTTCGCGCTCGTCGCCGTGCTGCCGGTCGAGACGTGGTACCGCATGAGCGGGCTCTGCGCGCTCGCGGCGATCGCGCTGCTCGTGATGCCGCTCGTGCCGTCCATCGGCGACAGCGCGAAGGGCGCGTCGCGCTGGATTGCGGTCGGGCCGGTCACGCTGCAGCCCTCGGAGCCCGCACGGCTCGCGCTGCTGCTGTACGTCGCGAGCTACTGCGTGCGGCACCACGCGGATCTCACGTCGCGGTTCATCGGGTTCCTGAAGCCGCTCGTCGTGATCGGCATCGCGGCCGTGCTGCTGCTCGAGGAGCCGGATTTCGGTGCCGTCGTCGTGCTGAGCGGCACGACGCTCGGCATCCTGTTCGTCGGCGGCGCGCGGCTCCGCGACGTGCTGTTCTCGGTCGGCACGGTTGGCGCGGTGTTCACGGCGCTCGCGATCTCGTCGCCGTATCGGCGCGAGCGCCTGATGTCGTTCTGGAGGCCGTTCGACGACGCGTACGACTCGGGCTTCCAGCTCGTGCAGTCGCTGATCGCGATCGGCCGCGGCGACTGGTTCGGCGTCGGACTCGGCGAGAGCGTGCAGAAGCTGTTCTACCTGCCGGAGGCGCACACGGACTTCGTGTTCGCCGTGCTCGCGGAGGAGCTCGGCCTCGTCGGCTCGACGCTCGTCATCGCTCTGTTCGCGGTGCTCGTCTATCGCGCGATCTCGATCGGCCAGCGCTCGTTCGCGGCGGGTCTGCCGTTCCATGGCCTCGTGGCGCTCGGCATCGGCATGACGCTCGGCGTGCAGGCATTCATCAACATCGGCGTGAACACCGGGATCCTGCCGACGAAGGGCCTGACCTTGCCGCTTCTGTCATACGGCCGCTCGAGCATCGTCGTCACGCTCGCCGCGCTGGGCCTCTTGTTCCGCATCCATCACGAGCTCGTCGGCGCGGAGAAGCGGCGCGCGGGCAAAGGGGGCAGTGCGTGAGCGGGCCGGTCATGATCATGGCGGGCGGCACCGGCGGGCACGTCTTCCCGGGGCTCACGGTCGCGGAGGTGCTGCGCGAGCGCGGCCGGCGCGTCGTCTGGCTCGGCACGCGCCGCGGCCTCGAGGCGCGCGTCGTGCCGCAGCACGGCATCGACATCGAGTGGATCTCGGTCGCGGGACTTCGCGGCAAGGGGCTGACCGGGACGCTGACCGCACCGTTCCGCGCGGCGTTCGCGGTCGGGCAGGCGCTCGCCGTGCTGCGCCGCCGGAAGCCCTCGGCCGTGCTCGGCATGGGCGGGTTCGTGTCGGGGCCCGGCGGGCTCGCCGCGTGGCTCACGCGCCGGCCGCTCGTGATCCACGAGCAGAACGCGATCGCCGGCACGACGAACCGGTGGCTCGCGCGCTTCGCGACGCGCGTGTTCGAGGCGTTCCCGGGAAGCTTCCCGCGCCGCGTCTCTCCGCTGCACGTGGGCAATCCGGTGCGGCGGTCGATCGCGGCGCTGCCGCCGGCGAGCGAGCGGATCGCGGAGCTCACCGCCCGGAAAAATGTGTCAGACACCATTTTCTTTGCCGGCGAGCCGTCATCCAGCGCCTCCGCATCCGAGAAAATGGTGTCTGACACATTTTTCCGCCCGCGCCGCGCGCGCCTCCTCGTCATCGGCGGCAGCCAGGGCGCGCGCGTGCTAAACGTGACCGTGCCCGCGGCGCTCGCGCGGCTGCCCGACGACGTGCGCCCCGACGTGCGTCATCAGGCCGGCCGCTTCGCGGACGAAGCGCGCGCCGCGTATCGCGACGCGGGCGTCTCGGCCGACGTCCGCGAATTCATCGACGACATGGCGGACGCGTACGGCTGGGCCGACGTCGTCGTCGCGCGCGCGGGCGCGCTGACGATCGCGGAGCTCGCCGCGGCCGGTCTGCCGGCCGTGCTCGTGCCGTATCCGTACGCGATCGACGACCACCAGACGCGCAACGCCGAATGGTTCACCGGCGCCGGCGCGGGCGTCGTAATCCCCGAGCGCGAGCTCGACGCCGAGCGGCTTGCGGCGGAGCTCGGCGCGCTGCTCGCGGCCCCCGACAGGCTCGCGGCGATGGCCGACGCCGCGCGCGGGCTCGCGCGCGTCGACGCGGCGGAGCGCATCGCGGACACGTGCATCGCGCTCGCGGAGGGCCGCCGATGACGAAGCAGCGCATGGGCCGCATCCGCACCGTGCACTTCGTCGGCATCGGCGGCGCGGGCATGGCCGGCATTGCCGAGGTGCTGCTGAGCCTCGGCTATGCGGTGCAGGGCTCGGACCTGCGACGCGGCCCGGTCACGGACCGGCTCGAGCGGCTCGGCGCGAAGGTCTGGCAGGGGCACCGCGAGGAGCAGATCGAGAACGCGGACGTCGTCGTCGTGTCGAGCGCCGTGTCCGCCGACAACGCCGAGGTCGTCGCCGCGCACCGCCGCCGGATTCCGGTCGTGCCGCGCGCGGAGATGCTCGGCGAGCTGATGCGCTTCCGCTACGGCATCGCGATCGCCGGCACGCACGGCAAGACGACCACGACGAGCCTGATCGCGAGCGTGCTCGCCGAGGGCGGTCTCGACCCGACGTTCGTGATCGGCGGGCGCCTCGCGAGCGCCGATGCGAACGCGCGGCTCGGCGAGGGCCGCTACCTCGTCGCAGAGGCGGACGAGAGCGACGCGTCGTTCCTGCATCTGCAGCCGATGATCGCGGTCGTCACGAACATCGACGCGGATCACCTGGGTGCGTACGGCGGCGACATGGAGCGGCTCACGCAGGGCTTCCGGGACTTCCTGCTGAATCTGCCGTTCTACGGGCTCGCGGTCATGTGCAGCGACGACGCGACGACGCGCTCGCTGATCCCGGATCTCGGCCGACGCGTCGTCAGCTACGGGCTCGAGGACGGCGCGGACACGCGCGCGATCGACGTCGAGCTTCTGGGTCTCAGGAGCCGCTTCAAGGTCGTGCAGTCCGGCGGCGGCGCGCCGCAGCCGTTCGAGCTGAACCTGCCGGGGCTCCACAACGTGCAGAACGCGCTCGCGGCAATCACGGTCGCCGCCGAGCTCGAGGTCGACGTCGACGCGGTGCGGCGCGCGCTCGCGTCGTTCTCCGGCATCGATCGGCGGCTCCAGGTGCACGGCACCGTCGACACGCGCGCGGGACGCGTGACGTTCGTCGACGACTACGGCCATCACCCGACCGAGATCGCCGCGACGCTCGCCGCCGCGCGCGTCGCGTGGCCCGGCCGCAGGCTCGTCGTCGTGTTCCAGCCGCATCGTTATACGCGGACGCACGCGCTGCTCGACGATTTCGCGCAGGTGCTGTCCGACGCGGACGTGCTGGTGCTCACACCGGTGTATGCGGCCGGCGAAGCGCCGATCGTCGGCGCGGACGGCAAGGCGCTCGCGCGCGCCGTGCGCGCGCGCGGCAAGGTCGAGCCGATCTTCGTCGACGAGCTCGACGAGATCGCGGGCGCGCTCGCGAACGTGCTCCGCGCGGACGACGTCGTGCTGACGCTCGGCGCGGGCTCGATCGGCGCGCTCGCGCCGGCGTTGCCGGCGAGGCTCGCGGTGAAGCAGGCCGGCGGGGCGAGAAAGTGAGCGCCGTGATGAGCGAGCTCGACGCATTCGCGGACGTCAGGCGGAACGAGCCGATGCGGCGGCATACGTCGTGGCGCGTCGGCGGTCCGGCGGATCTTTTCTTCGAGCCGACCAGCGAGGACGACCTCGCAAGGTTCCTCGCGGCATTGCCGCCCGCGACGCCGGTGCACTTCGTCGGGCTCGGCTCGAACCTGCTCGTCCGCGACGGCGGCGTGCGCGGCGCTGTGATCTCGACGCGCAAGCTCGGGCGGCGCATCGAGCGGCTCGACGAGACGCGCGTGCGCGCCGGCGCCGGCGTGCCGTGCGCGACGTTCGCACGGCAGTGCGTGCGCTGGTCGCTCGGGCCCGCCGCGTTCTTCGCGGGCATTCCGGGCACGATCGGCGGCGCGCTCGCGATGAACGCGGGGGCGTTCGGCGGCGAGACGTGGGATCGCGTCGAGAGCGTCGAGACGATCGATCGCGGCGGCACGCGGCGCACGTACGCGCGCGGCGACTTCGAGATCGGATACCGAAGTGTGAGGTTGGCGGCGAACTTGGCGTCGGCGAAATTGGGGTCAGAGCCCTTTTTCGCCGGAGGCGCCGGAGATGCAGATGACGCTGCGTCGAAAAAGGGCTCTGACCCCAATTTCGCCCCCAATACGACCGTCTTCGCGTTTCTCTCGGGAACGTTCCGCTTCGACCGCGACGATGCGGCCGACATGTCCGCGATCCGCGCGCTGCTCGACAAGCGCGCCGCGACGCAGCCGCTCGGCGTGCCGAGCTGCGGCTCCGTGTTCCGCAATCCGGAGGGCACGCATGCCGGCGCGCTGATCGAGCAGGCGGGCTTGAAGGGCCTGCGCATCGGCGGTGCGCAGGTATCCGAGAAGCACGCGAATTTCATCATCAATACCGGTGCCGCGACGGCGGACGACATCGAGCGGCTCATCGAGACGGTGCAGCGGCGCGTCGCCGAGCGCACCGGAATCACGCTGACTCTGGAGGCAAGAGTGATCGGGGAACGCCGACGGGAGGGCGACGATGCGTAATCGCCCGAACCGCCGCAGGAAGGCCAAACGCAAACTCCACGCGCCGAAGCTGCCGCGGATGCCGCGCATCCGGATCAGGTGGAGCGTGCTGCTCGGTCCCGTGCTCGCTTGCAGCGCGGTCGCGGCCGCGCCGAACGTGCTCGACGACGTGCTCGATCGGCCGGTCGGCCGCCTCGTCATCGAGAGCACGTTCCAGCGCGTGACGCCGATCCAGGTCGAGGCCACGATCGCGCCGGCGCTCGACGGCGGATTCTGGTCGCTCGATCTCGACGAGCTCCGCGCCCGGCTCGAGGCGCTCGCGTGGGTCGACTCGGCGGAGCTCCGCCGCGCGTGGCCGGACACGCTGATCGTGCGGCTCACGGAGCATCGCGCAGCCGCCCGCTGGCGCGACGAGGGTCTCCTGAACGCCCGCGGCGAGCTGTTCGCGGAGCGCCCGGAGCACGGCTTCCCCGAGCTGCCGCGGCTCTTCGGGCCCGACGGCACCGAGCGAGAGGTCGCGCGCGTCTACCTCGAGCTCCGCGAGCGGCTGATCGACGCGCATCTGACGATCGACACGCTTTATCTGGACGACCGCGGCTCGTGGCGACTCGTGCTCGCGACGGGGCAGGAGGTGCGCTTCGGGCGGCACGACCTCGAGGAGCGCATCGACCGCTTCTTCGACGTCGCGGCGCCGGCGCTCGCGAGCGAGCTGCACCGCGTCCGCTACGTCGACCTGCGCTACACGAACGGCTTCGCGGTCGGCTGGCGCGACGACGGCCCCGACGACGCGGGATCGAACGACGCCGGCAGCGAGCTCGCCGCGCACGAGCCGGCCGACGAGGAGAGCGCGCGCCGTGGGTAGACGTGACGAAAGGAAGCTTCTCGTCGGCCTCGACGTCGGCACGTCGAAGGTCGTCGCGATCGTCGGCGAGCTGTCGCCGGAAGGGAAGATCGAGGTCATTGGCTTCGGATCGTCGCCGTCGCGGGGGCTGAAGCGCGGCGTCGTCGTGAACATCGAGTCGACCGTGCAGTCGATCCAGCGCGCGGTCGAGGAAGCGGAGCTCATGGCCGGCTGCGAGATCAACAGCGTCTACACCGGCATCGCCGGCAGCCACGTGCGGAGCCTCAACTCGCACGGCATCGTCGCGATCCGCGACAAGGAGGTGACGCCGGGCGACGTCGAGCGCGTGATCGATGCGGCGCGCGCGGTCGCGATCCCTGCGGACCAGCGCATCCTTCACGTGCTGCCGCAGGAATTCATCATCGACGCGCAGGAGGGCATCCGCGAGCCGGTCGGCATGTCGGGCGTCCGGCTCGAGGCGAAGGTGCATCTCGTGACGGGCGCCGTCAGCGCCGCGCAGAACATCGTGAAGTGCGTGCAGCGCTGCGGGCTCGGCGTGAACGACATCGTGCTCGAGCAGCTCGCGTCGAGCTACGCGTGCCTCACCGAGGACGAGCGCGAGCTCGGCGTCTGCCTCGTCGACTCGGGCGGCGGCACGACGGACATCGCGGTGTTCTACGGCGGCGCGATCCAGCATACGGCGGTGATCCCGATCGCGGGCGATCAGGTCACGAACGACATCGCCGTGTCGCTGCGCACGCCGACGCATCACGCCGAGGAGATCAAGATCCGCTACGCGTGCGCGCTGTCGCAGCTCGCGAATCCCGACGAGACGATCGAGGTGCCGAGCGTCGGCGAGCGTCCGGCGCGCCGCCTCGCGCGGCAGACGCTCGCGGAGGTCGTCGAGCCCCGCTACGAGGAGCTTTATCACCTCGTGCGCGACGAGCTCCGGCGTTCCGGTTTCGAGGAAATGATCGCCGCCGGCATCGTCCTCACTGGCGGCAGCGCAAAGATGGAGGGCGCGGTAGAGCTCGCCGAGGAAGTCTTCCACATGCCCGTGCGTCTCGGCACGCCGCAGCACGTGGACGGGCTTTCCGACGTCGTTCGCAATCCGATCCATGCGACGGGGGTCGGGTTGCTGCTCTACGGCAAGGAGGCGATTCAGTCGAGGGCGGAGGCAGGGGCATCGAGGCTCGGCATCGGCAGCGTGCTGAGCCGAATGAAGGCGTGGTTCCAGTTGAACTTTTGAGCGGCTTGGGAAACGGGCAAGAACGATAAAGGAGTGCAACAGATGTTCGAGTTGATGGACGGCTTCAGCGAATCCGCGGTGATCAAGGTCATCGGCGTCGGGGGAGGCGGCGGCAATGCCGTCGCGCACATGGTCAGGACCGGCATCGACGGGGTCGAGTTCATCTGCGCCAACACCGACGCTCAGGCGTTGAAGAGTGCGAAGGTCAAGACGAATCTGCAGATCGGCAGCAACATCACGAAGGGTCTCGGCGCCGGCGCGAACCCGGAGATCGGGCGGCAGGCCGCGATGGAGGACCGCGATCGCCTGCAGGAGGTAATCGAGGGCGCCGACATGCTGTTCATCACCGCGGGGCTCGGCGGTGGCACCGGCACGGGCGCGGCGCCGGTCGTCGCGCAGCTCGCGAAGGAGCTCGGCATCCTGACGGTCGCCGTCGTCACGAAGCCGTTCCTGATGGAGGGCGGCAAGCGCATGCGCGTTGCCGAGCAGGGCATCGCCGAGCTCGGCCGCTTCGTCGACTCGCTGATCACGATCCCGAACGAGAAGCTCCTGTCGGTGCTCGGGCCGCAGACGACGCTGCTCGACGCGTTCAAGGCGGCCAACGAGGTGCTGCAGGGCGCGGTGCAGGGCATCGCGGAGCTGATCACGCGGCCGGGTCTGATCAACGTCGACTTCGCGGACGTGCGCACCGTCATGTCCGAGATGGGCATGGCGATGATGGGCTCGGGCGTCGCGACCGGCGAGGACCGCGCGCGGATCGCCGCGGAGGCGGCGATCTCGAGCCCGCTGCTCGAGGACATCAACCTCGCGGGCGCGAACGGGATCCTCGTCAACGTCACGGCCGGCATGGACCTCGGCATCGGCGAGTTCCACGCGGTCGGCGAGACGATCAAGCAGTTCGCTTCGGACGAGGCGACGGTCGTGATCGGCACCGTGATCGATCCCGAGATGTCGAACGAGATCCGCGTCACGGTCGTCGCGACGGGCCTCGGCAAGGGCGCGAGCGCGAAGCAGGAGCCGCCGCGGATCGTGCGCCCGAGCCTGCATCGGCGGCCGAACTTCGCGGAGCTCGAGAGGCCCGCCGTGCAGCGGGTGCGCGCCGTCGGCGACGGGCTCGGGAGCCCCGACGAGATCGACAACCTGCTCGACATCCCCGCGTTCCTGCGCAGGCAGGCCGATTGAGTTCGCGTGCGCGCAACTGATTGACGGCGCTGAAGATGCGGCGGTTCCTTGCTGGAAAGTTCGCGGCTGTGCTAGGGTTCACTGCCGCTTTTCCGGGGCGGATCGTTCCGTAAGGATAGGGGGGCGATTCGCCGGGCGTCGGTGGGAGACGCCTCAAGGATGACCGTCGCGGCGCCGTCGACAGTCGGCTGGCGTGGCCGGCCGCTTGCGAGGAAAGCCCGACAGGAGTCACGGGACTTTGAAACAGCGCACGTTGAAGGACTCGATCCGCGCGACGGGCATCGGCCTGCACAGCGGCGCGAAGGTGTTCATGAACCTTCGTCCGGCGCCGCCGAACACCGGCATCGTTTTCCGCCGTCTCGATCTGCCCGAGCCCGTGGACATTCCTGCGAGCGCGCTGTCCGTGACCGAGACCACGCTCGGCACGACGCTCGAGCGTGACGGCGTCAAGGTGGCGACCGTCGAGCATCTCATGTCCGCGATGGCCGGGCTCGGCATCGACAACGCGTTCGTCGACCTCACGGCGGCCGAGGTGCCGATCATGGACGGCAGCGCGGCGCCGTTCGTGTTCCTGCTGCAGTCTGCCGGCATCGAGGAGCAGAGCGCGCCGAAGCGGTTCATCCGCGTCGTGCGGCCCGTGAAAGTCGCCGAGGACGACAAGTGGGCGGTCCTGAAGCCTTACGACGGCTTCAAGATCAACTTCGAGATCGACTTCGATCATCCGGTGCTGAAGAAGCATCGGCAGAAAATGTCGCTCGACTTCTCGACGACGGCGTTCTTGAAGGAGATCAGCCGCGCGAGGACGTTCGGTTTCCTACGCGACCTCGAGACGCTGCGCGCGAAGGATCTGACGCTCGGCGGCAGCCTCGACAACGCGATCGTGATGGACGACTACCGCGTGCTGAACGAGGACGGGCTCAGGTTCCGCGACGAGTTCGTCCGGCACAAGGTGCTCGACGCCGTGGGCGATCTCTACCTGCTCGGCTCGTCGCTGATCGGCGAGTTCGTCGGCTACAAATCCGGGCACAGGCTGAACAACCTGCTGCTCCGCGCGATGCTCGCGCAGCCCGAGACGTACGAGGAAGTGAGCTTCGAGGAAGAGCGTGCGTCGCCGGTGTCGTATCAGCTCGCGCCGGGCGTCTAATTTGGGTTAGAGCCCTTTTCCTCGCGTCTAATTGGGGTCAGAGCCCTTTTCCTGGCATCGCGGATTGGGGTCAGAGCCCTTTCCCGGCACTGCGGATCGGGGTCAGAGCCGTTTGACTCAGTCTAGGCAGCTTGGCGCGTTGCGGTTCGAGTTCGCGTCGAGTCGCCTGGACAGAGTCAACTGAGTCCAAGGGCTCTGAGCCCGTCCCGGCGCCGTCGTTGTGTCAGACACCTTCTTCCGCGCAGCGGAAAAAGGTGTCTGACACAATTACCGGTGCGCGGAAAAGGTGTCTGACACCATTACCGCGGCGCGACTTTCACGCGCAACCGCGTCGCCCCGAGCTCTGCGCCCCGATACCGGACCCGCGCAGCCCACACCGCTGAATCCATCACCAGTACCAGTTCGCCGTCGGGGCCCGTCGACGCGCCGACCAGGTGCGCGGCCTCGTCGGGCGGCAGCAGGGCCCGGATCCGCTCGGTCGTCTCCCTGCGCAGCGCCGCCTCCCGGCCGAGGGCGCCCAGGCGGCCGCCGGCCAGCACTTCCGCAAGCTTTCTCGGGGACTTGTCCGTCATAGTGAGAGCGCGATCACCGTTCCTTGCGGAGAAACTTGAGCCCGGTCGAGTTTCTGGGCATCCTAGCCGAACGTCTCAGGGCAAACCGTCCGAAAGGGCGGGACGCAAAGCCACCGATCTAACGGAATTTTTTCCTACGATAGCGGGGTTGCCGAATGCCGACGAATAATAACAACGCTTCAGATTCTGCCGTCGGGCCCTCGCCGACGTGCGCGCCCTGCGCTCGATTGCGGAACGGGAGCACGCAAACATCGAGCGGAGGCCGCGCCGAATGGAACTGATTTTCCTCGACCGAGACCGCGGCCACGTCGCGCAACTCCATTTCTCGCCGCGGCGGCTCTGGATCGCCGCGAGCACGCTCGCCTTCTGCTTTTTCTCCGCCGCATTCTACGTCGGCTGGCGCACGGCCGACGCCTACGGCATCACGAACCCGAGCACGCAGGTCGAGTCCTGGCGTGCCGAGCTCGAGGCACAGCAGGCGCTCCTCGAGCAGACGCGCCGCGGCCTGCAGCGGAGCGTCGACGCGCTCGCTCTGCGCCTCGGGCAGATGAACGCGCATGTCGTCCGGCTCGACGCGCTCGGCGCACGGTTGACGCAGATGGCGGGTCTCGACGACGGCGAGTTCGACTTCAGCTCCCCGCCCGCCCTCGGCGGTCCCGAGGAGCTGCTCGCGGACGCCGACCAGCTCGACCTGCGCGGCATCCTGAGCTCCCTCGACGGCCTCGCGATGCAGCTCGAGGATCGGTCGCGCCAGCTCGACGTCCTCGAGGACTTCCTGATGAACCGCAAGCTCGCGGACGAGGTCCGGCCGGGCGGCCGCCCGGTGTCCTCCGGATACATCTCGTCGCGCTTCGGTCAACGGACCGACCCGTTCACCGGCCGCCGCGCGTTCCACCAGGGCATCGACTTCGCCGGCCGTGAGGGCAGCGAGGTCCTGGCGGTCGGGTCGGGCGTCGTGATCTGGTCCGGCCCGCGTCAGGGCTACGGCGAGCTCGTCGAGATCAACCACGGCAACGGCTACGTGACCCGGTACGCGCACAACTCGACGAACCTCGTCTCGGTCGGAGACACCGTGAAGCGGGGCCAGGTCATCGCGCGGCTCGGCGACACGGGGCGCGCCACCGGGCCCAACCTGCACTTCGAGGTGCTGCGCGACGGCCGGCCCGTCGATCCGATGACCTACGTCGACTAGGCGCCAGGCCGGCACGCGTCGCGCTTCCGTCCGTCGGCACGCGTCGCGCTTCCGTCCGTCGGCACGGTCGAGGCTCCGTCCGTCGGCACGCGTCGCGCTTCCCACCGCAGCACACATCGAGCTTCCGTCCGCGGCGGCGCCCGTCGAGCTTCCGTCGACCCGCGTCGGTGCCGCGCGCGTCCGGCGAACGAACGAGCCGACAGGCCTCCCCGGGGCAGCGCCTTTTTCGCCGGCCAACGAAACCACCGGCGCTCGCCGCCGTCCAACCCGTGAAACTGCCGCGGGCCGGGCCCGTTGCGAGATTGGCGCGGCGCTTGAAGCCCCGCCGAGGCGGCCCTATTTCGCTACGATCGCCCGTTCCCGAGGCTGTTAGAATCACCCCCTCAAAACGTCCAAGGATCCACTGTTGGCCAATCTAGCAACGAACATCCTGACCGGGATCTTCGGCAGCCGTAACCAACGGCTGCTGCGCAGCTACCAGACCCTGGTCAACGCCGCGAACGCGCTCGAGCCGCAGATCAAGGCGCTCGACGACGAGGCGCTCAAGGCCAAGACGGCCGAGTTCAAAGCCCGCTATGCCGAGACCGGCAACCTCGACGCGCTGCTGCCCGAGGCCTTCGCCGTCGTCCGCGAGGCGGCCTGGCGCACGCTGAACATGCGCCACTTCGACGTCCAGCTGATCGGCGGCATAGCGCTGCACCAGGGCAAGATCGCGGAGATGCGGACCGGCGAAGGCAAGACGCTGGTCGCGACCCTCGCCGCATACCTGAACGCGCTGACCGGGCGGGGCGTCCACGTCGTGACCGTGAACGAATACCTCGCGCAGCGCGACGCGGACTGGATGGGCCCGGTCTACCGCTTCCTTGGGCTCGAGGTCGGCGTCATCAAGGCCGGACAGTCCGTCGAGCAGAAGCGCGCCGCGTACCGCGCCGACATCACGTACGGCACGAACAACGAGTTCGGCTTCGACTACCTGCGCGACAACCTCGCGTTCCGCCCGCAGGACCGCGTTCAGCGCGAGCTCGCGTTCGCGATCGTCGACGAGGTCGACTCGATCCTGATCGACGAGGCGCGCACGCCGCTGATCATCTCCGGGCGCTCCGAGGAGAGCACGGAGCTCTACGTCAAGATCAACCAGCTGATCCCGTACCTGCGCAAGCACGATCCCCCCGAGGGGCGCGCGAACGAGGACATCGAGGCGTCGCAGGTCGAGCTGCTCGACGTGAACGGCAAGTC
>DASVCR010000024.1:0-23823 GCA_036381515.1 Gammaproteobacteria bacterium | reverse complement strand
CAGCTACCAGCACGCCCCGAAACAGGATGCGTTTCTGCCGCGCAGCAAGAGCAAGGAATTGTTCCGCGACATTTTCAAACACGGCAAGGATCGCGGCGTGAAGTGGCCGTTCAACCAGTCCGGCCTGTTTCTCGATTTTCTCGCCGGCAACCAGTCGTACAATTGCACGCCCTGGTCGATGCCGTGCTACAACATTTTCGGCTGGCAGAAGCCGTGCTACCTGCTGGTCGACGAGGGGTACGCGTCGTCGTTCAAGGAGCTGATGGAGACGACGGACTGGGACAAGTACGGCACCGGGCGCAACCCGAAGTGCGACAACTGCATGGCGCACTGCGGCTACGAGGGCACCGCCGTCGAGGACACGCTCGCGAACCCGTTGAAGGCGCTGTCCGTGTTCCTGTTCGGCCCGCGGCTCGACGGCGAGATGGCGCCGGAGCTGCCGGTGCTGCACGGCGGGCAGGTGCCGGGCGTCGCGATCCCGGTCGACCAGATCGGCCGGCGTCACCGGGGAGATTGACGGCAGGCGCTCGCCGCGGACGCCCGTTGCGGTGATTGCCGGACGCCCGTTGCGGTAATCGACGGGCGCTCCGCGGAGCGGTGAGTCGGCTGCCGGCGCGCTGCACTAGGTGCCCGGTCGCGGGCCCCCGGCGTTCAGCCCGCAGTCAGCGCTGTCGGTTATCCTGTCCCGCATGATGCCCAGAATCGCTTTGTTCGCTGCGCTCGCCGCGGCGGCGCTCGCCGCGGCGCCCGGCCGCGCGCAGGAGCCCGCGGCCGCGACGCCCGAGGCCGTCGTCGAGCGGCTGCACGAAGGCCTCGTCGAGGTCGCCGGCGCGCACGGCGACGAGCCGGTCGAGGTCCGCTACGAGGCGCTGCTGCCGATCGTCACCGCGACCCACGATCTGCCGTACATCGCCGAGCTCACGATCCGCCGCGAGTGGCCCGAGCTCACGGACGAGCAGCGGCAGCGCTTCGTCGACGCGTTCGTCCGGCTCAGCGTGATGACCTACGCGAGCCGGTTCGGCTCGCTCGAGGAGGGAATGTTCGAGCTCGGCGAGAGCCGACCGCCCGCCGACGGGCGGGCGGTCGTCACGGCGACGCTGACGACGCGGGACGGCGACGAGATCCCGTTCGAATACGTGCTCCACGAGGCGGACGGCGGCTGGAAGATCATCAACATCCTCGCGGACAACGTCAGCGACCTCGCGCTGAAGCGGGCCGAGTACCGCCGCCTGCTCTCGAGCGGCACGATCGACGACGTGATCGCAGAGCTCGAGCGGCAGGCCGACGAGGCGGCCCGCTGATCAGAAACGAGCCGATCAGCGGACGAAGCGGTAGTACTCGATCCCCTCGTCGCTGAATTTCGGGTTCGAGCTGCTGCCGACGGACTCGATCACGAAGCCCGAGCTCGGCGCGTCGAGCCCCTCGGCGTTGCCCGTGTCGTGCAGGCTCTCGTACTGCGCGCGCGTGAGATTCTGATAGGGCTCGAGCGCTGCCTCGAAGCCGATCTTCGCCGCGGCGCGCTCCCAGCCGGCCGAGACCCGCATCGGCATCGCCTCGGCCGCGTCGCCGCTGCCGTAGCCGACCGCGAGCACGCGGCCCCCGGTCAGGTCGATGCCGCGGAAATACGCGTCCTCGAGGCCGGCGGCCATCCACGCGGGCAGCGCCGCGCAGTAGACGTTGCCGATCTCTTTCATGATCTCGGCGCCGAGCGACATCTTCGCCGACACGAGCTCGGAGAACTCCTCGCTCTTCCGGAACGCCCGCGACAGCTCGATGCTCAGGGGGTACGCGTCCGCCTCGATGTCGCCGTTGCGGACGAGGTCGAGGATGTCGGGCTGCGAGCGCATCTCGTCGAGCACGGCGTCGACGTCCATTCCGGCGCGCTCGCAGTAGCGGGCGAGCTCGGCCCGGCCCGCGGGGCCGTCCGACGCGAGGCCGAACAGGTAGCTCATCGCGAACGACGTCTCCGGCATCCGGTGATACGGCCGATGCATGAAGACGGCGTCGAGCTCGCGGTAGAACTCCGCGGGCTCGCGCCCCATGCGCCGGGTCATGTCGTTCAGCGCGTGCAGCGTCTCGTCGATGTAGCACGTCGTCGAGTACTTGCCGTTGAAGACCGGCAGGTCCTGGAAGTGGCAGTTCAGCTTGCCGCGGATGATGTTGCGGAGCACGGGCTTGCGGAAATCGACGGCCCGGTATGCCGACGCGCTGCCGATGTTCCTCAAGTCGATCTCGAGGAGCTTCGGGGCACGCTCGACGAGCATCGCGACGGCGCCGGCGCCCTGGGTCGGCTCGCCCGAGCTGCCGCGCGCATATTCGGCGATGTCGGCGCTGACGACGATCGCGCAGCGGTCCTCGTCCGACTCGAGCGCCAGGTAGCGGAGCGCGTGCTTCAGCGCATAGACGCCGCCGAGGCACGCGTGCTTGACCTCGGGGACCTCGCAGTAGCGGTTGACCGGCGGCAGCCCGAGGGCCTTCAAGGCATCGTCGAGCATGCCCTTGACGATCACGGCCCCTGCCGAGTTGTCGGTGCTCGATTCCGTGCCGAGGCCGAGGAAGCCGATGCGCCGCGGGTCGATCTCGTAGCGCTCGATCAGCCGCAGCACGGCCGTCGCGGCCATCGTATAGACGCTTTGCTCGGGACCGCGCATCCGGAAGCTGCGGCCGACGACCGCGCGGGTCTTGTCCCAGGGCTGGCCCGTCCAGCGGCACCATGCCTCGAGGTCGACCCGATAGGGCGGCACGTACACCGCAAATCCGCTGATCCCGACATGATTATTCATTCATTTTTCCCCGAATGGCCGCAAAGCCGCCGCGCGATCGGGCGGCGATGCTTCGATCGATTGGCTCCCACGGCGGCGATTATAGGGCAGCCGCTTTAGAATCACCTAGTTAGCTTTTGCATTCGAGGGCACTCGGCAAGGATTCGAAGACCTGGAATCCCGATGGCCGTGAACGGGAATTTTCGCGGTGAGCGGGACTTGCATGCGATAGAATGACGGCTGCGACTCTGTCTCGACCTTACGACATGAAGCTCAGAATCCGTGGCAATTCCGTGCGAATCCGCCTCTCTCAGACGGAGCTCACGCAGCTCGCGGAGGAGGGCGTCGCCGAGGATCGCGTCCGGTTCTCCGCGGAAGCCTCGCTTGCGTACCGCGTGCGGGTCGCGCCGGCCGGGTCCGTGCGCGCGGAGCTCGGCGCCGACGGGCTGACCGTCACGCTGCCGAAGGCGACGCTCGAGCGGTGGCTCGCGCCCGACGAGGTCTCGATCCGGGCCGAGCAGCCGATCGACGGCCGCGATGCGCTGAAGATCCTGGTCGAGAAGGATTTTGCGTGCCTCGTGCCGCGCGAAGGGGAGGACGATTCGGACCTTTTCCCGAATCCCGCCCGCCGAGCCTGTTAGGCCTGGTTCCAGGCGGCGCCTGGAGCCCAAGTGGTACCATGACGGGTCCGATCCGATAACGATCGAGGTGATGGGCTAAGTGGAACAGCAATCCACAACGACGGAGGCGACGATCCGGGCGCTGGCGGAGGCGAATGCCGGCCGTCCCGGCGCACTGTTGCCGATCCTGCATGCGATACAGGACGAGCTGGGCTACGTGCCGGAGGCGGCCGTGCCGATCGTCGCGAACGTGCTGAACCTGTCCCGCGCCGAGGTGCACGGCGTCGTGACGTTCTACCATTTCTTCCGGACGCGGCCGCCGGGGCGGCACACGCTGTACCTGTGCCGCGCGGAGGCGTGCCAGTCGATGGGCGCGCGCGAGCTCGAGCGGTACGTGAAGGACAAGCTCCAGATCGATTTCCACGAGACGACGGCCGACGGACGGTTCAGCCTCGAGCCGGTGTATTGCCTCGGCAACTGTGCGTGCTCGCCGGCGGTGATGATCGACGAGGACGTGCACGGCCGCATGACGCCGCAGCGGCTGGACGCGCTGCTGGGGCAGGGCTAGCGTCATGGCCAGCAAGCACAGGATCTTCGTTCCGTCGGACACCACCGCCCGCTCGGTCGGCGCGGACCAGGTCGCCGCGGCCATCGCCGACGAGGCGTCGCGCCGGGGCGCGGACGTCGAGATCGTCCGCAACGGCTCGCGGGGCCTCTACTGGCTCGAGCCGCTCGTCGAGGTCGAGGTTGCGGGCAAGCGTCTCGCGTACGGGCCCGTCGGCGTCGAGGACGTCGCGAGCCTGTTCGATGCGGGGTTCCTCACCGGCGGCGCGCACCCGCGCGCGCTCGGCGAGACCGAGTCGATTCCGTATCTCGCGAAGCAGAACCGGTTGACGTTCGCCCGGGTCGGCGTGATCGACCCGCTGTCGATCGAGGACTACCGCGCGCACGGCGGCTTCCGCGGGCTCGAGAACGCCGCGAAGCTCGACGGCGCCGAGATCGTCAGGATCGTCACCGAATCGGGGCTGCGCGGCCGCGGCGGCGCCGCGTTCCCGACCGGCATCAAATGGAACACGGTGCTGAACGCGCCCGCCGAGCAGAAATACGTCGTCTGCAACGCCGACGAGGGCGACTCGGGCACGTTCGCGGATCGCATGATCATGGAAAGCGATCCGTACACGCTGATCGAGGGCATGACGATCGCGGGCCTCGCGGTCGGTGCGACGCTCGGCTACGTCTATATCCGGGCCGAGTATCCGCAGGCGATCCGCACGATGCGCGAAGCGATCGCGCGCGCCGAGGCGGCGGGCTGCCTCGGCACGAACGTGCTCGGCAGCGGCCGCGCGTTCCACCTCGAGGTGCGCGAGGCGGCGGGCGCCTACATCTGCGGCGAGGAGACGTCGCTCCTCGAGAGCCTCGAGGGCAAGCGCGGCATGGTGCGATACCGTCCGCCGTTGCCCGCGATCAAGGGCTTGTTCGGCAAGCCGACGATCGTGAACAACGTGATCTCGCTCGCGACGGTGCCGATCATCCTCGACAAGGGTGCCGAATTCTACAAGAACTTCGGCGTCGGCCGTTCGCGCGGCACGCTGACCGTCCAGCTCGCCGGCAACGTGAAGCGCGGCGGTCTCGTCGAGATCGCGTTCGGCCTCACGCTGCGCGAGCTGCTCGAAGATTTCGGCGGCGGCACGGCGACCGGCCGGCCGATCCGCGCGGTGCAGGCCGGCGGTCCGCTCGGCGCGTACATCCATCCCTCGAAGTTCGATACGCCGGTCGACTACGAGGCGTTCGCCGCGTTCGGCGCGATGATTGGTCACGGCGGCATCGTCGTATTCGACGATACGGTCGACCTGGGCCAGCAGGCACGTTTCGCGATGGAATTCTGCGCGATCGAGTCCTGCGGCAAGTGCACGCCGTGCCGGATCGGCGCGGTGCGGGGCGTCGAGGTCATCGATCGCATCCTCGACGGGGTCAACGAGGCCGCGAACCTCACGCTGCTGCGTGAGCTCTGCGACACGATGGTCGCGGGGTCGCTGTGTGCGCTCGGCGGCATGGCGCCGTACCCCGTCCTGAGCATCCTGGACCATTTCCCCGAAGACTTGCGGGCGCGCAACGCGCAGCGGCGCGCCGTGGGAGAGGTAGCATGAGTGCAGCATTCATACCCTATCGACGAGCCAGGGATTTCGGCACGCCGAAGCGCGAGTCCGAACGGCAGGTCACGCTGACGATCGACGGGGAAACCGTTACCGTGCCGGAAGGCACGTCCGTGCTGCGCGCGGCGGCCGAGGCGGGCATCAACATTCCGAAGCTCTGCGCGACGGACAGCCAGGAGCCGTTCGGGTCGTGCCGGCTGTGCCTCGTCGAGATCGAGGGTGCGAAGGGTCTGCCGGCCTCGTGCACGACCGAGGTCCGCGAGGGCATGGTCGTCAGGACGCAGTCGAAGCGCCTCGGCGACATCCGCCGCAACGTGATGGAGCTCTACATCTCCGATCACCCGCTCGACTGCCTCACCTGCGCGAGGAACGGCGACTGCGAGCTGCAGGACATGGCGGGCGCGGTCGGCCTGCGCGAGGTGCGCTACGGCTACGACGGCGCGAACCACTTCGACGCCGAGAAGGACACGAGCAACCCGTACTTCACGTTCGATCCGACGAAGTGCATCGTTTGCTCGCGCTGCGTCAGGGCGTGCGAGGAGGTGCAGGGCACGTTCGCGCTGACGATCGACGGGCGCGGCTTTGCGTCGAAGGTCGCGGCGAGCCAGGATCAGCCGTTCCTCGATTCCGAGTGCGTGTCGTGCGGGGCGTGCGTGCAGGCGTGCCCGACCGCGACGCTGACCGAGAACTCGCTGATCGAGCTCGGCCAGCCCGAGCACTACGTGATCACGACCTGTGCCTACTGCGGCGTCGGCTGCTCGTTCCGCGCAGAGATGAAGGGCGAGCAGGTCGTGAAGATGATCCCGAACAAGGACGGGCACGCGAACCATGGCCACTCGTGCGTGAAGGGCCGCTTCGCGTTCGGCTACGCGACCCACAAGGATCGCATCACGAAGCCGATGATCCGTAACTCCATTCACGAGCCCTGGAAGGAGGTCTCGTGGGAGGAGGCGATCTCGTTCGCGGCGAAGCGGTTCAAGGAGATCCAGGCGAAGTACGGAGTCGGCGCGATCGGCGGCATCACGTCGTCGCGCTGCACGAACGAGGAGACCTATCTCGTTCAGAAGCTCGTTCGCGCCGCGTTCGGCAACAACAACGTCGACACGTGCGCGCGCGTCTGCCACTCGCCGACCGGTTACGGGCTGAAGTCGACGCTCGGCGAGTCGGCCGGCACGCAGGCCTTCGACTCGGTCATGAAGGCCGACGTCATCATGGTCATCGGCGCGAACCCGCCGGACGCCCATCCGGTCTTCGCGAGCCAGATGAAGCGGCGGATCCGGCAGGGCGCGAAGCTGATCGTCGTCGATCCGCGCGCGACGGACCTCGTCCGCTCGCCGCACATCGAGGCGGACTATCACCTCTCGCTTCGGCCCGGCACGAACGTGGCGGTCCTGAACGCGATGGCGCACGTGATCCTGAAGGAAGGGCTCGAGGACAGGGCGTTCATCGAGGCCCGCTGCGAGGTCGACGCGTTCAACGACTGGCGCGAGTTCATCCTCGAGGAGCGCAACTCGCCGGAGGCCGTCGAGGCCGAGAGCGGCGTGCCCGCCGAGAAGATCCGGGGCGCCGCTCGCCTCTACGCTTCCGCGCCGAACGCGGCGATCTACTACGGTCTCGGCGTCTCCGAGCACAGCCAGGGCTCGACGGCGGTCATGGCGATCGCGAACCTCGCGATGTGCACCGGCAACCTCGGACGCGAAGGCGTCGGCGTGAATCCGCTGCGCGGCCAGAACAACGTTCAGGGCTCGTGCGACATGGGCTCGTTCCCGCACGAGCTGCCGGGCTACCGGCACATCTCGGACCCGAACGTCCGCCGCCTGTTCGAGCAGGATTGGGGTGTGAAGCTCCAGCCCGAGCCCGGCATGCGCATCCCGAACATGTTCGATGCGGCGGTTGCCGGCACGTTCAAGGGCCTTTACGTGCAGGGCGAGGACGTCGCGCAATCCGACCCCGACACGACGCACGTCACGAACGCGCTGTCGTCGCTCGAGTGCATGGTCGTGCAGGACCTGTTCCTCAACGAGACGGCGAAGTTCGCGCACGTGTTCCTGCCGGGCTCGTCGTTCCTCGAGAAGAACGGCACGTTCATCAATGCCGAGCGGCGCATCTCGCCGGTCCGGAAGGTGATGAAGCCGCTCGGGGGCTACGAGGACTGGGAGGTCACGCAGCTTTTGTCGAACGCGCTCGGCTATCCGATGAACTACTCGCACCCGAGCGAGATCATGGACGAGATCGCGCGTCTCACGCCGACGTTCTCGGGCGTCACGTACGAGAAGCTCGACAAGCTCGGCAGCATTCAGTGGCCCTGCAACGAGAAGGCGCCGGAAGGCACGCCGACGATGCACGTCGAGGAGTTCGTCCGCGGCAAGGGGCTGTTCCGCGTGACGCCGTACGTGCCGACGGACGAGCGGACGACGCCGATGTTCCCGCTGCTCTTGACGACCGGCCGAATCCTCAGCCAGTACAACGTCGGCGCGCAGACCCGGCGCACGGCCAACGTCAGCTGGCACGACGAGGACGTGCTCGAGATCCATCCGCACGACGCCGAGCAGCGCGGCATCCAGACCGGCGATTGGGTCGGCCTGAAGAGCCGCGCCGGCGAGACGGTGCTGCGCGCGTTGATCACCGAGCGCGTGATGCCGGGTGTCGTCTACACGACGTTCCACCACCCAGAGTCCGGCGCGAACGTCGTCACGACGGACAACTCGGATTGGGCGACGAACTGCCCCGAGTACAAGGTCACCGCCGTGCAGGCTTACAAGGTGACGAACCTCTCGGACTGGCAGCGGAAGTACAAGGCGTTCACCGAGGAGCAGCTCGAGCACCTGCGCCGCGCGCGTGAGAGCGCCGAGCACGCCCTCGGCTAGGTGGGGGGCGAATGGACGTGAACAAGCTGGTTCGCATGGCGAACCAGATTGCGGCGAATCTCGACCACGGCAAGGATCCGGAGAAGGCCATCGCGGGTACGCTCGACCATTTGAAGCGCTTCTGGACACCGGAAATGCGCCGCCAGATCGTCGAGCACTACCGGCAAGGCAGCAACGGCTCGTCCGACGTGATCGAGCTGTCGTACATCGCAGCGAAGGCCATCGGCCGCCTCGCGGAGGAGCAGGCCGTAGCGTGACGTGGTCAGCATAGAGGAAGCGCTGGGCCGGCAGAGCGTTCGGCAATTCGAGATACGCCGGGTCGGCGTCGGCGCCCCCGACCCGGCCGCCGTCGCGAACGACGTCGTCGCGACCGAGGAGCCGCTCGAGATCCGGCTCGGCTACTTCGCCGGCGGCGAGCATCGCGAGCGGAGCATCTCCGTCACGATGCGCACGCCCGGCAAGGACCTCGAGCTCGCCGTCGGATTCCTCTACACCGAGGGCATTATCGGCCGTCCCGCCGACGTCGCGTCCGTCGGCCCGTGCGGCCCGCCCGCATCGGACGGCCTGATCAACGTCGTCCGCGTCGAGCTTTCTCCCGGCGTCGACGTCGACCTCGACCGTCTCGAGCGGCATTTCTACACGTCGTCGAGCTGCGGCGTCTGCGGCAAGTCGTCGCTCGAGGCCGTGAAGGTGCAGAGCCGCTTCGACCTTCATCGCGCCCGGTTCACGGTCGCCCGCGACGTGCTCGGCGGCCTGCCGGAGGCGCTCCGCGCGAAGCAGGACGTGTTCGACCGGACCGGCGGCCTGCACGCGTCCGGGCTCTTCGACGCCTCGGGCGAGATCTCCGTCGTCCGCGAGGACGTCGGGCGCCACAACGCGCTCGACAAGCTGATCGGCAACCGCCTGATGGCGAACGCGCTGCCGCTCTCGAGCTTCGGCATCGTCGTCAGCGGCCGCGCGAGTTTCGAGCTGATGCAGAAGGCGATGATGGCCGGCTGCCCCTTCCTCGCCGCCGTCGGCGCGCCGAGCTCGCTCGCCGTGCAGCTCGCCGAGGAGTTCGGCATGACGCTCGTCGGCTTCCTGAAACGGGATCGCTTCAACATCTATACCCGTCCCGATCGAGTCGTTTGAGAGCCGTCCCGATCAGTTGTTTGAGGCCCGTCCCGACCGAGTCGTTTGAGGCCCGTGAGCGCTGACCGCGCCGCCCACATTGACCTGGGTCCCGATCAGATCGAGCTCGAGCAACGTGACTCGCCCACAGTCGGCGGCACGCCTCAACGCCTCGGCCGTGCGTGGATCGAGCTGCCCGGTCTCCGGCAGCCGCTCGCCTTCCGGCGAGAAGAACGCAAAGCTGCCGTCGTCGAGCCGTCGAACGGAATAGCCCCCTTCGTGCACGAGCGTGTGGTGGAACGTGCACAGCGTGAGCACGTTCTCGAGGACTGACCCGCACCGCTCAATAATGCCTGATCGATGTGCACGACGACCTGATACCGATCCGCGGTCGTATCGACGCGTCCGTTCGCCGGCGCAGACAAAAAGCTCTCCGCGATCAGACGCAGCCCGTCGGCGCGACGCGCGGCGAGCGGCTCGGGGCCGCAAGGCTCGCCATGGTCACCGGCTAGCGTTCCCGCGGGAACTTGAGTCGTGCTCTCAACGCCATCGTCAGTCGTGTTCTCGAGGTCATCGAGCGCCGACGTCCCGGCATCGCGGCCGGGCGTTCCCGCTGAAACATCACCCTCGGTCTCGCTGCGATCCGTCGAGCTGACAACCGCGGCGATTTTGCCTGCCTCGACACAATCCCGTGAACTCGCTGCTGCCTCGGGATCAGCAACCGGCCCGGAAGGCACGTGGTTCTCGGTGTCCTTTGCAGCCGCCGAATCCCGATGAAGCACCTCGACGGCCGCATCGATCGCGCGGATCACGACCGCACCGATCTTCGCCGGCACCCTCGCCTCGATCACGACCGTGCCGTCGTCGTCATACCGATAGCGGACGTATCTTCGCCGATACTGCTCCACCGCTTCGGCGGCCGTACTTACCCGCTGGGCCCGACAGTGGAGCGCGACGACGCGCTGAACCTGCGCCGCCGAGCCGCGAAGCGCGAGGTGCAGCAAGCCGTCTTCAGTTTCCGGCCGAGCGACTCGGGTCAGCTCTCGAACCTTCGAATAGCTGAGCTCTCCGCGTCGAAACGCCGCGCTGATCTTCGGGAGCTTCTCGAGCGCTCGCCCGACGCGCACGCGTTTCCGGGCAGCAACCTCTCCGAGCCCGCACTGCCACATCAACCAATGCGCCGCACTGTGACAGCCCAGACACCGCCACGGCTCCTCCCGATCGAACTCGGCGAGCAACTCGAAAAAGCGAGCCTCGGCGGCGCTGATATGGGCCGTCAGCTCCACCATCTCTCGACCGAGCACGTCAGCGCGCTCGCGGGTACGTTCTCTGGCCGCCTCTTTCGGATCAACGCGAATCGGGGCCGGGTTAAACGACATCATGTGAGCAAAAAGTCACGCTGTTTATATAGACAGTACGATGACAGATACTCTCGTAGTGTCAATAGTTTGAAATCTGGTCGCTTTGGCCAGAAATGCACCTTCGGTCGAAGGGCGAGCCGTTTTGATCCGCATGCTCACATCCTCGTCCTTGACGAACTGCGAGCAAGCCGCAAACAATCACTCGTCAAAACGAAACGGCGCTTCCGTTTCGGTCGCCACGCCCCGCCTCGTCTTCAACCCCATCCACGAGGAGACAAGAACAATGGCGAAACTCACGAAGGCCCTCGTTCTCGCTTCGCTCTGCTTTGCCACCGCAGTCGTGCATGCCGCCGATGTCAGCGGCACATGGACCGCGAGCTTCGATACTCAGGTGGGCACCCAGAACTACACGTTCACGTTCATGGTCGACGGCAATACCCTGACGGGCACCGCAAAATCCAACCTGATAGGCGACTCGACGCTGTCGGAGGGCATGGTCGACGGCGACACGATCACGTTCGTCGAGATGGGCACGTACCAGGGCATGCCGCTCACGTTTACCTATTCGGGACAGGTGGTCGGCGAAAACGAGATCCGCTTCAAGCGCGAGCTGATGGGCTTCCCGCCGGAGGAGTTCGTCGCGAAACGCGCCCAATAGCGCGGGAGCTACGGGCCCGCAGCGGCCGACGACGGAGGTTAGCGGGATCGAGCAGGCATTCGATCCCGAACCTTCTCGTCGTCTCGTGCGCTTGACACGTCGAGGGCGCGGAACCTAGAGCGAGCGAATCGAGGCCGACGGCTAGGGCGCCGCCCCGCCGCTCGGCTCGATCCGCTTCCCCGACATCCACACCGACTCGATCCGCCGCGTGTTGCTGATGTCCTCGAGCGGATCCGCATCGAGCACGATGAAGTCGGCCAGCTTGCCGACCTCGAGCGTGCCGACGTCGGCGAGGCCCATCGCGCTCGCGGCACCGCTCGTCGCCGCGACCAGGGCTTCCATCGGCGTCATGCCGGACTCGACCATCATCTCGAGCTCGACGTGCTCGAAGTAGCCTTGCCAGCGGCCGGGGCTCCCTGCCGCGCCGCTGTCCGTGCCCATCGCGATCGGGACGCCGGCGTCGGCGAGGAGGCCGAGGTTGCGCTGCGCCTGCTCGAGCGCCTGCTTGATCGATTGCGCGTTCGGGTCCTGCCGTATGCGTTGCTGGTAGGCGGAATCCGTCAACATCGGAATCTGCTCTCGATACAGCGATTCGCCGCGCAGAAAGAACGGATCGTCGAAGAACGCCGGCGTCGACTCGTACACGAACACGGAGAGGTCGCGCGTCAACGTCGGCACGTAGTAAACGTTGCGATCCTCGAGGGCGGCGATGAACTCGGGCGTCACGTCCCGGTCGCGCACGCTGTGGCCGATGACGTCGACTCCCGCGTCGACCGCCATCTGCGCGTCCGCCAGATTGAAGATGTGCACAACGGTCCGCAGGCCTCGCGCATGCGCCTGGTCGACCTGCGCTTTGAACGTCTCGAAGCTCGGATCGTTCGGGCCGCCGTTCAGGCGCAGCTTGATCACGTCGACGCCGAGGTCGGCGAGACGGTCCACGGCCGCGCGGCTCTCTTCCGGCGTGCGCCCCGCGACGGCGCGACCGGACGTGTAGAGACGCGCGCCGTCCGCGCGTCCGGCCCGCTGGTCCGCTGCGAGCGCGACGCTCTCGGCCTCGTCTCGCGCCCCCGAGCCGAGGCTGACGACCGTCGTGACGCCATAGCTCGCATACGTCCGCAGCCGGCGCAGCAGGTCGTCGCGCACGGGCAGCGTGCCGTTCTGCTCGACCTGCACGTGCCCGTGCGCGTTGACGAGGCCCGGGATGATGGTCTTGCCGGTCACGTCGATGCGGACGGCTCCGTCGGGAACGCGTATGGCCTCGGCGGGACCGACGGCCGCGACGCGTCCGTCCTCGACGACGAGGGCGGCGTTCTCGATCGGCTCGCTGCCGCTGCCGTCGATCAGCCGCGCGCCGACGAATGCGACGGTGCCTGCGGCGGGCGCCTGCGCGGAAGCATGCTGCGACGCTACGAGACTCGCCGACAGCACTACACTCGCTGCGATCAGTGCACGAAGACGGTTGCGCATTGGTTTTATTCCCTCTCTTTGCTTTGTTCTCCGGCGCCGACGCGATTCGGCCGCGAGCAGGAGCGCGACATGCCGCCCGGCCCGACGAGCGGCGCAGCGGACGAGCACGAACGGCGCTTTGTGCGTCTCATGCAATCTATCACGATCGGCCGTGAGCGCATCGAAGCGCGAGCAACGGCTCGACGCGTGCGACGCGGGCCGGCTTGGCGCCGGACGACGCTCCCGTTTCGGGGCCGGGACGCCGCTCCCACTTGCGAAACAGACCGCTTCCTCGCACCGCATGAAAGGCCAGGAAAACTGCAGTAAAAACAAATGTTTATGATTGATGGACCCGTGGCACGGTCCTTGTACCTGCCTGTCGTCCGTACCGTCCGACGACTGCCAAGGAATTGCACATGACCGCATGGCTGCACGACCTGCGCTACTCGCTCACGGTCATTCGCAAGCGCCCGATGTACGCGCTCGTGACCGTGCTCGTATTCGCGATCGCGATCGGCGCGAACACGACCGTGTTCGGCGTCTTCAACGGATTCTTCCTGCGGCCGATGCCGTACCCGGACGGCGATCGTCTGGTCATGGTCTACGACTCCTATCCGCGGATCGGCCTCGAGAACGCCGGCACCGCGATACCGGACTATCTCGAGCGGCGCGAGCAGGCGCCGTCGCTCGAGGAGCTCGCGATCGTGCGCACGGAGTCGAAGACGCTCGGCGACGGCGAGCCGCAGCGGGTCCTGGTCGCCTACGCATCGGCGTCGCTGTTCGAGGTCCTGCAGACCGAGCCCGCGCTCGGCCGGAGGTTCACCGAAGCGGAGGCGGACCCCGGCAACGGGCGGCTCGTCGTGCTGAGTCATCGCCTGTGGCGCGATCGCTTCGGTGCCCAACCGGACGTGATCGGCGGGCAGATTCGCATGGACGGCGAGACGCTGGAGGTCATCGGCGTGATGCCCGAGGGCTTCGCCTTTCCGAGCGGCGGCGTCGATGCATGGTTGCCGTTCGTGATCTCGCCCGAGCAGCGGGCCGATTCGGCGCGCGGCACGCAGTTCTCGATCAGCGTCGGGCGGCTTCGCCCCGGCGCAACGCTCGATGCGCTCAACGCGGAGCTCGCCGCGATCGTGCGCCGCAACGTCGAAGAGGGCCGCATCGGCGCGGACTTGATCGAGGTCGCGGGCTTCACCGGCAGGGCACGGACTCTCCGCGAGTCGCGCGTCGGCGATCTCGAGCAGGTGCTCCTGGTGATGCAGGCGATCGTGCTGGCCGTGCTGCTGATCGCTTGTGCGAACGTTGCGAACCTGCAGCTCGCGCGCGTCGCCGGACGCCGCCGCGAGCTCGCGGTTCGCACGGCGCTCGGCGCGAGCACCGCGCGTCTCGTGCGGCTCGTCGTTACGGAGAGCATCCTTCTCGCGCTGATCGGCGCCGCCCTCGGTCTCATCCTTGCCGGTGGCGGGACCGCGCTCGTTCGCGAGCTCGGCCTCGAGCGCGAAGGCTTCACGGCCGCGGTCGATTGGCGTGTGCTCGTCTTCACGTTCGGCGCGGCGCTCGTCGCGGGCGTCGTCTCGAGCCTCCCGCCGCTCTTCGCGCTCATCAAGCAGGAGTCGATGCAGACGCTGCGCGATGCCGGCCGCCACGGTGGCGGCGGACGGCGCGCGCAGGCCGTGCGGAATGGCCTCGTGGTGGCCCAGCTGTCGCTCAGCGTCGCGCTGCTCGTCGGTGCCGGGCTTCTTACGAAGAGCTTCTACGGGCTGCAGGCGGCGGGCACGGGATTCGACACGAGCAACGTGTGGACCGCACGTCTCGCTTTGCCCGAGGCGCAGGCGAAGTATGCGGAGCCCGATGCCTGGGCGCGGTTCTACGAGCAGGCGCTCGACGCGCTGCGGGCGCTGCCCGGCGTGCAGGCCGCAGGCTTCACGTCGGTGCTCCCGTTCAGCGGCATGAACAACCTGGGCTCGCTCCGGATCGAGAATAGGGTGTTGCCGCCCGGCGCCGCGAACCCGCACGCGCAGCACCGCAGCATCGACGCCGACTATCTGCCGGCGCTCGGTATCCGGGTGTCCGCCGGCCGCAACTTCGCTGCGACCGAGACGGAGCCCGTCGTGATCATCGACGAGAATCTCGCGGCGAAGTACTGGCCCGAAGGCGGCGCGATCGGGCAGCGCATTCGCCGCGTGGGCGTCGGCGACGATCGCTGGTACACGATCGTCGGCGTCGTGCCCGCGGTGAAGGAGACGAGCCTCGCGGACATGCCGGTGAAGGAGACCGTTTACTGGCACTACCAGCAGCGTCCTGCGAGCGCCGGCGCGTTCGTCGTGCGGACGATGCTGCCGCCGACGCAGCTCACGAATGCCGCCGTCGCGGCCATCGCCTCGCTCGACCCCGAGCTCGCGCTCTACGACGTCGCGACGATGGAGACGCGCGTCCGCCGTTCGCTGGGCCCGCAGCGCACGCCGATGGTGTTGACCGGCCTCTTCGCCGCGACGGCCTTCGTCCTCGCCGTGATCGGCGTCTACGGCGTCCTCAACTGGGCGGTCACGCAACGCACCGGGGACATCGGCGTGCGCGTCGCGCTCGGCGCGCAGTCCCACGACGTCGTGCGAATGGTGCTCGGCAATGGGCTCCGGCTGATCGCCGCGGGGCTCGTTCTCGGCCTCGTCGGCGCGGCTGGGATCGGGCGGATTCTCGGCTCGCAGATCCGCGACGTGAGCCTGACGGACCCGGTCGTCTTCACGACCGCGGCGCTTGCGCTGACCGGTGCCGCGCTCTTCGCGAGCTGGCTGCCTGCGCGGCGCGCGTCGCGGATCTCGCCGATGGTTGCGCTCCGCGCGGAGTGAATCGGGCCCGACGCGTCTGCATCGGGGCGGTCGAGGCCGTGCTTCGCACGCGGGGCACGAGTCTTGCACCCTTCCGAGCCTGCTTCTTCGAGGAGGAGGAGAAGATGGGTGAAGCGACACAGCCCCAACAGCACCTCTACGACATGCTGAAGGACTTCGACACGGCGATGCTCGTGACCCGATCTCGGGACGGGCAGATGCACGCGCGCCCGATGGCCGTCGCGGAGCTTTCGCCCAACGCGGACGCGTACTTCGTCACCGGCATCGATTCGCCGAAGGTGGCCGAGATCGAGGCCGACCCGCACGTCACGCTGACGTTCCAGAGCTCCAAGCAGTACGCGGCCGTCTCCGGCCGCGTGAGCATCGTCCGCGATCGCACGCTCCTGGACCGGCTGTGGAAGGAAGCGTGGAAGGTGTGGTTCCCGAAGGGCAAGGACGACCCCGAGATCTCGATCCTGAAGTTCGACGCCGAGCAGGGCGAGCTGTGGGACAACGCCGGCACGAAGGGCATGAAGTACGCCTTCGAGGCCGCGAGGGCCTACGCGAAGGGCGAGCGCCCGAGCACGGACCCCGACCAGCACGCCCGCGTCGACTTGTAGGGCGGCGTCTGAGAAAATTGCGGCCCCGCCGCGCTCGGTCGAGCCGGCCCGATCGAACGCGGCTGGAGGCCGCCCTTGCTCCGGATCAGGAAGACACACGCGACGCGCGAGCCGCGTCTCGTCGAGATCGACTACCGTGAGGACACGACGGCGCGCGTGCGCGCGCTGCTCGACCGGCCGTGGCACGTCTTTCTCGACAGCGGCCGGGGAGGCAGCGAGGCCGGCCGCTACGACATTCTCGCGGCCGAGCCGTACCTGACCCTCACGACGCGCGCCGACGAGACGGAGATCCGGACACGGGACGGCGCCGACGTGTCTCTCCGCGATCCGCTCGCGCTGCTCCAAGAGGCGCTCGGCGGACCGACGCCGAGGCCGACGTTCCTGCCGTTCGCGGGCGGCGCCATCGGCTACCTCGCGTACGATCTCGGCCGGCGTTTCGAGCGCCTGCCTTCGATCGCGGACGACGACATCGGCGCGCCGGAGATGGCCGTCGGGATCTACGATTGGGCGTGCGTCGTCGATCACGTCGAGCGCCGCGCGTGGCTCGTCGGAGCCGGCCGCGACGAGCGCACGTTCGACGAATGGGAGACGCTGATCGAGCGGCTTCATCCGAGCGGCGGCGCCTCCGCGCGGCCCGAATTGCCGCCGTTCAGCGCGACTTCCGCCATCCGCTCGAGCTTCGACGCGGAGAGCTACAGGCGCGCGTTCGAGCGCGTCAAGGCGCACATTCGCGACGGCGACTGCTACCAGATCAATTTGACGCGCCGCTTCGACGCCGACGTCCGCGGGCATTCGTGGCCGGCGTATCTCGAGCTCAGGCGCCTGAGCCCGGCGCCGTTCTCGGCGTATCTCGGGCTGCCGGAGCTCGACGTGCTGTCGTCGTCGCCCGAGCGCTTCCTGAAGGTCACGCGCGGCCGTGTCGAGACGAAGCCGATCAAGGGCACGCGGCCTCGTTCGCCCGATTCCGACCGGGACATCGCGCTCGCCGACGAGCTTCGCACGAGCGAGAAGGATCGAGCGGAGAACGTCATGATCGTCGATCTGCTGCGCAACGATCTCGGCAAGGTCTGCGAGCCCGGCTCCGTCGAGGTCGCGAAGCTCTTCGACGTCGAGAGCTTCGCGAACGTGCATCACCTGGTCAGCACCGTCGTCGGACGGCTGCGTTCCGATCGGCACGCGCTCGATCTCGTCCGCGGCGCCTTTCCGGGCGGCTCGATCACCGGCGCGCCGAAGGTGAGGGCGATGCAGATCATCGAGGAGCTCGAGCCGCAGCGGCGGAGCGTGTACTGCGGCTGCATCGGCTACGTCGGCTTCGACGGCGATCTCGATCTGAACATTGCGATCCGCACGCTCGTAAGGCGCGGCGAGCGGCTCTACGCATGGGCCGGCGGCGGAGTCGTCGCGGACTCGCGCGTCGATGCCGAGTATCAGGAGGGGCTCGACAAGGCAAGCGCATTGCTCGCCGTGCTCGGGGCGCGCATGTCGGATCGATCGCCGTCCGAGGCCGCGCAAGCCTGAGCTTCAGCCGGCCGGCGGCGCCTTCATCCGGGCAGGAGGTGCGCCCAGCCTCGATACGCGCTCACGTGCGCCGCGGCGTCGTGAACCCGCAGCACGTCGACGCCTTGTGCGCACATCTGCAGCGACGCGCCGATCGTGAACAGATCCTTGTCCGCAACGTCGCGTTTCGTGAATCCCGCCATGAACGACTTCCTCGAGTGACCGACGAGGCAGCGAAAGCCGGTGTCGTGGAACCGCGCGATATTCCGGAGGATCTCCAGGGACTGCAGCGGGTTCTTGCCGAACCCGATGCCGGGGTCGAACAGGATCCGGCGCATTGGGATCCCGGCCGCCTCCCATTCGCGCCGCCTCGCGTCGAGCCAGCGCAGAAGCTCGTCGACCGGATCGCACTCGGGCGGCAGCACGACGTTCCGGTCGGCGGGCACCGTGAGGCTGTGCATCGCGACGAATTCCGCGTCGCTTTCGGCCGCGACCGCGAGCATCTCCGTCGACGCGAGTCCGGAGACGTCGTTGATGATGCCGGCGCCGAGATCGAGCGCGCGGCGCGCGACGTCGGCGTGATAGGTGTCGATGCTGATGCGCGGCGGCAGCGGCAGCGCGCGGAGCTTGTCGACGAGCCGCGCGAGGATCGGCTCGAGCCGGGCCCACTCGGCATCCGGCGTCAGCGGCTCGGCGCCCGGGCGCGTCGACTCGGCGCCGATGTCTAGGATCTGCACGCCCGCGTCGATCATGCCGTCGACGCGCCGCTCGACCGCGTCCCACGTCGTCGTCTCGCCGCCGTCCGAGAACGAGTCGGGCGTGACGTTCACGATCCCCATCCACAGCGGGATCCTGTGCTCGAGGTCGCGCGAGAGCTCGAGCACGGTCCGCCCGACGCCCGGCACGGTCAACGACGGATCGAGCGCGACGAGCGGCGCGAGCACGAAGTTGCGCGCGGCGAGCCCCGGATGCGGGATCGTCAGCCTTTCGCTCCGGATCGTCTCGCCGCCCCAGAGCAGGATGTCGAGGTCGATTGGCCGCGGCGACCACCGCGCGGAGAAGTCGCGGCCGAAGCGCGACTCGATTGCCTTCAGCGCGTCGAGCGCCTCGTGAGGCGTCAGGCGCGTCCGGCAGCGAACCGCGGCGTTCAGGAACGGCCGGTTCCAGTCGGGCGGCGCGCCGTCGGGAAGCATCGCCGGCGACTCGACGACCGGCGATACCGCAACGACGTCGAGCCCCGCCGCCGGCAGGGCCGCGACCGCGTCCGCGAGGTGCCGGCGACGGTCGCCGAGATTCGAGCCGATGCCGACGTAAACGTCCATTGCGATCGTGTAGGCGGGGGCGACAGGAAAGCGGCCACTTTCATACAATGAGGTCCTCACAATTACAACGTCAATCAACGTCAACCCGAGAGGAAGCGAGCCATGAAAGCGAAAGCGGCCGTTGCATGGGAGGCGGGGAAGCCCTTGTCCATCGAGGAGGTCGACGTCCAGGGGCCGAAGGCGGGCGAGGTGCTCGTGCGGCTGGTCGCGACCGGTGTCTGTCATACCGACGCGTTCACGCTTTCCGGCGACGACCCGGAAGGCGCGTTCCCGGTCATCCTCGGTCATGAAGGGGGCGGCGTCGTCGAGGAGGTGGGCCAGGGCGTGACGAGCGTCAAGCCCGGCGACCACGTGATTCCGCTCTACACGCCGGAGTGCGGCGAATGCAAGTTCTGCAAGTCCGGCAAGACGAACCTCTGCCAGAAGATCCGTGTCACGCAGGGTAAGGGTCTGATGCCGGACGGCACGAGCCGGTTCTCGATCAACGGCAAGCAGATCCTGCACTTCATGGGCACGTCGACGTTCTCCGAGTACACCGTGCTGCCCGAGATCGCGGTCGCGAAGATCAACAAGGAAGCGCCGCTCGAGAAGGTGTGCCTGCTCGGCTGCGGCATCACGACCGGCATCGGCGCCGTGCTGAACACCGCGAAGGTGCAGCCCGGCTCGACGGTCGCCGTGTTCGGTCTCGGCGGCGTGGGCCTGTCGGTGATCCAGGGCGCCGTGATGGCGAAGGCGTCGCGCATCATCGCGGTCGACATCAATCCCGCGAAGGAAGAGATCGCGCGGCAGATGGGCGCGACCGACTTCGTGAACCCGAAGGATTACGACCGGCCGATCCAGGAAGTCATCGTCGACATGACGGACGGCGGCGTCGACTACTCGTTCGAAGCGGTCGGCAACACGAAGCTCATGCGCGCGGCGCTCGAGTGCTGCCACAAGGGCTGGGGCGAGTCGACGATCATCGGCGTCGCGGGCGCCGGGCAGGAGATCTGCACGCGGCCGTTCCAGCTCGTGACGGGACGCGTGTGGCGCGGCAGCGCGTTCGGCGGCGTGAAGGGGCGCAGCCAGCTTCCCGGCATGGTCGACCAGTACATGCACGGCGAGATCAAGATCGACCCGTTCATCACGCACACGATGGGGCTCGAGGACATCAACAAGGCCTTCGACCTGATGCACGAAGGGAAGAGCATCCGCTCCGTGATCCACTACTGAGCGGCGCTCGGCGACCGGGAAAGTGCGCGGCCGCTTCGACGGGCCTCGGTTCGTGCCGGCGGCGCTCGTCGCGCTGCCGGCAGCCGCCGCGGCCTGGACCGGCGGCGCGGCCGCGCAGGATCGCGACGGCGCAGGCGGCGCTTCCGCCGACTACGTCGTCGAGTGTCCCAAGACGCGATCGCCCGACGCGGCCTGCGCCGCGGACGTCTCGACGTACGTCGGCTGGCGCGTGTTCGAGCGATATTGCGCGAGCTGCCACGGCGCCGATGCGGAAGGCAGCTCGTTCGCGCCGAGCCTCGTCCACCGTCTGCGCCGGTTCGATCGACGCGCGTTCGGCCGCGCACTCGACGAGGGCTACGCCGGCCCGTTCGCGCCGATGCGCCCGTGGGGAGAGCACCCGCAGGTCGCGCGCTACTACGACGAGCTTTGGGCGTATTTGTCGGCGCGGACGAACGGTGACCTGGCCGCCGGTCCGCTTCTGCCGCTGCGCGACCGTCCGACGGAGTGACGGGGGGCCGCGCCGTCACTCGCGTTCGATCTAATACCGCCAGTTCAGCGAGACGCCCGCATACGCGTTGCGCTCGGGGCCCGGCTCGTAGTAACGGCCGCCGAACGCGTTGATGCGCACGTTCGCGTTGAACTTTTCATCGAACAGGTTGTTGATCGCGACGAACGGCGTGACGACGAGCGAGCCCGACGTCAGCTCGTAGCCGAAGCGCACGTTCGACAGCGTGTACGCGTCGTTCACGGCGGTGTTCGCGTTGTTCACGAACTGCTCGTCGATGTAGAGCACGTCGAACGCGGCGAACCAGCCGCGATCCGCGCGATAGCTCAGCTCGCCGAACAGCACGTTCTCGGCCGTGCCCGGAATCACGTTGCCGGAGTAGTCGCCGGTCGCGTCGACGAAATCGTCGAACTCGAAGTCGGAGTAGGTGTAGCTCACCGTCGCCTGCAGCCGATCGGTCGGCTGCGTGAGCAGCGAGAACTCGAAGCCGTCGCGGCTCGACCGGCCGGCATTCACGTAGTAGTCGCGGCCCGGGCTTCCCGGCACCTCGAACGGGATCAGCTCGTCGTCGACGTCGATCGAGAAGAGCGCGAGCTCGTAGCGATGCCGGCCGTTGAGCAGACCGCGCAGCCCGAACTCGATGTTGCTCGCCTCCTGCGGGTCGAGGGCGGGGTTGAAGCCGCCGCCGCCGCTCGGGTCGTTGAACTCCGTCGTGGTCGGCGTCTCGAACGCCGTCGAGTAGGTCGCGTAGAAGTTCAGGTTCGGCGAGAACGCGTAGGTCACGCCGACCATCGGGCTCGTGCCGTCGAGCTCGCGGCGCCCCGAATCGTCGCCGTCCGCCAGGAAGCGGTCCGTGACGTCGAACACGACCTCGTCGGCGCGAATGCCCATCGTCAGCAGCAGCTGTTCGGTGACGCTGAGCTCGTTCTGCACGAAGATGCCGCGGCTTCTGACCGTCTCGTTCTGGTCGAACGTCAGCGCGCCGCGCAGGCCGTTCAGGTTGTCGAAGCGCAGGCGGTCGTCGTCCTGATTATCGTAGTCGATGCCGACCATGAGCCTGTTCGGCCGGTCGAGCCAGAACCCGTCGTACGTGTAGCTCACGCCGCCGCCGACGAAGAACCGATCGAGGTCGACGATGCCGCCGTCGACGAACGGCAGGCTGTTCGTGAAGTCGCGCCACACGTAGTAGTTGCGCGCCGTGAGCTCGTGACCGTCGCCGAGCGGCATGCTGTAGACGAAGCCGAGCCGCTGCTGCTCGAGCGCCTCGCCGGCCCTGAACGTCACGTTCGCGGGCCAGGCCGCGGACGGCGTCTCTGCGGCCATCTGCGCGGTGATGCCGCCCGGGTCGTCGGAGACCGGCTGGTCGGTGACGTTCACGACGGCGAGGAGCTCGCGCTCGCGGTCGAGATCGATGTTGAAGCGGCCCGACAGCTGCATGTTCTCGTAGCGGCTCTGCTCCCTGAAGCCGTCGAACTCCGAGCCCGAGAGGCTGACCAGGTAGCCGACGCGATCGCCGCTTCCGCCGGCCTTGACCTGCAGCTTGCGGA
This sequence comes from Gammaproteobacteria bacterium, assembly GCA_036381515.1. Lineage (GTDB taxonomy): Bacteria > Pseudomonadota > Gammaproteobacteria > Steroidobacterales > Rariloculaceae > ZC4RG20. The sequence goes on along the minus strand of DASVCR010000024.1, from coordinate 1,318 downwards.
AATCGTAGCGGCCGCCGGACACCCGCAGCTCCGCGAACGGCTCCTCCGGCGGCGGCTCGGACGTGAGGCTGATCACGCCGCCGGACGCGTTGCCGTACCACGTCGAGCTCGGGCCCCGGATCACCTCGATCTGGCTCGTCGCCCCGAGGTCGATGCTGTCGACCGAGCCCTGGCCGTCGGGCAGCGTCTCCGGAATCCCGTCCACGAGGATCTTCACGCCGCGGATGCCGAAGTTCGCGCGGGCGCCGAACCCTCGGATCGAGAGCCTGAGATCCTGCGCGAAGTTGTATCGGTTCTGCATGAAGAGCCCGGGCACCCGGCTCAGCGACTCGTCGAGTGCGAGCTGCTGGCGGCCGAGCTGGATGTCGTCCTTCGAGACGACGCTGACCGCGGCCGGCACCTGGTCCAGGGTCGTCTCGAGACGTGTGGCGGTGACCACGATTTCCTCGAGCGGCGGCATCTGGCGTGGGCTCTGCGCGTAGGCGGACGAGCCGGCAACCGACGAGAGGGCGGTGCCGAGCACGGCGGAGACCGCGGCCGAGAGCGCATACCGATGACGTTTCGTGGTCATGTCGCCTCGCTGCAACCGGTTGCAACCAAGCCGCTTATCATGACCGATCGGCCATAAGCGGCGCAACGAGCGGCCGGCCGTCGGAAACCGGGCTTTCGCGAGGATCGGTCGCTTGGCACACTTGTCTGCTTTCCGCCTCGCTTTCACCTGGTTTTTCCATTCGCCGCCGGAGCGACCATGGATTGGATCTCTTTGCCCGAGCTGGCCGCGCTCGCGCAAGTCATTGTCGTCGATCTCGTGCTCGCCGGCGACAACGCAGTCGTCATCGGAATGGCCGTCGCGGGCCTGCCGCGGGAGCAGCGCGTCCGGGCAATGGTCATCGGCATCGCGGTCGCGACGCTGCTGCGCATTCTCTTCGCGTCCGTCACCGTGCAGCTGCTGCAGGTGATCGGTCTGCTGCTCGCGGGCGGCCTGCTCCTGCTCTGGGTGTCGTGGAAGCTGTGGCGGGAGCTGCAGGCGACGCGCTACGAGCGGGCGCTGCACGCGCAGAGCGCCGGCGCCGGCGGCCGGGAGACGGCCGATGCGCCGCCGCCGTCGCGGACCAAAACGCTGCGCGAAGCGGCGACGCAGATCATCGTCGCCGACGTGTCGATGTCGCTGGACAACGTGATCGCCGTCGCAGGCGTCGCGCGCGAGCATGCGTGGGTGCTCGTTTTCGGCCTCGCGCTCTCCGTCGCGCTGATGGCGTTCGCCGCGGTGTTGGTCGCGCGGCTGCTTCAGCGTTATCACTGGATCGCGTACATCGGC
>DASVCR010000023.1:0-12475 GCA_036381515.1 Gammaproteobacteria bacterium | reverse complement strand
CTTGGTCCACGCGTGGGTCCGGTCACCGTGCAGGTTCAGGGTTCCGCCCGAGATCATGATGCCGCGGTCACCCATGCCGGCCATGACGTCTTCGCCCTTGACGTTGTCGGTGAGGGTGATGGTCGCCCTACGCGTGTGGGGACTCTCTTCGCTGCCGATGGCCAATTCCCCGTGCAGCATGATCCACTCGGTGGTCAGCTCCAGGTCGGCGTCGTTCGAGAAGGTCAGCTTGCCGTCGATGGACAGACCGCCCAGCGGCGGCGGACTGACGTCGAGCAGCACATTCTTGTCTCTTGGAATGATGACCTTGTCGCCCGCGGCCGGCACCTTGCCGTTCGGCCAGGTAGCAGGATCGGACCAGGGCGACTGCTCGGCCGATTGCGCTCTCCCTTCCTCGGGCACCAAAACGGTGAATACGCTGACCGCGAGGAACATCGGAAGAAGGGAAGCAAGAAGAGAGGAACGATGCCGCCCGCTCATGGAATCCACCCCCGCACTTGCAATACTGGTGTTCTGAACCCCGGCTGCAAAGATTAGCGCGTTTGTGCGGCCGCTGGCGAGGGCTGCGCGCATGCGCACCAAGGTCAGCGTCGTCTCGACGCTCGCCATCGGACAGCCCCGCCCATGCGTCAGCGCCACGGACTTCGGCAGCCTCGTCGCCTGCTTCGACGCGAACCGCGAGGGGAGCATGAAAAAGATCCGGGCTAGCGGATTCGATCACATCGGCAAAACCGCGGTCTCGATATCCTCCCGAGATGGCCGCCCAGACACCACCGACGCCGAGCTCCTTTCCGAACTCGCCGTACGCGGCCGAGCTGCGGCGCCGGGCCGGACGGCGCTTCAGCCCGGAGGTCGAGGCCGAGTACATCCGCCATCATCTGCGCGGGCACGCCATCGTCATCCGGGTCTCGTGCGTGCTCGGGGCGTTGCTCGCCTTTCGCCGCTTCGTCGAGCTGCTGACCACCGCAACACCGGCCCCGGCGTACGTGGCGCTGGTCGGCATCGTGCTTGCGATTTCACTCCTGCTCGCGTCGCTCGTGTTCGGCGGGGCGCTCGAGCGCTACTATCTGCCGGCGGCGCGGATCGGCGTGCCGCTCCGCAACGGTATCGGTGCGATCGCCATCGCCGCAACGACCGTGCACGGTCAGCCGGATGCACTGATGCTCTTACCGCTCATGGTGGTCGGCCCGTTCTTCTTCCTCGGCATCCCGTTCTGGAATGCGCTCCTCGCGGTCGCCGTCACGATCGCAGCGTATGTTGTCGCCGCCGTCGTGCTGGAGCTGCCCTTTTCGCTGATCTCCCGATCTTGCGTGCTGCTGTTGATGGCGGCGGGTGCATGCACCATCGCCGCATGGCATCTGGAGAGATGGTCGCGCAAGAGCTTTCTCGAGCACGGCTTGGTCGCCGAGCTGGCCGAGCACGATGCGCTGACCGGCCTGAACAATCGCCGAGTCTTCGACGAGCGAATGACCCAGCTCTGGCAGCGGGCGACCGCCGATGGTAAATCGATCGCGATCCTGCTGATCGACGTCGACCACTTCAAAGCCTATAACGATCTCTACGGCCATCAGGCCGGCGATTACGCGCTGCGCGCGGTGGCCCAAACGCTGAAACTGTTCGTCACTCGCCCGCATGACGTGATCGTCCGCTACGGCGGCGAAGAGTTCGCCGCAATCCTCTACGACGTCGACAGATCACAGGCCGAGACGCTCGCGGAACGGATGCGCCGAGCGATCTTCGATCTTGCGTTGGAGCATCGCGGTTCGCACGAATATGGGAAGGTGACGATCAGCGTCGGCGTCGCGCTCGTCGATCCTTCCCTGCAGCGCCGATCACGAGGCGCTCTACAGCTCGCCGATCAGGCACTCTACGAAGCGAAGCTGCACGGTCGTAATCGAGTGCACCTCAAGGATCAGGCCGAGCACGTCATGCTGATCACCGGCATCTTCGAGGAGAAGCGCATCCGGAACCACGGGACTTGACAGCCTTTCGCCGGCGGACGCGAGACGGGTCTCGCCGGCCGCGCGCCCTCGCGGGAAGACGGCGGGCCCAACTCCTGTTGGCATCCGATAGGTCAGCGTGCTCTCCTGACGACATCCGATAGGAGAGACCGACATGGCCGACCGGCGTAAGGATGTGGTTCAAGGGACGCTCGATCTGCTGGTGCTGCGGATCATCTCCGCGCAGCCGATGCACGGATGGGGCGTGATGCAACGCATCCGCTAGCTGACCGACGAAAATAGCGCGCCTTTCGGTTGTTCTCGGAGACGCCCCAGTAGTCCGAAACCCAGCCGTTCTCCTCGAGCCGCCGGAGCGCCGGAAAGAGCGATCCGGGCGATCACCAAGGCGGGGCGGAAGCAGCTCTCCCGGCCTCCGTGATCGGAAGTCTCAGCCTGGGCCTGGCGGCGACGATCATCGCCTTCGCGTTGATCAAAGGCCATCTGGTGCCTCATCCGCTTCCGGGTGTCCGGGATCAGGATCGCCTCGTGACGCTCGAGATTCTGGAAAGCCTCCTCCCCGGTCGATGGAGCCCTCGTCAAACGGCGTGGACGGACTACCCGGATGTCATTCGCGCTCTCGACGGGATGACGAGCTCGAAAACGTGGCCAGCTTCACCGCATCCGACGTGGCAGCGACTCTGCCCCAGCCCCGTTCCCTTCGGGCCGCCTTAGTGTCGCCGGACGAATATCTGGGCCGGATGCGGGACGGCGTCCGCGTCGGCCGCGTCGAGACCGAGTTCCGCGTCATTGCCGCGGCGATAGTCGCGTCCGCGGCCGACCCGGCGGAGCCGGCGCCGCCGGTCAGAGTCGAGGTCTCCGGCCTGGACGAACCCACCGCCACCGATGTGCTCGAGTCGGCTATGGCCCTGGCCGTGCCGTTGCTCGTTCTCGCCATCGGCTGTGTCAACGCCGCGAACCTCCTCCTGGTACGAGCCATGCGACGCCGTCGGGAGGTGGCGGTCCGTCTTGCGCTCGGCGCTTCTCAGCTTCGGCTGGTTCGACAACTGATCGTCGAAAGCCTGATCCTGGCCATAAGTGCTGCGCTTCTCGCGCTGCCGCTCGCGTGGTGGGGATTCGGCGGCCGCGGGACTGCGAACGCGTGCCCCGACCAAGCAGGCGCACCTCGTCGAGTGTGAGTCTGATCTTCTTTCAATGGAGGTGGGTGGCGCGCCCGGAGAGATTCGAACTCCCGACCACCTGGTTCGAAGCCAGGTACTCTATCCAACTGAGCTACGGGCGCAGTGCAGTACGCGAGTCCGCGCGGCGGCGGTCGCGGCCATTATAATCGGCCGGCCGACCACTGTCCCCGTCGCTTCTCGGCGCGTCGGGCGGCGAATGCGGGGATCAGAATCGAGTCCGCGGAAGAGGGTTGAATTCGCCGAGAAAGGTGTCTGACACCATTTTTCGGTGCGCGAGGACCCACGAGAGCCGGATCGAATGGCGAGACCAGTCTCCCCCACCCTGCCGGATGAAGGCCTGCTCGTCGGCTGGTCGCTCGAGGGCGCGCCGCGCAAACCGCTGATCGGCTTCATGCACAACGAGCAGGAAGGCGTCGGATCGCAATTCCTCGAGCCGATCCTGCACACCGGCGAAGGGCATCTGATCACCGTCGCGCCGACCGGCGCCGGCAAGGGCGTCGGCTGCATCATTCCTGCGCTGCTGCGCTACCGCGGGCCGGTCGTCGTCATCGATCCCAAGGGCGAGAACTACGCGGTCACGAGCCGAGCACGTCGCGAGATGGGTCAGCGCGTGATCGCGCTCGATCCGTTCCGCATCACGGGCGCGCCGGTCGACGAGATCGGCCGCTTCAATCCGCTCGATTTCCTGTCGCCCGACAACCCGTCCCTCGTCGAGGACGCGGAGATGATCGCGACGACGCTCGCGTCGGCGGCGGGCCCGCACAAGGATCCGTTCTGGCCGTACATGGGCTCGCAGCTGCTCACGCTGCTGCTGCTCTATCAGATGAAACGCCAGCCGCCGGAAGCCTGGACGCTGACGAGGACGCGCGAGCTTCTCGCGCGCTCGCACGGAGACTGGGGGAGGCTCGGGCTCGAGCTCGTCGACGACCGAGACCCCACGATCCGCAGGCTCGCCGGCCTCGTGCTGAACCCGGCCGCGGAGACGTTCGGCGGCTACTGGGCGTTCGCGCAGATGCAGACCGGCTGCTTCAAGGGCGAGCTCGTCGGCGAGTGCATCGACACGTCGAGCTTCTCGCTGCAGGAGCTGGTCGACGGCGCGCCGTTGTCGATCTACATCGTGATTCCGCCCGAGAAGCTCGAAGCGTTCGGCAATCTGCTCAAGGTGTGGCTCGCGGTCATGATCGCCGCGCTCACGCACCGGCGCACGAAGCCCGAGCGGCCGACGCTCTTCATCCTCGACGAGGCCGCCCAGCTCGGCACGATGCCGCAGCTGCGGCAGGCCGTGACGCTGCTGCGCGGCTACGGCGTGCGCGTCTGGTCCTTCTGGCAGGACCTGAGCCAGCTCGTCGGCCTCTATCCGGACACGTGGCAGACGCTGCTGAACAACTGCCACGTGCAGCAGTTTTTCGGCCAGGTCACGCGGCTCGGCGCGCAGCAGACGTACGAGGTCACCGGCCTCGGCTCGCCGGAGTACCTGCAAACGCTCGAGCCGAGCGAGATGGTGCTCTCCGTGCTCGGGGATCAGCCGGTCATCGCCCGCGTGCCGAGCTATTTGCACGACCCGCCCTTCGCCGGGCGTTACGACAAGAATCCGTTCTATCAGGACCGCGCGGAGCAGACCGACTCGGCGCCGTTCACGACTCGCGTGTTCCGCCGCAGCAGAGCCGACTACGCGCCCGCCGAGCGCTTCGAGGCGACCTCCTCGCTCGGCAAGCAACTGCTCCGTGCGCAGCAGTTTCATCCGGTATCCAGGCAGCGCTGGCAGGACGTCGATGGCGAGCTCGCGGCGCAGCTGCTGCACGATCTTCGCAAGGACTACGCCGGGCTCGACGACGTCGACGACGAGCGCATCGCGTTCCGCCGCTGGCCGCTGTCGTTCTACGATGGCTTCGATTACTACGAGATCACGACGACGAAGGCCGGCCGCCGCGAGAGCGGTTATTTCCTGTGGACGTCCGGCGAGGCGATCTTCCTCGACGGGCGCTCCGGCGCCGTGCACGCGCTGAACCAGCGCGTCGGGCTCCGTCTCGACAAGCACGACGTGCAGGACTACCTGTTCTTCTTCTGCTCGAGCGTCGAGGGCGAGGCGGGACGTTTCCTGATCATCGACGAGATCGACGATCTCGTCTTCAAAGTGGAGCCGAACGAGGACTATCTCGCGGCGGTCGCCAAGGCCATCGAGCCGCCGAGCCCGGCCGTCCCCGTCGCCGCGCCGGGCGGCGAGATCCGTTCGTACTCGATCGCCGCGTGCGTCCTGTACGGCGACACGCTGTTCCGCGCCCGGTTCGTGGTGCACGTCGACGGCCACATCGAGATGACGGAGGACGAGGAGCTGTTCGGGCAGATGCCGGTCCTGAAGGACGCGCAGCTCAAGGAATATCGTCTGCGGCTCGAGCCGCGGGACTAAAAGGCTCCGTTCCCGCCGGATCTGTCGTAGGATAGACGCCGCAACCCCGCGGTGACCCGGATCGACGGTGGAGCGTGCATTTCGGCACGGCCGGGCACCTGCGGTCAAACGCCGGACCGTCGCCACACGCGGCCGGCCACAAGATCCATAACAAGGAGTGGGAACAATGAGACTCGACATCATCCGCCCCGCGGTCATCGTCGGCCTGGCCTGCGGCGCCGCGAGCGTCGTCCTGGCGGCCCCGACGACCTACGAGATCGACCCGAACCACACGTATCCGTCGTTCGAGGCCGACCACATGGGCGGCCTTTCGAAGTGGAGGGGGAAGATCAACTCGTCGTCCGGCACGATCACCGTGGACAAGGAAGCGCAGACCGGCAAGGTCGACGTGACGATGGACATGACGACGATCGACTTCGGCCACGACGCGCTGAACACGCATGCGCAATCTCCGGACATGTTCAACGTTGCGGAGTTTCCGACCGCGCAGTTCACGGGCGAGCTCGTCGACTGGAAGAACGGCGCGCCGACGGCCGTCGACGGAACTCTGACGCTGCACGGCGTCAGCAAGCCGGTCCGCCTCGAGATCCGCAGCTTCAAGTGCCAGCCGCACCCGCAGCAGGGCCGCGAAGTCTGCGGCGCCGATGCGACCGCGCAGATCAATCGGGCCGACTTCGGCGTCAACTTCGGTCAGAACTTCGGCTTCGACATGGGCGTCACGCTGAACATCCAGGTCGAAGCGCTCGCGCGGCAGAACTGATCGAGCACGTTCGCGGCCGATCCCGGGCGGCTTCGCCGTCCGGGATGCGGGTCCGGGCGGCGACGCGGTCGACACGCGCTTCAGGAGCCTGGCTCGGCGTCGCCGCGTCGAAACGCCTGCAGCGCGGCGTGCGCGCGCCGGACCGCCGCCTCGCGATTGCCGCGCGGCGGATCCGCGGCAAGATGCAGCAAGGCCGCCCGCACGACGTTCTTCACGTCGCCTTCGGGCAGCCCGTCGCACAGATCGAGCGTAAGCTCCGCCGTCGCCTCCTCGACGCATGCGCCGCGATCGAAGGCCTGCACGGCCTCGTCGAACCGGCGCAACGCCTCCATCGCCGCCGCATCCATTTCCTTCACACCCCCGTCGGTCGCGCGCGGCCGCCTGCTTGGACGTCGCCTCACCGCGGCGCGCTCCGTGACGTTATCATGATCTCGTCCCCGCGCGATCAGGCATCACCCGACGATATGCAATCCTGGCTCGACCATGCGCTCGCGCGCTTCGAACGAGACAACGCCGCGCTCGTGTCGGCGACCGTTGCGCTGTTCGGTCGGATCGTCCCCGACGCGGCGCTGCACGGCCGGCTGCTGAACACGCTGTCGATGCTCGAGCACCTCGGCAGCCACAAGATCATGGCGACGCAGCATTCGCCCGCGATCGACCAGCCGACGCTGCGCCACGTCGCCGAGGAAGCGCATCACGCCTATTTCATGAAGCGCCAGGCCGAGAAGACGGCCGGCCGGCCGCTCGAATACGTCGACGCCGATCTTCTCGCGCCGGCCGCAGCGCGGATGTATTTCCAGCGCCTCGAGGCCGAGATGCGGCGGACGCTCGCGCCGCGGCAGAGCCGTAACGCCGCGTACCTTTATATGTCGATGATCGTCGAGTTCCGTGCGCTCTGGTTCTACCGGCTGTACCAGGAGGCGCTGAAGCGCGCCGGCTCCGGCCCCTCGTTGAAGCGTATCCTCGGCGAGGAGGAGAACCACCTGCTCGACGTCGCGAACCGGCTCGACACGGACGGCGAGCTCAGCGAAGCGCGTGCCGGCCGCTTTCTCGACGTCGAGCGGCGGTTGTACGAGCGGCTCCTGCGAGGGCTCGAGCTTGCGGCCGCCTGACGCCCGCCGCCCGACCCGAACTCCGCGGCCCGCGGCCCGGAAACCCGCCGAGGACCTGCGCCCATGAAGATCCGCGTCAAGAAGACCCGCATCGTGCTCCTCGCCGCCGTCCTCCTCCTCGTCGGGCTGCCTCCGGTGTTCGGCATGCTGACCGAGGCCGCGGTCCTCCGGCGCGCCGAGTCGCTGCGCGACGAAGGCCGACTGCGCGTCACGGTCGAGAGCTTCGACCGCGGCTGGTTCACGAGCCAGGCCGTGCTCTCGATCGAGCCCGATCCGGCCGGCGACCCGCGTCAGGCGCTGATCGGCTTCGTCGAGCCGATGACCGTCGTCGTCGACTTCAAGCACGGCCCGCTGTCGGTGCACGACGGCCTCTTTTTCGGATTCTCGGAGCTCCGCGCGCGCCCGGCCGTCGGGCCGAGCGGCGAACCGATCGACGCCCCGTTCGATTTCGAGTTCCGCGCGCAGTCGACCTTCGGCGGCAGCGTGAACTTCGCCGCGGAGATTCAACCGTTCGACTCGGCCGGCGAAGGCTTCGCGCTCAGTTTCTCGGGCGGGAGCCTGCACGGCACGCTCGCGGGCGCGCGCGTGCGGGCCGTCCTCCGCACGGAGGCGCTCCAGTACACGCAAGGCACGACGACCTACTCGCTGCTCGGCCTCCGCGCAAACGCCGACACGGAGCGCGTCGGCGACCGGGTGATGCCGGGCACCGTCACGCTCGAGATCGATCGGATGGCGATGGACGTCGGCGATGCGGACCGCAGCACGGTGTTCGACCTCCGCGCGCTGGCCGTCGACTCCTCGACCGCGCTCGACGGCTCGCGCGAGCATCTCGGCGGCAGATTGAGCATCGTGCTCGGTCGCCTGCGCCTCGCGGACGACACCGAGATCGCCGGCGCGCGGCTCCACGCGACGGCGGAGCGGCTCGACGTCGCGGCGCTCGACGCGTACTCGGCCGCCGCTGCCCGCGCGGCCGAGAACGGTGCGCCGCTCGCGGACGAGGTCGAGCCCGCCGTGCTCCGGCTGCTCGCCGCGGGACCGAGAGCGTCGATCGATGCGCTGCATTTCGAGGTCGACGGCGAGCCGTTCGACGCCGTCGTGCGCGCCGCGGCGGATCCCGCCGCGCTGCCGGCAGGCGCGGCCGACATCCGCGATCCCGCGCTCTGGGCCGCGGTGCTCGACGGGCGTGCCGAGGTGACGGTCGCGAAGTCGCTCGCGGAGAACGCCGCGGTCGCGATCGCGAAGTCACAGCTCGGCTCGCGCGTCAGGGACGGGGAGTCGATGCCGGGGCGGTCGCTCGAGGCTCTCGCGCGGACGCAGGCGCAGCTCGCGCTCGCGGTGCTGTCCGCGCAGGGCCTGCTCGAGGAGACCGGCAACGTCTATCGGACCGTCGTGCAGCTCGAGGACGGCCGCTTGAGCGTCAACGACCGGTCGGTGCCGTTCATCGACGTGCTCGGGAGCTTGGCCCGGTAGCGATCCGCCTGCTGCGGCCGTCCGTCGCTACGGCGTCGTGAAAAGTAGCGCATGAAAAGTAGCGGCGTCATGAAAAGTAGCGCGCGGTAATACGCACGCCCGCGGCGTCCCAAAGGAGAAATGCCGCAGCAGGAACGCTCGGGCGGGCTCGTAGCCCCTCATTGGCCGTCGTCGGCCGGCGACTCGCGTTCGAGGATCTCGTCGAGCTCGTCCGGGTCGACCGGCTCGACCTCGACGTCGCCCTCTTCTTCACCGTCGCCCGCGCCGCGCTTCAGCTCCGCGAGGTCGGCTTCCGAGATCGGATGGAACATGCCGAGCGAGCACGTGAAGCCGCGCGTCAGACCGAACGCCCACTGCTCGAGCACGGTCACGGTATCGATGCTGCACAGCCGGTTGCCGGTCGGGCTGTACATGAAGCGCTCCTCGCGCTTCAGGCCCGGGCACTCCCGATCGAGATTGTTGAGGTAGAGGCCGCCCCCGCGCATGTGGAAGACGAGCGTGCGGTCGTCGATTACCTCGGTGCGCTCGACGCGATTCAGCGTAATGCAGCGCTCGGGCACGTCGCTCGCCGCCGCGACGTCGCTCTCCTCCGCGGAGTCCTGCGCGAGGGAGGCACCGGCTCCGAAGCTCAGAACGATTCCGATCCATGCATGAAAAGGCACTCGCATGGCTGTTCTCCTCGGCTCGAGACGCCGCTCGGACGGCGCTGTCCGAACGCTAAACAAAAACTATAGACCAATGCCCCGGGGTCGGATTCCCTGCGGTGCCTCCGGGGTCGAAGCGGGCCGGCGAAGCGCCGACGGGCCCGCTGGGGCGCGAGGAGAGGCCTGCGCTCGCCGATCGCATTGTCGGGTGTAACGCGCTCGTGGCCTCCCCTGCACGCAGCCGCACGCGCGCCGCGCTATGATCCGCCGCGATGAACGAAAGCCGCCTCGAAGCGCCCGACTCTGCCGTGCTCCGCGCGTTCGGGCTCGCGTCCGCGCCGGTGCGGTCCGCCGAGTCCGGGCTGATCAATCGGACGTGGCACGTTCGCTCCGAAGGCGGCGAACCGCTCGTTCTGCAGCGCGTGAACGCGATCTTCCGTCCCGAGGTGAATGCGGACATCGATGCGTTGACGCGGCATCTCGCCGCGCGCGGAATCACGACGCCGCGGCTCGTGCCGACGCGCTCCGGCTCGCTATGGCTCGAGCACGGCGGCTTCACGTGGCGCGTGCTGACGGCGATCGACGGCGTGAGCCGGGACGCGCTCGACAGCCCCGGTCTCGCGCGCGAGGCCGGCCGGATCCTCGCGCTGTTCCACCGCGCGGTCGCGGACTTCGACCTCCCGTTCGCGAATGCGCGGCTCGGGGTGCACGACACGCCGCGTCACATCGCGACGCTGCGCCGCGCGCTCGTCGAGCACTCGGCGCATCCCGAGCATGCGGCGGTCGCGGCGCTCGCCGAGCGCGTGCTCGCGCACGCGGCCCGGCTGCCGACGGTGCCGCCCGCGCCGGACCGCGTCGTGCACGGTGATCCGAAGATCTCGAACATTCTGTTCGATGCCGCGACCGGACGCGCGCTCTGCCTGATCGACCTCGACACGCTCGGCCGGATGCCGGTCGCGCTCGAGCTCGGCGACGCGATGCGCTCGTGGTGCAACCCGAACGCGGAGGACTCGTCGTCTTCGCGGCTATCGCTGCCGTTCTTCGCGGCCGCGATCGAAGGGTATGCGGAGGCGTCCGCCGGCGCGCTCGAGCCGGCCGAGTGGTCGGCGATACCCGCGGCGACACTGACGATCACGGTCGAGCTCGCCGCGCGCTTCTGCGCGGATGCGCTCGCGGAGCGCTACTTCCGCTGGGATCCGAGCCGCTACCCGAGCTCGAGCCGGCATCAGCAGGCGCGCGCGCTCGGCCAGCTCGAGCTCGCCGCGTCGATCGAGGCGCAGCTCGACGCGATGCAGGCAATCGTCGACCGCGCCTTCGCCTAAGAAAAAATCGGGGTCAGAGCCCAATTTCCCCGAAGGGAATGGTCGGACCCTTTCCCCCCGATGATGGACCCTTTCTCCGATGACGGACCCTTCTCCCGACGACGGACTCTTCTCCCGACGACGGACCCTTCTCCCGACGACGGACCCTTCTCCCGACGACGGACCCTTCTCCCGATGACGGACCCTTCTCCCGATGACGGACCCTGTCGCGCTTCACGTCAACTTGGACAAAACGCCTTCCTTAAGATGGGAGACTTTGGCCGCTTAGGTTGGTCTGTGCAAATCGCTGCTGGTTGATCTGTTTGCGTTGCGCGCGGGCCGCAGCGATTCGCCTTGCGCGCTCCTCTCGAACCTCATCCGGACGACCGCGATGCCAAGTCGCCGGTGTCATGTAACCGAGTGCAGCGTGCAGCCGCTCCTCGTTGTACTGTTGCATCAGCTTCGCGACGATCTGCTCGGCTTGCAAGTAGTTCCCGCCGTAGTGGTCCCCGCTTTCCTGACGCACGGTCCCGTTGAAGCGCTCGACGATACCGTTCGACTCCGGATGCCGCGGCCTCGTCTTGATATCGATCAGATTGTGCGCCTTAATCACGGCGGCGACGTCGCGATTGACGAACTCGCTGCCGTGATCGTGTACGACGCGTGGCTTGGCGTTTCCAGCAGCTTCAAGCGCCACCTGGAGCTCCGTCGCCACTGATGCGCCGTCGAGACTGAGCAGAAGCTTGTGATGGACGACGTATCGGCTGTAGGCGTCGACAAAACTCAGCAGGAAGTAGAACCGCGCCGCGATCCAAACGTACATCACGTCGGTGTGCCACTGCTGATTCGGACCCGTCGGTCGGAAGTGATACTCGCCGCTTGAGGCGCGCGATCGCTTCCAGCGCGATAGCAGGTCGGCCTCGCTCAACACCCGGTAAACCGAGCTCTCCCCGACGCAGGCGACGGCCGCGTCGACCATCATCCAGGTCAGTTTCCGATACCCGATCTGCGGGTACTGCAAGGCGAACTCGCAGATCGCTGCTCGCTCTTCGGGCAGCAGCTCGTACACTCGGCACGGCTTACCTGACCGGTCCTCGAGGCTTTCGCGATTCTTCCAGGCGTAATACACACTGCTCGGCACGCCCAGGGCGGCCAGTGTGCGGCGCACCGTCCACCCTGAGCGCTTCTTCGTCCGCTGTACGATTTGCATCACTGCCGCCTTCGTCGCCGCCGGCACCCGCGTGAGATCGTCGAGCCTCAAAGCTTTTTTTTAAGCTCCAAGTTCTCCGCCGTGATCTCCGCCACCACGGCACGCAACCGCTCGATCTCCGCCTTCTGCCGCGCCTCGACTCCGCCCTTGCGCGGCGTTCGCTTGCCCTCACGCTTCAGCGCGCTCGATGACCCGTCGTCCGCCACTGCTCGCCAGCGATAAAACACCGATGGTGCTATGCCGTGCCGGCGACACACCTCGCTGATCGTCACCCCCGGCTGCTCCGCTTCCTTCAAAATCGACAGCTTCTGTTCCGCTGTGAATCGCCGATACTGACCCATGGACCTCGTGCCTCCTGCGGCTCGCCCGCAGCAGCTCGAAGTTTCCCATTTTTCGGCTTCGCTTTTGTCCCGAAATCGCTGAAGCTACACA
>DASVCR010000022.1:0-18674 GCA_036381515.1 Gammaproteobacteria bacterium | reverse complement strand
GGACCGGCTCCCCGATTGCGCAGCACCACCGCGGAAATCTCCTTGCAGAGCCGATCGTCGTAGGCTTCGAGCGCGCGGCGCGTCACGCCGTGCTCGAGCATCGCCGCGCCGAGCACGCGCGCGTCGATGATCGCCTGCGTCGCGCCGTTCGAGCCGGTCGGATACATCACGTGGGCAGCGTCGCCGAGCAGCGCGACGTTGCCATCGACCCAGCTCGGCACCGGGTCCCGGTCGATCATCGGATACTCGAACACCTCGGCCGCGCCGCGCAGCATCGCGGGCACGTCGAGCCACTCGTAGTCCCAGCCTTCGAAATGATGAATGAACTCCTCGACGGCGACTTTCCTGTTCCAGTCGCCGTTGGTCCAGCCCCCGGAGTTGTCGACGGTGATCTCGGCGATCCAGTTGATCGTCGCAAGGCCCGTTGCGGGGTCCGGCCTCGAGATCGGATAGAACACGACTCGATGACGATGCGTGCCGAGACCGATGAACGATGCCCCGGTGCGGATCGGAACGCCCGGCGTCGTTCCGCGCCACATGATCGCGCCGCCCCAGTTGATCGGCGGCTGGTTCGGATACATCTGGGCGCGCACGGCGGAGTGCAGCCCGTCCGCGCCGATCAGCAGGGCGCCTTCGAGCTCCTCGTGGCGGCCGTCGGCCGTGCTGATTCGCACCGTCACGCCTTGCTCGGCGTCGTGATTGCGATACGCCGTCACCTTGGCCCCGGTACGAACGGCATCGGCGCCGAGACGCTCCACGGCCGTGCGATAGAGCAGCATGTGCAGGCCGCCGCGATGCACCGAATACTGCGGCCACTTATAGCCGGCGAGAAGACCTCGGGGCTCGCTGTAGACGTCCTTGCCGTTCAAGCCGACCAGCGCCCACTCCTTCGTCTGGACGCCGATCTCGTCGAGCATCTCGGGCCCGATGCCGAGCTCGTAGAGCTCGCGCACCGCGTTCGGCTGGAGATTGATGCCGAGCCCGAGCGGCTTCAGATTCGAAACAGCCTCCAGCACGACGCACGGCACCCCGATCTGATGAAGAGTGAGCGCGACGGCGAGGCCGCCGATGCCGCCGCCGGCCACGAGGACGGGTCGTTGTTCCATGGAAAAATAGCGGAGCGGGGCTTTACTGCTCGAATGGTTCTGATGATTTGCCCCGTATTATAGGACGCGAGCGGCCCTCTCGTCATAGAAGGCGACGATAACGTGATCGCTGCGAGGTCTCGGCCATGCCGAGACCTCGCGAGCGCACGGGGGCTCGTTCGACCGACGAACCGCTAGAAGCTCATCGTCAAGCCGATGAACCCGCGACGGCCCAGCGGCTCGTAGATCGAGTTGCCGCCCTGACCGAGGCCGCCCGTCCCGGCCGACGTCGCACGCTGCGGCGGGATCGGGAACGGCAGCGCGTCCGGATCCCCGCCGACCAACGGCGGCTTCGTGTCGAACAGGTTCTCGATGCCGAACGTCAGCCGATACCTCTCGCCGAACGAGTAGCTCCCGCCGAGGTAGACGAGCTGATAGCTCTCGTCGACGCCGCCATACGGATCGGGCACCGTCGTCGGCGGCAGACCCTTCGCGTACGAGCCGTCCTTGATCGACGGCCAGAACTGATGCCGAAGCGTCAGGCTCCACGGCCCCCTGAAGTAGTTCAGCGTCGTGAACACGCGGTAGTCGTAGCCCTGGCACTCGATCTGCAGCGCGCAGCCGTCGGTCCCGGCCCAATCGACCGTGTTCACGTCCGGCCGATCCTGCGTCTCGGACAGGAGGTTGTAGTTCGCGACCAGATTCAGGTTCAGACCGCCTCCCGCGAGCATCCTCGACCAGTTGAGCTGGAAGTCGAGGCCGGACACCTTCGCCCTGCCCTGATTCGTGAAGGTCAGGTCGATGTTCGTCGCCTCGCCGTCCGCGGGGTTCCTGATGATCTGCGTGCAGGCGGGCACGGTCGGATCCCCGGTCGGATTCTTTTCGAGGCTGAGGCACGACTCGTACACGGTGTCGGGACCGATCAGCGCGATCATGTCCTCGATCTCGATCGTGTAGTAGTCGACGGTCAGCGTCCAATCGTTCAGAAAGTCCATGACGACGCCGAGCGTGAACGTATTCGCCTGCTCCTCCCCGACGTTCGGATTGCCGAACGAGTTGAGCGCGCCCGGCGAACCGGTCTCCGGCTGGTCCGTGATCGCGCGGGTGTCGTAGTAGGCCAGCGCACCGCCCGGCCCCATCAGCGCCCGGCAGATCGCGAGCGTGTGCGCGGCCTGCTCCGGTCCCGCGATCGCGGGATTCGCGCTGAACGGTCCGACCTGGTTGTTCTGCGAGCACTGATCCCCGAAGACCGACGCGCCGGGCTGAAAGATCTGCGTGCGTCCGAGGAAGAGCTCGCCGAGGTTTGGCGCGCGCAGCGCGCGGTTGAAGCCGCCGCGCAGCCGATACCGAGGCGTGAACGCCCAGTCGATCAGCGCCTTGTACGTCTCCACCTTGTCGACGTGAGGCATGCTCCAGTCGGAGATGCGGCCGCCGAGCTCGACGTTGAAATGCTCGACGCCCGTCGGACCGCTCGACACGATCGGAATCAGCAGCTCCCCATAAAGCTCCTTCACGTCGAACTCGCCGCCGCTGTCGATCTGCGGGAACACGCCCGCGATGCTCTCGGTGACCGACGAGTTGCGGACCAGGTTGTCTGGACGGAACGTGAAGCCGTTCTCTCGGTACGTGACGCCGAGCGCGTAGCCGAGCGGACCTGCCCGCATCTCCGCGAGGTCGCCGACGAGGTTGGCCTCGAACACGTTCTGCGTGACATTGGTTCGGCTCTGCAGCGTCGCGTGCAGCATGTCGATGCAGTCCTGCGTCGGCAAGAAGTCCCGCACGATCGGGAGCCCCGACGTGCAGGTCGGAGTGCCTTCCGCGAAACCGTCCGCCTCCGTGTTCGGGTTGCCGACGAAGGCGACACCGAAGTTCGGCGAGGCCATCAGCTCACGATACGTGTTCAGCCTGACCTGCCCGACCTGCGTGATCGAGGCGTCCGTGCGCCCGGTCGAGACGGAGACGTCCCAGAAATGCTTGCCGCTCGGCAGCTCGCCCTCCACGCCGAGCAGGAACTGCATCGTGGTCGTCGTGTTACGACCGCCGAGGCCGTCGCCGAGGAGGTATCTCATGTAGTCCATCGGACGGCTCACGTAGACGTCCGCCTCGGGGTTCGGCCGGGACATCAGGAGCGTCTGCATCTCGGGCGGCAGCGGCCAGGCTTGCGACTCGGTGCAGCCGCCGACGGCCGGACAGTTGAGCTGGTACGCACCTCCGGGGAGATAAGCCGGCAACGTCGTCATGTCCTCGCCGGCGTCACCCGTGTTCGGCAGCCCATCCGCGCCGAACGACACGACCGACGGCTCGTAGATCGTCGTTCCGAACGGGACGCGGGCGCTCCATACGGTGACCGTCGCGGGCGGCGTGCCGAGCGCGGTCCGCGTCTCGGTGCGCGTCAGCATCGCCTGCGCGGTGAGCCTCAGGTTGTCGGACACCTCGAACTCGCCCTTCGCGAACGACGAGAGCCGCTCGAGCGGAGTCGATGCGCGGTGATAGAACGTGTTCTCCTTGATGTTGCCGTCCGGCTGCATCACGCGGAACGGCAACCCTGGGAACTCGCCGTAGTTGCCGACGTTGAACGGGCCCTCGTAGCGATAGGAGCCGGCCGCGCCGGCAGGATTGTTCAACCCCGTGAAGACGGTGCCGGTGCCGTCCGGCGTCCGATTGATGTAGAAGGTCGCGTTGTTCGGGACGCCGAGATTCACGTTGTTGGCGTCGGTCGGGCACACGCCCGGCAGGCGGATCCCGACGAACGGCGGCGGATCGGCCGGGTTCGGCGCGCACGGGAGGGCGTTGACGCCGTCGGCGAAGATCGAATTGACGACGTTCTGGTCCGGATAGTTGAACGTGAGGTCGGCGAAGAACGCCTGGTTGCTGATCGATGTCTCCGTAGCGAATCCGTTCGTGCCGGGCGTGCTCGGGTTCGCATAGTCCGCGACGCGCCAATCGCGTTGCCACAGGAACTGCTCCGCGCGCGTCGAGCGCTCGACGCCGAGCATGAGGTTTCCGCGCTCGGAGGCCAGACCGAGCAGCCCCGAGATCGTGACCTCCTGATTGCCCCCGTGCTCGGTGTCTGCGAACCGGATGCCGACCTCCGCGCCCTCGAAGTCGTCCTTCAGGATGAAGTTGACGACGCCGCCGACGGCGTCCGCACCGTACACGGCCGACGCGCCGCCCGAGATCACCTCGACGCGCTCGATCGCGGCCGCCGGGATCGTGTTCGTGTCGACGACCATCGTCGGGTTGATCGGCATCGCTCGCCGCCCGTCGATCAGGACGAGATTCCGGTTCGCGCCGAGTCCGCGCAGGCTGACGGTCGACGCGCCGACGGTGGAGACGGCGTTGGAATCCACCTGACCCGCCGAGTTGAACTGGGTGACGGCGGGAACGAACTGCGGCAGCTGGTTCAAGATCGTCTCGACGCCGATAGAGCCCGTTTCCTCGAACGTGCTCCGATCGACGGTCGTGATCGGCGCGTTCGCCGTGAAGTCCTGACGTCGAATTCGGGACCCGGTGACCGTGATCTCCTCGACTGCGCCTTCGCCAGCTTCCTGCGCCGTCGCCGTCCCACTCGGTCCGAGCGCGAAGGCCGCGCTCAGGACCGCTGCGCCCGATGCGACCATGCCGATCGACCTCGAGCCTCGAGCGCGACGACATCGGCCGGTTGCGGACAAGGTCGGAAGCGCTTCGCCGATCGCGCCGCACAACGCGGTGACGCGCGGGCGAGTGACGGCGAGACGGTCGGTCGATGCCTTCATGTGTCTTCCCCCCTATGAAAAGGCACGAACTCACTTAGGCCGGGTGGTCTCCCCCCAGCTCGTCAGCTTTCGAATTAGCGAGAAGCGATCGCGGCCTGGTTACGGAGCGGCGTTCGCCTCATCGCCGATACCGGCGGCGCGGTCCCGGAACTGATTGAACAGCGATTCGTCGCTCGGGACGCATCGATCCTCGAGAATCCCGGACCAACCGCCGATCGCCATCTTCTCCTTCGGAATCAGCGCCCAGACCTTCGGGCTCGACTCCCAGGGCTCGGTGTAGGTCAGCGGATCGATCAGCTTGAGCCGAGCTCGCAGCCGGTTCGGGCTCGGTCGGTCCCATCGCTCCTCGAGCACGGCCTCGCTGCTGATCGGAAACCCATACTGGTCGAGCCACTGTCGATCGTCGAAGCCGGTCGACATCACGACGAGCGTGTCGCCCTCCCAGCGCCCGACCGAGTAGCCGTTGAAGCGCGGCAGATAGTCCTCGACGTTCGGCAGCTCGCGACCATCCATCCAGATGTCGCGGAAGTCCCAGGTCCACTCGAAGAGCTGCACGATACGGTCCTCGGTCTGCACGATCTCCATCGCCGCGCCGATGCCCGAGAACGTGATCAATCGCGCGAGACCGAGCGGCTCGCAGCGCATCTCCGGATCGTTGCCGAAGGCGGGCAGCACTGCGCGGCGGTAGCCGATGTGGATGTCCGTGCGGCGCTGGGCCTCCTCGCTGCCGAGCTCGAGCCCGCGCGACGGCCGGTTCTCCTCGAACCGACGCTGCCCTTCGGGCGTCATCGGCGGGGTCTCGCCGAAGAAGCCGTAGCCCGGCCACGTCGCCGGATCGCGGCATTCCGGGCACGGCCCGAGGTCGTATTGCTGCGGAGCGCGGCTCCAGAGACCGCTGAAATCCCGCTTGTCGTAGCTCCGCGTGTGCGTATCCGACGAGCCGATTCCGCCTGGCGCCGCGGCCTGGCGCTCGCCCTGGGCCGCGACGCCTTGTGCGAGCAGCGTCAGCGTGCAGCACGCAGCGGCGATGAGCGTTCGTCGCTTCGTCATCGGGCGTGCTCCTGCCCCGGAAGCGGCGCCTTTCGCTCGGGCTGCAAGCCGCCGGGCACGCCGTCGAGGTCCGGCGCATCCGGAGCGCCGAACCCGCCACCGATCGATTCGCCCTCCTCGTTCTCGATTCGCATCACGATGCCGCTGAAGCCGCCGGCGCGCGCCGTGCCGAGCGTCAGCTTGACGCGGGTGCCCGGTGCAAGTGCCTCGAGCGTTCGCTTGCGCGTCCAGCCGGCCCGAGCCATCGTCGACGGGTTCGTCAGGAGCTCCGCGACCCAGTGCTCGACCTCGCCGTCACCGACGATTCGATCGAACGTCATCGTCGGATGCGGATTCGCATAGTTGAACTGCGTGACCGTCGCCCATGTCGTCCACAGATGCTGAGTGTCGTAGGAGATGCTGCTGCCGTGATGAGCCCCCGCGGACATTGCGGTCAGTGCAAGCCCGGCGGCGCAGAGCGCGGAGATCGTCCAGTGAATTCCTCTTCTCATACGTCCCCCTTCAGCGATCGCCGGTCAGGTCCCGGTAGATCGCTTCGATGAATGCATCGGTGGTCCATGGCCCGCTCGAGGCACCGAACACGCCCGCGTAGTCGAGCGCCGGACGGCTGCGCCTCACGTCGGCAAGCGAAGCGCCGTTGTCGATCTCGTGCCGAATGCGGTCCCGGATGATCGTCAGCATGTCGCGATACTCCGCGACGTCCGCCTCGTCGTAGAGCCGGCCGTGGCCCGGCACGACGATCGTGCCGCCCTGCCCGCGCGTCTCCGCGACCGTGATGTCGAGGATCCGATTGAGCGCCGCGATCAGGCCGTCGACCGAGCCGCCCTGGTTCGCCGCGAAGCTCGGGAAGCTCGTCGTCGAGATCACGCCGCCCGCGCTGACGACGTCCGAGCCGCGGAAGAAGACCAGCGAGTCGCCGTCGGTGTGGGCGCTCGGCACGTGAATGATCTCGACGACCTCGCCGTTGAAGTAGATCGCCTTCGAGTCGCCGTAGAACGTATCCATGATCAGGTTCGCGGCGTCCGAGCCGGTCTCGACGAGGCGCAAGCCCACGTTCTCGTGCGCGAGAATCGCCGCCTGCTGATGCGGCTCGCTCGCGAGTACGACGTTGCCGCCGGTGTGGTCGGCGTGAAAGTGCGTGTTGATGACGTAGCGAATCGGCCGATCGCCCGCGAGCCTCCGTATCTCTTCGCGAACGCTCTCGGCCGTCGCGGCGGTTCCGGTGTCGACGACGAGCACGCCCTCGTCGCCGATCTGCACGGTGACGTTACCCCCTGCGCCGAAGATCGCCCAGACGTTCCCTTTCACGTGCATCGACCGGATGCCTTCGGGCGGGGCCTCGCGCGGCGGCACCTCGGCGGGCGCGGGCGCCACGCCGCGGCTCCGGCCGCTCTCGAGGCGCGCGGCGAATTCCGGATACATCGTCACCCCTCCGGCCGACATCGCCCAGCGCGGCACCGAGTACTTCTGCGAGAACTCGTCGAGCAGATCGTTCTCGCCCGGCAGGTAGTGCGGCACGTAGTACTTGTCGGCCGTCGTCTCTTCCGCCGGGAAGCACTTGTAGAAGATCGGGCCGTCGTTGCGCGTGAACGGATCGCCGAGCACGGGCGCCGGGCGTGCCGTCACCTCGTACTCGGTGGTCCTGACGAACGGCTCCGAGAAGTAGACCGGGTCGTCGACGATCGTCGTGACGAGCAGGTAATCGTCGAAGCGCGTGAAGTACTCGAGCATCCTCGCGCGCTCGCTCGTCGGCGTGCCGTTCCGGCGCAGCCACCCTGCCTTCATGTGCGTCGTCTCGACGACGAGCGTGTCGCCCTCCCAGTGGCCCGTGGAGAAGCCTTGGAACGTATGCAGCGCCTCCGGCGGCGGATGCGGACGGCCGTCGAGCCACACGACGCGGTCGATCCCGAACGTCCCGTCGAGCCGAATCGCCTTCGCGACGCGTTGCACGCGGTCGTACTCCGTCGTGACGATCAGCGTGTTCGGTCCCCACATCTGGTACGCGGCCGGATGCGGCGTGCACTGATGCTCCGGGACGCTGAGCCAGGACCCGGAGTACGTCTCGGCCTTGCGGATGCCGGCCTCGTTGAGCGGCAGGCCCATGTAGTCGCCGATCTCGGGTCCCGAGCCTCGATCGTTGAAGTCTTCGTGGCCGAAGAGGCCCGGATGGTCCCAAGCGCCGGTGAAGTCGACCTGAGCGGTCGCGACCGACACCGGACCGAGCGCGAGCACAACGAGCAGATCGAGCCGCCTCATCGCCTACTCTCCCCTTCCGGCAAGAGGCGGCGCCGTGCGGCACGGCGACGGATTCCAGTTCGAGTCATCGGGCTCCCGCTTGAATTGCGACGACGTCACGAAGTCGCTGTTCAGGTACGTCGGGTCGTGAACGATCGAAAGCACGGTCAAGTAGTCGTTGCCGAACGCCGAGACGCGCGAGAAGTACTCGGTGAGCTCCGCGTTCTCGCTGTACGGCACGCCGTTCTTGCGCAAGTAGCCCGCGCGGAGGTGCGTCGTTACGGCTTTCAACGAGCCCTTCGGCGGGTTCTCCGCCGGCCCACGCGGCCCGCCGCCCATCAAAGCTCTGAGATCGAAGCCGCCGACCGGCCTCGTCCACTCGGCGACCGTGAAGCCTTGCCAGCTCTTCTCGCTCGGCGGCGTGGCCTCGCCGAAATGGAGCAGCCGCGTCTGCTGTCCGGCATCCGTCTCGATCTTCAGCGTGTTGTCGTCGTGCCAGCTGATGTGGAGTCGCAGCGGCTGCCGCATGAGCCCGGCCGCGCCGAACGGACGACACGCTTCGCCGCTCGCGGCATCCCGTTCCGGATCCCACTCGGCCGCGACGCGTCTGCCCGCGGGATTCAGCGGCACGCTCGTGACGTCGCCGCGCGGCGCCGTGACCATTCGCCAGAGCCAGTCCTCGGTCACGAGCGCCACCCAGTAGCCGGTGAGATCGACCTGAGCGGACTCGCGGGCGGAGCGCGGCGGCGCAGACGGCCCGCCGAAGCCCGGCGGCTGCGCTTCGGCGGATACGCACAGCATCAGCGTGATCAGGGCCGCTGTCGGCGGCCGTAGAGGAAAGCGACGTCGCATCAGTCGACGACCTCGTCGGGCCGCGTGCCCCAGCCGAAACCGTCCGTCGTGCGCGTGATGGTCCGGAGCAGCATCCTGTGCTCGTTTTCCACGCGGCCCGGATTGCCCGTCACGACGACCGGATCGCCGGGCCGAAGCGTCTGCGCCGTCACGCCGCGGGCGCCGAGCTGGCTCGCGCCCTGCCATTCGATCGCCCAGCGCGTCGTGCCGCCCGAGTCGTCCGCCACGAGCACGTGCAGGATCGAATGAGGGTTGCGGAACTGGAACTGTGCGACCTTCCCTTCGATCGTCACGGTCTCGTCCGCGCGATACACGGCCGAGAACGAGTGATGCGCGGCCGCCGGAAGGACCGACAGCGCCGCGAGCGAGATGCCGAGGAGTGTTGCGATCCGTTGCATCATTCTCACCTGGAAGCCTTGCGGATGATGTCCGCCTGCATGCATTCGGAAACGATTCGCCAGAAACGTTGATACCGCTCCGCGCCCATCACGAACGGGTGCGGGTCCCCCGGCCGCCGGGCCGCCAAGGCGGCGAGACGTGCCGGCGTATCGTCGAAGATCGGGTGGTTCTGAATCTCGACGTCGACTCCCTCGCGCGCCGCGACCTCGAGGTAGTGCGCGATCGAGTCGATGTACTGCACGAGGCCCGGCGCCGGCGTGTAGGCCGTCGCGAGCACCGTACCGCCGAAGAGTCCGGCGACATGGCTCGTGCCCCCGTCCTGCACGGGGAAGATGAAGGCCAGGGCGCCGGGCGTATGGCCCGGAATCTCGACCGGAGTGATCGTCGTATCACCCACGACGATCGGCTCGCCCTCGCGCACGACGAGGTCGCGCGACGGCGCCGGCGTGCTGCCCGGCCGGCCGGAGGCCGCGGCTTCGGCGATCGTTCCCCAATCCGTCTCCGTCGTGCCGACGCGAGCGCCGTATCGAGTCTGAAAGTAGCTTGCGCCGCCGTAGTGATCGGAGTGGCCGTGTCCCAGCAGCACGAGCTCGACGTCCGCTGGATCGAGCCCGAGCTCGGCGAAGCCCGGAAGCAGCACCGGCTCGACCTCAGCCGCGACACCTGCATCGATCAGCACGATGCCGTCCGATGTCGTAATCGCATAAACGACCGTTTCGGAGTTTCCGAGCGCATACAGGTTGTCGAACAGTTTGACCGGCTCGAGCGGTGGTGCCGAGAAGTCGTTGGGTCTCGCGTTTCCCGGCACGCAGAAGAACTCGAACGGTGCCGTGAGATCGGTACCGGCGAGCGTTCGTGCGTTGTCTATGTGCGCCGCGATCCGAGCTTCCGCCGAAGCGCCGTCGGCTTCGACAGGCTGCGCTCGAGCGCCATAGAAAGGAATCGAGAGAATCGTAGCCGCCGCGAACGGGCACACCGCGCGGCGAACGGCCATCGTATGAAGCATGCGAACCCCGAGTAAGCGCCCATTTGCAAATGGGTTTCACTCGGGCA
Organism: Gammaproteobacteria bacterium; assembly: GCA_036381515.1. Taxonomy (GTDB): domain Bacteria; phylum Pseudomonadota; class Gammaproteobacteria; order Steroidobacterales; family Rariloculaceae; genus ZC4RG20. Next base: position 8,245 of record DASVCR010000022.1, on the reverse strand, counting down.
GATACTGCCGCCGAACTTCCGCGGGCGGAAATGACAATCTCGGATGCGAGGTATCCGAGCGCGCGATGACTCTGTTTACAGCGTCTTCGCAGCCTCGGAGATCTGCTCGCGCATCCACGCGTGCGCGGGGCTCGACGTGAAGCGCGGGTTCCAAGCGAGCTTCTCGCGCAACGGGGGCAGCTCGAAAGGAAGCTCGAGCAGGCGGAGATCCGCGGCCTGCTGCATGCGTTCGCCGAGTCGCCTCGGCATGATCGTCAGCAGCCGAGTCCCTCGCAACAGGAACGGTGCCGCCGTGAAGCTGCCGGTCGTCGCGGCAATTTGCGGCACGTGGCCGTGCCGCGACAGGTACTCGTGTGCCATCGACAGGTGGCCCGGATCCGAGATGTTGAAGGACAAGTACGGATGCTGCTGATAGTCGTCGAGCGTCAGCCCATCGCCGACCGACGGATTACCTGCCCACGCGGCGCAAACCCAGCCGTCCTCGAACAACGGCATCGAAGGCAGCGGCATCTCGAGCTCCGCCGGAAGAATCCCGAAGTCGATCTCGCCGGCCGCGATGCGCTCGCCGGCCTGGAGGTCGAGCCGGACGAAATGCAATGAAATTCCGGGCGCCGCCTCGGTCAGCCGCTGCATCAGCGGGCCGAACAAGAGCAGCACCGCGTAGTCGCTCGCCGCGATGCAAAAGGAGCGATTCTCCTCCGCCGGGGAGAAGCTCGGCTTCGAATCGAGCAGCTCCTCCATCTCCTGGACGCACCGATGCACCCGCTCGGCAATACCTGCGGCGAACTCGGTCAGCTCGAGATTGCGGCCGACGCGCACGAGCAACTCGTCGTCGAACGCCTGCCGGAGCCTCGCGAGCATCCCGCTCATCGCGGGCTGACTCATGAAGAGACGCTCCGCCGCGCGCGTGACGTTCTTCTCCTTCAGCAACGCGTCGAGCGCGAGCAGCAGGTTGAGATCGAATTGCCTGAGATTCATGCCTCTCGAGCGGTGCTATCAGCCCCGTAAATACCAGGTATCCAAAATCGAACGAGCCTCAGGGCATTCGTACCCTTCTTTGCGCTCCATGTCCATCATTGGGCCGGATCGCTCGGATCGGCCTCGGGATCCTCCTTCGATTGACGCCGACCCGGCGCTTGCCTGATCCTCAGGGGTCGCGTGCCGACAACGACACCCAAAAAGGGGAGAACGCACCATGCAACTCGAGCTCTCATCACGCGCTGCCACCGCGATCGCGACGCTCGCCTCGTGCCTGACGCTCGCGCTGATGTCGTCCGCCGCGTCCGCCCAACCCGGCCCAGGTCGCACCTGGACCAGCGATCCTCGCGCCGAAGACCGCACGTATCACTTCGCCGACACCGACGAGGAGCTTCCCTATTGCGTCTTCGCGTCGTCGAAGATTTCCGCCGACGAGCCTGCGCCGTTGATCATTGCCTTGCACGGGCTCGGCGCTCCGCCGCAGATCATGTGCAATTCGACGACGATCGACCTTGCCGAGGAAGGCGGCTACATCGTCGCGGCCCCGATGGGCTACAACGTCGGCGGCTGGTACGGGTCGCCGGTCATTCGCGGCCCAGGCGGACGCGCGTTCGGCGGCGAGAACGCGCCGGAGAATCTCTCCGAGCTCAGCGAGAAGGACGTAATGAACGTGCTCGCGATGGTCCGCGAGGAGTTCAACGTCGACGAGAGCCGGATCTACCTCACCGGGCACTCGATGGGCGGTGCCGGAACGCTCTTCCTCGGCTCGAAGCACGCCGATATCTGGGCGGCGATTGCGCCGGTCGCGCCCGCGGCCTTTGCGATGACCGAGAACCGGGCGGAGATCCTCGGAAAGCTCGACGAGGCCGGCGTCCCCGTGATGGTCGTCCACGGCGCCGCCGACGAGGTGGTCCCGGTCGACCTCGCACGCAGTTGGGTCGCGACGATGGAGGAGCTCGGGATGGAGCACGAATACGTCGAGCTTCCCGGCGTGACCCATGGTCCCGTGATCACGGCCAGTCAGGAGCACATCTTCGAGTTCTTCGGCAAGCACTCGAAGTAGCACGTGCTCTCGCGCTGCCGCCCGCGCTCGGTGTTGCGGGCGGCAACGCCCCCCATCGGGTCGGTACGATTCTACTCCCCGACCGAAGCCGGCATCCTGCACGTATAGGACCCGGCTGACGACGCGTCGCCGCCGTCGTAGTGCGGATACTCGGGGTACGAGCACATCGGCAGGCTGCCCGAAGGACCGGTCAGCACCTCGCTCTTGCCGGGCGCCACGCCGTTCTCGACCCAGTTCCGCAGCAGCGCGAGGCGATCGAAGCCGCTCGGAATCGGCCGAGGTTCGATTCGATCGCCGTCGCCGTCGATCGCCGCGGCCCGACCCGTCAGACCGTGACCGGTCTGCGGCAGCACATAAAGCCGCGCGAACGAGTCGACGGCCTCGCGCCCCATCGTGTCGAGGATCGACTGGTAGTAGTTCAATTGCTCGCCTGACGGCGCAATCGTGTCGTCCGTGCCGATCGCGATGATCATCTTGCCGCCGCGCGCGCGAAATGCGCTGAGATCCGGATTCGTCGTATCGAGCCAGGCCGCGATCTGCTCACGCCGCGCGCGGTAGCGTTCGACGTCGTAGTCGAGCGGATTCGCGCGGAGGTCCTGCATCACGAAGCCGTTCACGCCGATCGAGCCGAGCGCGGAGAACACGCGCGCATCGTCGGCTGCGCCTTCCTGCCCGCGATAACGCTCGCCGGCCAGGAGCCCTCCGCCCGGTAGCCCGGGGAAGCCGCCCGGTCCCGCGGGCGCCGCGGCGGGCGCAGGGGCCGGGCCGGTGAGCGCCGCGGGATTCGCGACGGCCGTCGTCGGCGCCCACATGCCGAAGTTCGTTCGGCGGTTCGGCAGCTGCGCGTCCGCCGGCAAATCCGAGAAGATGAATTCGAGCGTCTCGATCTGCCCCGACGTCAGGCACGCGTTCTGTGAAGCATCGTCGGGATTCGGATCCACGTCGTCCGGACAGCGCTTCGCCGCCCACGGATCGCTCTCGCCGATCCCGTCGTTGACGTTGAAGATCGCTCGGCAATCGAAGTAGTCGTTGATGATGCCGTCGACGAGGCCGTCGAGGTGATCGCAACGGCGCATGAACTCCGCGACGATCGCGTTGCCCTTCACCGGCGGCACCCAGCTCTCGAGCGGTATCTCCTGAATCCGGATCAGGGTCGGCGCGAGCATCAGCGTCGAGAAGCCGACGATCGGCACGGTCGACAGCACGCCGTCGTAATCCTCCGGATATCGCTGGGCCACCATCTGGCCCTCGCGGCCGCCCTGGGAGCCGCCGACGTAGTAGTTGTATGCCGGGCGCTCGCCGTAAGCGCGCTCGATCAGCACCATCGCGACGTCGTGCGTCTTCTTCATCTGCATGAATCCGAGGTTCCGGATCGCCTCGTCGTTCAGCGCCCATTCGTCGTCGCCGGCGGCGTGGCCGGAGTCGCTGCCGTACGTGACGAACCCGTTCGCGAGGTTCGACGGTCCGCCGAAGCCGCCGGCGAGCGCCGGAACGGTGCCGTTCATGCCGCCGCCGCCCATCTGGATCGACCGGCCGTTCCATTCCGCGGGCATCGCGACGCCGAACCGGATCGGCCGGGCCGTCGGGCTGTCGTCTACGGGCAAGAGCCGTCCGTTGACCATGCAGTGCGCCGGCGTCGTGCCCGACGCGGAGACCCACGTCAGCGAATCGAGGACGATCGCGGAAACGGGCTCGCCGATTCGGTCGGGAGAAATCGGTGCGGCGAGCTCTTGCGACGTGCAGACGGACTCGGTCAGCCGGAGATCACGCCCGTCCGTCTGTGCATGTGCGGCCATCGACGCGATCGTCGAAGCGGCGGCGAGCGCCACAAAGCGGACGAACACGTTTGCTTTGTTCATTCTTGTTGTCTCCGCAATATTTCATCGGGTCGCACTCGCCGTGGCCCGCTCGGATCGGTCACTTTCGTTGTCGACGTCCAGAAGCCCCTTCTTACGGCAGCGCGTAAGCGATCAGCTCGCCGCCGGCATTGGCGCCCGCGTGGCTCACCGCGAGCACGATGTACTGCTTGCCGTTGTGCATGTACGTCATCGGCGAGCCGGTTTGTCTTGCCGGCATCTCGATTCGACCCTCGACGTCCTCGCCGGTGGCTTTGTCGTACGCACGGAGCAACGCGACGGTTTCGCCCGCCTCGTTGGTGTGGACGCCCCCTTCGCCGGCGATCACCAGCGTCTTCGTCACGAGCACGCCGATGAAGATGCGGCCGTACGAGCCGAGCCGATCGACGTCGAGCCCCGCGAGCGCCGGGTGATTGCGAATGTTGTCGGGCGTCGTGCCGTGCGGCTTCTGCCACAGGATTTCGCCGGTGTTCATGTCGTAGGCCGTGATGCGGTCGTAAGGCGGCTTGATCAACGGGATCGTGCCCTGAAGGAACATGCCGCCCCTGCGGGCGCCGAGGGCGCCGCCGGGCGGGCCCAACCCGGCGGGCCCCGCGTTGGGGCCGCGTGCAAGGCCCGGCGCGCGAAGCCCCGGCGGTGAGACCCCGCGATCGCCCGCAGCCGGGCTCTCGGTCCGCCCCGCCGGGCTCGGGTCGAACGGCCGGAGGTCCGCAGGGATGTTTCGCAGCGTGAACACGGCCGTATGCGAGTGGATGTAGAGCCGGTTCGTCTCCGGGTCGAACGCCCCGCCGGGCCAGTTCGCCCCGCCGACGTCCGACGGCAGCATCAGCGTTCCCATCGGCCCATCCGGCGAATCGACGGCCGGCGGCGTGAACAACGGTCCGAGGCGGTACGACTTCACGAGCTCCTCCGCCTCCGCGCGAAGCTCGGGCGTCAGATCGTTCAGATCGTCGATCGAGATGCCCTGGCGATCGAACGGCGGCGGCCACGTCGGGAACGGCTGCGTCGGGCTCGTCTTCTCGTACGGCGATTCGGACTGCGGCACCGGACGCTCCTCGATCGGCCAGATCGGCTCGCCGGTCTCGCGGTTCAGCACGAACAGGAACGCGGACTTCGTCGGCTGTGCGAGCGCCTTGATGATTTCCCCGTCCTTCTCCATGTCGAACAGGATCGGCGCACACGGCAAATCGTAGTCCCACATTCCGTGATGCACGGTCTGATAGTGCCAGCGCCTTTCGCCGGTCCTGACGTCGACCGCGACGATCGATTCGCCGAACAGGTTGTCGCCGGGACGGTTGAAGCCGTTGTAGTCTGCGGTCGGCATCTCGACCGGCAGGTAGACGAGGCCGAGCTCGGGATCCGCGCTCATCTGCGCCCAGACGCCGGTGTTTCCGTTGCGCTCGGCCGAGCCGTCCTCCCACGTGTCGTAGCCGAACTCGCCGCGCCTCGGGATCGTATGGAAGATCCACAGCCGCTTGCCCGTGCGGACGTCGTAGCCGCGCACGTATCCGCGCACGTCCCACGTCGAATCCATGCTGCCGGCCGGGCGATGGGCGGCGCCGACGACGATCACGTCGCCGACGATCAGAGGTGTCGCGTTGAGCCCGACGTTCGAGTTTACGGGATCGATTTCCTGGTCGAAGTCGAGCTTGAGATCGACGACGCCGTTGTCGCCGAAGGATTCGATCGGTCGTCCCGTCATCGCATCGAGCGCGATCATCCGATACCCAGGCGTCACGTAGACGATGCGCCGATCGGATCCGTCCGGGCTCGCCCAATAGGACACGCCGCGACCGGCGCCCTGGCGAGCCGCCGCCTCGCCGCGAGCACCTTCGTCCTCGCGATGCATCCAGATCAGCTCGCCGGTCGCGGGATCGAGCGCCACGACGGCGCGGCGCTGCCCGGCCGTCGTGTACAGCAGGCCGTTCACGTAAAGCGGCGTCGCCGAATACAGCGTGTCAGGGCGCGGGCCGAGGAAGTCGGTACGGAAACGCCACGCGATCCTCAGATCCTTGAAGTTCTCCGCGTTGATCTGGTCGAGCGGCGAGTAGCGATGGCTCGCGAGGTTGCCGCCGTACGTCGGCCATTCCGGACCGGCGGTCGATTCGGCCGGCTGCGCCCGCGCGACGCTCAGCAGCAGCGCGGCCACTCCGCCGAGCACGGCGGCCCGCAGAAAGGTTCGAGTCGTTCTCAAATCCGTTCTCCCTGCACTGCAGCGCCTACTCGCCGCCGAGCGGCGGCGCGTGAAAGGCCATCTCGGTCAAGACGCTCCGCTCCGTGCTGAGCGGCGCGTCGCCGATCGGCAAGCCGTTGAACCACAGCATGTAGGCCAGGATCGCGACGGTCTCGTCCCTGGATAGCATGCCGGGCTGGGTCGGCGGCATCATCGCGATGCGCTCCGCGAGTGCCCATAGCGACTCCCCTTCCCAGGCGCCGGTGAACTGCGGCCCCGCGAGCGGCGGCGCCCGATCGAGGCCCGCCATGTCTTCGCCGTGGCACGAGAGGCAGTGCGTGTAGTAGAGCGCCTGACCGTGTATCGCCTGCTCCTCTGTATACGCCCCGTGCAGCACGGACGGTGCTGCTTTCGTCTGACCCTCCGCGATCGGCGTCGTCATCGCGACGGCGACGGCCGAAAGCGTCAGCGCAAGCGAACGCGAGCGTGCCTCGAACACGAGCTTCACGAACCCGCTCCGCCTTCTCAGTCGAGCGTGGCGAGCGCCGCCAACGCGCACTCGTGCGCGACCGTCAGATAGCGCGCGACCGAGTCCGTACCGACGACGTACGGATGCGGATCGCCGGGACTGCGCTCCGCGAGCGCCGGGAGCTTCTCTTTGCTGCCGTCGTAATCGGTGTGGTTCGACAACAGCACGTCCGCGCCCGCTTCCGTCGCGATGCGACGGAAGCGCTCCGCAGACTCGGCGTAGGCGGTGAACCGCTCGGCATCGGGCCCGAAGTTGAACAGCGTGCCGCCCCACAAGGCGGCCAGATGCGCCTGGCCGCCGTCACGAACCGGGATCAGCGTCGAGATCGTGCCGTAGGTGTGGCCGGGTGTCAGATGCAACTCGAGCGTCGTGTCGCCGAGCGTCAGCCGCTGCTCGCCCTCGACCTCGATGTCGCGCCGCGGCTTCCACGGCGGATTGGTCTCGTCCAGCAGGTCCCAATCGGCGGCCCCCATCAGCACCCGCGCGCCGAAATTCTCCTGCAGGAATTTCGCGCCGCCGGCATGATCGCCATGCCCGTGGCTGACGAGCACGTAGCGGATATCGCGCGGATCGAAACCGAGCTTTTGCAAGCCCTCGACGACGGAGGCTTCGACGGAGTAGTCGAAGACGGGATCGATGACGATGATGCCGTCGCTCGTCGTGACGGCCCAGGTCGAGAACTCGGTCATGCCGACGTAGTAAAGGTTGTCGAACACCTTCACCGGCTCCCGGTGCCACTCCTCGCGGGGCGGCACGCCGCGCGGCGGAGCGCGGCGGGGGCCCGGAGCCGCCGTCGGCGCCGGTCGCGGGCACAGCCGATCTACCATAGCGGCATGCTCTCCGGCGGCGGCGCGCGCCGCGGCGATGTGCGCCTCGACGCTATCGTTCTGCGCGGCCGCGCTCCCGGCCAGCAGCAGCGCCGCAGCAGCCAAGTATCGCGATTGCATCTCGTGCTCCCCCGGATGACACTTCGCCCGCATGGTAGGATGCCGATCAATGCTTCCACAACTCGAAGGCCGGCGACAATGAAAGCGAAAAAGTCTGCTCTATCGAGATACCTCGTATCGCTTACCGTGATAGCTCCGATGACTTTCTCGGCGTCCGTGGCGGCCCAGGAGTACTTCAATACGGTCAAGGCGAAGCTCGAGGCAGGAGGCCAGGTAGTCGGGGGAACCGTCACGACGCCCGATGTGAACGTCTACTGTGCGATGGCGAGCGCCGGCTTCGACTTCCTATGGATCGAGATGCAGCACAGCCCGCTGACCTATTCGGAGGTCGCGACGATGATCCGCGCGTGCCCGGGCCCGGCGATCCCGTTCATCCGGGTCCCCGACGCGACCGAGGGCGACATTCAGAAGGCCGTCGATATCGGCGCGCTCGGTGTGATCGTCCCGATGGTCGACACCATCGAGAAGATCCAGAACGCGATCACGTTCGCGATGTATCCGCCCCTCGGCAAGCGGAGCCAGGGCGGCGGGCAGTACGGCGCGCTATGGGGACGCGACTACCGGCAGCGGGCCAACGACAACATCATGATCGTCGCGATGATCGAGAACCCGCAGGGCGTCGAGATCGTCGAGGAGATCGCAGCGCTCGAGCACGTCGACGTGATCTTCGCGGCGAGCTCGGACCTGGGCAGCTTCACC
>DASVCR010000021.1:0-29177 GCA_036381515.1 Gammaproteobacteria bacterium | reverse complement strand
TGCGCGCCGCGCCCTGAGCCTGCGGCACGAGCCGCATCGGGGGACGGTCGTGATCACGGTGGAGCTGCCGGTCGAGATGGGCGAGCTCGTCGACCAGGCGCTCGATCGAGCGCTCGAGGCGGCGGTCTCCTCGAAGCCGGGACCCGAGGAGGCCGACGAGAGCTGGTCCGCGCGGCGGGCGGATGCGCTGGTCACGCTCGCGAAGGCGTACCTGAACGGCCCGGAGGGCCGCCCGTCGGGCTCGGCGAATCACTACCAGGTGATGGTCCATGTCGACGAGTTGGCCCTCCGCGGAGGGGCGGGGCGCTCGGGGCTGCCGATCGAGACGGTGCGGCGGATCGCCTGCGACAGCGATCTCGTCGTGGTGGTCGAGGATCGCAACGGCGAGCCGTTGAGCGTCGGGCGTAAGACTCGAACCGTGCCGGCGGCGATCCACCGGGCGCTATGGGCGAGGGACGGCGGCTGTCGGTTCCCGGGGTGCGGTCGCAAGCGTTTCGTCGAAGCGCACCACGTCGAGCATTGGGCGACGGGCGGGGAGACGAGTCTCGAGAACCTGATTCTTCTCTGCTCGACCCACCACACGCTGGTGCACGAGGGCGGGTTCAGGATCGAGAAGGACTACCGGGGGCGGTGGTTCTTCCGCAGGCCCGACGGGCGTGCGGTGCCGGAGTGCGGGTACCGGCCGGAGGATGTCACGGACGATGGCGCCGGAGCGGTCGAGGAATATTTCGACGCTGTCGGGCGAGGTTTCGATAGCGGCGCTTCCACGGAGGTGACAGCGCACGCTTCCGCGGAAGCGCGCGACCCTTCTGCGGAGGCGCTGAGGGATGCTTCCGTGGAAGTGCTGAGGGATGCTTCCGCGGAAGCGCGGAGCGGCGCTTCCGCGGAGGCGCTGAGGGACGGTTCCGTCGAGGTTCATGGCAACGCTTCTGCGGAGGTGCTGAGCCGCGCTTCCGCGGAGGTGCTGAGAAACGCTTCCACGGAGGCAGGGAGGGACGCTTCCGCGGAAGCGCCGAGCGGCACTTCAATGGAGGTGCTGAGTAACGGTTCCGCCGTGGTGCTGAGACCCGCTTCCGCCGAAGTGCCGAGAAACGCTTCCGCGGAGGCGTGGAGCGGCACCTCCGCGGACGCGAACCCTGCACGCCGCTTGCCTGATGCGACAGCGGCGCGCCCGCCTCCGCACGCCTAGCCCGGCACCGGCGGGCGCATCGGCTGCCTCACTGCGGTTGAAGAGCGAAACAGCGAGGCCGCGCGACAGCGCCGTTCAAACGGCGATTTCGCGCAGGGCCACGCCGAGGCGTCGAGGAGGATGGCGCCCTCAACCGGCCGCGGCACCGGGGTTCGGTTGGTACAGCTGTATCAGGTTCCCGCAGGTGTCGGAGAAAACCGCGATCGTGACAGGGCCTGCTGGCGTCGGCGGCATCGTGAACTCGACGTTGCGCGCTTTGAGCCGTTCGAAGTCCTTGGCGATGTCGCTGCTCTCGAAGGCCGTGATCGGAATGCCGTCTTTGAAGATCGCATCCTGATACGCCTTCGCTGCCGGATGGCCGTTCGGCTCGAGCACGAGCTCGAGATCGTCCGGCCCTTCGGGCGATACGACCGTGAGCCATCGCGCGCCGTTGCCGACCGGCACGTCGTGCTTCCTCGTGAAGCCGAGCACGTCCGTGTAGAACTTCAGCGCCTTCTCCTGATCATCCACGAAAATGCTGACCAGCTTGATCCTCATGTGTCCCCTTGGTCGTCGAGCGTTCTTCATGCGTGACCGCGCGCGACGCCCGAAGTCGTCGCCGGCGCGGCGGAGGCGAATGCTCGCGTGCGCGCCTCTGCGCGATCACCCGCGAAGCAGCGGATCAAGGGTCTCACGACGTGCCCGCGAATGCTTCTCGAAAATTGCGAGCCCTGCGTCGCCGCACATCAGGGCGAGGCAGCCGATTACGGGGCGGTCGGCGGCAGCCGGTCCGAGCCGTCCCATCGCGGCGCGCCGATAGGCGGAAGGTGACATACCCACGCGCCGAGCAAACAGATCGCTGAAGCTGCCGAGGCTCGAGAAACCGACCTCGACACACACGTCCGTGACCGACGCACCCGCCTCGAGCAAGGCCTTCGCGCGCTCGATCCTTGCTCGCGTGCGGAACTGGTGCGGCGTCTCGCCGAAGACCGCGGAGAACCGACGAATGAAATGGAACGGTGACATGGCCGCCTCGCGCGCCACGTCCTCCAGCCTCAGCGCCGGACGAGACAGGTCCCGCAGCAGGTCACGGGCACGACAGAGACGGATCAGCGTGGAGCGGCTCAGCATCCCTTGGGAGCAGAGATTTCCCTCGCGTCAGACATTCGAGCGATGCGACGTTCGAACCCCGAGCGCATGATATAGCACGCTGGCCCGTTTCGCGGTCCGGCGGGCCGATCGGCTATCTGCGGGGACCTTCAACGGAACCTCGTTCGCCCGACGATGCCAACCGCCTGCTGCGGCGGCGCCGGTGCAGGTGTCGACGGCGCCGTGGCAACGGTTCAGCGGCCGGCGCGCCCCACCTCACTGATCGCACGTAAAGTCCTGCGGGTCGCAGAACGAGTCGAAGACGACGCCGGCCGAGGACGTTGCCGCCGACGGCGCGGCGCCAGGCGCTCGGAGCCTCGGCGACGGCCGGGTCCCGCTTGCGTTCTCGCCGACGCCGGGAAGCGACCGGCCGAAGCTGCTGAACGGCGGATTCGAACCGAGATCGAGCGGCCCGAGAAGGCTCGACGGCGCACCGAGCGTCGACGTCGTCGAATCCAGGGCCGGAGTCGGCAGGCGCGCGGACGGCTGCGTCCCGCTTGCGTTCGGGCCGACGCCCGGGAGGAAGCGTCCGAAGCTGCTGAACGGGGGATTCATGCCGAGATCCAGCGGACCGAGAAGGCTGGAAGGCGCGGTGAGACTAGAGGGCGTCGTCGAGCCGACGCTCGTCCCGACCGTCGTCGAGCCGCTGTGGATGCCGATCGTCGTCTGGCTGCTTCCGGTGCCGATTGGCGGCTGACTACTTCCGATGCCGATCGTCGTCTGACTCCCTGTGACGCCAATCATCGGCTGACTGCCTGTGACGCCAATCGTCGGCTGACTGCCTGCAATGCCGATCAGTGGCTGGCTGCTTCCGACGCCGATCGGCTGGCCGCTGCCAAAGCCGATCGTCGGCTGACTACCTGCGACGCCGATCGTAGGCTGACTACCTGCGACGCCGATCGTAGGCTGACTGCTTCCAGTGCCGATCGTCGTCTGACTGCCGCCGACGCCGATCGTCGTAGAGCCGACGCCGATCATCGGAAGGCCGAGGTCGAGCTCCACGCCGGGTACCGGGATGGCAGGTCCGGGCACACCGGCCGCACCGGTGTCCACCGATCCGCCGCCGGCAACGGGGCCCGGCGCGATGCCGCCGATCTGCGCACCGCCGCTGACGGGCAGCATCGCGAGCACGGCGGCGATCGTCGGTGCGGTCGTTAGAAACACGCGCGACATCGTGTGACCTCCTCGACGCCGAAGGCGTCCATCGCGTCACGAAGAGTCAGGCTTTCGAAGCTCGACTCCGGCGCGCCAGCGGAGTTCCGGCACTCGGCATCGGGGCGGCTACCACATTGCCACTGCCTCGCCGCATCGCCGCCTCATCAGCCGCATCGCCGCGGCATCCTCCACCGCGCGGCAGCCGGCCTCTTCGCCACGCGTTTCGGTATCCCGTACTGTGAATGCGAATCGTTCTCGTTAGCATTCGTCCCGTGCTCCCCTATCACGGACGCGACGAACAACAATGCGCCGAACGCTGCTCCTGACGGCCGCCGCCGTCCTCCCGGCCGCCGCGATCCGGGCCGAGACCGATTCCGAGCCTGCTTCAGCCGTTCAGCCGATCGAGGAAATCGTCGTGACCGCGGCGCGGCTCGAGCAGAAGCTCGTCGACGCGCCGGCGAGCATCAGCGTCGTGTCACGCGACGAGCTCGCGCGCCGCCCGTACTCGAGCCTCGTCGACGCGCTCAGGGACGTCGAGGGTCTCGACGTCGGCCTCGAGTCGACCGACAAGAACGGCATGGCGACGATCAGCATGCGCGGCATGCCGAGCGACTACACGCTCGTGCTGATCGACGGCAGAAGACAAAGTAACGTCGGCGCGATCTATCCGAACAACTTCGGCGGCGGCCAGTTCGCGTACCTGCCGCCGCTCGACTCGGTCGAGCGCATCGAGATCGTGCGCGGACCGATGTCGACGCTCTATGGCTCGGACGCGATCGGCGGCGTCGTCAACATCGTCACGCGCAAGGTCGCAGATCACTGGCACGGCGGCATCACGCAAGGATTCACCGTGCAGCAGAGCGATCAGTTCGGCGGCGACCGCACGACCGATCTCTACGTCAGCGGTCCGCTGATCGCCGACCGGCTCGGCATCGCGCTGCGCGGCAGCTACTACGATCAGGACGAATCGATGCCCGAATGGGAGCCGCTGCCCCTGCCCTCCCCGCCGAACGAGCCGGGCAGCGTCTGGGAGCGCACGCTCGGCTTCGGCGCCGGCGGCAAGCAGGTCGCGAGCACGCGCTGGAACGCAGGCTTCAGGCTCGGCTACGCGCCGAGCGAGCGGCACGACGTGCGCATCGAGTACGACGTCTCGCGGCAGGCCTACGACAACTCAAAGGGCCAGACGGGAACGCTCGACGGCATCGAAAGCCTCTGGCGATCCGGCAACGTCGTCGTGCCGAACCCCGACTACGATCCGAGCGCGCCCGGGAGCCCGGCGACGATCACGCGCCGCGTCGTGCAGCCGCGGGTCGGCTATCGCGAGACGCAGCGCTACGACCGCGACCAGCTCGCGCTGACGCACAACGGCAACCTCGGTTTCGGCACGATCGAAACGAGCGTCACGCGAAGCGTCAGCAACAACCGCGGCCGCTCGCTGCCGCTGACCGTCGCCGAGCGCACGGAGCTCCAGACGCTGTGGAACGACGTCTGCGCGCGCCGCGGCCTCGAGCCGTACTGCAACAACGGCGGCCCCGCCTTCTCGGTCGACGATCTGACGGCGGCCGAGCGCGCACGCCTCGAGGCCTTCCTCCCGCGGCGGCTCCGCACGCTCGAGCTCGACGGGCTGATCGTCGACACGAAGCTCGACTTCGCGGTCGGCTCGAGACACCTGCTGTCGATCGGCGGTCAGCTGAACGACACGGACATGGAGGACGGCGTGTTCGGCATGGACGGCGCCGGCTTCCGCGACGGCACGCGCCAGACGCATCGGCAATGGGCGCTCTTCGTCGAGGACAACCTCACGGTGACGCCGGACCTGACGCTGACGCTCGGCCTGCGTCACGACCATCACAACGTGTTCGGCAGCCAGGCGAGCCCGCGCGCGTACGCCGTGTATCGGGCGAACGACCGCTGGACGTTCAAAGGCGGCATCAGCACCGGCTACAAGGCGCCGCGGCCGGACGAGCTCTTCCCCGGCATCACGGGCTTCGGCGGACAGGGCGTGAGCCCGTTCGTCGGCACGCCGACGCTCGAGCCGGAGACGAGCCGCAACTACGAGGCCGCCGCGTATTTCGAGAACGGCGCCTTCGGCGTGAACGTCACGGCGTTCCTGAACCGCTTCGAAGAAAAGATCGCGCGCGGCGGCGAGTTCTTCAATTGCGAGGTCGCGCCGGCGGGCACGGACTATTGCGTCGACATCGGGCCGGGCTGGGCCGCGCTCGGCTACACGACGTTCCGCCAGAGCATCAACATCGACCGCGCCGAGACGCGCGGCGTCGAGATCGCCGGCCGCGCGAGGCTGCCGTTCGACCTCGCCCTGCGCGCGAACTACACGTTGACGCACTCCGAGCAGAAGACCGGCGAGAACGCGGGACGCCCGATCGCCGGCAATCCCGCGAAGCACATGCTGAATCTGTCGCTCGACTGGGACGCGAGCGCTGCGCTGCGCCTGCAGCTGATCGCGGAAGGCCGTTACGACCGCTACCGCGACCACGATGCGTTGACCGGCGAGGACCGCTACTACCGCGACTACACGATCTTCCATCTCGGCGCGTCGTGGAGCGCGACGCCGAGGCTCACGGTCAACGCGCGCGTCAACAACCTGCTCGACCGCAACTTCATCTCGCAGACGTGCGAGCTGGCGGCGACGCTCGACGCATACAGCTGCATCGACGACTACAACGTCAAGGACAAGCGCCGGAGCCTGTGGATGTCGGTCAACATGGCGTTCTGAGCGGCGGCGCGCGTCATGCGTAGTTTCCGTAGCTTTCGGCAGGTCCCCATCGGCGCGCCGACGCGTTAGAGTGGCGGCCCTCGGCGACGACATGGAGGACGACATGCCGATTCCCGAACGGCGCAGCGAGCTCGTTGCGGACACGATGGCCCGCACCGGCATCGACGGGCCGATGATCGAGCGGCTCGTGCACGCCTTTTATGCGAAGGTCCGGCAGGACGAGCTGCTCGGCCCGATCTTCGACGCGCGGATCGCCGACTGGGACAAGCACCTCGCGCGGATGTGCCTCTTCTGGGCGTCCGTGGCCCTCGGCGCGGGCACGTACGAGGGCAGTCCGATGCAGGCGCACGCGCCGCTGCCGGTCGACGCGCGGCACTTCGACCGCTGGCTCGCGCTGTTCGAGGAGACCGCGAACGAGGTGTGTCCGCCCGTCGCGGCCGAGCACTTCGTGGTTCGCGCACGACGGATCGCGCAGAGCCTCGAGCTCGGCGTCGCGATCCGCAACGGGCGGATCCTGCGGAGAGGCGAGCGCTACTACGCCGCATGAGCGCGCCGCCGCGGCCGCGTCACGATAGCGCAACGAATCGCGCGGACGATCGTCGCGTCGTCCCGTGCAGCGCCCGTCGCATCATCCCGAGGACCGCGAGCTTCCCATCCTCCCGAGCACCTTTGCGGCGCGACCTTCGTTCGGTATAAGTTCACCGCGTCAATCACGAAGCGCGTGCACCGTGAGCGGCGCATGCCCGACGCGGACCGTCGACAGCGGATCCCAACCGACGGCAGGACAGATCGGATGAGCGGGGAGCAAGCTTCCGCGGCCATAGAGTCCGTCCGGACCCTGGACGCCGCCGGCCGCCACGCGGAGGCGATGGAGGTGCTGAAGCGCTCGAGCCTCGAGGGCGACCTCGTCGCGATGAGCGAGCTCGCGCATCGCCTGCTGGTCGGCGACCGCGCCCCGAAGAGCCCGAAGCATGCGCTTTATCTGCTGAAACAGGCGGCGAGGGCCGGCGAGGGCCGCGCGCTCGCGCGCCTCGCCGCGCTGACGGCGGCGGGCGCGTACGTGCCGCAGGACTGGCCGCAGGCCCTGGTGTTGCTCGCGTATGCGGCCGCGGCCGGGGACGCATCGGCCCGCGGCCAGCTCGAGTGCCTGCAGCCGCCCGGCGCGCCCGCGGCGGGGTGGCACGACATGGCGGCGCGGGTTCCGCTCGATTATTGGCTCTCGCCGGCCGCCGAGGAGCGGCTACACGACCACGTGCGCCGCGTGCCCGCGCTCGCGCCGGCGCCGGTCTGCGCGTGGCTGATCGGCCGTGCCGACGGCAGGCTCCAGCCGGCGCTCGTCTACGACTCGATCAGCCGCGAGAACCTCGTGCACGAGATGCGCACGAACACGATGGCGCTGTTCGACTACTCGACGTTCGACGTCGTGCAGTTCCTCGTGCAGGCGCGGATGTCACTGACGTGCGGCTATCCGATGCAGCATTTCGAGGCGCCGATGGTGCTGCATTACGCCGTCGGCCAGGAAATCAAGCCGCACTTCGATTTCATCGACGCGAAGGCGGTCGACTACGTCCAGCAGATTCGCGAGCAGGGCCAGCGGATGATCACGTTCCTGCTCTATCTGAACGACGACTACGAAGGCGGCGAGACGACCTTCCCGAAGCTCGGCATCGTGAATCGCGGCACCACCGGAAGCGGCCTCTACTTCATCAACGCGTTCCCGGACCTGACGCCCGACCGCCGGATGCTGCATACCGGCTCGCCGCCGCTCGAGGGCGAGAAGTGGATCGTGACGCAATTCATCGTCAGCAAGCGGCTGCGGCCGTGACGACGCCGGGACGCGAAGTCTCCGTCGGGGCCCGACGGCGCCGCAGCCCTGCTCGGCGTGAAGCCGACGACGCTCGCGTCGCGGCTACGGAAGCTCGAGATCGATCCGCGCGCGTATCGGCGACAACGCACCGCCGATGACGCATGACGCGATCGATGGGCGCTTCCCCGCCCGTTCCGGACCGACGGCCGCGCGATGCTCCTCCAGTCTTTGGAATTCTTGCTACAAGAGTATGATGTCGACAAACGCCCCGTCGCCGAAAATGACGCACGAACAACTACGACAAGGAAGGGAGGGTCATGCGAAGGCGCAGCGCACGGTTCGCTCCGGCCGTCGAATCGGCCGTTCTCGGGCTCGCTTTCGCACTCCTCGGCGGTTGCGGGGGCGTCGACACGGCGTCGCTCGAGCAACACGCGGCGCTGATCGAGAGCTATTGCACCGATTGCCATAATCCGCTCGACCTCGCCGGCGACTTCGCGTTCTCGTCGCTCGACCTCGAGAACGTCGGCAAGGATCAGGAGATCTGGGAGGCGGCGATCGGCAAGCTCCGCGGCCGGCTGATGCCGCCCGCCGGCGCCCGCCAGCCCGCGCAGGCCGACATCGATGCGCTCGTCGCGTATCTCGAGGCCGCGGTCGACGCGAGCGCGGACAAGAGCCGCATCGGCCACGTGCCGGTCCAGCGGCTGAACCGCAGGGAGTTCGCGGCTTCCGTCGAGAGCCTCCTCGGCGTCGACGTCGACCCCGAGGAGATCCTGCCGAGAGAGATCGAGGTCGAGGGCTTCGACAACATCGCTAACGCGCTCGTGTCGTCGCCGTCCTTCCTGGAGCAGTACATCTCGGCCGCACGCCTCGTCGCGACGCGGGCGATCGGCACGCCGGTGCCGAAATTCTCGAAGACCTTCTATCCGTTCGACGGCGGGAGCCAGACGAGCCATATCGACGGCTTCCCGCTCGGCACGCGCGGCGGGATGCGCTTCACGCACGTCTTCCCGTACGACGGCGAGTATCGATTCAACGTCCTCGGCGTCGGCGCCGGCCTCTATCCGCGCGCGATGGAAACGGCGGGAACACTCGTGCTGCTCGTCGACGGCATCGAGGTCGCACGCGTCGAGATCGGCGGCCCCGAGGATCTCGAGCTCGCCGATCGCGACGGCCCCGAAGGCCGCGCGGCGATCCTCGCGAAGGTCACGGGCATTCCCGCGTACGTCAAGACCGGCTCGCACGAGATCACCGCGACGTTCATCGAGCGCTCGTGGGCGCTCAGCAACGACATCAACGGCGGCGGCAAGCTCACCCGGATGCCGGTGGTCGAAGGCGGGATCGAGGTCGAAGGCCCATTCGCGCCCGTTGGGCTCTCGGCGAGCGAGAGCCGCAGGAAGATCTTCGTCTGCCAGCCCGAGACCGAGGGCGACGAGCGGCCGTGCGCTGAGCGGATCGCGTCGCACCTCGCGACGAAGGCCTTTCGCCGTCCCGTCACCGACGAGGACCTCGACTGGCTGATGCCGTTCTACGAGACCGGCCGCGCCGAGGAAGGCGGCTTCGACGCCGGCGTGCTCGAGCTCGTGACCGCGATCCTGTCGAGCCCGGACTTCCTCTATCGCGCGATCGAGTCGGCGCCGGACGAGCCGCGGCTCCTGACCGATCTCGAGCTCGCGACGCGCCTCGCGTTCTTCCTGTGGAGCCAGGGTCCCGACGAGGAGCTGATCTCGCTCGCGGCCGAAGGCCGGCTTTCCGAACCCGACGTGCTCGAGCGGCAGGTCCGGCGCATGCTCGACGACGACCGCGCGATGTCGCTGATCGAGCACTTCGCGCTCGCATGGCTCAACCTGGACGAGCTCGAGCAGGTCGTGCCGACGGATGCCGGCTTCAACGCGGCGATGCGCGCGAACTTCGAGACCGAGATCAGGCTGTTCCTCGCGAGCATCCTGCTCGAGGACCGGAGCGTCCTCGATCTGCTCACGGCCGACCACACTTTCGTGAACGAAGCGCTCGCGCGGCATTACGGCATTCCCGGCGTTCACGGTCCGCAGTTCCGGCGCGTGACGCTCGACGACGAGCGCCGCTTCGGCCTGCTCGGCAAGGGCGCCGTGCTGCTCCGCACGTCGTACGGCGACCGCACGTCGCCCGTGCTGCGCGGCGCGTGGATCCTCGACCGCCTGATGGGCACGCCGCCCGCGCCGCCGCCGCCGAACGTCGTGATGGACCTTTCGATCAAGGAGGGCGAGGTCCCGACGACGGTTCGCGCCCGTCTCGAGAAGCACCGCACGACGCCGAACTGCCTCGGCTGCCACGGCATCATCGATCCGCCGGGGCTCGCGCTCGAGAACTTCGACGTGACCGGACGCTGGCGCGACGTCGACGCGCAGGCCCGCGCGCCGATCGACGCGCGCACGGAGCTCTCGAGCGGCATCGCGATCGACGGACCGATCGAGCTCCGGAACTATCTCTTGAGCCGCCGCGACCAGCTGCCGCAGACGATCACGAAGCGGCTCATGATGTACGCGCTGAACCGCGAGATCGAATACTTCGACATGCCGCAGGTCCGGCAGATCGTGCACGCCGCGGCCGAGGACGACTACACGTTCGCGTCGATCGTCCTCGGCATCGTGAAGAGCGACGCGTTCAGGCGGCAGGGTCCGGAAGCACCGGCGCACGACGAGACCACGAAGATCGCGGCCGCCAATGCGGCCGCCGGCGAACGGCGATAACGGAGAGCGACGATGGCGACGTTCCTGACGAAGAAGCATCTGTCCCGGCGCACGCTGCTGCGCGGCGGCGTCGCGGCCGTGGGCCTGCCGTTCCTCGACGCGATGGTGCCGGCCGGCACCGCGCTCGCGCAGACGGCCGCCGCGCCGAAGACGCGCGCCGGATTCTTCTATCTGCCGCACGGCGCGATCATGAACAACACCGTGTTCGGCAAGGAGGTCGACTCGTGGACGTCGACCGGATCGGGCGAGAGCTTCGAGCTCGGCCACATCCTGAAGCCGCTCGAGCCGCTGAAGTCCTACGTCACGACGTTCGAGAACCTCGAGAACAAGGCCGCGGCCGGCTCCGTGCATACGCTGAACCCGGCCACGTGGCTCTCGTGCGTGCGTCCCGACACGAGCGTGCGGACGCCGAACCTCGCGACGACGCTCGACCAGGTCATCGCGCAGCGGCTCGGCCAGGAGACGGCGCTGCCTTCGCTCGAGGTGTCGTCGGAGACGACGATCCAGGTCGCGGCCGGCAACGGCGGCTTCTACGCGGTGACGACGAGCTATGCGGCGCCGAACAAGCCGCTGCCGATGGAGTTCAACCCGCGCAAGGTGTTCGTGCAGCTGATGGGCGAAGGCGATACGGCGGCCGAGCGCGAGATGCTGCTGCGCAAGAACCAGAGCATCCTCGACATGATCGCCGACCGGACGCAGTCGCTGCGCGCCCGCCTCGGCCCGGCGGACCAGGCGCGCCTTTCGGACTACCTCGACACGGTCCGCGAGATCGAGCGCCGCCTCGCGATGGCGAGCCAGCGGGATTTCAGCGGCGTCGACGTCCCGGAGACGCCGGTCGGCGTGCTCGACGATTTCGACGCGCAGGTCAAGATGATGTTCGATCTGATTGCGCTCGCGTTCCAGGCGGACCTGACCCGCGTCGCGACCTACGTGATGGCCGCCGAGGGCACGGACCGCACGTACAACCACGTCGGCGTGTCCGACAGCTTCCACCCGGTCAGCCACCACAGCAACATGCGCGACCGCATCGAGAAGCTGATCGTGATCCAGCGCTATCACATGGAGCGCTTCGCGGAGTTCGCGCAGAAGCTCGCCGCGACGCCGGAAGGCGACGGCAGCATCCTCGACCACTCGCTGTTCCTGTACGGCTCGAACATGAGCAACAGCAACGCGCACGACAACTATCCGCTGCCGGAGATCCTGATCGGCGGCGCGAACGGCGCGCACCGCGGCGGCAAGAACGTCGCGCCGCCCGAGCGCACGCCGCTCGCGAACCTGCACCTGACGATCCTCGACAAGCTCGGCATCCCGCAGGAGAGCTTCGGCGACAGCACGGGCGTCCTGTCGGACGTCTGACGAGGGCTTCGCATGACCGATTCGCCGAACGTCGGCCGCCGACGCTTCCTCCGCGCGGGGCTCGAGGGCCTCGCAACGGTCCCGCTGCTCGGCCTGGCGGCCCGGTCCGCGCACGCGCAGGCGAGCGCGCCGGCCGCGCGGACGCTGACGGCACGTATCACGCTGGTGAGCGGCGTGCCGGGCAACGTGCTCGCGCTCTCCGCGGACGGCGGGCTCCTGCTCGTCGACACCGGCGCGGCCGAATTCACGCGCGCGCTCGCGGAGCGGCTCGGCGGCGCGGCCGTCCACACCGTGATCAACACGCACTACCACGCCGATCAGACCGGCGGCAACGTGCACTTCGGCGAGGCCGGCGCGACGATCCGCGCGCACGAGATCACGCGGCAGTGGCTGTCGTCCGACTACTACGTGCCGGCCGACGACCGCTGGGTGCCGGCGCTGCCGCCGGCCGGGCGGCCGACCGAGACGTTCCGCGGGAAGGCCGAGATGACCGCGGGGACCGAGCGCATCGAGTGCGGCTATCTGCTCGAAGCGCACACGCGCGGCGACATCTACGTGTTCTTCCGTGATTCGAACGTGCTCGCCGTCGGCGACGTCGCGTCGCCGCTCCGCGATCCGTCGCACGACTGGTACGCGGGCGGCTGGCTCGGCGGACGCGTCGACGCGCTCGACGATCTGCTCGAGATCGCGAACGGCGACACGCTGATCGTGCCCGCGTACGGTCCGGTCATGTCGCGCGCGGAGCTCGAGGCCGAGCGCGACATGATGTGGCACCTCTACGAGCGCACGGCCGCGCTCGTCAACGCGGGCCGCGACGCCGAGGACCTGCTCGAGGCAGGCGTGCTCGACGAGGTCGATCGGAAATTCGAAGACCCCTACCGATTCCTGTACGACGTCGCGAAGGGGCTATGGGCGCATTACACGAATTTCGGCGGAAACGTCGTTTGACAACGGCCGCCGACGCGTCGGCACCGCCGGGGAGAGCCGCATGAGATCCTGGAAGCTCGCCGCGATCGCAGTGCTATCGGCCGCAACGGCCGCGCTGCCCGGCATCGCGTCCGCGCAGCAGTCGCTCGCGAAGTACGTGCGCGACGGCAAGCGCGACATCGTGCTCGCCGCGATCACGTCGCCCGACGTCGACGTCGACCAGACGGAGCCCGACGGCTCGACCGCGCTGCACTGGGCCGTCTACGAGGTCGATCACGAGCTCGTGCGCGCGCTGCTCGACGCGGGCGCGACGGTGAACGTGACGAGCCGCTACGGGTCGACGCCGTTGACCGAGGCCGTGAAGGTCGGCGACCTCGAGCTCGTGCGGATGCTGCTCGACGCGGGCGCGGACCCCGATTCGCCGAATCAGGACAATCAGACGGCGCTGATGCTCGCCGCGAGCATCGGCTCGCTCGAGATCGCGAAGCTCCTGATCGAGCGAGGCGCCGACGTCAACGCGATCGAGACGTTCAGGAGCCAGAACGCGCTGATGTGGGCGGCCGGCGAAAACCATCCGGAGATCGTCGATCTGCTGCTCGCGAACGGCGCAACCGATCTCGACCGCCGCGCGGCGTACGACGACTGGCCGCGGCAGATGACGTCCGAGCCGCGGGCGCAGTTCCGCCAGACCGGCGGGCTCACCGCGCTCCTCTACGCGACGCGCTCGGGCTGCTACCGCTGCGTCGTGTCCCTGATCGAGGCCGGCGCAGACATCGATCGCCCGAACCCGGACGGCATCACGCCGCTGATCAACGCGATCGGCAGCAGGCACTTCGACATCGCGATGTACCTGATCGACCAGGGCGCGAAGGTCGACGTCTGGGACATGTACGGGCGCACGCCGCTCTACATGGCGATCGACATGAGCTCGTTCCGCGGCGGCCGAGGCTTCGGCGGCGCTGGCGGACGCGGCGGCGAGGACGGCGTCGGCGACGAGCCGCGCGGCGAATCGGCCGTCGGCGCATTGGACATCGCGCGCCGCTTGATCGACATGGGCGTCGACGTCAATCACGAGCTGACGCGAATGCGCCCGAACGGCCCCGGCCGCGGCCGCTTCGCGGACTACATGATGCGCGGCGGCACGGGCCCGCTGATGGTCGCGACGCTCGCGCACGACCACGAGGCGATCGAGCTCCTGCTCGCGAACGGCGCCGAGGTCGACCTGCCGAACGTGTTTCAGATCACGCCGCTGATGGCCGCGGCCGGCATGTCCGGCACCGTCAGGGCCGGCGGCGGCCGTACCGGACAAGGCCCTGATTTCGAGGCGACCGTCATCAAGACGATCGACCTCCTGCTCGATGCCGGCGCGAACATCGACGCGCAGGTCTTCGATAGCCACACGAACACGGCGAAGCAGGATTCCTACATCCCGGGCGCGGACAACGAAGGCAAGACCGCGCTGCATGCGGCCGCCGAAATGGGCTGGGCCCGCGTCGTGCAGCACCTGCTCGACCGCGGCGCGGATCCGACGATCAAGGACGCGTACGGCAACACGGCGCTCGATCTCGCGATGCGCCGCCGCGGCGGAGGCGCGGGAGGCTTCGGACGGGGCGCCGGCGGCGAGGCGCCGGCCGGGCCCACCGTCGTCGACGTGCTGCGGGAGGCGATGCAGAGCGCGCGGGCCGACTGAAGGCCGGAGCCTCGGCCGGCCGCGACTCTACCCGATAGATCCGCTCCTCGATCCTCAATCTCTCGGCGGCTCGGCGATCGGCTGTGTCCCGTCGGCGAGCCGGCCGGTCTTGTGCCACTGCAGCTGCACCGGCGTGCCCGGCGGCGCCGCGTACGCGCCGACCTGGCCCTGGTCCGGGATGAACGGCTTTCCGGTCACCGGATTCGGATAGTGGAACGGCACGATGTAGTAGGCCGGATACGTCAGATAGACCGTCGACGGCGGCAGATCGGGCGGCGGATCGAACTTGTCCGGCCACGTGTTGTTCAGCGCGTTCTTGCCCCAGCCGTCCCAGTTCGAGTACATCGTGAACGGCCCGGTCAGACGGCTGATCTTCCAGACGCCGTCCTCCTTGCGGTACTCGTTCTCGTAGAGCGGCAGTCCCCAGCCGCCCATGCTCATCACGTACGCGCGCGACCTGAGCCAGCCGGTCGTGCCGTCGGGCGAAACATCCGGGATCGGCTGGAACTGCATGTGATTCGCGAGCACGCCTTCCTTCGCGCCGTCCGGGCCGAACGCCGTATGCATGTACTCGAGCACGCGATCCTTGCCGATGAAGATGCCCTTGCCGCCGATCTCGAGCGTCGCGTCCTCGGTGAAGAGCTCCGACAACAGCGTCCACTGTCCCTTGTCGACGAAGTAGCCGTACGTGCGCTGCACGCGCTCGATCGCGTTCATGTCCTCGAGGCGCGTGATGCGCGCTTCGAGCTCGTCGAGCTTCTCGTCGATCGATTCGGCGAAGGCAGGCGCGGCGGCAACGAGCGCCGCAGCCAGGACGGCGTGCCGCGCGGCTCGATACGAAGTTCCCGTCATCGTCGTCATCTCCCCAATACGCTATCCACGTCCTGCGGCAAATCCGTGAGCGGCTCGCCGGTGACCGGATGGTCGTAGCTGAACGGCGGGATGTAGTTGCCCGGCATCGCGCGATAGACCACGGTCGGCGGCTCGTCCGGCGGGAACAGCGCGCTCGGCCCCTCCATCGGCAGCAGCGAGCGCGCCCAGCCGCGGTCGTAGTCCGTGTACGCGGTCGGGTAGAAGTGGAAGCTCTGGATCTTCCAGACCCCGTCTTCCTTCACGTACGTGTTCTCGTAGATGCCGACGCCCCAGATGCCGTTCGCGCCCGGCTCGCCGAGCTGCACCGGGCCCTGCCAGCGGCCCGTCGCGGTCAAACCGTCCGGCGCGACGGTGATGACCGGCTGCAGCATCATGTGGTTGTTGAGATAGCCCTGGCCGAGCCCTTCCGGACCGAGCAGCAGCATCGCGCGGCGGATGCGTTCCTTGCCGATGTAGACGCCGCTCAAGCCGTACTCGAACGTGCCGTCGTCCGTGAAGCAATCCGCCGCGTCCTCCCACAGGCCCTTGTCGAAGAAGTAGCCGAACATCGCCTGCAGGTTCTCGATCTCGTCCTGATCCTCGAGCCGCGCGACGCGCTCGCGATACTCGGCGAGACGCGCCTCGGGCGACTGCTGCGCCGATGCCGGCGCCGGCGCGAGGACTGCGAGGAGCGCACCCCAGAGCGCGGCGAGGGCCGTGCACCGGAACGGATCGGAGCTTCTTCGCGCGTTCATCAGCGGACTCCTTTCACCGGCTGACCGGTCACCGGATGGAGCACCTGAAACGGCGGCACGTAGACGTCGGGGAACGGCGGGTAAGTCACCGTCGGACCGCGGTCCGGCGGGTAGCTCTTCGAGGCTTCGCTCCGCACGAGCCCCTCGCCCGGGTCGAGCCGCGCCCAGCCCTCCTCGTACGGCGCGACGAAATTGATGTAGAGGTGCAGCGATTCGATCTTCCAGACGCCGTCCTCCTTCACGTAGGTGTTCTCGTAGATGCCGTCGCGCCATTCGGCGTGCTGCTTGTACTGCCCGAGCATGCCGTGATCACGCCAGCGCGCGGTCGCGCGTTGGCCGTCCTCGGACACGAAGACCGCGGGCTGCAGCGTGATCCACTCGTTGAGCTGGCCGTAGATCAGGCCTTCGTGTCCGCCATGGAGCCGCTTCAGATATTCGCGGATGCGCTCCTTGCCGACGTAGACGCCGTCGAGGCCGATCTCGATCGTGCCCTCGTCGGCAAAGAGATCCGCGGCTTCGCTCCAAAGACCGCGGTCGACGTAGAAACCGAACGCGCGCTGCAGCTTCTTGATCGCGCGCGCGGCCTCGAGCTTCTCGACCCGCGCGGTCAACGCCGCGATCTCAGCGTCGATGTCGATGCTGCCGCTCTGCGCATGCACGGGCGCATGCACGAGCGCGCAGGCGAAACAGATCACGATGCTTGCTCTCATGTTTCCTCTTCGAATCATCTCGTGACGTTCCCCCCGAGGCGCGTGTCTGCTCGTTGCGGGCCGGGGACAGAATAACAACGCTGCCGATCGCTGGGAAATCGCGCGCCCGGCGGCCTCGGTGGAGGGGCCGAGCGGCAAAAGCGTCGCGGCCATGCACCGATTGGTCGTCATCGGGGGCCCGTTCGGGCGCCGTGCAAGACCGCGCCCCTCGTCGGACCGCGATCCCCCGCATGCAAGCGCGATCGCGGCGCTTGCCGGAGACGGATCCGCGCCGGCATGCTCGGCGCATCACGACCGTCAAGTGAAATCAGCAGGGGGAAACGTCAATGCGGACAGCCGTGCAAGCGTTCACTCACGTTGGGACCTTAGGCCTGCTATTCGCTGCGTCGGCCCACGCCCAGACCGGCGGAACGTTGAGCGCCGAGGACCAGCTCGAGATCCGCCAGCTCATCGACCGGTACACGCACACGCTCGATCACTGCACGAACGGCGGCTACGACTACGCCGATCTCTTCACGCCGGACGGCGAGTTCGGCGTGTCGTCGCAGTGGGGCGGCGGCGCGAAGATTTGGTTCCGAGGGCGGGAGGAGCTTGCGCGCGCCGGCGGCGGGGGGCCGGACGGGTGCCGCCCGCGGCCCGGCAAGCCGATGTATCACATCAACATCAACCCGGTCATCACGGCGACTCCCGAAGGCGCGCATGTGATCTCGACGCTGCTCGTCGTAACGAACGACACGACGGATCGGGGCGACATCGTGCATTGGGAGGGCGGCTACGAGGATACGCTCGTGAAGACGCCCGACGGGTGGCGCTTCAAGAGCCGCATCCACGTGTGGCCCGAGATCGAGTGGACCGACCGGCCCGAGGACATGCCGCCGCGCAACATGGCGCAGGAGTGAAGGCTGCCGGATCGCGATATCGGTGCGACCCTGCGCCGCGTGCCCCGGCGTCGGAATCAGGCTCTCGCCCACGATCGGCGCCGAATTGTCAAGTTTTCTGTGCCCCGGACGCCTCGGCTCCGCGCCAAATTGTGGCGGAACGGGCGGCGGTGGTAATGTCGCGGAAAGGCGAATTTGTCCGGTCGGCGGGCGGGGTCATCCGGCAAAGCCGGCTCCTGGATTCGTGAGGGGAGCGATCAGGTCATTCACGGCGGCGGAACCGCGGGCCTCGGCGTTCCGCTCGGCCGCGGCGCTGCCGCAGCAGCGCGCGATGGAGCTCGAGCCCGGCCAAGACCCGCCATGACAACAATCGAAGGGGGAACGATCATGACCGTGGACAGGGTGATCAGCAGGACGTCGGTCGCCGCTTCGGCGGCGCTTGCTCTCGGCCTATCCGTGTCGGCGGTCGCGCAGTTCGGCGGGCGCCCGGCGCCGCCCTATACGCCCGAACCCGGCGCGAGGGACTTGAAGTCGGTGCTGTTCAACTGGCCGTGGCACATGGGCATGTTGCGCGGCATCGAGGAGCACGAGCTGATCGTCACGCTCGAGTATCGCGGCGAAGGCACGATCCAGGTGAACGGTCAGCCCTGCACGATCGCTCCGTTCCAGGAAGGGGAACGGGAGGGCGAGCTCGGCAAATCGGGCTACCGCATCAGCTCGGCTTACCAGTTCGCCGGCAGCCGCACGCAGATCGAGTGCACGCTGCCGAACGGCGAGACGTATTCGAACATCGAGGTCGTCAGCGGCGAGTACGCGTGGGACGAGGACATCCCGGGCGCCGGGCTCGTGCCGGGCAGAGGCACCGCGACGCCGAAGCCGGAGACCCGCGAGGAGCGGCTGATCCGTCTGTGGGCGAGCCCGCAGGGCGCGCCGAAGGCCGCGTTGGCTGGCGCCGGGATCGACCCGCTCAAGGTGTTCCGCAATCCCGGCGGGCTGCTCGAGGCGGGCACGTCGAAGATCGGCGAGACCTCGGTCACGTGGGACGGCGACACGCCCGTCGTCACGTTCCCGATTCCGGGCGTCGAAGGCGCGACCGCCGTCGCCCGGCTCGACGATCGCTTCATGACCGAGTCCGTCGTCGTCACGCACGGAGACGACACGTACGAGTTCACGTACGGCGACTACGACGACTACAACAATCCGCTGAACAAGATCGAGGTCTACATGGCCGGTCGCATGACGGAGCGCAAGAACGGCGTCGTCATGCGCGACATCAGGACGGTGCAGACCGAAACGGGCAGCGTCTACGTCGTCGTGCCCGTGCCGCCGGGCGTCGGCCCGACGGAGCCAATACCGATGTTCGGCAGCGACCAGGAGCCGCCGGTCCTCGATTCGGACGCGCCGACGCCGCGCCTCGCGAACGGCAAGCCGGACCTGACCGGCAGCTGGAGAGGCCCGAGCAAGTTCTTCATCTGGCGCTACGGCAACCGCCGCTGCGCGCCGACGCAGCTCGAAGGCTGCAGCCCGCAGTGGAATCAGACGATCGATTTCGAGTTCGAGGCGGCTTCGCGCTTCGGCCCGGATCGTCCGATCTACAGGCCCGAGCACTGGGACGAGGTCATCTACCGCGACATGTGGACGAACCGCGAGGATCCGATCATGACGTGCCAGCCGATGGGCATTCCGCGGCAGGGTCCTCCGGGGCGCATCTTCCAGACCGAGGACGACATCACGCTGCTCTACGGCCGCGGCGGCGACGGCGGCGGCGGTTATCCGGATTTCCGCGTGATCGCGACGGACGGCCGCGAGCTCGACGAGCGGCAGCTCCTGCAGACGAAGTACACGGGCCATTCGCTCGGCCACTGGGAAGGCGACACGCTCGTGATCGAGTCGGTCGGCTTCACGCCGACGACATGGCTCGCGCGCGGCGGCTTCTTCCACTCGGACGACATGAAGGTCATCGAGCGCTTCACGCGCAAAGGCGACCAGCTGCTCTACGAGGTGATCATCGAGGATCCCGAGGTGCTGCTGCAGCCGTGGAGGCAGAAGCCGATGCTGCTCACGTTCGCCGGAGAGACCGGCGGTTTGGTCGGCGTCGAGCGCGGTCACTGCGAGAACTACGAGGAAGGCGACATCGTGACGCAGCTTCGTCACTAGCTCGATGCTGCCGACATGAGCGCCGGGCGTCGGCGAGACGTCCGGCGCTCATGCTTTTCGGGTCCGGCAAGGCGGACGTCCTTCTCGAGCAGGCACCGCGGTAGGCCCACTTCGAGCGGGCGCCGGGCTGCGAGATCGAGCGGTCACACGTTGCGAACGAGCGCATCCGCCCCTTGCGGGTCCTGCGGATACGTCGTCGAGATCGGCGCGACCGTGATCGGCAGCGCGTACGTCCGGCCCGGACGATAATCGGCGCGCGCGAGCGTGTCGTATTCGAGCCTTGCGATCCTCCAGCGGCCGTCGACCGCGTCCTTGCGATAGCTCACGCGGTAGACGCCGCCTTCCCACCACGTCCTCACGCCGTCGCCGTGAAGACGGGCCATGTCGGCGAGCGACGTCTCCGTCTCGATCGGCGTGCCGACCTGGATCGAATACGGGAACACGGCCTCGGCCGACTGCCGATCGGCCGACACCACGACCCGATCCTGCCGTCGCTCCGCATCGAGCTCGAACCCGGGCGCGGGCTCGATCCGCCTGCCCGTCTTGCCTGCGCGGAAACGCTCGCGATAAAGACGGCTGATTCCGCGGCTCCTGTGCGCGAAGACGCCGTTGTTGAAGACGACCTCGGCGTCCTCGGCGAACATCTCGACGACCTCGTCATACGCGCCGCC
Organism: Gammaproteobacteria bacterium; assembly: GCA_036381515.1. Taxonomy (GTDB): domain Bacteria; phylum Pseudomonadota; class Gammaproteobacteria; order Steroidobacterales; family Rariloculaceae; genus ZC4RG20. The sequence goes on along the minus strand of DASVCR010000021.1, from coordinate 8,442 downwards.
GTCGAGCGCGCGCTCGAACGCCTCGTGGAGTTTGCGGAGCGCCCTCTCCTCCTCGAGCAAGGCGAGCCTCAGGGCCGGATCGTCGGCGCCGCCCGGCGCCGCGATCGCCGCCGTCGACGCGAGCGCCGTCGAGACGCCTGCCCCGAGCTTGAAGAAGAAGGAGCGGCGGCCGTTGTCGACCGAACGTTCGTTCGGCGACTCGTGCGGGTCGAGGGTCTTCGTCATGCCTGCACCCCCCTCTTCGGGCCGAAGAATTCCCTGGTTTCGAACTTACCGATGTGCCGGCCGATCCCTCCGGTCGTCGAAAGGGTTACGCCGTCCGCGCCGCCTCTGAAGCTGAAGCCGCAGTCGTGCGAGATCTTCGTGTTGATCAGCGCGATCATCTGCGCGCCGTTGCAGGCTTCCTCGTTCTGGCAGAACAGGTAGACCCCGTCGCGAAGCTTCACGTAGATGCACGGCGAGCACCACTGCGAGCCCATCGTCTGGTTCGCGGTGAAGATCGTCCACGACATCGAATGCGGCGTCGTGTAGAGATGCATCGACGTCAGCTGGTCCGAGTAGGACCACGAGAACGCATGCCCGACGAGCTCGTCCGTGAATTGATGCCGCTCGTAGAGCGGCGGCTCGATGCCGTCCATCTCGACGACGCCGAATACGGCGCGATAGGTCGTCTCGTTGCCGTAATACGGCGTCCCCATGTGCGACTCGATGCTCGTCGCGAGCCCGTTCGTGAAGTCGACGGCGACCTGCACGCTCGCGCGCGGCTTGCTCTCCGGCAGGATATGGCTGAACCACGCGAGATTGTCGTCGCCTTCGTACGCGCGGTAATCGACCTCGCGCCAGACGTTCTCGCTGTGGTCTCGATACTCGAGCTTGAACTTGTCCTTGACCCGGTAATCCCTGACCGGACCGCCGTGATCGAACCGCAGCGTGAATTCCTTGCCGACGAGGATATCGGAGAACGGCAGGTTGTGGCCCGACGGGACCACCTGCGGAACGCCGCTCGGCCCGCTCTGGAACGCGGCCGTCCGGCGCTCCGCGGCCGCGTGCACCTCCTCGTCCGACATCCACCGGAACGTGCGCACCGGACGATAGGTGACGCGTGCCCCCTTCGGCGGATTCGGGTTCTGCTGCGCGAACAGCGGCACGATGCCGTGCTCGTCGAACGGCTCGAGATACGCGAGCTGCCCGACGACCCTGCCGGCGCCGCGGAACATGTAGTACTCGAGCTCGTCGTTCTCGTTGAAGCCGAGGCGCACGCCGACCTGCTCGCATTTGAAGAGATCGGCCACGAAGCACGTGTGGATCCCGGAGAACTCGACCTCGGTCCTGTCGTAGACGAACGTGTGATCGTCGACGAGGACGTAATCCGAAGGCGCCACCCAGCTCAAGTTGTCGACGTGCCGGGTCAGCTCGACGAAGTTCGTGTTCGCGACGGACGCGTAGAACTCGAGCGTCTCGATCCCGGTGTCCTGCTTCCAGTAGAGCCCCTTGCCGGCGATCCGGTTCGTGTAGTGGTGAAGCCGCTCGGGAGGCTCCTGCCCGACGTCGACGTATCCGAAATAGATTTGCCGCTGCACTTCCCTGTCGTCGAGCGTGAACTCGTTCGGCGTGCCGGCGTTCTGCACGATCCCGCTCGACATCCACACCTCGAAGACCGTCGCGAGGTTCGTGTCCTGATCGATGACGACGTTGTAGCCCTTCTGCTCGCCGGGAATCATGTGGGAGAAGAATACGATCCGATTCAGCGTCAGCTCGCCGTAGCCCGCCGACACGCTCGGGCCGCCGTTCTCAGAGAGCGTCAACCGCCTGTTCGAGCCGAAGCTGTACTCGAGGACGGGACCGTCCTTCGTGACGATCTTCAACGTCCTGCCGGTCAACGCGTTCGTGAACGGGGACACGCTCGTCGGACCGTTCTCGGTCGCCCTGAGCGCACGGCCGATCTGCTCCGGCGTGAGCTTCGTGTACTTGTAGCGGTGCATCGGAATTCGCATTGGCATTGGTCTTCCCCGTCTTGATTCCCCGAAGAGGAGTCTCGATTCCCGGAGCAGGCCCCGGCGGGCTGCGGTCTTTCTTGTTGACTTCATTATAGGACCGGGCCGGCGGAAAGAGCAGACTGTCGCCGAGAGATCATCCGCGCTAAAACACGTGCTCGCGTGCGGTACCACATCTCGACCGCGCCGGAGCACTACAATGAACGGAAACGGATCACGACCATCCTTCGGCCTGCCTTCGGCGCCGATCTCGAGAACGGCCGTCTACGTCGCAGCCGCCCGCGCCGTCGGCGCGCGCGAGCCGGACCCCGTCACGCGCAATCCCGACCGGCTCGTCGAGCGGTTTCTCGGCGATGCGTCGCAGCTCGACGTGGACCATCCCGTCGTCCATGCGCTCGAGCTCGACTACGACGACGCGATGGAGGACATCGAGGTCGTCAGCGCTGTGCGCATGATGATGGTGCGGACGCGCTTCATCGACGACGCGCTCGAGCGCGCCGTCGCGGACGGCGCGACCCAGATCGTGATCCTCGGCGCGGGGCTCGACACGCATGCGTATCGATGCCGCGAGCTGCTCGCGGGCACTCGCGTCTTCGAGGTCGATCGGCCCTCGACGCAGGCGCTGAAGAGGCGGCGCGTCGACGAGGTGCTCGGAGGGGCTCCGGACAACACGACCTACGTTGCGGTCGACTTCGGAACCGAGGATCTTGCCGACGTGCTGTCGCGGCACGGATACGACGCGTCGCGGCAAACGTTCTTCATCCTCGAGGGCGTGACGATGTACCTGCCCGAGGAGGCCGTGCGTGCGACCCTTCGCTTCGTGGCCGCGCACCTGCCCGGCAGCGGAATCGTGTTCGATTTCCTCACGGGCGAGCTGATCCGGACGATGAGAGGGCTCGACATCGCAACCGTGGCGCCGGCCGTACGGCCGATCATCGAGCGCTTCCTGACGCTGATACGGGACGAGCCTTTCCACTTCGGGATCCCTTTCGGCACCGAGCGGGAGTATCTCGGCGAGCTCGGGCTCGAGATCCGCGAGGTCCTCGTGGTCGGCGGCGAGGAAGCCGCGAAGCGCTACCTGACGAAGGCGGATGGCACCCAGGTCGGGGAGACGACGCTCGCACGAGCGATGGCGCGATTCGCGGCCGCCGCGCCGTCCGTGCCGGTCGAGCAGATGCGGGAGCACCACCGGATGATGACGCACAAGCTCGCCGCCGCGTTCGTCCCGCATGTGGTGTCGAGGGCTTGACGTCTGCCGGCCGTCCGCTCCGTAGACGGCCGTCTTCCCGCGTGCTAAAGATAGCGCGCAAGCTTCAGGAGACGGCGATGCGAACGAGCTGGCGTGTCCTGGTCCTTACCTGCGGAGCCGCTCCGCTGGCTCCGGCGGCGGCGCATCATTCCCCCGCGATGCTTTACGACCTGACGCGCGAGATCACGGTCGAAGGCGTCGTCACGGAGTACCAGCTCGGTAATCCGCACATGCGCGTGTACTTCGAGGTCGAAGTCGACGGCAAGACCGAGCAGTGGCTCGCCGAGGGCGGATCGCGCACGCAGCTCTTGCGCGCCGGCTGGACGGGCGACGAGCTTTCGCCCGGCGACAAGATCGTCGTGCGCGGCCACCCGTCTCGCGACGGCTCGAAGGTCGTCCACATGCAGTATCTGACGCTGCCCGACGGCACCGAGCGCTTCGCCGAGGACATCGACCTGAATCAGTTCAACGACCGACGGCGGCGGCCGCAATGACGGCGGGCGTGGCTTCGACGGCGAAATATCGCGGGACGCCGAGGCCGCACCTGCGCCGCTGGCCGAACCTGCGCCGCTGGCTGATCGCCTTCGTCGTCGGGTTCCCGTGCGGGGCGTCAGCCCAATCCGGCGACCCCGTGGAGCCGTTCCTCGGCACGTGGAGCGGCGTCTTCACGACGCAGGATCACGAGTACTGGACCTTCGCGGACGTCCAGTGCTTCGTCGGTTGTCCTCTCGACTTCTACGACCACCTGAGCGCGCTGCTCGCCGACACCGCGAACGACAGCCGCCCCGTGATGGAGCTCGCGGCCGAGGCCAGCGCCGCGTCGATGGCGAAGCTCGAGCAGGTGCTGACGCCGCTTGGCCGGCAGGTTCGAGACGCTAACACTCCGGAGAGCGACCCGAAGCTGCTCAATTGCCAACCGTATGGCTTCGTCCGCGAGGTGACGAACCCGCTGCCGATGCAGATTCGCCGCGACGGCGAGCACCTCTTGATCCACTACGAGGAGTGGTCGCTGCTCCGCCCGATCTACATGGACGGCCGGCCGCATCCGACGCACCGCACGCCGAGCCTGCTCGGCCACTCCGTCGGGCGCGTCGAGAACGGCGAGCTGATCGTCGAGACGGCGCGCGTGACGCCGGACCGGATTTCCGATGCCACGCACGCAGGTCACAGCGGCGAGCTCACGGCCGTCGAGCGGTACGTCGTGCGCGACGATCCGCGCCGCCTCGAGCTCACGCTGACGCTGACGGATCCCACGATGTTCACGGAGCCGCTCGTCGTCACGAAGACGTGGCTCTACACGCCGGACGTCGAGCTCGTGCAGGACACCTGCGCGCAGCAGCCGGGCAAGCCCTGACGAGCGTCGGGCGGCGTTCCGCTCGTCAGCCTTGCAGCTCGTTGAGCCTCCGCACGAGCGCCTCGAGCCGCAGGATCGCGTTCATGTCGCCTCGCCGGGACGCGTGCTCCATCGCGGCGAACAGATGCGTCTGCTCGAGCTCCCGGCGCTCGGGATGGTGCTCGAGCAGCGTGACGTAGTGCGAGAAGACCCGGTCCGGATCGGGCTCCGTGCGGCGCGCGACGGCGTAGCGCACGACGGCGTGCAGCGTGTAACGCCGATCGACCGGCTGTTGCACGAGGTGCCAGCGCTCGAGCTCCGCGAGCACCGGATCGATCCGTTCGACGTCGGCGAGCGCGGCCAGCGATGCGACGTCGACGTGGTCGCCGTCGATGTGCGCGAGCACGCCGAGTATGCGGCGCGCGTCGTCGCCGAGCCGCCGCCAGGCCCAGTCGAGCAGCAGCGCGACCTCGGGCAGGTCGTCCTCGTGCGCCATCGCGCGGACGCGCGTCACGCCGGCCTCCTGCAGGAACAGCGCGAGATCCTCGACGCTCGCGTCGCCCGACGCGACGATGCTGTCCGCGATGTCGAGCGCGAGCGGGTTCCAGCGCAGCAGGCGCGTCAAGCCCGCGACGCGCGGGAACGCGCTCTCGCCGGCGGTCACGAGCGGAGCCGTCACCGGAAAGATCAATACGCCCGACAGCAGGCAGCGGCGCGCCGTGATCACGAACGTCGCCCGCGCGTCGGCGAACGCCTCGAAGAGCTGCGCGACGGCCGTATCGCTTTCGTGATTGTCGAGCACGATCAGACGCTCCGGGCCCTCCGCAAGGAAGCGCTTCAGTCGCTGCACGCGGCCCTCTCCGCGGCCCGTGCCGAAGCGGAGCGCGAGCATCTCGGTCAGCGTGTGGAAGCCCCACGCGCCGGAGCGGAACCAGTCGACGCGGCCGTCGAACGCGTCGCGCAGCCGGTGGCCGAGCTCCGCGGCCAGCATCGACTTGCCGCTGCCGCCGGCGCCGACGAGCGCGATGCGCGTCGGACGGGTCGCGAGGATCGTGCGCTCGAGCGTATCGACCTCGGCGCTCCGGCCCTTCATGTCGCAGGGACGCGGCGGGAAAATCGAGCGGCGGGCCATGTCGCGGCCGGCGCTCTCCACGGTATCGGTCATTCTGGCGCCTTCGGGCTCCTCGGGCTTCCCGGCTCTCATCGATGACGGGTGGTCGCTTAGAATCTCATCGTTGGTTCGGCTATTGAAGAGCTATAGATAATGAGTGAAGCACCGACCGTCCTGACCGAGCTCAGGCTGACGCCCGAGATGCAGGAGGCCGTGAACACGGCCTTCGCGATGCGCCGACCGATCGTCGTCGGGTACGTCGACCCGGACGGCATACCCCGCCAGTCCTACCGCGGCAGCACGCAGGCGTTCAGCGAGACGCAGCTCGCGATCTGGGTGCGCAATCCGGAAGGCCGGCTCCTGGCCTCGATTGCGAAGAACCCACACATGTCGCTCGTGTTCGGCTACTTCACGCCGGATGATCGCGCGTTCATGATCTTCAATGGCCGCGCGCGGATCGACGACAGCGAGGCCGTGCGTGCGAAGGTCTACAGCAACGCGCACGAGTTCGAGCGCAACCAGGATCCGGAGCGTCGCGGCAAGGCGGTCGTGATCGATCTCGACAGCGTCGACGGCGTCTTCGGCGGCGCCGTGCTGCGGATGCGCCGCTGAGCCTGGTCGGGCTCGGATCGGTGCGGCATCTCGAGCGTCCCGCCTCGCCGGCCGCACGGCGACCCGCCGCAGCGGCTGCTCCCGGTCCGCCCGACCTGTATAGTCTACGGACAAGAAAAAATCGCGCAGTCGACGGGGGAATCATGAGGATCGCAGCGCGTTCGGTGCTATGGGCGGCGGGCCTGGCTTTGTTTGCCGTGCTCCGACCGGAAGCGGGATGGAGCCAGCTCGAGGCCGGCTCGCGGCCGAACATCCTGCTGATCGTCGCCGACGATCTCGGTTATCAGGATTTGAGCGTGTTCGGGAGCGAGATCGAGACGCCGAACATCGACTCGCTCGCCGCGTCCGGCCTCGTGTTCACGAACTTCTATGCGCTGGTCGCGTGCCAGCCGACGCGGGCGATGCTGATCTCGGGCACGGACCACCACATCGCGGGCGTCGGATCGCAAGGACGCGTCATCGACGGCAACCCCGCCTACCAGAACCGCCTGACCGAGCGGGTCGCGTCGATCGCCGAGCGCATGCGCGAGCTCGGCTATCACACGTACATGGCCGGCAAGTGGCATCTCGGCGAGCAGCCCGGCCAGACGCCGGCCGATCGAGGCTTCGAGCGTTCGTTCGTGCTGCTGCAGCCGGGCGCGTTCCACTTCGACAAGATCGGTTACGGACCGAACGTATCCGCGACGTATCAGGACGACGGCGTCGACGTGGAGAGGCTGCCGGAGGACTTCTACTCGACGATCGCGTACACCGATCACATGATCGGCTACATCGACGAGGCGGCCGAGAGCGATCGGCCGTTCTTCGGCTATCTCGCGTACACCGCGCCGCACTGGCCGATCCAGGCGCTCGACGAGGACATGGCGCGCGTCCGCGGGCGCTACGACGAAGGCTACGACGTGATCCGCGAGCGGCGCTTTCAGCGCCTGAAGGAGCTCGGCTACATTCCGGCCGACGCGCCGCCGCCGCGGCTCGCGGCGGGCTACAAGCCGTGGAACGACCTCACGCCCGAGCGGCAGGCGCTCGAGATCGCCGTCATGGAGGCGTACGCCGCGATGGTCGAGCGCCTCGACATGGAGATCGGCCGCGTGCTCAGGCATCTCGAAGAGATCGGCGAGCTCGACGACACGCTCGTCCTCTTCATGTCCGACAACGGCGCCGAAGGCACGGCCGACGACGGCCCGTTCCTCGCCGAGTACCGCGCGCAATTCGACAACAGCGTCGAGAATACCGGTAAGCGGAACAGCTACCGGCTGATCGGGCTCGGCTGGGGCGAGGCAGGCGCGGCGGGCGACTTCCTGACGAAGGGCTCGCTTGCCCAGGGCGGCATCCACGTGCCGCTGATCGCGAGCGCGCCGGCCCTCGGCGTGAAGCCGGGGCGCAGCGACGCGCTCGTCGCGGCGCTCGACCTCGCGCCGACCTTCGTCGAGCTCGCGGGAGGTCGGAACGACACGGTCGTCGGCGGGCGCGAAGTGATGCCGATGACGGGCCGCTCGATCGCGCCGCTCTTGCGCGGCGAAGTCGACGCGACGCGCGGGCCGGACGAGGCGTATGCGCTCGAGCACGGCGGGCAGCGCGCGGTGTTCCGCGGCGACTGGAAGGCCCTCTGGATCGCGCCGCCGAACGGGATCGGAGGCTGGCAGCTGTTCGACCTCGCGAACGATCCCGGCGAGACGACCGATCTTGCCGCGGAGCATCCGGACGTGATGGCCGAGCTCGCGGCGGCTTACGAGCGCTACGCCGACGAGGTCGGCGTCGTCCCGCCGGCGCCGCGTCGTCGCACGGCGCCCTCGTCGTCGGATTGACCCGATCCGGAGAGGACATGAACGAGAAGAAAGAAACGCGCAGCGACGCGCCAGGCCGGCTCGACCGGCGCGGATTCTTCCGCGGCGCCGCCGCGGTGGCCTTCGGCACCCTCGGCATCTCGAACGCATCCGCGCAGTCGCGGGCGGAGCCCGGCGCCGCGTCCGCCGACGCGGACGCGGCCGAGCGGCTCGACGCGCTCACGCGCGACGCGCAGCGCTGGCTCGGACCCGAGCCCGCGAGCTGGGTCCGCGCGCGCGACGGCGTCGATCACAACGTCGTCATCGTCGGCGGCGGCCAGAGCGGCCTGTCGATCGCGTATCAGCTGAAGCGCAAAGGC
>DASVCR010000020.1:0-25354 GCA_036381515.1 Gammaproteobacteria bacterium | reverse complement strand
CCGTGCTCTACTCGTAGCCCAGCCGTACGATCCCGCGCTCCATCCCATTCACGGTGCCCGAGCGCAGCCACTCGAGCGACGCGTCGAACAGGAGCGTGTGGACCCGCTCCCACATCGCGTTGTGAGACGCGCAGCCGAGGTCGATCAGGACCTTGTGGGGCGCGCCGAGATGCTCGTAAAGGAGCCGCACGCGGTCCGGCGCGATCTGCGCGTCGTGTGCCCCGGCGACGAGCAGCATCGGCGTCTCCGTGCGGCCGACGACGTCGCGATTCCAGCCCCAGACGGCCGTACGGGGCGCGCGGCGCACGCCGCTGCCCCATGTGGCCCCGATCGGATCCGACGCGAGCATCTCGGCCCAGACCGCGGCCGCCGCGTGCGGATCATACTGGTCCGCGCAGCCGACCTGCCGGTTCCAATTGACCGTGAAATCCTCGAGCGACTGCGTCGTGAAGGCCGCGCCGCTCGGCGCAGCGGGCGGACGCTCCGCCGGCAGGTCCGCCGTGTAGGCGGGCGCGAGCAGCACGATCCTCGACACCTTGTCGGGGTGCTGCGCGGCGTATCCGCCGGCTCGCGGGCCGCCGAGCGACCAGCCGATCAAAGCGACGCGCTCGACGCCGCGCAGCGCGCGCAGATGCTCGACGACCGCATCGATGTCGTCCCAGTCCGACGCGATCGTCGTCAGCTCGCCCGGACGGCTCGGTTCGCACGGCGCGGCGAGCACCGACGGGATCAGTGCCTGCTGCTGCTCGGCGGACAGGTTGCACGGATCGTTCATCACGGCCGGGCGCGTCGATCTCCCGTAACCGGTCATGTCCATCGCGAACACGTCGTAGCCCGCGGCGGCGAGGTGAGCCATCCAGCTGTAGTCCGCATAGGGCACGTCGAAGGCGACCTCCGCGGGCGTGCCCGCGCCGTGCACGAACAGCACGACCCGTCCCTCGAAGTCGCGCGTGCGCGCGAGCGTGCCGGCCGACACGCGTTCGCGGACGTAGAGCTCGGCCGTCTCGCCCGCGATCGCCTAGACCGTGGAGACGTGCGGCACGTAGTGGTCGATCGTCAGGAGCGTGCGGCCGTCCTCGGCGGCCGAAGGTTGCGCGGCAACGAGCGCCGCGCCGCATAGCGGGATCGCGCCGAGCAGGCGCGCACGGCAGTGGGTTACGAGTGCTGCGAGCATTGACATCGCGATCTCCCGTCGTCGATCGTGTCGTCTCGAACGTTTGTGCTCGACCGGTCGCGAGATTCGCTGTTCGTTGTCGTCGGCGACGGCCGCGCCCGTAGTCTCGTTCAGACGCTCGAGGGGTGCAACCGATGAAGTCGACCCGTTCCGAGCAAGGCATGCGGGAGTCGTCGCACCTCCCGATCACGATCGCGGACGTCCGCGCCGCGGCCGAGCGCATCGCCGGCCGGCTGCCGCGCACGCCGGCCGCGGTCTCGGAGACGCTGTCCGAGATCGCCGGCTGCCGCGTGTATCTGAAGTTCGAGATCTTCCAGTTCACCGCGTCGTTCAAGGAGCGGGGCGCGTTGAGCAAGCTGCTGACGCTGACCGACGCGGAGCGGCGCAGCGGCGTCCTCACCGTGTCCGCCGGCAATCACGCTCAGGCCGTCGCGCATCACTGTCGGCGTCTCGTCATTCCGGCGACGGTCGTGATGCCGCGCTTCACGCCGTTCTCCAAGGTCGCGCGGACGAAGGCGTGCGGCGCGGACGTCGTCCTCGCGGGCGAGACGTTCGCCGAGGCCGTGACCGCCGCCGTGAGGATCGGCGGGGAGCGCGGTCTCACGCTCGTCCATCCGTTCGACGACCCCGCCGTGATGGCGGGGCAGGGCACGCTCGCGCTCGAGTTTCTCGAGGACTGCCCTGATCTCGACGTGCTCGTCGCGCCGATCGGCGGCGGCGGTCTGATCGCGGGATGCGCCGTTGCGGCGAAGGCCGTGAAGCCCGACATCGAGATCGTCGGCGTGCAGGCCGCAGCGTATCCCGGCATGAAGGCGCTCTTCGAGCACGTGGAAGTCCGCGCCGGCCGTCAGACGATCGCGGATGGCATCGCCGTGAAGACGCCGGGCGAGCTCACGCGGCGCGTCGTCGCGGCGTGCGTCGACGAGATCCTGCTCGTGAAGGAAGACGAGATCGAGCAGGCGGTCTGCCTGCTTGCCGAGATCGAGAAGGTCGTCGTGGAAGGGGCAGGCGCGACGACGCTGGCCGCGGTGCTCGCGCATGCCGGCCGATTCGCCGGCAAGCGAGTCGGGCTCGTCCTGTCCGGGGCGAACATCGACAGCCGCACGCTCGCCGGCTGCCTGCTGCGGGGCCTCGTCCGCGACGGCCGGATGATCCGGCTCGCGATCGAGATGGAGGACGTGCCGGGCAGCCTCGCGCGCGTTGCGTCGATCATCGGCGAGGCCGGCGGGAACATCATCGAGGTGCTGCACCAGCGCCTGAGCGCCGACCTATCGCTGCGCTACACGACGCTCGAGATTCAGATCGAGACGCGGGATCGCCTGCACAGCGAAGCGATCGTCGCAGCGCTGTCGAGCGCCGGCTTTTCGGTGACGGTGCGGCGCTGAGGGTTCGGGCATGCTTCGGCGCGACCAGGGCGAGCGCCCGCCGGCGCTGCCCGCCTTGCGGCCGGCACTCGGCGCTCGAGGCGAGCGTCGCTCCGAGGCGAGTCGCTATACTGCTCCACTCGTCGACGAAAAGAAGGAGAACGACAATGCGAACGGGACTTTTCGCCGTTGCCGTGCTCGGGGGGCTCGCGGCGACCGCGCACGCGCAACCGCAGGACGCCGCCCCCGCGTGCGATCGCGCATGCCTCGAGGGCTACATCGATCGGTATCTCGACGCGATGCTCGAGAACGACGTCGATCCCGAGCTCTTCGCCCGCGAGGTCAAGTTCACGGAGAACGGTATCCGTCTGCCGCTCGGCGGCGAGGGGCTCTGGTACGGCATGACGGGGATCGGCACGTACAAGTTTTACGTGCCGGATATCGAGACGCAGCAGGTCGCGTTCATCGGCACGGTCATCGAGAACATGCAGAACGGCGACGCGGATGACGGCGAGGGCAATTTCGTCGCGGTCGCGATTCGTCTGAAGATCGTCGACGGGCTGATCACCGAGGTCGAGCAGCTCGCGATCAGGCCCGACGTGCAGCTCTTCGGCGGCGGCAACGACAACAGCCCGTTCGGCAATACCGGCGACAACGTCGAGAAGATGGGTGAGCCGCACCCGATCTTCCGCGAGGTGATTCCGGAGGCCGAGCGCGCGTCGCGGGAGGAGCTGATCGAGGTCGCGAACTACTACTTCACCGGGCTCGCGCGCAACGACGGCAAGGGCTACTACCCCTTCACCGACGACTGCGTCCGCTACGAGAACGGCATCCTCGTCACGCGCAACTTCACGTGCAAGCAGCAGTTCGAGGACGGCTCGCTGTTCAACGTCGTGTCGAGGATCCGCGATCGGCGCTTCGTCGCCGTCGACCGCGAGCGCGGCATCGTCTTCTCGTTCGCGTTCTTCGATCATCACCGAATCAACTGGACGTGGCAGCTCGCCGAGCTCTTCAAGATCGAGAACGGGCAGATCCGCCGGATCGAGGCTGTGTTCCACCGGGCGCCGTTCGGCATACCGTCCGGCTGGAGCACGTACGAGCAGGCGATGTCGGAATCGATTCAGAGCGTGCGCTGACGGCACGGCAGTGGGGGACGAGCGGGCCATGAAGGGGGCGAACGGGCAATGATCCTTCCGGCGGTTGTCCGCCCGTCCCCGAACCGACCCGCACGCGGCGGGGCCGAGAACTTCGAGGTCCGTCGCCGTCATGCTCGGCACGCGGCTCGCGGAAGCCGCGACGGTGTGTGACGACGATGCCGCGCCCCCCGCAAGAGCCCGCGGAGCTGACCGACGCGCGCACGCACCTCGCGCACGCCGAGGCGGCGCTCGCAACCGCCGATGGGCTCACGCACCTGCAGGAAGGCCTCGAGCTGCTCGAAAGCGTTGCCGACGATCGCGACGCGCGCACGGCGGCGCTCGCGCGGCAGCTCGGTGCGACCTACGCGAAGAAGGTGCACGAGCACGTACGGCGCGAGCTTGCCTCTGGGCGCAATCTTCCCGAGCCCGCGCTGCAGCATGCGTTCGCCTTGCTGAGATGCTTCGACGGCAAGGGCTTCGAGGTGCCGCCGACCTCCCGAGAGACGAAGATCGAGCTCGTGCGGCGGCTGATCGACATTCACTACGAGGGCTATCCGGAAGCCGACAAGCAGCGCGCGTACGAGGAGCTCGCGGAGATCGCGCGCTCGAGCGGCAAGGATTGAGGCCGGGCGCAGCGGCGGAAAGACGATCGCGTCGGCGCGGGAGGTTCAGCGCCGATTCAGCTCCTTCATCCACACTCCGATCGTGGGCATGCATCGGAGGAGCACACGATGAAGCGAGTCGTCTCCATGGCCGTCGCCGTCGCGTTGACCGCCTGCTCGAGCGCAACGACGATCCGGGTATCCGACCCCGACGCTCGCATCTATGTTAACGGTGAATACGTCGGGACCGGGAAAGGCCACTACTCGGACCGCAAGCCGGCGTTCACGAAGCAGGAGGTCACGGTCCGCAAGGAGGGCTGCGAGCCGCAGCATTACACGCTCCGCCGCAACGAGCGGCCGGACGTCGGCGCGATCGTCACCGCTTACTATCTCTACCTGCCGATCCTGTGGTTCACGCAGTACAAGCCGCACCACGCCTACGAGTTCGACTGCACTCCGAGGGACGGCGGTTGAGCACGATTGCGCTCGTTTGTAGCGAATATGTGCAGCCCGCCCGCTGACGAGCCGCGGCAAATTCGGGGTCAGAGCCCCAAATCGGGCTCAGAGCCCGATTCCCAACGGCCAACAATTGGGGTCAGAGCCCGATTCCCGATGAGAGCAAAATTCGGGGTCGGAGCCCAATTCTCCGACGTGCCGCGGCGGCCAAAATTTGGGGTCAGAGCCCGATTCCCAACGATTCCCAACAGCCAATAATTGGGTCACAGCCGGATTCCCAATGTGCGGCGGCGGGGCGCTCACTTTGCAGTGCGGCACCCGCCGCGACGGCCGTGTGCGATGCGCAACCCGCCACGGCAGCCGGTGCGGTGCGCAACCCGCCCCGGCGGCCGGTGGCGGTGCGCAACCCGCCCCGGCGACCGGTGGCGGTGCGCAACCCGCCACGGCGGCCGGTGTGCGGTGCGTAACCCGCCACGGCGGCCGGTGTGCGGTGCGTAACCCACCACGGCGGCCGGTGTGCGGTGCGCAACCCGCCACGGCGGCGGGTTGCGGTGCGCAACGCACCATGGCGACTGGTGTTTCGATGCGGCCTCGGCCTCAGCCAGGTTCGCGGAAAAGGGTCCGGAAAAGGGGCTTTGGAAATGGGCTCTGACCCCAATTTCCCCGACCCCAATTTCCCCGGCTCGTTACGTTTCGACACAAAGGACCGCAACAATCGCCGCAGATTCGCGGCGCGGCTGCCGGTAATGTGTGCGCCGTCGTTCGGTGGGCGTACCACCGCAGCAGGAGTCGAAGCATGAAGACCAAGATGTCGAGTCTCGTGCTGGCCGGTGTGCTCGCGACCGGCGCGGTGTCCGCGTCGCACCGCGCCGCAGAGGTCGGCGTCGATGGCTCTTCCGCGGCGACCGACGGGAGTTCGGCGGCGCACGCTCCGGCGATCGAGGAAGTCGTGGTTTACGGCAGGCGCATGAGTTTCCGTCCCGACGACCAGCTTCTCGCCGCCGAGCTGCGCGAGCAGATCCGGGTGATGCACGAGCAGCTCAAGGCTGCGATGAGAGTGGAGCTTGCGGCGGCGCCGCCGACGGGCACGGATACCTCCCTCGTGGTCAATTTGCCCCAAACCTGACCACGCCCAGCGAGACCGATCCTCCCCCACATCGAGTCTCGCACGGACGCACCGGTCGTCCGAGCGTTCAGAGGGGCCGGGTGACACCGGTTGCGAACGCGATCCGCAAAAGCGAGTCCGTTCGCCTCGGCCCCTTGTCTTTTTTTCGTCAGAGCGTCTGGCTCTCCGTTGACGACGCGGCGTCGAGCGGCCATTCATCTCCGTTCCCGTCGACCGAGGCCTCGCGCGCCGCGGCGTGCGGGCCCGGCATGCCGGCCGCGGGCAGCGTCGACCTGCAGAGCGCATAGCTCGCGCGGCTGCGGCGGCTCCACACGAGCCACAACACGATGATCTGCACGGCAACCGCGGCGAAGCCCGTGGCGACGCCGACGCTGACGGCGGAGAGCTCCCCTGCGAGCGCCTCGGGCGGCCGCGCCTCGTCCGCAGGGAGCCCGGCCATCAGCAGGAACGCGATCGGCGACAGCGAGTGCACGACCGCGTGCGGCACGTCGAAGCCCTCGGTCCGTGCCGATAGCACGATCGACGCGAGGATCGGCAGGAACCAGACGAGCAGCACGGCGAGCGCCGCCCTCCGCAGGCCCAGGGCCTGAAAGAGCAGCGCCGTGTAGGTCACGACGAGCGCCAACGCGAGCGGGAGCCGCCAGACCGTCGCCGGCGGCCCGCCGAACGGCGCGAAGAAGCCGGAGGCCCAGATCTCGCGGAGCAGCATGCAGAGGCCCGCGACTGCGACGACGGTGAAGAGGCCGTAAACCCGAAACGACGGCGAGTCGTCGTCCCAGAGGCGGGCCGCGGGTCGGCCGTGCTTGATCGCCCGCCGGATGCCGCGCACGAAGTGGTCGTGCGTCGGCACGACGATCGCGAGGAGCACGATGCACAGGAACCAGACGACGTACGCGTAGACGAGCGGCAGGCCGATCGCGACGACCTCGCCGAGCTCCTCGAGGTTCCACTGGCCGAACAGCGGGAACGGCATGTATGAGCGCGTGACGATCGGCCACACGTTGCCGATCAGCACGACGATGAAGCCGAGCAGGAACGCGAGCGCATAAGGCTTGCTCAGCGAGTGCCTGGTGGACGACTTCCAGCGCCTCACGGCGATCGTGCCGAACGTCAGGATCAGCGTGCCCTGCAGCAGCAGCGTGAAAACGAACGGCGACAGCGACCACCGATAGAACGGCACGTCGCCGAACACGGACAGGAACGGGTTGCCGGTCGGCCCGACCGGAGCGGCGCCCGTGACCACGGGCAGCACTTTCTGACCGATCACGGGCCACACCGAGAGGTACTGGAAGAAGCGAAGCCCGAGCTGCGACACGAACGCCGGCAGGATCACGTTGACGAACAGCACGAGCAGGATCGACAGCATATAGCCGAAGATCCAACGCCGTATCACCATGCCGGCGGCGATGCCCGTCATGTGGTACATGACGACGCAGACGAAGAACGAACAATAGACCGACAGCAGCGCGTCCGGCGGAATCCGGCCCACGACGGCGACGAACGCGAGGTGGGGCAGCGTCAGCGCGAACATCGCGTACTCGAGCACGGGCAGGCCGAACAAGTAGCCCGCGAGATTGCGAAGAGGCGAGACCGGCGTCAGACGCTGGTAGTCGAGCGTCTGATCGATCCTGTCCTGGATGAGGCCGGCCGATACGCTTCCGGTGCCCTTGACCATCAGGATCACGCCTTGCAGGACGAGCAGCGGTATCCAGATGCCGCGAGCGGCCTCGTCCGGCGGCGTCGACGCGTTCGTCGCAATCGTGTACATCAGCGAGACGATGAACGTCGCGACGATCAGCGTGACGAGATACCAGAAGATTGCCTTGCGCAGGCGCAGCCGGCTGCGGAGGTAGCGCATGAACACCGGGTTGCGCCACGGCAGAAGCGCGTCCATGACGCCGACGCGAGCCGAGGCCGCGTCGCGCGCCGGGAGCCCTGAGACCGGCGAGACCTCACTCTCGAGCGCTATCGACATGTGCCTCTCCGTCACCGATCAGGCTCATCAGCAGCGCCTCGATGCTCGAACGCTCCGCCGTGAAGCCCACGACGTCGAATCCCTCCGCGACGAGCGCGCGAAGCAGTGCCGCGCGGGCCGCGCGATCGCCGCGAAACTCGAGCAGGATCGTGCCGCCGTCGAGCCTGACGCGCTCGACGCCCGGCCGCGCCTGCAGCCACTCCGCGGCGCGGTCCCCGTCGAGGACGGTCTCGATCCGGATCTGCGCGGCCTCGGCGTCGATCGCGCTCATGACCCGCTCCATCGGGCCGTGCGCGAGCAGCCGGCCGCGGTGCATGATGCCGACCGACGTGCACATGTCCGAGAGCTCGCTCAGGATATGCGACGACACGATGATCGCGGCGCCGTCCGCGGCGAGCGCCTCGAGGATGTGGCGCAGGTTCCGCCGCGCGATCGGGTCCATGCCGCTCGCGGGCTCGTCGAGCAGCAGCAGCTTAGGCTCGTGGAGCAGCGTCTTCGCGAGCACGACGCGCTGCATCATCCCGCGCGAGAGCGCGCGCCCGTAGACGTTGCGTGCATCCGTCAGCTCTACGCGCTCGAGACACGCGTCGACGCGCGCGCGCCGGGCGCGGCCTTTGAGCCCGTGGCTCGCCGCATAAAGGTCGAGAAACTCCCACACCTTGAGGTCCGGGATCACGGGCGCGAGGTCCGGCATGTAGCCGATCACGTCGTGCACGAGATCCGGCTCCTCGAAGAGGTCGCGGCCCGCCACGCTGACCTCGCCGTAGGTCGGCTCGAGCAGCGTCGCGAGCACGCGGATCGTCGACGTCTTGCCCGCGCCGTTCGGGCCGGCGAGGCCGAAGATCTCGCCCGGCATCACCGTGAGGTCGATATCGTGGACGGCGGTGAAGCTGCCGTAGTCGACGCGCAGCTTGCGGACGTCGAGCATCGGCGTCGGCGGTGGACGGGCCGGGGAGGGATCGTCGAGCGGCGGCATGTGCGGGTACCTGACGGCCGAGCGTGACAAAGGTTACAGGCTTGCGAAGGCCGCGCGGCTTCAGGCAGAGTCCCGCAGATGGGGCGATCGCGACCCGGGCGCCGGCCGCAGCCTCGCCGCGGCGCGAGCGGCCCGCGCGCCAGAGTAATCGAATCCGTCCCTGCGCGGGAGATACCTGCATGAACGAGACGACCAGCGATACGGGCGCATCCGGCGTCTCGCGCGGCGGGCCGCGCCTCGCGCGGATCGGCGCCGGGGTCGCCGCCGTGCTCGGCGTCGCGGCGCCGGCCTTCGGACAGGTGCCGATCGTGCAGCCCGGCGCACCGGGCGAGCCGAGCCGCTTTATCTCCGCGGAGGAGGCGACGAACCTCGCGAGCCTGCGCTTCTCGGCCGCGGACGTGAAGTTCGTGCAGGACATGCTCGTGCACCACGCCCAGGCGCTCGAGATGACGGCGCTCGTCGACGCGCGCACGACGCGCGATACGATGCGCCGCCTCGCCGAGCGGATCGAGCTTTCGCAGCGGGACGAGATCGCGATGATGGAGTCCTGGCTGCGAGAGCATGGGATCGACGTGCCGGACGCCGCCGCGCATCACGGCCACGACACCGCGTCCATGCCGGGCATGGCGACGCCCGAGCAGATGGCGGCGCTCCGGCAGGCGGCGGGGCACGAGTTCGACACGCTGTTCCTCGAGCTCATGATCGAGCACCACCGCGGAGCGTTGGAGATGGTCGAGGACCTGCTCGACCAGCCGGGCTCCGCGCAGGACCCGGTCCTCTTCGAGTTCACGTCCGACGTCACCGCGGACCAGAGCAGCGAGATCGAGCGGATGGACACGATGCTCGCGGGGCTGTCGCCGGACCCGCGCGTCGGGCTGAAGCCCGGATTTGCGGATGCCGGACAGGCGTCGCTGAACATGACCCTCGTCGCGTCGCTGCCGAAGCCGCCCGGGTTCTTCGATCCCGAGCATCCGGCCGGCCGGCCGATGCAGCGCGAGCGTCCGCGTCGCGACGATGCGGAAGCGGACGAGGCCGAGGAGCCCGCGGACGACGACGTCGCCGAGCCGTCGACGGATCCCCCGGCGGACGCAGCCGCGGCCCGCACCCCGAACGAGGGGGAGGTACAGGAAGCGGACGCGGACGGCGCCGAGGGCGCCGACGACGGCGATAAAGCCGAGCCGCGGCCGAGCCTCCTCAGCTTCGCGAATACCGACATCGTCTTTGCCGGCGACCTCCTCGTCGCGGGCAACTACCACGGCTTCAACGTCTACGACATCAGCGATCCGCGCTCGCCGGTGCATGTGAGCTCCGTCGTCTGCCCGGGCGGCCAGGGCGACGTGTCGATCGTCGGCGACCTCCTGATTTACTCGGTCGAGCAGACGCGGGGGCGGCTCGACTGCGGGCTGCAGGGGGTCGCGGGAGAAACGAGCAGCGAACGGTTCCGCGGCATTCGGATCTTCGACATCAGCGACGTCCGGATGCCGAGGCAGGTCGGCGCCGTGCAGACGTGCCGGGGCTCGCACACGCATACCGTCGTCACGGACCCCGACGACGACGGCAACGTCTACGTCTACGCGTCCGGCACGAGCCGCGTGCGGCCGGGCGAGGAGCTCGAGGGCTGCTCGGACGAGTCGCCGTTCGAGAACCCGGACACGGCGCTGTTCCGGATCGACGTGATCAAAATTCCGGTCGACGACCCGGGCAACGCGAGCGTCGTGAGCCGGCCGTTCATCTTCTCCGACCCCGAGTCCGGCGTGCTCGCGGGGCTGTGGGAGGGCGGCGATCACGGGCCCGACACGCAGGAGACGAGCAGGACCGATCAATGCCACGACATCACCGCGTTCGCGGAGCTCGGGCTCGCGGCGGGCGCGTGCTCGGGCAACGGCATCCTGCTCGACGTCACCGACCCCGTGAACCCGGTGCGGGTGCACGAGGTCATCGACCCGAGCTTCGCGTACTGGCATTCGGCGACGTTCAACAACGACGGCACGAAGGTCATCTTCACGGACGAGTGGGGCGGAGGCTCGCGGCCGCGCTGCCGCGCGTCGGATCCGAAGAACTGGGGCGCGAACGCGATCTTCGACATCGTCGACGGCAAGCTCGAGTTTCGCAGCTACTTCAAGATGCCGGCGCCGCAGACCGAGCAGGAGAATTGCGTCGCGCACAACGGCTCGCTGGTTCCGGTGCCGGGACGCGACATCTTCGTGCAGGCGTGGTACCAGGGCGGCATCTCGGTCATCGATTTCACGGACTCGTCGAACCCGGTCGAGATCGCATTCTTCGATCGCGGGCCGATCGACGAGGACGACCTGATCATGGGCGGCTACTGGTCGGCCTATTGGCACGCCGGGTACGTCTACGCGACCGAGATCTCGCGCGGCCTCGACGTGCTCGCGCTCGAGCCGAGCGAGCATTTGTCCGCGAACGAGATCGCGGCGGCCTCGCTGGCCCGGCACGACGCCGTCGTCAATCCGCAGCAGCAGCGCAAGGTGGCGTGGCCGGCGGAGCCCGTCGTCGCGCGGGCGTACGTCGATCAGCTCGCGCGCACGGCGGCGATCACCGTCCCGCAGGCCGGGGCGATCCGGGCCGCGCTCGATCGCGCGGAGAGCGCGCTTGCCGGCGAAGCCGGCGGCGACGGCGTCGGTGCCGCGGACGAGCTCGCACGGATCGCGGCGTTTCTGTCGAGCTCCGGCGGCGACGCGGACGAAGTCACGCGGCGCAGGCGCTCGGCCCTCGTCGATACGCTGACCGAGATCGCCGCGCGGCTGCGCTGACTTTTCGAGGGTCAGGCAGCGCCGCTCGGGAACGGAACGGCGCGGCCGGACGGAGCCGTGCGCTCGAACGGGACGGCGCGCCCGCGATCGCGCTTCAGCCCGCCGGCCATCCGGGGTGCATCTTGTACGGTACGCTCAACACGGTCGCCTCGATTTGTCGGATCTTGCCGTCGATGACCTTGAACGACTCGAAGATCAGGAAGCTGAACGGCCGGCTGAACTGACCCGCCGGCGTCACGTCGTTCGGATTGCCGAACGGCACCGCATCGAGGTTGCCGCGGTGATCGAACGTCGCGATCGCGGACACGACCTGATTCTCCTCGTCGACGACGAGATACCGCCGATTCGAGATCGACGTGACGATGATCAGCATGCCGGCCTCGAACTGCTCGCGGCAGCTCATCCGCTGAACGGGGCTGATCGTGACCTCGGTCGCCAACGTCATCTGGCCGCCGTTCTCGAAGCGCGTGCACGCGTCGTCGAACGGCGTGATGTCGCTGCGGGCCTGCGTGATGCCTTCGAAGTACGAATCCGCAATGTCGATCAGCGCTTCGCGGGACACGCGTTGCTCCGGCGGGACCGGCTGCGACCAGATCGGCCTCGGCACGGCGAACGTGGCCATGTTCGGATCGTCCGCGGGGCGCCGGAGCACGGTCGTCTCGATCTCCGTGATCTGCCGGTCCTCGACCTTGAGCCGCGCGGCGAGCATCGAAGGGAGCCCGGACTCGATAACGCCGGCGTACAGGTGGATGCCGCCCGATGCGGGGTCCGTGAAGATCAGCCGGTTCTCGCCGAGACCGTCGGCGGTCGCCCAGAGCGCGTCGCCGATCGCGAGCTGCACGCCGTTCTCCGTGTAGCGCACGTTCGGCGCGAGCGGCACGCGCGACGGCTGGCGGCTCGTCAGGGCATCGAGAAAGCGCTCGGCGAATTGCTCGAGGCACTCCTTGCCGCAGACGACGCGATACTCGGAGGGCGGCGTATCGGGCTGTGCGAGCGCGGGGCCGCACGTCACGACGACGGTGCAGGCGGCGAGGCGCCGCAGTCGGCGCAGGCGAATCGTGGACATGTCCGATCGATCTCCGGAAATTCCAGGAACGGGAGCTAAGGTACCCGGACGGGCGAACGATGGCGAGGGGCGGCGAGCATGCAAAGCGGTTCGCCCGTCATGTCGTCTCAGGATTGGTGCCCATCTCGGTGCTGCACTACACTCGCACGCGGCAAAGGGTCGTTGCGGGCAGCGGGGCCAGGGCGGCCCGGGTTCACCAACGAACGAAGAAAGAGAGAGCTTCGATGCTGAGAAGATTGATCGTCCCGATCGCGGCGCTCGCGCCGATGCTGAGCGCGTCGGCACAGACGTCGGAGTCCTGCGATCGCGCTTGCCTGGAAGGCTGGGTGGACCGCTATCTCGTCGCGATGCGGGACGGCGACGTCGATCCGGCATTGTTCGCGCGGGACGTGAAGTTCACCGAGAACGGAGTCCGGCTGCCGCTCGGCAACGAAGGGCTCTGGTACGCGATGTCGGGGATCGGCAGGTACGAGTTCTACGTTCCCGACGTCGAGACTCAGCAGGTCGCGTTCATCGGCACGCTCAGGGAGAACGGCACGGGGCCCGACGACGGCGACCTGGTCGCGATCGCCCTGCGGCTGAGGATCGCCAACGAGCGTATCACCGAAGTCGAGCAGCTCGCGATCCGGCCGTCGAGCGTCAACAGCAGCCGAGGCGACTTTCCGCCGACCGGGGAAGGCGTCGAGGCGATGGGCGCGCCGCATCCGATCTTCCTCGAGAGCATTCCGGAAGCGGAGCGGATGTCGCGCGCCGAGCTGATCACGACGGCGAACTACTACTTCACCGGGCTCGAGAACAACGACGGCAAAGGGTACTACCCGTTCACCGACGACTGCGTGCGGTTCGAGAACGGCGTCGACGTCCTCGCCCGCTCGGGCACCCGCATCACGTGCAAGGAGCAGTTCGAGACGGGTGTCAGAGGCATCGTGTCGAGAATCCGCGACCGGCGCTTCGTCGCGGTCGATCGCGAGAGGGGGATCGTGTTCACGTTCGCGTTCTTCGATCACCACCGGATCAACTGGACCTGGCAGCTCGCGGAGCTCTTCAAGATCGAGAACGGGCTGATCCGCCGGATCGAGGCCGTTTTCCATCGTGCGCCGTTCGGTATGGGCTCGGGCTGGAGCACGTACGAGCAGAGCATGTCGAGCGCGATCCAGGATGTTCGCTGACGCTTCCGCAGGCCTTCGGCGTCCCTCGACATGGGCGGGTTATAACCGGTCATAACCTCGTGCCCGTTTGCTTCGCGTTCCTCTGCATGGGAATCTTGATCGAGACGGACGGTTCGCGCCCGCTCTGGGCGTCCGTCGAAAACAAGTTCTTTCCCTTCCCCCAGCGCGGAGCTAAAAGCATGACCATGAGGATCTTCCGTGCAGCGCGTCTCGGTCGCGCGTGCGCGCTCGCTGGACTCGCGGCGGTGACGCTGACGGGCCCCGCGGGCGCACAGGAGCCCGCCGGCCGCGAGCGCCCGAACGTGCTGCTGATCATCTCCGACGACATCGGCATGGACGTCACGTCGAACATGTATCCCGGCCTGATCGAAAGCCTCGTCGAGCAGTACGGACCGTCGGGCCACGATCATCCGGACTACGAGCAAATCGACGGTCGGCCCGCATCGACGCCGACGCTCGACGCGTTGGCCCGGTCCGGGATGAGCTTCACGAACGCGTGGATGCAGCCGTTCTGCTCGCCGTCGCGCGCGTCGCTGCTGACGGGCCTGTTCGCCGCGAAGACGGGCGTGCTCGACTACACGAACTGGCTGTCTCAGACCCATCATTCGTTCGTCCGCGACCTCAAGGACGCCGGCTACAGCACGGCGGTCTTCGGCAAATGGCACATGGCGGGACTGGGCGTCTATCCCGGCATGAAGCCGAAGGAGGCGGGCTTCGACCTCTACAAGGGCAACCTGAACGGCGGCATCGCGACGTACTGGGACTACGACTATCACGTCCAGGACGACTCGACGCCGCCCGACCAATATCGAACGGAGATGCCGCCGGTCAAATCGCTGCCCGGCATTGCGCCGACGACGTACGCGCCCGTCGTCAAGGCCGCGGACACGATCGAATGGATCACCGCGCAGGAAGCGGAAGACCCGGACAGGCCGTGGTTCGCATGGCTCGCGTTCAACCTCTCGCACATCACCGGCCGGCAGCAGCCGAATCCGATGGCGGTGCCGAACATCGACACGTTGGACGACGTCTCGCGAGCCGAGATGGAAGCCTGCGGCGGCCAGTTCGGATCGGCGAACGTCGGCTCCTGCACCGACAAGGCGCTGATGCGGGCGATGACGAACGCGATGGATACGATCATCGGCAAGGTGCTCGAGGTCGTCGATTCCGTCGATCCGAACACCTACGTGATCTACATCGGCGACAACGGCACGTGGATGTTCGGCGAAGGGCGCGAGTTCATCGACAACATGTACATCACGCGGCGCGGCCGCAGCAAAGGCACGGCCTATGAAAGCGGCGTCCGGGTCCCGCTCGTGATCCGCGGGCCGAACATCGCCGCCGGCAGCCGCAGCGACGAGTTCGTCCACGGCGTCGACCTGTTCGCGACGATCCTGAACCTGGCCGGTCTCGACGTCCCGGAAACCGTGCCGAACCGATCCGGCGACGGCATGGTCGCGCTCGACTCGGTCTCGCTCGCGCCGATACTCTTCGAGGGCGCGTCCCGCGTGCGCGATCCCATCGAGGACTACCTGCTCGCGGAGACCGTGAACCCGGTCATGAGCAACCTGCGCCACGTCGGCGCGCGGAACGGAACGTACAAGATCGTCTGCGCAGAAAGCGCGTCGCCGGCGAGCTGCGAGTTCTACGACCTCGTCGACGACCCCCTCGAGGAGTACCCGCTCGCGAAGCCGGAAAGCTGTGCCGGGTACGCGGACGGCAAGTGGGGGCCGGACGCGGCGGAGTGGCACTTCTGCCGACTGCTGCAGATCGTCGCCACCGAGTCGTTCCTCCGCCCGGGCTACGAGATGCCGCCGAGCTCGACGCCTCAGCGAGGCCGGCAACAGGGGCCTCGACGGGGCGGGCAAGGGCCGCAACGAGGCGGGCAGGGCGCGGGCGCGGCCGAGGGTTGACGGCCCGCGCGGCTTCCGGGCGACGCGACGCGGTCGACCGACCGCGTCGCGTTCGCTTCGTGCGGCGGCGCTACTGCGCGGCCAGCACGGACTGCTCTTCGATGATCCGGCTCAAGCGGCAGTAATGCCAGCCCGCGTCCGCGGGCGTCCAGGCGCCGCTGTCGTAGTCGCGGCAGCTCGCCGGCTTCTCGAGCGGATACTCCTCGAGCGGATCGGTGCGCAGGTCGTAGAACTCGCAGCCGTTCGCACCCGTCTCGGACGAGCAGACGACCTTGTAGGCGGCATTGCGCGCGGCCGCGTGATGCGTGCCGCCGGTCAACAGGTTCGTCGTCTCCGTCAACAGATAGCCCTCGTTCGGGTCCCGAACGGAGCTCGCGTCGCCGAACAGGATCGGCGTCAGCGAGACGCCGTCGACCGGGATCGTCGCCGTGCCGTCGCTGTTCGGCACGCGCTCGGGCGGCGTGAGCCCCGCGATCGTGAGGATCGTCGAGAAGAGATCGACGGCGTGCACGTACTCATCACTCGACGCACCGGCCTCGATGCCGGGACCCCTGACGACCAGCGGCACGCGAGCACCGCTTTCGTACGCCGATCCCTTTCCGCGTCCGCTCCGCGTGATGTACATGTTGTCGATGAAGTCGAGGTTCGGCCGCCCGTACATCGGCGTGCCGTTGTCGCCGATGAAGATGACATAGGTGTTCGGGTCGAGCGCGTCGACCGCGTCGATCAGCTTGCCGGTCACGGTGTCGAGCGCGTTCGTCATCGCGCGCATCAGCGCTTCTCCGCTGCACGAGCCGACGTTCGACGAACCGAACTCGCCGCCGCACGCCTTCATCTCTTCGTAGCTCTTCGCATCGAGCGTGTCGGCATTCGGCACGGCCATCGCGCTCGGCCGCTGCTGCGCGGTCGCATGCGAAAGGTTGTACGCGAGCCAGACGAACCACGGCTTGTCGGGATCGGCCTCCTCCTGCGCCGTGATCCAGTCGATCGCGTCGGCGACTTTCACGACCGGAGCGAACGTCGTCGGCGCAATGCCCGGAAGCGACCTCTCGGGCGGCGCCTCGCTTCGCCACTCGTTCGCGGGTGTGTCGGCCTCCTGCACGTGATAATCGTAGTTCCAGTACGTACGGATCGCCGCGTGCAGATTCCCTTTGAAGACGTCGAAACCTGCCTCCTTGGGCTTCATGCCCGGATAGCTCACCGGATTGCCGGGCAGGCCGGCCAGGTGCCACTTGCCGAACAGCGCCGTGCTGTAGCCCGCCTGATCCTTCAGCATCTGCACGAACGACGCGTGCTGCTGCGAGAGCGGGTCGGCGTACGTCAGGACGTTCGCCTTCGACGCGAAGAGGCCGGTGAGAATCGATGCGCGCGTCGGCGAGCAGAACGGCTGTGCCCAGACGTTCGTGAAGATCATGCCCTGCCGCGCAAGGTCGTCGAGCCGCGGCGTCGAAGCGGGCCTGCCGGTGATCAGCTCGTGGTCCGGGTGCCCGTGTCCTTCGGGCCCGTATCGCTTCGCGAGATCGTCGATCAGCCCCGGGTACATGCCGGAGGTCACGTCGACGCCGAAGTCGTCGCCGATGATCAGAACGATGTTGGGCGGTGTGCCGGATTCCTGCGCATTTGCGCACGTGCCGAGAAGGACGGCCAGCAGAGCGCTGCCCGTCCTGATCATGCTGCTCACTTTCATCGCGTCTCTTTCCAGAAAGATGGTCGTTTGGGGGCCACTCGCGCGGTCGGCGAAGCGGCATCGAAGACGCTCCTATTCTCGGGAAGTCGGGACGCGCTCTGCTACGCGTACGGCGGGGGTGATGGGCGGTCATCAGCGAGTGGTTATAACCCGGTCTCGGGCACGCCACGTCAGCGGAAACAGTGCCGAGTTTATAGGTAGTTATCAGCTTCCGATCCGTTGCTTGCGGCACCCCGCGGAGTAGCCTTCGGCTACTAAAACTAGAACGACTAGAACACCTGGGAACACCTGCAACACCTGGCATCGGCACGCCGCCAGGACGGGAGGACATTCGTGATTACTACACCACAGCGGGAAGCGCGGCTCGCCGTGCTCGCATCGGCCGTCTCCGCGATCATGCTCGGCGGTCCCATCGCTCGCGCCCAAGACGTCGAGGACCCGGACGATGCCGCGACAGAGGACGTCGAGGAGGTCGTCGTCACGGGCACGCGAATTCGGCGCAGCGATTTTTCGTCGTCGAATCCCGTCGCGACGATCACGGCCGAGGAAATGCGGGATCTCGGCCTCGTCAGCGTCGGTGACATGCTCGGGCAGATCACGTCGAACGTCGCGAGCGCGACGCTCGATACGACGGACGGCCCGTTCTTCGTCGGCGCGGTTCAAGCGGATCTGCGCGGCCTCAACACGGCGTTCGGCACGCGCACGCTGACCCTCGTCGACGGGCGGCGCGTGCCTTCGACGACGAACGGCGGAGGCGTCGATCTCTCGATGGTGCCCGCCGTGCTCGTCAGCCGCATGGAGACGGTCACCGGCGGCGCCGGCGCGACGTACGGGTCCGATGCGATGGCCGGCGTCGTGAATATCGTGCTCGATCGCTCCATCGACAAGACGCGCATCGACACGGGCTACTACACGACCGCCGAGGGAGACGGGAAGCAATACAACTTCAGCATCGCGAAAGGCGCCGCGTTGCTCGACGGGCGGGGGAGCATCACGTTCGGCTACGAGCACCAGACGACCGATCCGATCCACGACTGCCAGACGGCGCGCGACTGGTGCGCGCGGAGCTGGAACTTCATCGACAACGCCGCCGGCAACGGCCTCGGGCCCGTCCCGAACGACCCGAGCCTGTGGGAATCGCTGCCGCCGATCGCGAATCCGGCGTTTCCGGATCAGGACTGGCCGCGCTACCAGGTCCTCGACAACATGCGCTTCATCCATAGCAGCGCGTTCGGCTCGCTGCATACGAACAATCAGAATCCCGACGATCCGTTCAACGGCGAGTTCCTCGAGTTCACGCCGGACGGCTCCGACGTCGTGCCTTACAACACCGAGGCGGACGGCTTGACCGGCGCGATGCGCGAGTTCGCGTACCTGTACCCGAACCAGCGCGTGCAGGGCGGCGAAGGCAAGCTGCTCTCGCACGGCTACACGCTGCGCAGCGGCTCGGTCCGCAACAACCTGTACACGCGGTTCAACTACGACTTCCCGCGCGGCATCCAGGTCAACGGCACGCTCTCGCTCAACCGAAACGACGGCGATCGGCTCCAGTCGAGGCCGAACAACATGAGCGACACGCTCTGCATCCACCCGGACAACGCGTTCATCCAGCCGGGCTACATGAGCGAAGCGGGACGTAACGCGATCGCGGATCGCATGGCGCCGAACGGATGCACGACCGCGTTCGGGGCTTTGACGTCGCCGGGAACCAACATCTACAAGGACTGGAGCGAGCAGGTCACTCGCACGGTCAAGACCGAGACCGAGATGGGCCGGATCGTGCTCGGAGCGAACGGCGGCCTGTTCGGCGGCGACAACTGGACGTGGGACGCGTACCTCCAGTACGGCAAGACCGAGCGGGTCCAGGTGCTCGAGAACAACAAGACCGCGGACCGCTACTCGATGGCCCTCGATTCCGTGATCGACGCGGTCACGGGGCAGCCGGTCTGCCGCGTGAACTCGTCGCAGGGGCAGGCGGCACGCGATGCGTGGCGGAACTACTTCCAGGGCAGGGGCGGCCCGAACGCGGGCAATCAGCCGACGGCGGCCGAGGCGACGCGGAAGGTCGATACGCTGCGCGCCGGCTGCGTGCCGCTCAATCCGTTCGGGCTCTCGGCGTCGCCGGAAGCCCTCGCGTACGTTTACGGCGATCTGATCGAGCTCACGGACACGGAGCAGCGCATGGCGTCGGTGACGTTCTCGGGGCAGATCTGGAACGGCTTCGGCGCCGGTCCCGTCAGCATGGCGGCCGGCATCGACTATCGCGAGGAGGACACCGAGAACGGCAACGGCGGCGATCCCGATCCGATCCTGCGAACCGATTTCGAGAGCCAGTACAGCGATCCGTGGACGGGCGGCACCGAGGTGGCCGATCTCTTCGCGGAGATCGAGATTCCGCTGCTGCAGGGAAAGCCTGCCGCCGAGTACATGATGATCAACCTCGCGAACCGGCGCTCCCGCAACAAGACCTTCCGCGAGTGGTCGAGCGACAACGAGAGCGTCGAGGTCGACCGCTACTCGGATTCGTACAAGGTGTCGTGGGCATGGACGCCGACCAGCTGGCTCAACGTCCGCGCGACGCGCTCGGCGGACATCCGTCAGCCGTCGTCGAGGGAGCTGTTCTTCCGGCTGACGGCGCAGGGCGGCGGAGGCTTCGTCAATCAGACGCCGAATCCGTGGCGCGAGGTCAACCCGACGGGCGATGCATGGCAGACGATCCGGGGGTCGAATCCGAACCTCCGCAACGAGGAGTCGATCACGGAGACGCTGGGGCTCGTGTTCACGCCCGGCGGCAGAGCAAGCGGCCTGCAGCTCGCGATCGACTATGTCGAGCTCACGATCAAGGGCGGCATCGCTTACGCCGGCACGGGGGACGATCCGGAGAACGAGGACAACCTGCCGTACACGCTGTGGCGGTGCTACCAGTACGAGGACCCGTTCTACTGCAACCTGATCGAGTTCGGCCCGCCCGCGCCGTCCGAGCCGGACAACCCGCGGAGCGACATCATTTCGATCACGTCGACTCAGGAGAACGGCCAGCCCTACTGGACGCGCTCGATCGATTTCTCGGGCCGCTACACGCGGCGCCTGCGCGGCGGCGGGAGCTTCTCCGTGCGCCTGCTCGCGACGCGTAATCTCGAGCAGAGCATCTGCACGGAGCTCGAGCGGACGGGCGACGGCACCACCCGCTGCCTTAGCCGTCAGGACGTCGTCGGCCAGACCGGCGGCCGCTTCGGCGGCGGCATCCTGTCGAACTACACGCCGGTGCCGACGTGGTCGGGCAACCTGTTCGGCACGTACCGGAAGGGCCCGTTCTCGATCACCGCGCAGGCGCGCTACACCGGCTCCGCTCAGGCCTCGGTCTTCTGGGTCGGCCCGGACGATCCGAAGTATCAGCCGGAAACCTGGTTCACGTTGTCCCGGAACCAGCTGCCGAGCTGGACGACGTGGAACACGACCGTGCGTTACGACCTCAGCCGAATCGGTTTCGCGTCCGACAGGCTCGACGCGATCGACGTGTCGCTGACGATCGATAACGTCTTCGACAAGCAGCCCGACTTCTGGTCAGGCGGCAACATCGCCGGCGTCAACACGCGCTTCTACAGCGGTATCGGGCGAAGCTTCCGGCTCGCGCTGCAGATGGAGTTCTAGCTGGCCGGCGACAGGGCGGTCGGCCGTCCCGTTCCGGGACGGCCGACCGGCCAAGCCCGACGCCGGATGGAATGTGTCAAGACAGCGTTTCGCGAAGGAAGTCCGCGACCTGCGCGACGGCGCTGCTCATCGGACCATGCGCGCGAAACAGCGTGCGGTACATCGTGCGCAGCTCGACGTCGAGC
Organism: Gammaproteobacteria bacterium; assembly: GCA_036381515.1. Classification (GTDB taxonomy): domain Bacteria; phylum Pseudomonadota; class Gammaproteobacteria; order Steroidobacterales; family Rariloculaceae; genus ZC4RG20. The sequence continues at coordinate 4,100 of DASVCR010000020.1, read as the reverse complement.
TTCATCAGCGAGGCCTCGTCTTCCGGCGTGACCATCGTGTCGAACAGGGCGACGATGCCCTCGCCGTACTTTGCCATGTCCTTCGCGACCATGATGAACTGCGCCCGCGCGGCGACGTTCTTGCAAACGATGCCGCGCTCGAGGAGCGCGAGCTGCACCATTCTGCAGGCCTCCGATCCTTCGGGAGGCAGAATGAACGGAAGCGTCGAGAGCTCCTCGGGCGTTGCGTCCCGCGGGACGGACAGGGCCGGGCTCGCATAGAGGCCGAAGCGGACGGGTCTCAGGATCTCGGCGTGCAGCGGGTAGTCGGCGGGGTTCGCGACGGTGAAGAGGAGCATATCCATCCGTCCGTCCTGGACGAGCTGCACGCCCTTCGCGGGCGAGTCCGTGAGGTGGCATTCGACATAGAAGTTCGCATGCCGCTGGTAGAACCGAGAAAGGTGCCGTTTGATGCCGTCGTCGAGCAAATGTCCGCCGGCGCATACTCGGACGGTGACGCGCTTCGGCCTTTCCGTCCTCGTCTTGAAGTCGCGGAGCTTGTCGGCTTCCGCGACGAAAGACCGGGCCTCGCTCAAAAGCTCCATGCCGTAGGTCGACAGCAGCGGTTTTCGGCCGCGTCTGCGGATGAACAGGGGCCTCCCGAGCTGATGCTCGAGGGCCGCGATGTGACTCGAGACCGCGGCCTGTGAAATGCCGAGCCGGTTGGCCGTGCGGACGAAGTGACAGTCCTCCGCCGCAGCGAGGAAGATCTCCAGCTGACGTAAAGTGCAAGGAAGCATGGGCCTCGGTACTTCTCCTCCCGGTACCCGCCACGCCTAGCGCCGATTGTATCTGTGCTGCAACAGAACACAACGCGCCCCGAGGCCCCTCCCGGACTTCGGAATCTCAAGAAACTTGTCGCGTGATCGACTACAGTTGCGTCATGCCCACTACCGGCGGGAGCGAACCACCCGGAGATGCTGCCTTTCGATGCCGATCCGAATCTGCGACGCGAGCTCGCGGCGACGCCCGGCCGCGGCGTCGTCTCGAGGGCTCGGCCTCCGATTGCGCGACAAAAGATTTATCGAGGCTGGTGGATGGCGGCGGTCGGATTCATCTCCGTCGCGCTCGTGTTCGGGGCGCCCACCGCGGCCTTGCCGTTCGTCTACAGCGCCGTCGTCGACGAGTTCGGCTGGTCGCTGACCGAGGCGACGCTGCTCTTCACGTACAAGAACGTCGCGTCCGCTTCGGCGGCGTTGTTTTTGCTCGGGCCGATTCTTCGGCGCTTCGGCCTGCGCAGACTGATGGTCGGCGCGTTCATCGGGACCGGGCTCGGCATGACCGCGTTCCTCGCGGTCGACACGTTGCCCAGTTACTACGTCGCGGGAATCCTGCTCGGGTTGGGCAGCGCGGCCGCGATGGTCGGAACGAACGTGTTCGTTTCGCGGTGGTTCTTCCGAAACCAGGGGCTCGCGGTCGGCCTGACGCTGACCGGCGCGAGCGCCGGCGGAGTGGTTTTCCCCGTGCTGACGGTCGAGCTGATCGACGCAGCCGGCTGGAGGGCGGCAGTCGCGAGCTTGAGCCTGTTCATCTGGCTCGTCGCGCTGCCGATCTACCTGTGGAAGGCGAAGGAAGAGCCGAGCGCCGAGGACCTCGAGCCGGAGATCGGCGCTGCGGACGGCGCCGCGGTCGCAAGTCCTCGGCCGGCCGGCCGCGATGCGCCGCTCGTCGACGCGCGAGGGCTCGGCGCGATCTGCCGCACGAAACAGTTCTGGATGATCACCCTGGCGCTCCTGTGCGTCGCCGCCGCGGACGCCGCGATGGTTCAGCACACGCCGCTGCTCCTCTCGGCCCGTGCGGACATGAGCGCCGGCATCGTCGCCGTCGGCATGTCCGCAATGTTCGCGTTCGGGATCGTCGGCAAGGTCGCCGCGGGCCGCCTGTACGACGCGTGCTCGGTGAAGGGGATGTCGCTCTGGAACGTGCTCGTCGCCGTCTCCGTCGCGCTCGTGCTGCCCGTGGCCGGAATCACGACTCTGTTCGCGTTCGCGATCGTCCGCGGGCTCGCTCACGGCGGCCTCGTGCCGAAGCCCGCGGTTCTGGCGAAGCATTGCTACGGCGCGCCGCTCGTGAGCACCGTGCTGCCGGTGCTGATGGGAACGTGGCTGCTCGGCGCGGGCATCGGCCCGGTCGTGCTCGCGATGCTGTTCGACGCGACGGGCCACTATCGTCATGGGATCCTGCTGCTCGTCACGTTGTCCCTGCTCGCGAGCGTGCTCTTGACGGCCGTGCGCTCCGAGCATCGGCCTTACGCGCCGTAGCACCCGCCCGGCCCGGTGCCGGGCCCGTGGCCCGGATCGACCGGCAGGCTTCGACCGCGAGCTCGGTGCTCCGCGACAGAAAATCGAGGATGACCTCGAGCTCGCGCTCCTCGTACGTCGACCACAAAGCGAACATCCGCTTCTCGATTCCGGCATAGAGCGTCTTGATCGGCTCGATCGCGTCACGGCGCACGCGGACCACGACCTTGCGCCGGTCGGACGCGTCGACGCTCCGTTCGGCGTATCCGCGTCTCACGAGGCGGTCGATCAGCGCCGTGACGGACCCCGACGTGAGCCCGGTGGCCGTCATGAGATCGCCGGGCGAGACGGCCTCGCGAAGATGGATGAGGTCGAGGACCTCGAGGTCCGTCGTGTGCAGGCCGAAGCGGTCCGCGACCGTCCGGCTCGTGATGACCGACTGCGCGCCCATCCTGCGGACCGCGGCGCCGACCTTCGCGACGGTCTCGGCGCGGGCCGCCGACCTGCCGCCCGGCTTCTTCGCGGAAGCCTTTCGCACCGTGCGTTTCTTTGCCGGAGCCGCTCCGGCCCGCGTCACCATGCGAGCGCGGCGGCGAGCATCGCCCCGCACGTGACGAGGTCGAGCGGAAGCCGCAGCATGCTTCGCCGGGTCCAGCGCACGGCTTCGTCCCGGTCGACCCGCTCGGCCTTCTCGAAAGCGAGCGCCCGCGGAATGAAATCGAACGCGGACCAGATGCGCATGACCGCGTGGCTCGCAAGCGCGACGAGCAACCACGTGCGCACGCTCGGCGTGCTCCATGCCGTGATCAACGCGACGATCAGCACGAGCTCGAACGCGCTGTGCACGGGTATCCAGAAGCGCCTGCGGGAAATGCCGCCGCGGCCGGGCTGAATCAGGTCGGGCCGGCTCGGCCAGAACGGATCGACGACGCTGTGCTCGTACAGGCCGCCGCCGAGCGTGATCAGCGCGAGCGCGGCGCCGAGCACGGTGGCTCCCATCGCAATGTCGAGCATCGATCGTCCCTCTCCAATGCCGTCCAAGTGCGATGCGATATGCTGCCAGGCAGGTCTCTTGATCGTCAAGAGATCTCGGCGACGCAATCACATGATCGGCATCGTGAGCAGAGCAGGGGACGCAGCTTCGGCCGGAGGTCCCGGAATCAGCGCGTGCGCGCCTTCGCCGCGATCCTCGGCGCCTTCTTCCGGGCCGCGCGCGGCGGCTTCGCCTTCTCGTGCGGCTCGACGAGGGTCGTCTTCGCGGGATACTCGCAGAGATCCGCGATCACGCACTCCGCGCAATTCGGCTTGCGCGCCTTGCACACGTAGCGGCCGTGCAGGATCAGCCAGTGGTGGGCGCCGAGCTTGAATTCGTCGGCAACGAGCCGGTCGAGCCGGTCCTCGACCTCGCGCACGCTCTTGCCCGGGGCGATGCCGGTGCGATTGGCAACGCGGAATATGTGCGTGTCGACCGCGATCGTCGGTTCGCCGTAAACCGTATTGAGGATCACGTTCGCGGTCTTGCGGCCGACGCCGGGCAGCGCTTCGAGCTCGGCGCGGGTGCGCGGCACTTCGCCGCCATGGCGCTCGAGCAGCAGCGCGCAGGTCGCGAGCACGTTGCTGGCCTTGGCGTTGAACAGGCCGATCGTGGAAATGAATTTCTTCAGCCGCTGCTCGCCCAGGGCGAGGACCGCGCGCGGCGTGGGCGCGACCGCGAACAGGCGCCGCGTCGCCTTGTTCACCCCGGCATCGGTCGCCTGCGCCGACAGGATGACCGCGACCAGCAACTGGAATGGCGTTGCGTACTCCAGTTCGGTGGTCGGC
>DASVCR010000019.1:0-17856 GCA_036381515.1 Gammaproteobacteria bacterium | reverse complement strand
CATAGACTGGCCATGACGATCCAGATCATGGCGCGCGGACCGCGCCGCGCGGAGATCCTGATACACGACGCGATCGGCGAAGACTTTTTCGGCGACGGCCTGACGTCGAAGAAGTTCGCCGCGGACCTCGCCGCTCTAGGCAAGCTCGACGAGATCACCGTTTCGATCAATTCGCCCGGCGGCGCAGTATTCGACGGCATCGCAATTTACAACGCGCTTCGCGCGCACGGCGCACGCATCGAGGTGATCGTCGACGGCCTCGCCGCGTCGATCGCGAGCGTCATCGCGATGGCCGGCGACCGGATCACGATGCGCGCGGGCGCGATGATGATGATCCACGACCCGTGGACGATCGCGCTCGGCAACGCGGAAGAGATGCGCGACGTCGCCGACCAGCTCGACCGCGTCGCGCGGAACATCGCGACCATCTACGCGGCGCGCGCGCGCAAGCCGCTCGACGAGATCCGCGAGCTGATGCGCGCGACGACCTGGTTCGACGGGCCGGGCGCGGTCGAGTCCGGCTTCGCCGATGCGGCGGAGGGGCCGACGACGGCCGCCGAACAGCATCGGGCCGCGTTCGCAGCGTTCGCCGCGCGCGTCCGCGAACGCAATGCAAACACTACGCCGCTACAGATCGCGGCCTCTCTTCGGTCTATCGAGGACATAGCTATGCCCAAACCCGTGCAGACGCCGGCCGCGCCGGCGCAAGACCCCGCCGCCGTGCTCGCCGCCGAGCGCGAGCGCCGACAGCAGATCCGCGAGCGTTTCGGGCGCTTCGCTGCCGAGTACCGTGACCTGCTCGATGAGTGTCTTGACGACACGTCGGTGACGCCGGACATGGCGGCATCGCGGCTGCTCGACCAGCTCGGCTCGCGGCATCAGCCGCTCGCGACTCCGACCAGCGCGAGTGACGTGGATGATTTCGTCTCGGCGGCGTCCGACGCGCTGCTGCTCCGCGCCGGCATCCGGGTCGAGCGACCGCACGCTGCGGCACGCGACGTCGCCACCATGTCGCTGACGGACGTCGCGATGGTGTGCCTCGACCGCGATCCCCGCGGCCGGAGTGCGATCATGCGCCGCGAGCGCGGCGACGTGTTCCGCGCCGCGCTGACGACGAGCGACTTTCCGGCGATTCTCGAGGACGCGATCCACAAGGCAGTTCGTCGCGGGTTCGAGACCGAGCCCGCCTCGCATCGTGCATGGGTCCGAGTGCAGCCGGTCACCGACTTCCGTGATCAGCATCGGCCAATCCTCGGCTCGGCGCCGGAGCTCAAGCCCGTAGCCGAGCGCGGCCCCTACGAGCTCGGCGCGTTCGACGAAGACAGCACGGCATACCGTGTCGAGAAGTTCGGTCGGATGATCGACCTGTCATGGGAGGCGCTCAAGAACGACACGCTGGGGATCTTCCTTGCCCGCATCCCTCCGGCGCTCGGCCAGGCGGCGCGGCGTCGTGAGGCCGATGCAGTCTACGACCTGTTCTCGGAGAACGGCGGCAGCGGTCCGACGATGCAGGACACCAACCCGCTGTTCGACGTGGCGCACGCCAACATCGCCGACGCCCAAGCGGCGTTCAACGCGGCGGCGCTGTCGGCAGGCCGGCTCCTGTTGCGCAAGATGACGGCGGTCGGCGGCGGGCTGCTGTCGCTGGTGCCGCGTTACCTCATCGTGCCGGCCGAGCTCGAGACGGACGCGGAGATGCTCATCGCCGCGGCGACCGTGCACCGCACAGGCCTCGACGCGAACGAGGAGCCCGGCACGGCATCGCGGCAGAGCACGACGAGCGCGACCACCCCCGAGTGGATCGCGCGGCTGCAGCTCGTCGTCGAGCCGCGGCTCGCCGACGACGCGTTCTATCTCGTGTGCGAGTCATCGCAAATCGACCACTGCGAGCTGGGCGTTCTCGATGAGAATGTGAGCGGGCCGACCATCGTGCAGGAGGAGACATTCGATATTGATTCGATGCGCTGGAAGGTCCGGCACGTGTTCCGTCCCGCGTTCTTGGATTGGCGCGGCATTGTGAAGGTGCCGCTGGCGAGCGCGTAACGCACACCGGGTCACGGCGGGGATCGGCCGGTTGGGTGGACGCGAGTCTCCTGCTTGGTTGCGCCGGCTGATCCCTCGCCGCTCAAGGTGTTCAAGGCCCAAGACGATCAAGGCGCTCACGGCGTGCAGCGCCGCATGATGATCGACCTCGGTGCCGTCTCGGCGTCCCCCCCGGGGGTTGCGCGCGCGTCTCGGCGGCGCGGGTCCTCCCGGCGCCACGGCGCGCAACCACGGGCCGCCAGCTCCCGGTTTCGGCGCCTTTTTCGGCGTCCATAGTGTGTGACGCTTCGGCCGCCCGAATCCGTAATGCACGGTAAATCAATGACTTATACGCTCGTATAGGCATGGACGACGACGATCGCGGCCCGCCGCCCGAGCCGTGGAACGATTTCCGCCCCGATAACCCCGAGCAGACGGAGCTCGTCGCCGGCCCGACCGTGGCCGCGCCGGATGCGCCGGACGTGCTCGCGACGCTCTCGCAGTACGCGCGGGCATTCGGGGTGCACTATGAGACGCTCCGGCGCTGTATCCTCGAGCATTCCGTCGCGCCTGCAGGCCGGGTGCGCGGTCACGCGGTCTACACGCTGCGAGCTGTCTATCGAGCGCTCACGGCCGCCGCTGACGTCACGATCGACCCCGACCGACTTTCGCCTATGCAGCAGCGTGCCTATTGGCAGGCGCGGAACGAGCGGCAGCGGTACGAGGTTGCCCGAGGCCGGCTCGTCGACGTCGTCGACGTCGAGCAGACGATGGGCCAGCTCTTCCAGATCCTTGTGCGCGGTCTCGAGACACTGCCCGACCGAGCCGAGCGCGATCGAGGCCTCGATGCGCAGACGCTCGCGTGGCTCGAGCGGCAAATCGAGCGCATCCGCGAGGAGCTGTACGCCGCCGTCATGGAGGCGACGACGCGCCCCGCGGAGGCCTCGGCCGACGTCGAGATCGAGCCGCCGCGCGCGGCGAAGGCGGCGAAGCAAACGGAGGCCTCCGCTCCGCGATCCGCGCCGACCGGCGGTGCGCTCGACCAGGCGATCGAGTGGCTCGAGACGGCGCTCTCAGACGGCCCGCGGCCGGCCGCGGAGCTCGTCGCCGCGGCGGCTGAGGCCGGTATCAGTGAGGCGACGCTGCGTCGCGCGAAGCGCGAGCTGGGCATTCGTGCGAGCCGCGCTGGGAAGGGGTGGGCATGGACGAGATGAGCCTACGTCGTCTCGAGCACGCGCTCGTCCGCGAGCGGATCGAGGAGTACAGCGACATGCTCGCGCGATTCCTGGACGACGTTGCGGCCGACCCGCGTCTCGGTCCGCATGTCGCCGCCGCCGCGCGACGCAGCCTCGATGACATGCGCCGGGCGCTGCTCGAGGAGTTCCCGTACGCGGCCGACCTGCTGCCGGCTGAGGTCTGGCCGCGGCGGGCCGAGACCGAGCACTGAGCGCGACTAGGCCGGCACTGAGGCCGGCCTAGTCGTGAGTCGCGTGAGGCGGCTACTGCGGACCGGAGAGGTAAGCGGTCACTGCCCGAATCCGCGCTCGCGCATCCTCCGCATCGACGGGCTCGGGCCGCGCGTCGAGCATCGCACGAGCCGTGTCGGCACGGGCGCGGTCGGCGACGACGAGCGCATCGACGAGCTGGCTGATGAGTCGCAGATCTTCCACGCCGAGCCGCGCGAGCTGCGCGAGCCATGTTCTCGCGCACGTCACGGCTGCGCCTCCTGATCGAGCACGGCCAGAGCCTCGCGGACGGCTTGCTCGGCGTATTGCCGAGGCACTTCCAAGGTGAGCGACAGCACCGAGCCGGCAACCGTGTTGTGCACGGCGGCGAAGCGGCGAGCGTCAGCGAGATAGTGCGGGTTGGCGCGCAGGATCTTCAACGCGTGAAGGATGGGTGTCGGATAATTGTCGGTAGCCATGTCATTGCCTCCTGTGTAGGCGTGGCGTGGTCAGAGCCGGCGGCGTGGTGGTGCACGTCGTCGGCTCGCTTACCGCCGGTTCCCCGGCGGATTCAGGCGGGCGGCCGATCCGCCCCGGTTGGTCTCGCGGAGTTGCCGCTCGAAACGCTGGTCGGAGCGGCGGAAGAAAATCCCGAGGAAATGCAGGCGAGCGCGGGCGTCGCGCATGCAGCCGTACATGCAGGAGCGGCGGCGGTCGGAAGTGTTCGGCATGTCGCCTCCTGTTCGTGAGCAGGAGCGACAAGGCTTTGGTGGGGCCGTTGTGGGGTCCGCTGTGAGCGGCTTCTAAGTCACTGAACTAAAAGGCCGGTTGGCGGAGAGGGAGGGATTCGAACCCCCGGGCCAGGGTCACTGGCCAACGGTTTTCAAGACCGCCGCATTCGACCGCTCTGCCACCTCTCCGTGCCGGTATTGTGCCAGCTTCGGGCTGCACGCGTCGTCGGTCGCCGAGGTCGAGCTCGTCCTTCCCGGTCTGCTGTCGCGGCACGTGCGACCGCGCCCGTCCGCGATCCCGCCTTGCGCTGCCCGCCGCAGCGCCGGACCATACGCGCTCGACGGAGGTGGCGATGACGATTCCCGCAAGACCGCTCTCGCGCTCCCGCAGCGCGCTTCTTCTTTGCCTGCTCGGGACGACGACGTGTGCTTCCGCTCAGCAGGACGAGCCGCCCGCGCCGCTCGCGCATCCCGCAGACCTTGCGTTCGAGCAGGGCCGCTGGGAAGACGCGATCGCGGGCTATCGCGAGCTCCTCGCCGAGTACCCCGAGGATCGCCTGAGCCTGCTGCGCATCGCGCAGGCCGAGCGCGAGCTCGGCCGGCACGAGGCGGCGCTCGAGACGCTCGAGGCCGCGCGGGCCGCGCTCGCGCCGGAGGCGATGATCGAGGTCGAGCGCGCGCTCGATCTCGCCGCGCTCGGCCGCCGCGACGAAGCGCTCGAAGCGCTCGAGATCGCGGATCACGTCGGCACGCGCGCGCGCGAGGTCATCGAGCAAAGCCCGGAGCTCGAGCCGCTGCACGGCGATCCGCGCTACGAGCGCATCGTTCGTAACGTTCGTGCGCGCGTGCATCCGTGCACGGGGCTGCCCGAAGCGTCCCAGTTCGACTTCTGGCTCGGCCGCTGGGAGGTCCGCAACATCGACGGCACGCTGATCGGCTACGACACGATCACGAAGCGCGACGGCGACTGCTCGATCCTCGAGCAGTGGGAGCGGCAGAGCGGCTCGACCGGAACCAGCCTCAGCTTTTTCGTTCCAAGCAGGGGACAGTGGCGCCACGTCTGGACCGGCTCCGGCGGCACCGTGATCGAGCTGACCGGCGAGCTGCGAGAGACCGGCGAGATGCACATGGAGGGCACGCTCGAGTACGTCACGCCCGAGCAGGTCGTCGCGTTACGGGCGACGTGGACGCCGCTCGCCGACGGCAGGGTACGTCAGCGAATCGAGCAGTTCGACGTCGTCGCGCAGGGGTGGGTCGTCTGGTTCGACGGCGTTTTTCGTCCGCTCGGCGGGCAGGAGCCTTTCGGGAAAGAGTGAGCTAGAATCGAAGCATGAACTTTAGTAATCGCTTGTATGCCATTGGTGCCGCACGAAATCCGGCCGTCCAGGTGCTGTCCCTCCTGGCGTTCGGCGTCGTGCTGATCGGCGCCGTCGTGATGGGCGCGGTGATCCTGACGTTCGTCTTCGCGCTCGCCGTCATCGCCGCCGCGGCGTTCTCGGTGCGTCTCTGGTGGCTCAAGCGCAAGCTCGGGCGGCGGCATTCGGAAGCCATGCAGGCGGCCACGGGAGGCCGGCTGATCGAGGCGGAATATACGGTCGTGACGGAACGCTCGACCCGTCGTACGCCCTAGGCTCTGGCGGGCAGGGCATGGCGGAGCTGCCGAAGTCGCAACGTCCGGCATCTGCGCGCAGCCGCTGGCGTCCTCGTGCCTTTCCGATCCTGATCTTCGTCTTCACGGCGATCGCGCTCGCGTGGTTCTTCGAGTCGCAGGCGACGACGACGATCATCTTCGTCCGCCACGCCGATACGGACCCGCCCGTGGCAGCCGTAGCGCGCGAATCCGGCCTCGGTGCGCCGTCGGGGCGCCCCGGGCCGACGCTGAGCGCGCGGGGACGCGTGCGCGCGGAGCTCCTTGCGGACTTTCTCGAAGACGTCGACGTCGTCGCCGGCGTCGATGCGATCTACGCAAGCGATTTCCTGCCGACGCAGGAGACCGCCGCGCCGCTCGCGGACCGTCTCGGCGTCGAGGTCACCGTCGCCGACCATCATGCGTACGAGACGTTCATGCAGGACGTGCTGCACACGCACAAGGGCGACGTCGTGCTCGTCGTGACGCACGCCGATACGATGGCGCCGCTGATCGCGGAGCTCCACGGCAGCAAGCGCGTGCCGCCGATCGCGCCGGACGAGTACGACAATGTCTACGTCGTCATCGTCCCGTGGTTCGGCAAGGTCAAGACCTTGCGTTTCCGCTATGGGCTCGCGGCGCCGCTCGACGACATCGAGCGCTATCTCGAGGCCGACGGCGGGCCGCAGTCTCAGATTCCATAGCGGATAAACAGTGTTCGGTACCGAAATCACCGTTGCGACGAAGGGCCGCGGAACGTACGACGTGACGGCCGACGTCGCGCGTGCGGTTCGCGATGCGGGCGTCGAGACAGGGCTCTGTCACGTCTTCATCGCGCATACGAGCGCATCCCTGATGCTTTGCGAGAACGCGGACCCCGACGTGCGCCGCGACCTCGAGACGTTCATGGCCGACCTCGTCCCGGACGGCGACCCGCGCTTCGTGCACCGGTCGGAGGGGCCGGACGACATGTCCGCGCACGTGCGCTCCGTGCTCACGCACTCCGAGCTCACGATCCCGATCCGCGGCGGGCGCCTCGCGCTCGGGACGTGGCAGGGGATCTACGTCTGGGAACACCGCGTGCAGCCGCATCGGCGCCGGGTGCTCGTGACGGTGATCGGCTGACGGCCTGCGCGCGTGAAGTGACAGGAACGAGGAAGTGGTGGAGCCGAGGGGGGTCGAACCCCTGACCTCCGCATTGCGAACGCGGCGCTCTCCCAACTGAGCTACGGCCCCACGCGAGGACGCGCATTCTAGCACCGGAATCCGGCGACAGGCAGACCCCCGTCGCAAAATCCCTGCCGCAGGGCGTCGACCTTCGCTCTTCGAACGGAGCGCTGATCCCGACGTCTGACCGTCCTACCGCGCCGCGCGCCGAATCCGGTACACCGGATGGTCTCCCCGCGGGTCGTAGTACTGCATCATCTCGGGCGCGAGCGCGGCGAGCGTCTCCTGGCGCTGTCCCGGGCTCGGATGCGTGCTGAGGAACGCGGGCGGGCCGCCGCCCGCGTTCTGCTCCATCTTCTGCCACAGCGTCACGGCGGCGTTCGGGTCGTAGCCTGCCTTCGCCGCGAGCTCGATGCCGATGCGGTCCGCTTCGGACTCGGAGCTGCGGCTGTTCGGCAGCTGAATCGCGAGCGCGGCCGCGGTCGCCGCGACGCTCATCGTCTCGCTTCGGTCGGACAACGCGCCGATCGCCGCGACGCCGAGGTTCGTCGCCATCGCGACGGACATCCGCTCCGCGGTGTGATTCGCGAGCGCGTGCGCGATCTCGTGCCCCATGACCTGCGCGATCTCGTCGTCCGTCGGGTCGAGCTTCTGAATCAGGCCGGTGTAGATCGCCATGCGGCCGCCGGCCATGCACCACGCGTTGACCGTTTCCGGCTCGTCGACGACCTCGACGCTCCACTCCCAGTCCGCCGTGTCCGGGCGCATCGTGATCGCCTGCGCGATCAGCCGACCGGTGATCTCGTCGATGCGCCGCAGCACGGCGGGATCCGTGACGAGCTTGCCGCTCCTGTCGAACTCCGTGATCTGCGCGACGTACGCTTCGCGCGACGCGGCGATGGCCTGACTCTCCGAGACGAGCATGAGCTGCCGGCGCCCCGTGGGGCTCGTGACGCACGCGGTCGCGACCAGCGCGAGGAGCGACAGCAAGGCGGTGGCGCGTTTCATCAGTATCTTCCCGATAAAGTGACGTGTCCCTGCCTTTCCTTCGCCGGCTGGAGCAGCGCGGCGGGCCGCTGCCGATCCTAGCATCCGCCGCGACGGCGGCAAAACGAGACGATCGTGTCGAGCACCTCCTCCCGTGGGAAAGGTGTCTGACGCGAATTCTTTCGCGGTAGAGTGGCCGGCGTCACGGCACGGCGGAGCTCGACGATGACGAAAAGAACTCTCGTGGCGCTGCTCGGCATCTCGTGTGTGCTCGGCGCGGGGAGGCTCGCAGCGCAGGCCGCGGCACGCGTCGCGCCGGTCCCGGCGAGCGAATGGGGCGCAGAGCTCGAAGCGGCGGCCGACACGGCGCCTGCCGGCATGTCGAACCTCGTCGGCGTGTTTGCCCATTACCCGGAGCTCGGCGAGATGGTGCTTCGCCACATGCACTATCTCTGGTCCGGGTCTACGTTGCCCGAGCGGCATCGCGCGCTGCTCGCGCTGCGCACGGCATGGCTCGCGCGCTCGGAGTATCTGTGGGCACACAGAGTGCGCGCCGCACGCGAGGAGGGGCTCGACGACGACGAGATCGAGCGCGTCGCCCGCGGCCCCGCGGCCGGCTGGGACGAGTTCGAGGCGGCGCTGCTGCTTGCCGCGGACGAGCTGCACGTCGACTCTTTCATCTCCGACGCGACGTGGCAGAAGCTCTCGGCCCGATACGACGTGATTCAGCTGATCGACACGATCGATACGGTCGGCGGGCTCACGATGTACGCGGGCCTCGTCAACTCGCTCGGCGTCGAGCTCGAGCCCGGTATCGACGAGCCCATGCCGGACGTTCCGCACGCGCACGCGGCGGAGCGCACGAACGTCAGGCTCGTCGACGGCGAGCCGCGCATTCCTCCGGTCGAGTCCGAAGGCGGCCGCGGCGGCGGCGCGAACGTGTTCCGCACGTTCGTGCGCAACCCGCCGGCGGACCGCGTGCGCGGCGCGATCAACGGGCACGTGAACGGCAACTCGACGTTGTCGCCGCGTCATCGCGAGATGCTTTTGATCCGGATCGGCGTGCTGTGCCGCTCCGAGTACGAGTACGCGGCGCACGTGCGCGTCGGACAACGCCTCGGCATGACGGACGACGACGTCGCGCTGCTCCTCGCCGGTCCCGACGGCGCGGAAGGCGATCCGCTCGAGCTCGCGTTGCTGCGGGCGGCGGACGAGCTCTACGAGGACGACGCCGTCTCCGACGAGACGTGGGCGACGCTCGCCGCGAGCCTCGACACGCGGCAGCTCTTCGACGTGCTGATCGCCGTCGGCGGCTACCGTTCGACGTCGATGCTGATCAACTCGGCGGGCGTGCAGCTCGACGCGAACATGGCGGACTTCAGGTTCCCGCTCGAGCTGAGATAGCGGAGTGCGATCGCCGCGCGGCGGCCGCGGCTGAAAAAGGCGGCCGCCTTGCCAAGCCCGCGAATCGACGCGTGAGGGCGGCCGCTCGACGAAGGCCCGTCGTTTGACTTCCCCCGAGGCTTCGGGGACGATCGGTCGCATGCGTTCGTCAGCTTTCTCGAGCCGTTCGAAGCCGAGGGCCGGCAAGCTCCTCGCACGTGTTTAGCCCCGGGTGGACGCGCGAGCGCGCCGTCCACGCCGGGGAACCTTCCATCGCCAGACGAGTCCGCCGCGACGCGTCGAGCCCTCCGCGGCCCGATGCGCGCGGGGCTCGCTTTTCGGTTGATCGACCGCGTTGCGAGGGAGAGAACTGATGTGTCGAGACGAGAGGGATGGCGTCGATCGCGGCCGCACCACGGCGGGCGATGCGGCACCCGTCTCTCGGCGGACCGCCGATCGGGATCGGGTGGCTTCGGACCCGCAGGGAAACGTCGTGCCGCTCGCGCGTCGCCGGGGGCGCGTCCATCCGCCCGAGCGAGGTCCCGACGACGACGATCCGGGCCCGGCGGCCGCGTGATGGTGCGGTCCCGTCCGAAAAGGCCGGACAGGGACCGCGCATCGGCGTGCGGCGCTGCGGATAACCCGAATACGCGCGAGTACACCGGCTCGCTACAATCAAGCTTCCGACGTCGATACGCGCGTTGCGGCATGCGCCAACTTTTCGTCAACCTGGCCCTGATCGGTTTTCTGTGCCGCGCGCTCGTGCCGGTCGGCTTCATGCCGGCGCCGCTTGCGGACGGCGGTCCGATACGGATCTGCGACGGCGGAATCGCCGGCGCGCTGCTCGCGGCGCTGACCGAGCAGCGCGCGTCGGCCGTCCAGCCGGCAGCCGATACGCACGCGGACGCTCACCATTCGCAGCACGACGATCATCAGCGAGGCCTGGATCACGAAGGGTGGGAGCGCTGCCCGATCGGCACCGCGTTCGCGTTCGCCGTGCTCGCGTACGATCTCGCGCTGCCGCTCCCCTCGCTCGAGCACGTGCTCGCGGAAGGCGAGCGCGATGTCGCGATACCGCGCGCGCTGCCGTCGCACTACCACGCGCGCGCGCCGCCTCTCGTCTAGCCCCAGTCCTTTCTTTCTTTGCGTCCGTTCGGCTCGCGGGCGGCGCACTTGCGCGCGCGCCTGCGGCCGCCGTGGAACGATCTTCACCAGGATGGGACGACATGAGGCAACGTCAATCTCGAGTGCCGCTCGCGGTGCTCGGCGCCCTGTGCGCGTCCGGCGTGCTCGCGGAAGGGCGTGCGCCGAACGCCGAGGGCGGAATCGAAACGATCGTCGTGACCGGCAGGGAAGCCGGCGCCGCCGATCGCGAGCGCGTCGCACGCATTCCGGGCGGCGCGAGCTTCATCGACATGAGCACGGCGCGCGAGCGCAACGTCGCGACGATCGCCGACGCGCTGCGCTACGTGCCGGGCGTGTGGGCCGCGAGCCATGCCGGCAACGATCGGGTCTTCTTCTCGAGCCGCGGCTCGAACCTCGACGCGACCGACTACGACCTGAACGGCATCAAGCTGCTGCAGGACGGCCTGCCGGTCACGACCGCGGACGGCAACAACCATAATCGGGTCGTCGATCCGCTTTCGGCGGCGCACGCGACCGTCGCGCGCGGCGCGAACGCGCTCGAGCTCGGCGCGAGCACGCTCGGCGGCGCGATCAACTTCGTGTCGCCGACCGGCAGCGATCATCCGGGACTCGACGTCTCGGTGAACGCCGGCAGCCACGGCTTGGCGCTCGCGCAGGCGAGCGTCGGCGGATCGCTCGGCGAGGCCTTCGACGCGTTCGTCACGCTCGAGGCGAAGCGTCGCGACGGTCATCGGGCCCACAGCGCGCAGGAGCGGCACGGCCTTTACGCGAACTTCGGCTGGCAGCCTTCCGACAGGCTTTCGACGCGGCTCTACGTGACGGCGCTCGAGAACGACCACGAGCTGCCGGGCGCGTTGACGCGCGCGGAGCTCGACCGCGACGCAGGCCTCGCTGATCCTGCCGCGATCGAAGGCCACTATCAGCGCAACGTCGACGCGACGCGGATCGCGAGCAAGACGACGTGGACGCTCGGCGACACACGTCGCGTCGAGTTCGGCGCATCGATCGAGGAGCAGTCGCTGTACCACCCGATCGTCTGGGCGACCGTCGGCGGCGTCGAGGTGTTCAGCCTGCTGATCGATACCGAGCATCGCAACAGAGGGGCGTTGCTGCGCTTCGGTCAGACGGCCGGCCGTCACTCGACGCTCGTCGCCTTGAGCCACGCGGACAGCGACGTGCACGGCGGCCATTACCGCAATCTTCACGGCCGACCGAACGGCCTGCGCGAGAGCGTCGCGAGCTCCGCGACGCTGACGGAGCTCTCCGCGGTCGATCGCTGGCGCCTCGGCGACCGTCTCACGCTCGTGCTCGGCGGCCAGCTCACGGCCGCGGAGCGCGCCGTGCACGTGACGTCCGCGGCGACGGGTGACAGCCGACATCCGAGCGCGCGCTACGAGCGGTTCAGCCCGCGGGCGGGCTTCCTGCTCGACCTCGACGACGACGTCACGTTTTACGGCAACGCGAGCGGGCTGTTCGAGCCGCCGACGAACTACGAGCTCGAGGACAACGTCGCGGGCGGAGACGCGACGCTCGCGCCGATGACCGGAAAGGTCGTCGAGCTCGGCACGCGACGGGCGGGCGCCGGCCATGCGTGGCGCTGGGACGTTTCCGTCTATTACGCCGAGATCGACGACGAGATCTTATCGGTCGAGGATCCGAGTGCGCCGGGCACGAGCCTGTCGACGAACGTCGATCGCACGATCCATGCGGGGATCGAGGCGGTCGTCGGAGCCGTTCTGCCGGTCGGCGGAGCGGGCGGGACGCTCGAGCCGACGATCAGCGTGACGGTCAACGAGTTCAGGTTCGACGACGATCCGCACTACGGGAGCAACGCGTTGCCGGCGGCGCCCGAGTATTTCGCGCGCGGTGAGCTGATCTACCGTAGCGCCCGCGGATGGCACGTCGGGCCCATGGTCGACGTCGTCGGCGACCGCTTCGCCGACTTCGCGAACACGTATCGGATCGGCTCGCACGTCCTCGTCGGGCTCAGGGCAGGGTGGGGCAACGAGCGGTGGCGCGCGTTCGCGGAGCTGCGCAATCTCGCCGATCGTGATTATGTCGTCACGCATTCGGTGCGTAACGTCGCGTCGCCGGGCGATCGGATCCTGAATCCGGGCGAGCCGAGGTCGGTTTTCGTCGGATTCGAGGGCCGATTTGAGTAGCGGAGCGACGCCCGGCACGGCTCGCCGCGGCGCGGCGCATCCGCCGCGGCGGCCTGCTGGCTCCGCCGTAACGGGCCGTTCATCCGCTCGTCATCCTCGGCTGGCACGTATGGCATTCCGGCGGACGGGCGGGTATCTTGCCGGCGCCCGACAGCTTTGTCGGCGTCGAGGAAAGGACTCCAGGCTGATGTCTGACACGAAGGCTTCGTGTAAACCGCATCCGGGCCCGCGCTCGATGGACGACGAGCCGACCGATGGGCCGGAATCGCTGACCGACCTGATCGACGTGCTCCAACGCCAATCCTTCACGCGCCGCTTCGAGCCGCAAGGGCCGTCGCGGATCATCGAGAGCGAGATCCGCTCCGTCGGCGCGACGCATACGTCGAGTTGCGAAGACCCGTCCGGGTAGCGCAGCATCGTTCGCTCGGCGCTCGCCCGTGAAAAATGTGTCAGACACCTTTTTTCTGCGAAAAAGGTGTCTGACACATTTTTCGGGAGACGCGGATGAGCGCATCCCCGCGGCGCCGATGGCTGCTGCTGTCCGCCGCGCTCGTCGCGCTCGCGGGGCTGACCCTGTGGCAAGCGTCGGGGTTCGTCGCCGCGCGGCTGCTCGAGAGACAGCTTCACGCCGCCGGCTGGCCCGACGCCCGGGTCGACGGCGGCGCGTGGCGCTTGCCGGATATCGCGTTCGACCGCGTGCGCCTCACGGCCGACGCGTCGCTCGTCGCGGAAGACGTCCGCGCGCGGCTTCGCCCGCGGATCGAGCACGTCTCGATCGGACGGCTGCACGTCGATGCCGCGCTCGGCGCCGGCGGCGAGTGGGCGTGGCCTGGGAGCGGCGGCGCCTCCGCGGACGGACCGGCGTCGTTCGACGTGCTGCCGCCCGACGGCATCGCGGTCGAGCGCGCCGAGCTTCGTGCGACGACGCCGCTCGGCACCGCACGCGTGCTCCTCGCCGACGTCGCGTTGCGGCCGGACGCCGAGCGACGCAGTGCCGATCTCCGTTTTCGCATCGAGGACGGCGAGCTCGTCGCGCAGGGCACGCGGATCACGGGTCTCGCCGGCGGCGCGTCGGCGACGCTGGCGCCGGGCGGCGTGTCGTTCGAGATCGCCGCGGACGCCGAAGCGGTCGACGCGGCCGGTATCGCGCTCGGCGCCGTCACCGTCACCGCGAGCGGACGCGACGGCACGGCGCATTTCGCGATCCGCGCTCCCTCGGCCGCCGCCGCGGTGATGTCGATCGACGGACAGGCGACGTTCACCGCGGCCGAGCGCACGGCATCGCTTGCGGGGAGCATCGAGCTCGTACGCGCAGCACCTGCGCGTGGACGCATCGAGCTCGACGCGGCGCTCGAAGGCCCGGCGCCCGGCACCGCCGGAGCAGGGCAGGTGCGGGGGCGGTTCGAGCTCGACGGCAGCGCGCTCGCGTATCCGGGCGTCTTCGGCGCCGGAACGCTCGCCGTCGTTGGTGAGATCGAACGAAGCCGGGACGAGCTGCGCGTCACGCTCGGCGAAGCGCGCACGGAGCTCGTGCCGGAGCCCGGCGTCGTGCCGGCGTTCGCGGCTTCGCTCGATAACGCGCCCGTCGCGCTGCAGCTCGCCGAAGCGGGCGAGCGCGCTTCGACGCTCCGATGGGCGAGCGCCGGCGGCTCCGCGGAGCTCGTCGGACGTTTCACGGCAACGGCCGGCGATGCGCGCGTCGCGCTGACGCTCGACGCACGTGCGACGGGGCTCCCGCCGGTCGGCGGCGGCGCGCCCGAGCTCGAGGCGGACGTCGCGGACGTCGTCGCACGGAACGTGCCGTGGAACGATCTCGTGCTCGGCGTCGACCGCTTCGACGGCTCGCTCGTGCATCGCGCCGGAGAGTGGCGTCTCGCCGGCGCGGGGACGGTGCGCGCGACGGGCAACGTCTCGTCCGTGCGGCTCGACGACGTCGCTGCCGACGTGCACGGGACGCTCGCGGGCACGCCGGAGCGCGTCGTGCTCACGGTCGACGAGTGCGTCGGCTTTCGCGCGCGCTCGATCGAGCTCGGCGATACGCGCATCGAGGACGTCACGTCCGTCTGCGTCGCCGGCGGCGACGACGGCGTCCTTGCGACTTACGACTTCGGCGCGGAGCGCACCGCGTTCACGCTGTCGCTCGACGAGCAGCCGCTCCGCGCGCGGCTGACGACGGGCGACGCGACGCACGCCGTCGATGGGCGCTGGCCACGCATCGTCGCCGCGGGCACGATCGATGCGTCCGGCACGACGTTGTCCGCGCGCTTCGCAGGCGGCGCCGCGACGTGGCCCGAGGCGCGGCTCGCGGCGAGCGGTCTCGAGGGCTCCGCGGAGCTTCGGAACGGCACGCTCGTCGCAGCCGCGCTCGAGATCGCGCGGCTCGAAAGTCTCGCGAGTCCCGCGCCGATCGTTCCCGTCGGCATCGAGCTCAGTGCGACGCGAAGCGGCGATGTGCTCGCGTTCGAAGCGGTCGCGTCCGACGCGCTCGGCACGTTCGTGCTCGAGGCCGCGGGTCGTCGCGCGCGGGAGCGCACGGCCGCACACGTGCGGCTTTACCCGGTGCGCTTCGTGACCGGGGCCACCGAGATCGGCGACCTGTCGCCACTCCTCGCGGAGCACGTCGCGGACGCGTCCGGGGTGCTCGAGCTCGAAGGCGACGTCGAATGGTTCCGCGGGGAGCTGACCGGCAGCGGCACGCTCGAGCTTCGCGATTTCGGCGCGACCGTTGCGGGCCTTGAGCTCGCCGGCGTCAGCACGGAGACGCGCTTCGCGAGCCTCTTCCCGCTCGCGACCGAGCCCGAGCAGACCGTGACGATCGCGCGTGCCGATCTCGGCATGCCGCTCGAGCAGGGGACGGCGGTATTCGACCT
Source organism: Gammaproteobacteria bacterium (assembly GCA_036381515.1). Classification (GTDB taxonomy): domain Bacteria; phylum Pseudomonadota; class Gammaproteobacteria; order Steroidobacterales; family Rariloculaceae; genus ZC4RG20. The sequence goes on along the minus strand of DASVCR010000019.1, from coordinate 2,316 downwards.
CGTCGCGGACGGCACGCTCGCGTTTCGGCGCGTCGAGTTCGGCTTCGCGGGCGGCCGCCTCTATGCCGAGCCGTTCACGGTCGATTCAGCCTCGCTCGACGATATTGGCTTCGTGCTGAGAGCGGAGGAGGTCGAGTTGTCGCACTTGCTTGCGCTCGGTCGGATCGACGGCCTCGCCGGGACGGGCGTCCTGTCCGGACGCGTGCCGGTGCGGCTGATCGGCGGCGGGGTTCGTCTCGACGACGGCGTGCTCGCGGCCGAGACCGACGGCGTGCTTCGCTACACGCCGAACGAGCTGCCCGACTTTCTGCGCGGAGAAGATGTACGATCGCGGATGCTGCGCGAGGTGTTGACGAATTTCCGTTACGAGGAGCTTTCGCTCGCCGTCTCGGGAGAGTCGGGCGACGGCGGCGAGCAGACGCTGACGTTGAGCGCGCGGGGCGCGAATCCGGATTTCCTCGAAGGGCATCCGATCGAGCTGTCGTTCAACTTCCACGGCCCGCTGCTCGGCGCGCTGCGAAGCGCCGTCGACGTGACGGACGCGGCCCAGCTCGAGCAGATCTTCGAGCAGCGTGAAACCGAGAACGAGGAGAACTCTCGATGACCGCATATCGCCCTGCCCGCGGAGCCGCCGCCGCGATCGTCGCGTCGGCGCTCGCGTCGGGCTGCGCCGTGAAGCTTCAGGCGCCGGACGAGCCGATCCGCTTCGACGTCAACGTGAACATCACGGAGCAGAAGCGGCTCGAGATCGACCAGGAGCTGCTCGCACTGATTCGCCGCAATCCGGAGCTCTTCGGGCTCACGCAGAGCGACCTGAATGCCGTGACGAACGAGGCGGAAGACCGATGATCATGACGTTCATGAAGAGAATTTCGATGATGCTCGCGCTCGTTGCGATCGGCGTGCCGGCGTTCGCGCAGAGCGATCTCGCGAGCGCGAAGGCGCAAGGTTTGATCGGCGAGCGGCCGGACGGGCTCGTCGCCGTGGTCTCCGAGTCGACGCCGGCGCTCGAGGCGATCGTCGCGGCCGTGAACGCGGAGCGCATGAACGAGTACCGGCAGATCGCCGCGGAGACGGACGCGCCGCTCGAGGCCGTGCAGGCGCGCGCCGGCCGGCAGATCATCGAGCGCCTGTCGTCCGGTCAGTACTTCATGGACGCCGCGGGGCGCTGGCGCCGGAAGTAGCGCGACCGTATCCCGACGACCATATCCCGACCGAGCCTGTCCGAGTCATGATGCGCCTGCCGCGGCGGTCATCGCTCGGACAGGCTCAAGTTTTCCCAAGCGCCGCGCTGCCGTGCGGCTCGCGCCCGGCATGATTTCGCCTTAGTATCGAAACGGGTCGGCGGCCGTCGCGGCCGGCGGGCTGCAGCAGAAAAATACCGAGGGGAGAGACTATGAAGGACGGCGCACTTCGCGTGTCCGCGCTTGCGGCGGTGTCGTTGGTCGGCTCTTTGGCCTTCGCCCAGCAGGTGGCCGACCCGGGCTTCGAAAGCGTCGGGCGGGGCGCACCGCTGATCGCCGATCTCAACGAGTACCACATGACCGGCGCGACGATGCGCAGGACCGACGACGACCCGCGCCGCGCGCCGGACGGTTTCATCGGCTCCGCGAGGCCGGGCGAGACGCCGGAAGGCATCGAGCCGCTTCCGGTCGACATCTTCACGACGACCGACTTCTACAAGGATCGGGAGCTCTGGAGCGACCCGCGCTACTTCCGCTGCAACAGCCCCGCCGCCCTGGAGGACCTCTGGGGCGGCAATCGCATGGGGCTCATCGGCGACGACCCGCCGAGGACGGCCGCATGGGGGTACTGCGATCGCGACTATCCGCGCGAGGCGATCGTGAGCCCGTATCCGTTCAAGACGGCACAGGAGCACTACGAGGCGCTGCTTGAGGAGACGAAGCGGCGCGGCGGCCCGACGCAGCATACCTACGCGACCGTGCCGGGCGAATGGACGGGCATCTACATGCACCCCGGCCGCACGCCGGGCAACCAGTACTGGTTCCGGATGCGGCACGTGCAGGTGCCGACGATCCTCTCGCTGCTGACGCCCGAGTACCAGAAGCGGATGGTGCAGGAGGCCTATCACCACGCGAACTCGAACAAGCCGCATTGGCCGTCGCAGTACTGCTGGCCCGAGGGCTTCATGCGCCGCTGGCACGAAGCCGCGGTGTGGGACCACTACATCATGGTCACGCCCCAGGTCGTGCAGATCCTTGCCGGCGTCGCGCGCAACTTCATCACGAACATCTACATCGGCGCCGAGTTCAAGATGGACGGCGCGGTGCCGTACTTGAGCGAGCAGGTGCCGCG
>DASVCR010000018.1:0-61152 GCA_036381515.1 Gammaproteobacteria bacterium | reverse complement strand
CCTCTTGTGCATAGTCATCGGCATCCGACACGATGGTGCAGATCACCGCCTGTTTTGGCGCAAGCCAGAGCGGCAGGTGGCCGGCATAGTGCTCCAGCACCACGCCGAGGAAGCGCTCCATCGAGCCGCAGATCGCTCTGTGGATCATCACCGGGATCTGCTTCGAGCCGTCCGGTGCGATGTAGAACGCCTCGAACCGCTCCGGCAGGTTGAAATCGACCTGAGTCGTGCCGCATTGCCAGTCGCGGCCGATCGCATCGCGCAGCACGAACTCGATCTTCGGGCCGTAGAACGCGCCTTCACCCTTGTTGTGGACGTACTCGAGGCCGAGCTCGTCCATCGCGGACCTGAGCGCGGCCTCGGCGCGGTCCCAGACCGCGTCGTCGCCGACGCGCCGCTCGGGCCGGTCGGCGAACTTGATGATCACGTCGTCGAAGCCGAGCGCCCGGTAGATCCCGAGCAGCAGGTTGCAGACCGCACCGGTCTCCGACGTGACCTGCTCCTCGGTGCAGAACACGTGCGCGTCGTCCTGCGTGAACGCACGCACGCGCAGCAGGCCGTGCAGCGCGCCCGACGGCTCGTAGCGGTGCACCTTGCCGAACTCGGCGAACCTGAGCGGAAGCTCGCGGTAGCTGTGCAGCTCGCTCTTGAACACCTGGATGTGGCCGGGGCAGTTCATCGGCTTGACCGCGAGGATCCGGTCCTCCTCGATCCGGCTCGTGAACATGTTCTCGCCGAACGCTTCCCAGTGGCCCGACGCCTCCCAGAGCTTGAGATCCATCAGCTCCGGCGTGTTGATCTCGCGGTAGCCGGCCGCGGTCTGGCGCTCGCGGAGGAACTGCACGAGCGTCTGGAACAGCGTCCACCCCTTCGGATGCCAGAACACGGCGCCGACCGCCTCGTCCTGGAAGTGGAAGAGGTCCATCTGGCGGCCGAGCTTGCGATGGTCGCGCCGCTCCGCCTCCTCGAGCCGCTCGAGATAGGCCCTGAGCTGCTTCGGCTCCGCCCACGCGGTGCCGTAGATGCGCTGCAGCATCGCGTTGCGGGAGTCGCCGCGCCAGTACGCGCCCGCGAGCTTCGTCAGCTTGAACGCCTGGCCGAGCCGGCCGGTCGACGGCAGGTGAGGGCCGCGGCACAGGTCGATGAAGTCGCCTTGCCGATACAGGCTGATCGGCTCGTCGGCCGGGATCGACTCGATGATTTCCGCCTTGTAGTGCTCGCCCTGGTCGCGGAAGAACCGGATCGCGTCGTCGCGGTTCCAGACCTCGCGGACGATCGGCTCGTCGCGCTGGACGATCTCGCGCATCCGCTCCTCGATCCGCTCGAGATCCTCGGGCGTGAACGGCTCGTCGCGGGCGAAATCGTAGTAGAAGCCGTCCTCGATCGCCGGACCGATCGTGACCTGCGTCTCCGGATAAAGCTCCTTGACCGCCTCGGCCATCACGTGCGCGGCGTCGTGCCGCAAGAGCTCGAGGGCGTCCTCGGAGTCTCGCGTCACGATCTCGACGCGGGCGTCGCGGTCGATGACCGCGGTGAGATCCTTGAGCGCGCCGTCGACGCGCATCGCGACGGCCTCCCTCTCGAGCCGCGCGCCGATCGAGCGCGCGAGCGTGAGGCCGTCGATCGGCTCGTCGAACGAACGGACGCTGTCGTCGGGAAGTGTAATCAGCGGCACTGGACTGCCTTGCCAGCGGCGGTTCGGGTTAAGCGATAGGGAGCCGCATTGTACGATTAAGTCACTGCGTGACGAAGCCGCCCGAACGGCTCGGGCGGCGGCGGGCCGGCCGCGGCGGCCGAGGCTGGCCTCCATGGGCCGGGCCGCAGCACGAGCGATGCTCGTGCCTCGCCCGGGCGGCGCGCGACGACGACGGACGGAGGCTTTCGATGAGCGAGATCCAGGTGCACATGTTCCCGTGCCTCGCGGACAACTACGGTTTCCTCGTCCACGACCCCGATACCGGTGCGACCGCCGCGATCGACACGCCCGAGGTCGCGCCGATTCTTCGCGAGCTCGACGCGCGGGGCTGGGCGCTGACCTACATCCTGAACACGCACCATCACGGCGATCACGCCGGCGGAAATCTCGAGATCAAGGCGAAGACCGGCTGCCGAATCATCGGTCCGAAGTCCGACGCGGCGAGGATCCCCGGCATCGACATCGGCGTGTCCGACGGAGACGAGCTCGAGCTCGGCTCCCGGCGCGTGGTCGTGCACGAGACGCCGGGGCATACACGGGGGCATATCGTGTATCACTTCCCGGACGACCGGATCGCGTTCGTCGGGGACACGCTGTTCGCGATGGGCTGCGGCAGGCTGTTCGAGGGGACGCCGGCCCAGATGTGGGCGTCGCTCGGCAAGATTGCCGCGTGGCCCGACGACACCCGGCTCTACTGCGCGCACGAATACACGCAGGCGAACGCGCGCTTCGCGCTCAGCGTCGAGCCCGGCAACGAGGCGTTGAGGCGCCGTGCCGAGGAGGTCGAGCGGCTGCGTGCGGCGGGCCGTCCGACGGTGCCGACGACGGTCGGGCTCGAGAAAGCGACGAACCCGTTCCTGCGCGCACGGAGCCCGGCGCTCCGCGACACGATCGGCCTGCCGAGCGCCTCCGACGTCGACGTCTTCGCGCGGACGCGTGCGCTCAAGGACGCATTCAGATAGACGACGGCGCGGCCTCGCCGGACCGTCCGGCGAGGCCGCAAGCGGTCGTCGCGATCGAACGTCGGCTCTAGGTCGAGGCCTGACGCAGCTGCATCGACCGGTTGAACTGGCGAATCTCCCGGTTCATCCGCTCGGCGACGCGCTGGGCTTCCTCGATCGCGCGGTCGCGGTCACGGCTGCCGCCCGGCCGACCGTCCATGCAGGCCGCGTATTCCTCGAGCTGCCTGACGTACGCGGCGACCCGCTGGCGCGCCGCATCGATCTCCTGCTGCGTCGCGGTCGCTCCGCGCGGGAGCTCGCCGATATCTCCTGCCGGGTAGTCGCAAGCGAACGCCGGCCCGCCGAGCACGGCGGATACGGCGACGAGGCAGGACAAGCGTTTCAACATAGTGTGTATTCCTCCGACTTTGTGGGCTCGATTCGATGTCGGCGGCCGTCGGCCCTCCGCACCGCACTGTATCGGCGCGTCCCGCGCGATCTTTAGCCGCCTGGCGGCCGGTCGCGCGGGACGCGCGGCGACCGGTCAAAACAGCTCGACGGTCCCCTGCTGCATGCTGGTCTGGCTCACGCGGCGGCTCGCGGACTCGGGAAAGCGCTTCTCGAGCGCCTTGAGCCGTTCCGCGAGGTGAGACAGCATCGCGCCGCCGGCCTTCTGACGGACCGCGCTGTGGACCTCGACCCTGAGGTCGGTCAGCCGTGCAATCGCTTCGACGGCCGCGCCGAGCGACTGCGACGAGATGTCCTCGAACTGGAGGGAGCGGACCGCGTCGCCGACGGCTCGCTTCAGCTCGTCGTTGATCGGTGCGAGCTCGGTCTTCAGCTTCGCGCGGATCTCGCTGCGTGCGGCCTCGGCGCGCTTCAGCGTCTCGCCGATCCGCTCCTTCTCGCGGGTCGTCTGCTCGAGATCGACCGCGGCGAGCGCGCGCGCGTTCTCCTGGACGCGGGCGACGGCCTCGCGCGTCTCCTCGACGCGCTCGCGGATCTGCTCGTTGAACTCCGCGGAGCGCTGCGAGAGCTTCCGCACCTCGTCGGCGACGACCGCGAAGCCGCGGCCGGCCTCGCCGGCGCGCGCCGCCTCGATGCTCGCGTTCAGCGCAAGCAGGTTCGTCTGCTCGGCGAGCGTTCTCGCTTCCTCGAGCACGCGGAAGATGCCGTGCAGATGACCGAGCATCCGCTCCGTATCGTTCGCCATCGCGACGCTCTGGCTGCTGACGTGGACGAGCGCGTCCATGAAGCTTTGCAGCGCTTCGGCCGGCGCCTTGTCGCCCGCGGCGTTCGCGACCGACGAGCCGTCTGCCGACAGGCTCGCCTCGAGCAGCTCCGCCTGCGATCGCGCGATGCCGTGCAGCCGATTGAAGTTTCGCGAAAGCTCGGCGACCGCCTCGCCGATCAGGTTCTGAACGCGGTGGATCTCCGCCTCGATCCCCTCGACGTCACGGTCGAGGGTGCGGTCGAGCACGCCGAGCACGTCGGCGATCCGGCCACCGTCGTCGTCCGCCGCACCGGTCCGCCAGTGCAGCCATGCCGCGGCGCCGGCCGCGACGGCGGCGAGCGCTGCGAGCGTTGCGGCCGACCACGTCTCGGCCGCGACCGCTGCGATCAGCGCCGACAGCGCAAGGCCGGTCGACGCCGCGAGCAGGAAACGTGAGAGCACCTTGTTGAGTTTCATCGTGTTCCGCATCAGGCAGGAGAATCCGTGGGTACCGCTTTATCGGCCGCAGCTTCGCAAACCTTAGCCTCGCAAACTTGCGGCTCCGGCGACGCTGCGCCGACGTGCGCGAGCAGCACGTCCGCGAGCTCCGGCAACGGGACCGCGCGCTCGGCGGCACCGATCCGCATCGCCTCGCCGGGCATGCCCCAGACGACGCTCGTCGCCTGGTCCTGCGCGAACGTGCGCGCGCCGGCCTCGCGCAGCGCGAGCAGGCCCCGCGCGCCGTCGCTGCCCATTCCGGTCAGGAGCGCGGCGACGGCGTTCGGCCCGGCCGCCTCGGCGAGCGACGTGAACAGCACGTCGACGCTCGGCCGATGGTGGTTGACCGGCTCGTCGTCGCCGACGTGCAGGACGTAGCGGCCGCCGCTGCGCGACACGCGCAGGTGCCGGCCGCCGGGCGCGACGTACGCATGCCCCGGCAGCACGGTCTCGGCGTGCTCCGCTTCCTTCACCGTGATCGCCGCGAGCTTGTCGACGCGCCGCGCGAACGGTCCGCTGAACGCGGCCGGGATGTGCTGCGCGATGACGACGCCGGGCGCGTCGGGCGGAAGCCGGCAGAGCACCTCGCGGATCGCCTCCGTGCCGCCCGTCGACGCGCCGAGGGCGATCACGCGGTCCGTCGTACGGAGATGGCGCCGTACCGGGGCCCGGAGCGCGCCGGTCGCGTCGGTCTTCGCCGCCGGCGGCGCGGGCGCCGGGAAGATCCGCGCCGCCGCCGCCGCGCGGACCTTCGCTCGAATCTCCTCCGCGAGCGCGTTCAGCCCGTCCTGGATGTCGATCCGGGGCTTCGTCACGAAGTCGACGGCGCCGAGCGCGAGCGCGTCGAGCGTCGCCTCCGCGCCCTTCTCCGTCAGCGACGACACCATCACGACGGGCAGCGGATGAAGCCGCATCAGGTTGCGCAGGAACGTGAGCCCGTCCATGCGCGGCATCTCGACGTCGAGCGTCAGCACGTCGGGCCGGAGCCGCTTGATCTGCTCGCGCGCCCGGTAGGGGTCGCTCGCCGTGCCGACGACCTCGATGCCCGGATCTTCGCTGAGCACGGCCGTCAGCAGCTGGCGGACCAGCGCCGAGTCGTCGACGACGAGAACGCGGATCGGTCTCGCGGAGCTCGTCATGCTCTGGCTCGCGTCTCGGACCGACATGTCAGAAGAGCTCGACGGAGCCTTTCGGCGGCGCGACGCTCTCGAGGTAGCGAGTCTCCTCGAGGCCGATGTCTCGCGTGCCGAGCATCGGGAGCTTGCGCACGCGGACGCGGCCCGTCGCCGGGAACATCAGCACGCGGCGTGCCTGCTCGCCGCCGAGATCCTCGGCCTCGATCGGCAGCCGCTCGGTCTCGACGAAACGGCGCACGAACTCGATGTTGCGCGCGCCGACGTCGGACAGTCGGGAGAGTATCCGACCGCCGCCGAACAGCTTCACTTTGAGCCGCGCCTTGCTCGCTCCGCGGGCGAGCAGCGCGTTGATCAGGCTCTCCATCGCGAACACTCCGTAGCGGTTGCTGCTCGAGATCGGAGCGCCGTCCCGGTCGCCGGGGCCGCCGTCGGGCAGCAGGAAATGATTCATTCCGCCGATCGCACGCAACGGGTCGTAGATGCACGCGGCGACGCACGACCCGAGCAACGTCGAGATCAGCTCGTCGGCCGTCGCGACGTGGAAGCAGCCGGGCGCGAGCGTGTGCACGCGCCTTCCGAGACGGGCGTCGTAGTAGGTCGATCGGCCGGGGCCGGGCGTGCGCGCGGTCATCGCATCGACGTTTCGCCGACCGGCCGATAGACCGTCCGGCCCTCGGGCTCGAACAGATCCCCGCAATGCGACAGCCCTTCCGCATGGCCCGCGAACAGGCGCCCGTCGGGATGGAGCAGCGGCCGGAAGCGCTCGAGCACGCGCCGTTGCGCAGCGCGATCGAAATAGATCATCGCGTTGCGGCAGAAGATCGCGTGGAACGGGCCGCGGATCGGCCAGGCAGGCGTCATCAGGTTCATCGGGCGAAAGCGCACCAGGGCACGCACCTCGGGGCGTACCCGCGCGTAGCCGGTCTTCTCGCCCGTTCCCTTCAGGAAGAAGCGCTTCAGCCGCTCCGCGCCGACCTTCTCGACGCGCTCGAGCGGGTAGATGCCGAGGTCGGCGGTGCGCACCGCGCGAGTGTCGAGATCCGTGCCGAGGATGCGCACGCGCGGATTCGGACCCAGCGTCTCGATCGCCGTGATTGCCATCGAGTAGGCCTCCTCGCCGGTCGAGCACGCGGCGGACCAGAGCGACACCGGGCCGTCTGCGGCATGCCGGCGCAGCAGCTCCGCGAGGATCGGGAAGTGGTGATCCTCGCGGAAGAAGGCCGTCAGGTTCGTCGTCAGCGAGTTGACGAACTCTTCGAACTCGGCCGCGTCCGATTCGAGCCGCGCGAGGTACTCGGCGAAGCTCCTGAGCTTCAGCGCACGCAGCCGCCGCGTGACGCGGCCGTAGACCATGTCGCGCTTCGATTCACCGAGGCTTATCCCTGCATGGGCATAGATCAGCCGTCGGACGCGCTCGAAATCGCGATCGTCGAAGCGGAACTCGCGGGCGGGACGCGGAAGGGCCGCGTCCTGCCCGTTCCCGCCCGGCGACGGCCGGGCGGGGGAGTTGCGATGGGGCGCGCGCATGCGGTCGGCGAACGATCGTCGATCAGAACTCCGTCCACTCGTCGTCGCCGGTCGTCGTCACCGCGGGCGCCGCGACGAGCTTGCGGACCGTGTCGACGCGCGGGCTCGGCTCCCGCCCGTTCGAAGCGGCGGCCGGCTTCCTGCGCTTGCCGCGCTTCGACGCCGTCCCCGCGCTCCGCTCGTCCGCGGAGCCGTCGTCGGCGACGGGGACCTGCAAGCCTTCCTCGCCCTCGCTCTCCGCGCCGGCGCGCATGCGGAAGACGCTGACCGCGTGCATCAGGAGCCGCGCCTGCTCCTCCATCGCGCCGGCCGCCGCCGTCGCCTGCTCGACGAGCGCCGCGTTCTGCTGCGTCATCTCGTCGAGCTGCGTGATCGTCGCGTTGACCTGCTCGATGCCCTGGCTCTGCTCGACGGACGCGGCCGAGATCTCGCTCATGATGTCCGTCACGCGCTTGATCGCGTTGACGATCTCCTCCATCGTCCGTCCGGCGTCCTCGACGAGCGAGCTGCCGTTCTCGACGTTCCTGACCGAGTCGGTGATCAGCGCCTTGATCTCCTTCGCCGCCTCGGCCGAGCGCTGCGCGAGCGTGCGGACCTCGCCGGCGACGACCGCGAAGCCGCGGCCCTGCTCGCCGGCGCGCGCCGCCTCGACGGCCGCGTTGAGCGCCAAGATGTTCGTCTGGAACGCGATGCCGTCGATCACGGAGATGATGTTCTCGATCTTGCGCGCGCTCTCGGTGATCGCGTTCATGCTCGAGATGACCTCGCGGACTTTCTCGCCGCCCTTGTTCGCGACGTCGCGCGCGCCTTGCGCGAGCTGGTTCGCCTGGCGAGCGTTGTCCGCGTTCTGCTTCACCGTCGTCGTCATCTCCTCCATGCTCGACGCGGTTTCCTCGAGGCTCGCGGCCTGCTCCTCGGTCCGCTGCGACAGGTTCGTGTTGCCGGCGGCGATCTCGCTCGAGGCGCCCGCGATCGCGTCGCCCGCGGTCCGCACCTGGCCGATCAGCTGCTCGAGCTGCTCGATCGAGTCGTTCGTGCTCTGCTGAAGCTGCGCGAACGCTCCGCTGAACTCGCCTTCGACCCGCTCGGTCAGGTCGCCGCGCGCGAGGCATTCGAGCACGCGCACGACCTCCTTGAGGTTGCGGTCGGTGACGTCCATGAGCTTGTTGACCGACTCGCCGAGCACGCGGAAGAAGCCGGTCGCCTTCGAGACGTCCATGCGCCGCGCGAAATCGCCCTCCGCGGCCGCGGCGACGATCGCCTCGACGTCACGCTCCGCGTCGACCTGCTCCGTGCGGTCCTCCCATTCGACGACGTAGCCGAGCCGCTCGCCCTCGTCGTTGAAGACCGGGCTCGTGATCAGGCGCAGCGTCCGCCCGCCGAGCACGATGGTCTCCGAGTAGCTCTCGGTGAGGTTCGCGAGAATCTCGCGGACCCGCTCCGGGTCGCGATGGAAGACGTCGATCTTGCTGCCGACGATCGCCTCGGCGCCGAAGTCCGGCAGGTCGCGGCGGAAGGCCTCCTCGTGGTCGGAGAAGAGGCGCCGTGCGGCCGGGTTGACGTGAATGATGCCGAGAGAGGGATCGGCGATCATGACGGCGCCGCTCACCGCCTCGAGCGCGTCGCGGATCCGGCGGTTCTCGGCGGCCTGACGGCGCTCGACCTCGAGCCGTTCGGACAGCCGCTGCTGCATGTCGCGCAGGTTGCTCAGGATGCGGCCCATCTCGTCGTCGGCCTTGATCTTGATCTCCGAGTCGAGCTGGCCCTGGCCGATGCGCTCGAAGATCTCCGCCGCGTGCTTCGCGGGCCGCACGATCGCGCGGATGATCAGGAGGCCGATCACGATCGCAACGAGGACGCCGACGGCCGAGCCGACGAGGGTCGTGCTGCGCATCTCGCCGTAGCTCTTCTGGGCGCCCTCGTAGATCTTCTTCGCGTCCTCGATCTGCAGCGAGAGAAGATCCTGCGACGCGAACGCGGCATCCTCGTAGAGGCGGATCGTCTCCTCGAGCTGCTGCACGCCCGCCGCGAAGTCGCCGGACTCGAACAGGCGCACCGCCGGCATCAGGCCCTCGTCGAGGTAGGTCTGACGTGCCTCCTGGAACGCCCGCGCGAGCGACTGCTCCTCGGACGAGCGATCCGTCTTCATGTACGCGTCCCAGAGCTGGCCGGTGAACTCGATGTTCGCCTCGATGTCGCCGACGTAATCGGCGACGGCGTCCATGTCCGCTTCGCCGCCGTTGAGCCGCGGATCGAGCAGCGCCATCTTGTACAGCGCCTCGATGTCGGCGCGCATCAGATCGTTGATAGTTCCGATCTGCTGCGACGGCAGGAGCTGATCCGAGTAGACGCTTTCCAGGCCGCTCTCGACGCTGCGCATGCCGTTCAGGCCGAGGAAGCCGACCTGGATCATGCCGAGCGACATCAGCACGATCAGGAAGCCCAGCCTGGCCTTGATCGTGATCTTGCGGAGCACGTCGGGCGCCTTCAAGGCGAAAGCGGGAAGTTTGATTGCGTATCTCATTGCGCGGAGGCCTCGTCGATGAGCCCGAGCTCGGGCGTGGTTATCAGCGACTCGATGTCGAGAACGATGATCATCCGGTCGTCCACGGTCGCGAGACCGTCGAGGTAGTCGTCGTCGACCTGTGCGCCGAACTCCGGCGCGGGCTTCAAGTCGTCCTCGGTGATCGTGACGACGTCGGAGACCGCGTCGACGACGACGCCGACCACCCGCTTCGCGACGTTGAGGATCACGACGACGGTGAACTCGTCGTACGTGACGACCGGAAGATTGAACTTGATGCGCAGGTCCACGATCGGCACGATCGTGCCCCGCATGTTGATCACGCCCTTGATGTGCTCGGGCGTGTTGACGAGGCGCGTCACGGCCTCGTAGCGGCGAATCTCCTGCACGCTCAGGATGTCGATCCCGTACTCTTCCTGGCCGAGCCGGAAGAGCAGAAGCTCCCGGCGCGTTTCCGCGCTGCGTGCGTCTTCCCGTTGCTGGGCGGCATTCATGACCGTTCCACTCCCAAATCGAGCTGTCGAAGCGTTTGCGTCGCGCGGCCGCTGCGGGGCACGAGCGCCCGCGCTCGCCGCGGCATCCCGGCGCTCAATGCATCTGCGTCAGCATGTCGACGTCGAGGATCAGCGCGACGCGGCCGTCGCCGAGGATCGTCGCCCCGGAGATGCCCGGCACGCGCCGGTAGTTCGTCTCGAGGCTCTTGATCACGACCTGGTGCTGCGCGATCAGCTCGTCGACGAAGAGCGCCGCGCGGTCCTCCGCCGACTCGACGACGACGACGATGCCGTCCTCGGCCTGCTCGCGGTTCGACGGCAGATGAAACACGTCGCGGAGCGACAAGAGCGGCACGTAGTCGCCGCGCAGGTTGAGGACGCGTCCGCGGCCCGAGATCGTGTAGAGCTGCTCCGGCTTCGGCTGCAGCGACTCGAGGATCGCGGTCAGCGGCACGATGAAGATCTCGTCGCCGACGCGCACCGACATGCCGTCGAGGATCGCGAGCGTCAGCGGCAGACGGATCGTCATCCGCGTGCCTTGCCCCTGCGTCGAGTCGATCTCGAGACGGCCGTTCAGCGATTCGATGTTCTGGCGGACGACGTCCATGCCGACGCCGCGTCCGGACACGTCGGTGATCTGCTCGGCCGTCGAGAACCCCGGCTTGCAGATGAGCTGCCAGACGTCGCGGTCCGACGGGTTCTCCGGCACGGGCAGGCCCCTCTCGGCCGCCTTCGCGAGGATCCGCTCGCGGTTCAGGCCGGCGCCGTCGTCCGAGATCTCGATCACGATGTTCCCGCCCTGATGCGCGGCGCGCAGCTTGAGCGTGCCCGCCCGCGGCTTGCCGGCGCGCTCCCGCGCGTCCGGCTTCTCGATGCCGTGGTCGATCGCGTTTCGGACCATGTGCGTCAGGGGATCGACGAGCTTCTCGATGACGCCCTTGTCGAGCTCGGTCTCCTCGCCCTCGAGGACGAGATCGACCTCCTTGCCGAGCCTCGCGGCGAGATCGCGCACGACGCGCGGAAGCCGGCTGAACACGAAGCTGATCGGAATCATGCGGACGCCGAGCACCGCCTCCTGCAGCTCGCGCGTGTTGCGCTCGAGCTGCGCGAGGCCCTGCCTCAGCCGCTCGAGGTGCACGGCGTCGAATTCGTCGACGTCGGCCCGCGCGATCGTCTCGAGCATCGCCTGGCTGATCACGAGCTCGCCGACGAGGTTCACGAGGTGATCGATCTTCTCGACGGCGACGCGGATCGAGCCCGAGTCGTTGCGGCGATCGGCCGTGCGGCGGCGATCGGCGCCCGCGCGTCCCGCCTGCGCCGCGTCCGCCGACGCGGGCTCGTCGGCGTCGGTTGCCGCCGGGGCGCCCGACGCGTCCGTCGCCGCCGCGGCGCCGGGCGACGCATCCGCCGCGCGTTGCGCGGACGCGTCGATCCTGCTGACCTCGAGGTCGCACTGATCCTCGACCCACTCGAATGCCTCGCGCACCTGCGCCTCGGCCGCGGGTCCCGTGAGCTCGAGCGTCCAGCGGAGGTAGCACGACTCGGGGTCGAGCTCGGCGAGCGCCGGCAGCGCGGCGTCGTCACAGGAAAGCTCGAGCGTGCCGAGGTCGCGCAGGTAGCCGAAGATCCGGAGCGGGTCGTTGCCGGTCGCGAACAGCGACCGGTGCGGCAAGAAGCGTATGTTCCAGCGCGCGGGGGCGGACGCCTTCGCGCGCTTCTCTGTCCCGTCTCCCGCTGCCGTCGCGGCGCCTTCCTCGGTCTCGAGCAGCGCGCCGATCGCGCTACGGGTTTGCTCGACGGCGTCGCGGTCGAGCGGGCTGCCGTCGCGCGCGGCGATCAGCATCTCGCGTATCCGATCGACCGCCTCGAGCAGCAGCGCTCGCGCTTCCTCGGTCAGCGCGCGTCGGCCGCTGCGGACCTGATCGAGCAGCGTCTCGACGCCGTGCGTGAACTCACCGACGAAGCCGAAGCCGAACGTGCCCGCGCTGCCCTTGATCGAATGCGCGGCGCGAAAGATGGTGTTGATGCGCTCGCCGTTGCGCGAGGTATCGAGGATCTCGTCGTCGAGCAGCTCGCTTTCCATCAGGTCCAGGCCCTCGAAGCTCTCGTCGAGGAACGCCTGGACGAACTGCGACAGGTCGATGCTCATGACCGGCGTCGAATCGCTCTTTCGCGTCAGCCGAGCACGCGCCTGATCGTCGTCAGCAACGCCTCCGGATCGAACGGCTTGACGAGCCAGCCGGTCGCGCCCGCCGCCTTGCCGGCCTGCTTCTTGTCGTCGCTCGACTCGGTCGTCAGGAGCAGGATCGGCGTGAACTTGTAGCCTGGGAGCCCGCGCAGCTCGCGCACGAGCGAGATGCCATCCATGCGCGGCATGTTGACGTCCGAGATCACGAGGTCGGCCGCGGTGTTGCGCGCGAGGTCGAGGGCCTCGACGCCGTCGGCCGCCTCGAAGACTTCGTGTCCGGCTTCCTTGAGCGTGAAGGCCACCATCTGCCGCAACGAGGCCGAGTCATCGACTGCGAGAATCTTTGCCATGAGATTGCCTTATCAGCTGTTCAACAGATGAGCGAGGCCGAGCGCCTCGAAGGCCTCGGCGACGCACGGCGACGGATCGGTCAGCACGACTCGCGGGCTCCCCGCCGAGCGCATCGCGGCCGCGAGGAGCTGCACGCCGGCCGTGTCGATGCGTGCGACGCCGGCGGCGTCGAGCGCGACGTCGTCGTCGGCCGAAGCGATCAGCGCGGCGAGCGCGCGATGAAGCTCCGCGATTCGGCGAATGTCGATCTGCTCGGGCAACCGGTGTTCGATCATTCGGGATTCCGCCGTGAAAACCACACGCGGTTGTATCGGCGGATCACGGCGAGGCTTTAGCGCGAGAACGGTGACGAGTTCGCGTTTTTCGCAGCGCGCGAGCGCTCGCGCGCACGGCGACGTCAAGGCAAGCGAACGCTCGCTTCGAGCGGTCGTGTGACGACGCGCTCGGTGCGCTGCTGCGATTGCGGCGGGATCAGCAGACGGCGAGGTCGCGAGGAGCGGGGCCTCGGCCGGTGCCGGTGTGGGCGTAGGTAGCTTCGTCCGCGGCGAGGCCGAGCCACTTGAGGCTCGCCTCCGTGCTCCGGCGGGCCGCGGCGAGCACGCCGCCGACCGCGTCGTTCGCGGTGCGGCACGCGGCGAGCTTGTCGAGGATCCGCGGCCACGTCGGCGATTGCGCGAGCGACGCGGCTTCGCGGCCGCCGCCCGAGAGCAGCACGGCGAGCGACGGTTGCCGCATCAGCGCCTCGACGGTCGCGAGCGCACGGCGCTTGTCGTCGACCGCATCGAGCAGCGGCGCGGTGTCGGCCGCCGCGAGCGCGGCGGCTTCGCGCGCAATCGCGTCCTCGAGGCGCCCGAGCGCGTCGAGCAGCGCGTCGAGCGCCGCGCCGTCGGCGTCGCCCGGGCGTGCGGCGTCGGGCGAGACGGTCTGCGTCGCATGAGAATCGACGGCAGCGGTCACGACGGTGTCGACCACGATGGGTATCAGCGTCGCGGGTTGTCGAGCGCGATCAGCGCCTCCGCGACCTTGCGCGAGTCGATCCGATACGTGCCGTTCTCGATCGCGGCGCGTATCTCGGCGACTCTGCTCGAGTCGACCGGGGCTTCGCCTTCGCTTCCTGCGCTCCGGAGGAGGCGCTGCACGGTATCGGTCAACGTGACGCGATCGCCGGTGGCCGACGCGGGCGCCTCTTTTGCACCCTGTGCGCGGGTGCCGGCGCGGCTCCCGGTCGGCTTGACGCCGCTCGCCGCGTCGCGCCCGGCGTCGATCTTCGTGCCGTTGCGAATCTCCATGTTGTCTCCCTTCCTGTCGTCGCCGTTCGAGATGCGCGAACGACCTGGTTCGGTTATCGGCCGCGGCCGGAAGATCTTTAGCCCGGGCTCAGCCGCCGATCCGCACCGTGCCGTCGGCCGCGACGACGCCCTCGACGACGGTGCGGGAGCGAACGTTCCGAACCCGCACGCGCTCGCCTTCCGCGGCATCCGATAATGCCTCGCCCTCGGAGCGCACCGCCAGCGCGGCGCCGCCGGCCACGAGCTCGACGCGCTGGCCGCGGCGCACGAGCGTCGGCCGTTCGAGCAGCGCGGCGGTCAGCACGGTTCCCGGACGCACGGGGCGCTTCAACACCTGCCCTTCGGCATCCTCGATCCGCGTCAAATATCCGGCGCCGAGGCGCACGACGTTCGCCGGCTCGAGCCTGAGATCCGAGGCGGCGAGCGCTTCGCCGGTCGCGGCCGGCGCGGCCAGCACGACGACGTCGACGAGGACCTCGACCTCGACCGGAACGTACAGCGACCAGCCCGGCGTCGCGGGGCAGCGCACGCCGATGCTCGCGAGCGCCGCGAGGCCGTGCCCGGGCGCGGAGAACGTCTCCGGGACGACGGGGCACGCGGCGAGCCGCAACCGCGGGTCGAGCCGCGCGGCCTCGACGGACACGCGTGCGCCGGCCGGCGCGAACGAGCGTGCGGCCTCGAGCGCGTGCGCCTCGGCCAGCGAGCGAATGCGCGCGTGGTCCTCGAGCTCCGCGCCGGCCGCGGTTGCAGCCGCGAGCACGAGGGCGGCGAGCGCGGCGAGCCGGCGATACGTTCCTTTGTTCATCCGCAACCGTTTCGACGAAGCAAATGTTCGGAACCGGAAAGCAATAAGCGTGCCACTCCGGATTTCAGCACGCGCGGTCGGCGATTTCGCGGGCCCGCGCTACAGCTTTCGCTCGTCGCGCCGATAACGAGGCCATGGCGCACGTGCTTGCAAGCGTCGATCGTTTGACGCGTCTCATCGGCGAGAACCGGCTCGAGCTCTTGCTGTTCCGGCTCGGGCCGTCGAGTCAGCTTTACGGCATCAATGTGTTCAAGGTGCGTGAAGTGGTTCACAGTCCGCCGCTTCGCCGGTTCCCGCACGCGCACCCCCTCGTCGCGGGGCTCGCGCGCGTGCGCGGGGCGACCGTGCCGGTGCTCGACGTCGCGCGCGCGATCGGCCTGCCGTCGCTCGCGCCCGAGGAAGCGCGCTATGTCGTGCTGACGGAGTTCAGCCGCTCGGTCCAGGGGCTCCACGTGAGCGGCATCGAGCGGATCATCAACGCCGGCTGGGATCAGGTGCGGCCTCCGCCGACGGACGATCCGGAGCGGAGCTACGTGACGGCGATCACGTACTACGAGAGCCAGCTCGTCCAGATCATCGACGTCGAGCGCGTGCTCGATCTCGTGATCGGCCCGGCGCCCGGCGTCTCCGCACCGGTCGCCGCCGAAGCGAGGGACATCCCCGTCGGCCGGCCGCGCCGCGCGCTCGTCGCCGACGACTCCGCCGTCGCGCGCGCGCAGATCCGCCGCGCGCTCGAGGATATCGGCGTCGAGGCGGTTCTCGTCGGCGACGGCAAGCAGGCCCTCGAAAAGCTGGTCGACTGGGCCGACGAGGGGAACATCGACGAGCGTATCGCGATGGTGATCTCGGACATCGAGATGCCGCAGATGGACGGCTACACGCTCGTCCGCGAGATCCGCCAGAACCCGCGGCTCGCGCACCTGTACGTGATGATGCATTCGTCGCTGAGCGGCGTGTTCAATCGCCAGGCGTGCCTCGCGGCTGGCGCGGACCAGCTGCTCGCGAAGTTCGAGCCGGACGAGCTCGCGCGCGCCGTGATGGCGTACATCGGCGCACCGGTGCGCGGAGCGGCGAGCACGCGAGCGCGCGCGTAACGACCACCGCGACAGCGGTTCGCGCAGCGGCACGATTACCGGTCCGCTGCGGCAAGGACGGCAATCTCTTGCCGCCCGGCGGCAACTCGTTGCCGCTTTTCCGGCTTCCCCTTCGTCCGTTCGGCGCCCGGCGCCCGCGAACCTTCGGGCGCGCAGGGCGAAATCGGCCCTCTGGCACGGAGCTTGCTCCTGACCCGCGAAACGCGATTCGGGAATGTTCCGATCATGAGCAAGCTGATCGACGCCGCGCTCGGCATACATCCAAAGGCGCTCGCGCTCGGCGCGCGCCGGCTCGAGGTGCTCGCGGCGAACATGGCGAATGCCGATACGCCGGGCTACAAGGCCCGCGACATCGATTTTCGCAGCGCCCTTCGTGAAGCGACCGCCGCGCGGCTCGAGCGAACGCACGACCGCCACCTGGCGGGGCGCGCGGCGGCCGCGGAAGAGCTCAAGTACCGCGTGCCGAACCAGCCCGCGCTCGACGGCAACACCGTCGACGCCGAGCTCGAGCAGACCGCGTTCGCCGAGGCGGCGGTGCGCTATCAGGCGAGTCTCGATTTCCTCGCGGCGCGCATCGACGGCCTGCGAAAGGCGCTGCGCGGCGAGTGATCCCAAGGAGGCCATCGTGAGTCTGTTTCGCATCTTCGACATCGCGGGCTCGGCGCTTTCCGCGCAGTCGACGCGCCTCAACACCGTCGCGAGCAACATCGCGAACGCCGAGGTCGCGAGCTCGAGCGCCGAAGGCGTGTATCGCTTGCGCCAGCCGGTCTTCGCCGCGCTGCTGCGCGGCGAGCGGGGCGCGGCGCAGGACCCGCTGCCCGGCGTGCAGGTGCTCGGCATCGTCGAGAGTCAGCGCCCGCCGCGGGTCGAGCACCTGCCGGGCCATCCGCTCGCCGACGAGAACGGCTACGTCTATTTCCCGGCGATCAGCACCGTCGAGGAGATGGCGAACATGATCTCTGCCGCGCGCAGCTACCAGAACAACGTCGAGGTCGCGAGCACCGTGAAGCAGCTGATGCTGCGCACGTTGCAGCTCGGGCAGCGCTGATCGAGCCGGAGGAAGTCGATCCGATGACGAACGCAATCGACACTGACACGCTCGGCCGGCTCGGGCTCACGGGCACGGCGGGCACGAGCGCGAAGAACCGCCTCGGGCAGGAAGAGTTTCTCGAGCTGATGATCACGCAGCTGCGCAATCAGGATCCGTTCAAGCCGATGGAAAGCGGCGAGTTCCTCGGCCAGATCGCGCAGTTCGGCACGGTCTCCGGCATCGGCGACATGCAGAAGTCGCTCGCGGAGCTGGGCGACGCGTTCCGCGGCGCGCAGACGCTGCAGGCCGCATCGCTCGTCGACCGCGAGGTGCGCGTCGCGGCGCGGGAGGCGTGGCTGCCGCCGGACGGACGCCTGCGCGCGAGCGTCGAGATCCCGGACGGCACGACGAACGTCGCGGTCGAGATCTACGACCTCTACGGGCAGAAGCTCGCGACGCTGCCGGTCGACGACGAGGGCGCGATCGAATGGGACGGCACGCTGCCCGACGGCGAGCGCGCCGCACCGGGCTTCTACGAGGTGCGCGCGCTCGGCGACGTCGGCGGCGAATCGTACGAGCTCGAAGTGCTCGTCGCCGGTCGCGTCGAGAGCGTGAGCACCGGCGGCGCCGGCGGCGTGTCGTTGACGGTGACCGGTCTCGGCGTCGTCGATCTTACGAGCGTCAGAAGCATCGCGTGAACGATCACGGGCGCTGCGCCTCGAGGTGCCGGCAGAGGCGCCGGCGCGAAAGCGAAAGCAAAGGAGAGCATCTATGCCTTTTCGTACGGCTTTGAGCGGGCTGAACGCCGCGTCGGCGGACCTCCGGGTCACGGGGCACAACATCGCGAACGCGGGCACGACGGGCTTCAAGCAGTCGCGTGCCGAGTTCGCGGACGTCTTCGCCGTCGCCTATTCCGGCATCAGCCGCACGGCGGTCGGCTCCGGCGTGAAGCTCGCCGCGGTCACCCAGCAGTTCACGCAGGGCAACATCAACTTCACCGGCAACAACCTCGACCTCGCGCTGTCCGGCAAGGGCTTCTTCGTCCTCGACGACAACGGTGCGCGGAGCTACACGCGCGAAGGCGCGTTCCAGATCGACCGCGACGGCTACGTCGTGAACGCGAGCGGGCAGCGCCTGCAGGCGTATCCCGTGCGCGACCTGCTCGCCGGCACGTTCGAGACCGGCGCGCTCACCGACCTGCGCCTCGCGACGACCGATTCGCCCCCGCGGCAGACGACCCGCGTCGAGGCCGAGTTCAACCTCGCGGCGAACGCCGAGGACCTGTCGGCCATCCCGTTCGATACCGAAGACCCGGCGAGCTACGCGTTCACGACGTCGCTCACGGTCTACGATTCGCTCGGGCAATCGCATGCGGCACAGCTCTTCTTCCGCCCGATCGGCGGGTCGACCTGGGAAGGGTATCTCTCGCTCGACGGCCAGCAGGTCGGCAGCGCCGTGACGCTCGCGTTCGACTCGTCCGGATCGGTCGTGACGCCCACGGGCACCGTGAACTTCGGCGCGTATACGCCCGCGAACGGCGCGTCCCCGATCTCGATCGAGTTCGACTTCACGCGCGCGACGCAGTACGGCACCGCCAGCACGATCAACGGGCTGAGGCAAGACGGCTACTCGAGCGGCCGCCTGACCGGCATCGACATCGACAAGACGGGCGTCGTGTCGGCCCGCTTCACGAACGGGCAGTCGCTGCCGCTCGGCCAGGTCGCGGTCGCGAACTTCTCGAACCCGCAGGGCCTGCAGCAGGTCGGCGACAACCAGTGGGTCGAAACGTTCGCGGCCGGTGACCCGCTGCTCGGCGTCGCGGGCAACGCCGACTTCGGTCTCGTGCAGTCGGGCGGCCTCGAGGCGTCGAACGTCGACATCGCCGAGCAGCTCGTGAACCTGATCACCGCGCAACGCAACTTCCAGGCGAACTCGCAGGTGATCAGCACGGCCGACGCGGTCACGCAGACGATCATCAACATTCGCTGAGCATAGCCCGTGGACCGATTCCTCTACGTCGCGATGAGCGGCGCGCGCGAGGCGCAGATCGCGCAGGCCGTCGCGACGCACAACCTCGCGAACGCGTCGACGACCGGCTTCCGCGCGACGCTCGCGGCCTCGACGCACGTCGGGCTCGCAGGGCCCGGGCATGCGGCCGCGCGCGCGTACGCGGTGACGCAGGGCTACGGCGTCGATTTCACGCCGGGCGCGCTCGTGTCGACGGGCCGCGACCTCGACGTCGCGATCGACGGCGACGGCTTCATCGCCGTGCAGGCGCCGGACGGCGGCGAGGCGTACACGCGCGCCGGCGATCTCGTCGTCGACGCGCTCGGGATGCTCACGACCCGTTCGGGCCACCCCGTGCTCGGCGACGGCGGACCGATCGCGTTGCCGCCGTTCGAGTCGCTCGAGATCGGCGTCGACGGCACCGTCAGCATCCGGCCGCTCGGCCAGGACGCCGCGGGCCTCGTCGCGATCGAGCGGATCCGGCTCGTCAATCCGCCGCCTGCGGACCTGCGCCGCGGCGAGGACGGTCTGCTCAGGATGGCCGAGGGCCTGCCGGCCCCGCCGGCCGACGCCGACGTGCGCGTGCGCTCCGGCATGCTCGAGGGCAGCAACGTCAGCGTCGTCGAGGAGATGGTCCGAATGATCGAGAGCGCCCGCGGCTTCGAGCTGCAGGTGAAGCTGATGGATACCGCGGAGCAGAACGATCGCGCCTCCGCGGAGCTGATGAGGCTCGGCTAGAGCCTGGGAGTCATGCGATGAATCACGCACTGTGGGTCGCGAAGACCGGCCTCGACGCGCAGCAGACGCGCATCTCGGTGATCGCGAACAATCTCGCGAACGTCAACACGAACGGCTTCAAGAAGAGCCGCGCCGTGTTCGAGGATCTCGTCTATCAGAACGTGCGTCAGCCGGGCGCGCAGTCGTCGCAGGAGACGCAGCTGCCGTCGGGGCTGATGCTCGGCACCGGCGTGCGCACCGTCGCGACCGAGAAGCTCTACACGCAGGGCAATCTCGTGCAGACCGACAACGCGCTCGACGTGGCGATCGAGGGGCGCGGGTTTTTCCAGGTGCTGATGCCGGACGGCACGATGGCCTACACGCGCGACGGCGCGTTCCAGGTCAATCGCGACGGCACGCTCGTGACGGCCGCGGGCTTCGAGGTGCAGCCCGGCGTCGTGATTCCGGAGAACGCGCTGCACGTGTCGATCAGCAGCGACGGCATCGTCGCCGCGACGGTGCCGGGCAACGGCACGCCGATCGAGGTCGGCGCGCTGCAGCTCGCCGACTTCGTGAATCCGGCCGGCCTTCAGGCGATCGGCCAGAACCTCCTCGTCGAGACGGCCGCGAGCGGTCCGCCGCAGCTCGGCACGCCGGGGATGACCGGGCTCGGCACCGTGATGCAGGGCGCGCTCGAGAGCTCGAACGTCAACACGGTCGAGGAGCTCGTGAACATGATCGAGGCGCAGCGCGCGTACGAGATCAACTCGAAGGCGATCTCGACGGCCGACCAGATGCTGCAGTACGCGAACAACAACCTGGGCCGCTAGGCGGGCCGCGCGCGAGCGCATACGGCCGCGCGGGGCCGAGCCCATCGAGGAACGAACGAAATGACCGAAACGAGATTCGACGCCGCGCATCGATGCGGCGCGCCGCGCGCCGCGTCCGGGCCGTTCGCCCGCGGCGCGCGCGGCACCCGTGCGTCGCGCTGGACGGCAGGGGCCGTGATCGCGTCCGCCGCGCTCCTCTCGGCGTGCGCGACCGGCCCCGGCATCCATCAAGGCAGCGATCCGCGCTTTCAGGCGACGATGCCGGCCGAGCCGCTCCCTTCGGAGCACAACCTCGGCGCGATCTATCAGCCGATGTTCGCGCAGAGCCTGTTCGAGGATTACAAGGCGCGCCGCGTCGGCGACGTGCTGACCGTGCTGCTCGTCGAGCGCACCGAGGCGCAGAAGTCGGCGAACGCGTCGACCTCGAAGGACGCGTCGGTGAACCTTCCGGCGCCGACGCTCGGCGGCCGCACGCCGACGCACCAGGGGCTGCCGATCTTCCAGGCCGAGGGCAGCGGCACGCGCAGCTTCGAGGGACAGGGCGGCGCGGCGCAGAGCAACATGCTCGAGGGCTCGATCGCGGTCACCGTCGCGAACGTGCTGCCGAACGGCAATCTCGTCGTGCAGGGCGAGAAGTGGGTGCGGATCAACCAGGGCGAGGAGTACATCCGCCTGCGCGGCATCGTCCGGCCCGTCGACATCGGACCCGACAACACCGTGCTGTCGACGCAGGTCGCCGACGCCGAGGTCGCGTACGGCGGCACCGGCGTCGTCGCGTCGTCGAGCATGCCGGGCTGGCTCAGCCGCTTCTTCTCGAGCCCGCTATGGCCGTTGTGAGCCTGCTTTCGGCCGTCCTGCGCGGCCTCGGATCGAGCCTCGGCCGGACCCTCCTGATCGGCGCGCTGCTCGGCTCCGCACTCGCCGCGAGCGCCGAGGAGCGCGTGAAGGATCTCGCGTCCGTCGCGGGCGTGCGCTCGAATCAGCTCGTCGGCTACGGCCTCGTCGTCGGCCTCGACGGCACCGGCGACCAGACGACGCAGGCGCCGTTCACGGCGCAGAGCCTGCGGAACATGCTCGGGCAGCTCGGCGTGACGATCCCGCCAGGCGTCAACCTGCAGCTGCGCAACGTGGCCGCCGTGATGGTGCATGCGGATCTGCCGCCGTTCGCGAAGCCCGGCCAGACGATCGACGTCACCGTATCGTCGATCGGCAACGCGACGAGCCTGCGCGGCGGCAGCCTCCTGATGACGCCGCTCCGCGGCGCGGACGGTCAGGTCTACGCGATCGCGCAGGGCAACCTCGTCGTCGGCGGCTTCGGCGTCGACGGCCGCGACGGCTCGCGCGTCGCGGTCAACGTCCCGAGCGTCGGCCGCATTCCGTCCGGCGCGACCGTCGAGCGCGAGGTGCCGACCGCGTTCCACCTCGGCGACAGCATCACGCTGAACCTGCATCGGCCGGACTTCACGACCGCGCGCCGCTTGAGCGACGCGATCAACAGGACGTTCGGCCCCGAGACCGCGAACGCGCTCGACGCGGCATCCGTGCGCGTGCGCGCGCCGCTCGACGCGGGCGCGCGCGTGAGCTTCGTGTCGATGCTCGAGAACATGACGATCGAGCCCGGCGCCCCGCCGGCGCGCGTGATCGTGAACGCACGCACCGGCACGATCGTGATGGGCGGCGACGTGCGCGTGCTGCCGGCCGCGGTCTCGCACGGCAGCCTCACGGTCACGATCACCGAGAGCTTCGACGTCGCGCAGCCGGCGCCGTTCTCCGACGGCGTGACGGTCGTCACGCCGCGCTCGGACATCGACGTCGAGCAGGGCGGGTCGCGCATGTTCCCGTTCGGACCGGGCACGACGCTCGAGGAGATCGTGCAGGCCGTGAACAGCGTCGGCGCCGCGCCCGGCGATCTCGTCGCGATCCTCGAGGCGCTGCACCGCGCGGGCGCGCTGCGCGCCGAGCTGATCGTGATCTGAGCGGAGCCGACATGACGCCCGAAGCCGCCGCCGCGTTCACGTTCACGGACTTCCACGGGCTCGCCGCGCTGAAGCGCGACGCGGCCCGCGAGACGCCGGAGGCGAAGCGCGCGGTCGCGCAGCAGTTCGAGTCGCTGTTCCTGGGTCTGGTGCTGAAGGAGATGCGCGCCGCGGGCACGGTCGGCGGCGGACTCTTCGACGGCGACGGCGTCCGGTTCTATCAGGACCTCTACGACCGCCAGCTCGCGCTCGCGCTCGCGCGCGGTCCCGGCATCGGGCTCGCGGACGCGATCTACCGCGAGCTCGGCGGCGAGCCCGCCGCGCGCGACGCGGCCGGCGGGGCCCAACCCGCATCGCTCGACGCGGCCGCGCGCACGGCGAGCGGCGCGCTGGGCCACATGCTCGGCGGTGCTCCGGGCCGCGATGTGCCGCGCGCGCCGTTCGGTGCGGCTGCGCCGGCGGACGCGTCGCACGATGCGCTCGCCGCGTCGCCCGAGGCGTTCGTCGCGACGCTCAGGCCGCATGCGGAACGTGCGGCCGAGGCGCTCGGCGTCGATGCCGACGTGCTGATCGCGCAGGCCGCGCTCGAGACCGGCTGGGGACGGCACGTGATCCGTGCGGCCGACGGCCGCTCGACGTTCAACCTGTTCGGCATCAAGGCGACCGGCGGCTGGCGGGGCCCGCGCGCGAGCGTCCCGACGCTCGAGTTCGTCGGCGGGCTGCCGGAGCGGCGCAACGAGTCGTTCCGCGTCTACGCCTCGATCGCCGAGAGCTTCGACGACTACGTCGCGCTGGTTCGCGGCAGCGGCCGCTATCGCGGCGCCGTCGGGGCCGAGACGCCGGAAACGTATGTCCGGGCGCTCGCCGCGGGCGGCTACAGCACCGATCCCGCGTATGCGGACAAGGTCCTCGCGATCCTCGAGCGGGGCCTGCCGGGTACGCCGCTCAAGCCCGAGCGGGGACCGGCCGATACACGCTTGACGGCAGGACGTCCTCCGGATGACCGGCCGCGCGGAGGCA
This sequence comes from Gammaproteobacteria bacterium, assembly GCA_036381515.1. GTDB lineage: Bacteria > Pseudomonadota > Gammaproteobacteria > Steroidobacterales > Rariloculaceae > ZC4RG20. Next base: position 37,816 of record DASVCR010000018.1, on the reverse strand, counting down.
GCACATGAGCGGGGGAATCTTCGGCATCGGCATCTCGGCGCTGCTCGCGGCGCAGCGGCAGCTCGAGGTGACCGGGCACAACATCGCGAACGTCGGCACCGAAGGCTACAGCCGCCAGCGGGCGGAGCTCGCGGCGCGCGAGCCGCTCGGCCCCGGCTACGCCGCGATCGGCCGCGGCGTCGGCGTGATCGGCGTCGAGCGAATCGTCGATCAGTTCGTGAACTTTCGCCTCGAGATGCGGATCACGGCCGACGCGGAGCAGCGCACGCTCGCCGAGTTCGCGGGCCAGGTGAACAACCTGCTCGGCGATGCCGAGTCCGGGCTCGCGCCGGCGCTGAAGGACTTTTTCGCCGCGGTGCACGACGTCGCGAACGATCCGACGTCGACCGCGGCGCGCCAGGCGCTGATCACGCAAGGCGAGTCGCTCGCCGATCGCTTCGCGCAGCTCGAGGCGAGGATCCAGGATCAGCGCGCGATCGCGAGCGGCCGAATCCGCGCCGGCCTCGCGGAGATCAACCAGCTTGCCGAAGGCATCGCGGAGCTCAACCGCGCGATCGTCGATGCGCGCGGGCGAGGCGGCGGCGCGCCGCCGAACGATCTGCTCGACAAGCGCGACGAGCTGGTGCGCCGGCTCGCCGAGCACCTGCCGGTCGATACCGCGGAGCAGACGGACGGAAGCCTCAACGTGTATGTCGGCCGCGGCCAGGCGCTCGTCGTCGGCTTCGACGCGACCACGCTCGCCGCGCGGCCGCTCTACGGCGACCCGGACCGGCTCGCGATCGGCTACGAGCAGAACGGGCGATTCATCGACGTGACGTCGTTGCTCCAGGGCGGCAAGCTCGGCGCGCTGCTCGATGCGAGGACGAAGCTGCTCGACCCCGCGAGCGCGGAGCTCGGCCGGATCGCGATCTCGCTCGCCGAGACGTTCAACGCCGTGCATCGCGCGAACATGGATCTCGACGGCGAGCTCGGCGGCGACTTCTTCTCGTTCGCGCCGCCGGCCGCCGTGCCCGGCCAGGGCAACTCGGCGACCGGCTCGCCGCAGGTGTCGATCGTCGACGTCGGCGAGCTCGCGGCGTCGGACTACCAGCTGCGTTTCGACGGCACCGCCTTCGTCGTGCGGCGGCTCGCGGACGGGGCGGCCGTCGGCTCGATTCCGCCGGGCGGGTCGGCGGTGATCGACGGCCTCTCGATCGACCTCGCGGGCGTCACGGGCGCCGCGACCGGCGACAGCTTCCTGCTGCGGCCGACGTCGCCCGCGACGACGCTGTCGGTCGCCGTTCAGGATCCGCGCTCGGTGGCGGCGGCGCTGCCGATCCACGCCGCGCCCGGCGACGGCAACTCGGGCGCTGCCGAGATCGTCGGCGTCTCCGTGCTCGATCCGACCGATCCCGCGCTGCGCGACGCGATCGACATCGAATTCGTCGGCGGAGAGCTCGTCGTCGACGGCACTCCCGTGCCGCTCGATCCGTCCGGCGAGACCGTCGTCGAGGCGAACGGCTGGCGCGTCGTGATCCGCGGCGTGCCGGAAGAAGGCGACGTGTTCACCGTCAGGGACAACGCCGGCGCGGCCGGCGACAACCGCGGCGCGCTCGCGCTCGCCGCGCTCGAGACCGCGCGGACGATGGGCGGCGGCACGGCGAGCTACGGCGACGCCTATGCCGGGCTCGTCGCGCGCGTCGGCGTCGAGACGCGCCGCGCAGAGATCAATGCGGACGTTCAGGCGCGGATGCTCGAGGAAGCCTGGGCGCAGCGCGAGAACGTCTCCGGCGTGAACCTCGACGAGGAGGCCGCGAACCTGGTGAAGGCGCAGCAGGCGTATGCCGCCGCCGCGCAGGTCATCGCGACCGCGGGTCAGATGATCGACACGCTGCTGCAGGCGGTGCGCCGGTGATGGGCCTCTAGGCCGACTTCGAGCGGGAGCCGAACGCGATGCGAATCTCCACCGCACAGATTTACCGGAATGGCCTGACCGCGATGCAAAGCCGGCAGACGGAGCTCTCGCGCACGCAGCAGCAGCTCGCGACCGGCAAGCGGCTGCTCACGCCGGCCGACGATCCGGCTGCGTCCGCGCAGGCGCTGAAGCTTCACGAGCGCATCGCGTCGATCGAGCAGTACGGGCGTAACGCCGAGCAGGCCGCGACGTGGCTCGGGCAGGAGGAGGCGGTGCTCGTGTCGATCGCCGACAGCCTGAACCGAGTGCGCGAGCTCGCGGTGCAGGGCGCGAACGCGACGCAGACGCCGGAGAGCCGGCAGGCGATCGCGCGCGAGCTCAGGCAGATCTCGGTCGGGCTCCTCGACGCCGCGAACAGCCGCGCCGCGAACGGCGAGTACCTGTTCGCCGGCTTCCGCAGCACGAATCAGCCGTTCCAGCCGGGACCCGGCGGGCAGATCGGTTATGCCGGCGACGACGGGCAGCGCGAGATCGAGCTCGCGCCGGGCCGCAAGGTCGCGGTCGGCGACAGCGGGCGGGCGTTCATGACGATCCCGCGCGGCAACGGCGTATTCGCCGTCACGCCGGACGCGGCGAATGCCGGCACGGGGCGCGTCGCCGACGCCGAGGTCTTCGATCGCTCCGCGCTGACCGGCGAGCCCTACACGATCGTCATGACCGCGCCGGACGCGTACGAGATCCTCGACGGCGACGGCGTCGTCGTCGCGACCGGCGCGTATACGGCCGGCCAGGGCATCGACATCGCCGGCATGCGCGTCGTGCTCGACGGCGAGCCCGCGGCCGGCGACCGCTTCCACATCGAGCCGGGGGCGACGACCTCGATCTTCGCGATCGTCGACGACCTCGCCGCGGCGTTCGAGGCGCCCGCGACGACGCCCGGCGAGCGCGCGCTGCTGACGCATCGCGCGACGAGCGCGCTGCTCGACGTCGACCGCGCGATCGGCCGCGTGCTCGAGCTGCGCACCGACGTCGGCGCGCGCATGAACATGATCGACGACCAGGCCGACGTCAACGCCGACCAGACGTTGCATCTGAACGGCACGCTGTCGCAGATCGAGGATCTCGACTACGCCGAGGCGATCAGCCGCTTCAGCATGCAGCTTGCGGCGCTCCAGGCCGCGCAGCAGACCTACGTGCAGGTCTCGAGATTGTCTCTCTTCGACTGGTTGAAGTGATTCCGGTGCGGGAAACCGTGATCGGGTCCGCAGATTCGCGTTCGAGGGGTAAGGGGACGGACTAAAGCTTCGCATCGAGCCGCCGATAGCTTTGGGTCAAGCGGCACGGTGAAAACGCCGCCCGGAAGATCCCGCCCCGTGCGGCGTGGTCTGTAACCGAACGCAGACTGACGGTACTTAGGAGTCACTGGAAATGTCACAAGTCATCAACACGAATGTGATGTCGCTGAACGCGCAGCGCAATCTCAGCAGGTCCTCCGGGGCGCTCGCTCAGTCGCTCGCGCGCCTGTCCTCGGGCCTGCGCATCAATAGCGCGAAGGACGACGCGGCGGGACTCGCGATCTCCGAGCGGTTCACGACGCAGATCCGCGGCATGAATCAGGCGATCCGCAACGCGAACGACGGTATCTCGCTCGCGCAGGTCGCCGAGGGCGCGTTGCAGGAGGTGGCGAACAACCTGCAGCGTATCCGCGAGCTCGCCGTGCAGGCGCGCAACGCGACTAACAGCGATTCGGACCGGGCGGCGCTCGACGCCGAGGTGCAGCAGCGCATCGCCGAGATCAATCGCGTCGCGACGCAGACGGAGTTCAACGGCCTCAAGGTGCTCGACGGCTCGTTCACCGAGCAGGTGTTCCAGGTCGGCGCGAACTACGGGCAGACGATCTCGGTCGATTCGATCTCCGCGGCGACGGCCCAGGCCCTCGGTCTCGCCGGCGGCACGCTCACCGACTATGTCGCGAACGGAACCAACATGACGGCGGCGCTGAATGCCGGTGACCTGACGATCAACGGGGTCGACGTCGGCGCCGTGGAGCAGGATGCGACCGCCCTCGCGGCGGCGATCAACGCGACCGGCACGGGCGTCATCGCCACGGCGACCAACAGCCAGGACATCGCGTTCGATGACATCATCGCGGACAACGACGCCGGCGACAGCTACTCGCTGTCGATCGACGGTCACACGCTCTTCGACGAGGTTCAGATCGCGGTCACCGCGGACGACGTGGCGGATGCAATCGACGCGCTCGACGGCTACACGGCCGTGAACAACGGCGGCACGATCACGATCACGAAGGAGGACGGCTCGAACTTCGAGCTCGTCGAGACGATCGTCGACAACGATGCCACCACGGATCAGACCGGCACGGGCTTCGGTGCCTCTCCCACGGGCACGAGCTACAGCGGCAAGGTCAGCCTGACATCCGCCGAGTCGTTCACGATCGGCGGCAACGCCGTCGCGAGTGCCGGCCTCACACAGGGCGCCGCGACGCAGCAGCAGACGACCTACAACGCGATCAACGTCCTGCAGGCAACGGAGGCGGACACCGTCCTCAGGGTCATCGACCAGGCCTTGACGACCGTCAACAGCTCGCGCGCGGATCTCGGCGCGGTGCAGAACCGCTTCGAGTCGGTCGTCGCGAACCTGTCGACGTCGGTCGAGAACCTGTCGGCGTCCCGCTCGCGCATCCTGGACACGGACTTCGCGGCCGAGACGGCCGCGCTGACCCGCGCCCAGGTGTTGCAGCAGGCCGGCGTCGCGATGCTGGCGCAGGCCAACATGATGCCGCAGAACGTGCTCGCGCTCCTGCGGTAACTCCCCGCGGACCGGCCGCGGACCCCCGCCGCGGCCGGTTCCGCTCTCTCTCCACGAAGGACGGGCTCGGAACGGTTAAAAGATGAGCGGCATCAGCAGCCTCGGAGTCGGCTCCGGCCTCGATCTCGCGAGCCTCGTCGATCAGCTCGTCGCGGCGGAGCGGGCGCCCGCGCAGAACCGCATTAACTTGAAGCAGGCGCGCGCGCAGACGAAGCTGTCCGCGTTCGGCTCGTTGCGCAGCGCGATTTCGAATCTCGAATCGTCGCTCGAGAAGCTGAAAAGCTTCGAGGCCGGGATGAAGGCGACCAGCGCGTCTCCGGACGCCGTCTCCGTGACGGCAGGGGGCGCGCCGGTCGTCGGAGTCTACAACGTCGTCGTGCACGAGCTCGCGTCGGCGCAGTCGCTCGCGAGCGAGGCGTTCGACGACATCGATGCGGCGCTCGGCGAAGGCACGCTGACGCTGACCGTCGGCGATACCGTCACCGAGATCGAGCTCGCGGAGGGCGCGAACAGCCTTGCCGCCGTGCGCGACGCGATCAACGAGAGCGATGCAGGCGTGAACGCGGTGATCGTTCGCGACGGCGACGCGTACCGGCTGCTGTTGACCTCGGCCGAGCCGGGCGCGGCCAACGTGATGACGCTGACCGTCGACGGCAGCGTCGACGCCCGCCTCGGCTCGGACCAGATGACGGAGACGGCCGCGGCGCGCGACGCGGTATTCAGCGTGAATGGTCTCGAGCTCACGGCGTCGACGAACACCCTCGAGGACGTGATCGACGGGATCACGCTGACGCTGAAGCATGTCGGCGAGGATCCGGTCGCGATCACCGTCGAGCAGGATCGCGAAAGCGTGCGCAAGGCGCTCGAGGACGTCGTGACGAAATACAACGCGCTCGTCACGCAGATCCGCGACCTCGGCCGCGCGGGCGTCGAAGGCGCGCAGAGCGGTCCGCTCGTCGGCGATTCGACGCTGCGGGCGCTCGAGTCGAGCCTTGCCGGCGTCTTCAGCGCGCAGCACGGCGAGCCCGGCAGCGGCTTCGAGCGGCTGCTCGACCTCGGCTTCGCGACCGACGTCCAGGGCAAGGTGTCCCTCGACGCCGCGAAGCTCGACGAAGCGCTCGCGACGGACTCCGCGGGCGTCGAGGCGCTCGTCGCCGCGTTCGCGGAGAGCGTCACGGGGACGCTCGAGGCCTACACGGACGACGACGGCCTGCTCGACGCACGCACCGACGGGCTCGACGCGGAGCTCAAAAGGCTGCGCAACGACCGCGACGCGCTCGACCGGCGCATGGCGCAGGTGGAAGCGCGTCTGCGGGCGCAGTTCACGGCGCTCGATTCGCTGCTCGCGCAGTTTCAAAGCACGAGCAATTACCTCGCGTCGCAGCTCGGCGGCCTGTCCAACCTGATGCTGTAGCGGAGCGGCGGGGAACGGAGGCGGCGGCGACGCCGAGGCGCGAAGCAGACACGGAATGCAGACGGAGACGACGATGGGCCCCTACCGCGAGCGCAGCGCGATGCGGCACTACCACGAGATCGGCGTCGAGGCGCAGGTCGCCGACGCGACGCCGCATCGCCTCGTGCAGATGCTGCTCGACGGCGCCGCGGCGCGGGTCGCGGCCGCGAAGGGCGCGATGGAGGCGGGCGAGACCGCGCGCAAGGCCGAGCTGATCGGCCGGGTCATCGACATCGTCGCGCATCTGCGCGCCGCGCTCGACGCGGACGCGGGCGGCGAGCTCGCAGCGAATCTCGACGCGCTCTACGAGTACATGGAGCGCCGGCTCCTCGAGGCGAATCTGCGCAACGAGCCGGCGCTGCTCGACGAGGTGTCGAGTTTGCTGAAGGAGCTGCAAAGCGGCTGGCGCGCGATCGCCGACACCGTCGACGCGGCTTCCGCCCGCACCGCGGACGAGCATTGATCGAGAACGATCCGTGCGACGAGGAATGGTCCACATGTCATCCGAACCCGAAGACGGCGGCGCGTTGCCGCCGGGGATCGAAACGCTGCTCGTCCGGACCGAAGCGGCGGCCGCCGCGCTCGGCGCCGCGGCCGAGCGGCGCGAGTGGACCGCGGCCGGCGCGCACGACGCCGCGCTCGCGCAGGCCGTGGCCGCGCTCGGCGCCGCGCTCGCCCGCGCGGAGCCGCACGTGATTCGCGCGGCCGCGGCGCGGCTCGGCACGATCCAGACCCTGCACGGCGCCGCGCTCGAGTCGCTGCGGCGCGCGCACGCGGGCGTGCGCGACGAGCTCCAGACGCTCGCCGCCCGACGTCGCGTCGCGGCGAGCTATCTCGCCGCGCAGGAGCAGGACGGAGACCCGGGGCGATGATCGACTCACCGAGCAGCACGGCGACGCCCGGCGAGATCGCGGTCCTCGGGCGGCAGGTGTTCTGCGACGACGAGCTCGGTCTCGCGTGGTCCGCCGTCGACAGCCTGCCGGCTGCGCCGGTCCTCACGCGCGTGAACGGACGCAACGAGGTCGTGCTCCGGACGCTGTCGCTCGTCGAGGAGCACGACGAGACGCAGGCCGAGAACGCCGAACGGGCCGAGCTGCATCGGCTCGAGGCGAAGCTCAACCTCGCGCTCGAGCTGCTCGCGGAGCTCGTGATGCAGCGCGCGTCGCCGTTGCCCCCCCGTCAGCTCCGTTTCAACAGCCGCGGACTCTGCTGGCTCGCGGACGACGCGTTGCAGCCCGATGCGCTGCTGCTCGTCGAGTGCTACGTGCTTCCCGCGTGCCCGGTGCCGCTGAAGCTTTATGCCCGCGTGAGGAGCGTCGAGCCGGCGGACGGCCGTCACCGGGTCTGCGCGTCGCTCGAGGGCTTGAGCGAGAGCGCGGCGATCTGGCTCGACAAGCTCGTCTTTCGCCGTCACCGCCGCGCGATCGCTCAACGCCGGACGCGCGACTGAGCCGCGCCACGGGCGAGCTCCGCGCCGCGCGTCGCGGCCCGCCGCGCGGCGTTCGGCAAAACAGGGCTCTGACGCCTCCTGATCCCAGGACGCCGTTTGTGGCGCCAGCAGACTTTCAAGTACAGTGTCGCGCCACTGTGAACCAGGCGCGCGCTCCGGCGGCGCCGAGCGCGTATGTTCCGCACTGGACGGCTGCCCGAGGCACGGTTCGCTCGGGGAGGTGCGAGTCGCCCGGTTCACGACACAGACAAATAGAGAAGGCGGCACTTCATTCGCATGGAAACGACGACGGTTCAGCTGCTGTCCCGCATCGCGGGCAGCGGGACGACGCTGTTGATCGCGGCGTCGTCCGCGGAATCGGCGCAAGGCATCGCTCAGCAGTTCGAGTTCTTCGGTGTCGAGCCGGTGATCGTGAAGCCGGCCGAGATCGCACGCACGCTCGAGAGGATCGAGCCGCCGCTCGGCCTGCTCGCCGTGGCCGGGCCGGGGCCGGAGGCCGAGTCGGCGCGTCGCGAGGTCCTCGAGGTCGCGCTCGCGCGCACCGAGCTGCCGCTGATCGTTTACGAGTCCGACGCCGAAGCGGCGGGAGCCTATCCGAACGAACGTGTATTCAAGAGGTTACGGCCGCCGGTCAGCTACTCGGCGCTGATCAAGCTCGTCCGGGACCTCAGGCTGATCCACGCGCAGGGCGGGCTCAAGGCCGAGGACTCGCAGCTCCGCTTCCGCTCGCTGGTCGGCCGCAGCGCGGCGATGCAGGCCGTGCGGGAGATGATCCTGCGGGTCGCGCCGTGGGAGGCGACCGTGCAGCTGCGCGGCGAGACCGGCACCGGCAAGGAAGTCGTCGCACGGAACATCCACTACCACTCGGCCCGGCGGGACGGCCCGTTCGTCGCCGTGAACTGCGGCGCGATCCCTGCCGAGCTCCTCGAGAGCGAGCTGTTCGGCCACGAGAAGGGCGCGTTCACCGGTGCGCTGACCGCGCGCAAGGGCCGGTTCGAGCTTGCCGCGGGAGGGACGCTCTTCCTCGACGAGATCGGCGACATGCCGCTCGAGATGCAGGTGAAGCTCCTGCGCGTGCTGCAGGAGAGGCGCTTCGAGCCGCTCGGCAGCAGCCGGGTGATCGAGGCGGACGTCCGCATCATCGCGGCGACGCATCGCGATCTCGAGGCAATGACCCGCGAGGGGAAATTCCGCGAGGACCTCTACTACCGCCTGAACGTCGTGCCGATCCACCTTCCGCCGCTCAGGGAGCGGCGCGAGGACCTGCCGCTTCTGATCGCCGAGATCAACGCGCAGCTTCAGCGCCGCGGCATGCCGGGATGCCGATTCGACACGCGCGCGCTGCGCGCGCTCGTCCGCTACGACTGGCCGGGCAACGTGCGCGAGCTCGCGAACCTGATCGAGCGCTGCGCGATCCTGGCCGCGAACCGCGACGTCACGCCCGACGACCTGCCCGAGCCGATTCGGCGGCTCGCGCCGGCGCCGGACGAGATGCCGTCCGACGGCGACGTCGTCGAGTCGCTGATGAGCGAGGTCGGCTTGTCCGGGCTCGCGGCCGGCGGCGGGAGCGTGCCGCTCAAGAACCTGCTCGAAGACATCGAGATGCGGCTGATCCGCCAGGCGCTCGAAAGCAGCGAGGGCGTCGTCGCGCAGGCGGCGAAGCGCCTGGGGCTCCGGCGCACGACGCTCGTCGAGAAGATGCGCAAGTTCCAGATCGGCCGCTGGGAAGAGGCGACGGAATTTTGACGCGACTCGGTGCTGCATCCCGAAACGTTCCGATAAGTCACTGACTTCGTTTCCGAAAAAGTTCTGGCACGAGAATTGCTGAGAGCGGTCCGACGATGGTGATTGGACCGCGGCATGCAGGAACCTGAGCTCTGCCCCTCGCTCGTCGCCGAGGACGACGCCAGCAAGCGGATCGTCGCGCTGGCGCGCCGCGTCGCCGAGTCCGACGTCTCGGTGATGCTGACCGGCGAGTCGGGCGTCGGCAAGGAAGTCTTCGCACGCTTCATCCACGCGCACTCGGCGCGCCGCACGGGCCCGTTCGTCGCGTTGAACTGCGCGGCGATCCCCGAGGCGCTGCTCGAGGCGACGCTGTTCGGTTACGAGAAGGGCGCGTTCACCGGCGCGTCGGACGCGCGGCCCGGCAAGTTCGAGCAGGCCGATACCGGCACGCTGCTGCTCGACGAGGTCACCGAGATGCCCTTGGGGCTCCAGGCGAAGCTTCTGCGCGTGCTGCAGGAGCGCGAGGTCGAGCGGCTCGGCGCGGCACGGGGCCGGCGGGTCGACGTGCGCGTCATCGCGACGTCGAACCGCAATCTTCGCGACGCGGTCGCCGAAGGCGTGCTGCGCGAGGACCTGTACTACCGGCTGAACGTCTTCCCGCTGCACATCCCGCCGCTCCGCGAGCGGCCGGGGGACATCGTGCCGCTCGCCGAGTTCCTGATCCGGCGGCATCACAAGGACGGTCCGACCCGGCCGCGGCCGACGCCGGCCGCGCTCGCGCGGCTCACGGCCTACGACTGGCCGGGAAACGTGCGCGAGCTCGACAACGTGATGCAGCGCGCGCTCGTGCTGCAGCACGGAGATCGCATCGACTTCGAGGACATCCGGATCGAGGACGCGCCGCTTCGCCGCGTCGCGCTGCCGCTCGATCGGGCGCCGGGCGCGCTCGATCGCGCGAGGCGCGCGTCGGAAGGCGAGCTGATCCTCGATGCGCTGCGCGCGGAGAAGGGGCGGCGCAAGGCGGCGGCGGAACGGCTCGGCATCAGCCCGCGCACGTTGCGCTACAAGCTCGCGCGTCTGCGCGAGCTTGGGGTTGCGGTGCCGGCGAGGTGAGACGATGAGCGACGTTCAGATCAGGCAGGTCCTCGATGCGATGCGCGCGCTGTCGGCGCGCGCGGCCGCGGGCACCGCCGAGACGCAGGCCGCGCAGGGCAAAGGGTTCGCGAAGCTGCTCGAGACGTCGCTGTCCGAGGTCGCTTCGGCGCAGCGCACGGCCGCGGACCTGGCGCGGCGCTTCGAGCAGGGCGCGCCCGACGTGAGCCTCGTCGACGTGATGGTGTCGATGCAGAAGGCGAGCCTGCAGTTCGAGGCGGTCACGCAGGTGCGCAACCGGGTGATCGCCGCGTACCAGGAAATCATGAACATGCAGGTCTGAGCGGCCTGTGACCGGCGAAGCAGACGCGCTTCGGTAGCCGCGCTCGCCCGACGGAACTGACGGAAAACAACGGCAATGGCAGAGGGACTTCCTCAAACCGTGGTCAAGCCGCTCGCGGCGTTCACGGTGCTGCCCGTGCAGCGGCAGATCGCCGTGCTCGGCGGCATCGCGATGGCGATCGCCCTCGCCGTGAGCCTCGCGCTCTGGGGGCTTTCGCCGAGCTATCAGGTGCTCCTGCCCGGGCTCGGCGAGCGCGACATCGTCGACGCGATGAGCGTGCTCGACCGGAACGGCATCGATCACAAGCTCGATTCGGCGACCGGCGCGCTGATGGTGCCCGCGGACAAGACGCACGAGGCGCGGCTCCATCTGGCGACCGAAGGCCTGCCCCGCGAGACGACCGTCGGCTTCGAGCTGCTCGACCGGCCGACGGGGCTCGGCGGCACGAGCCGGCTCGCCGAGGCGACCCGCTACCAGCGCGCGCTCGAGGGCGAGCTCGCGCGTTCGATCATGACGCTCGACAGCGTCGAGTCGGCGCGCGTCCATCTCGCGCTGCCGCGCGAATCCGTATTCGTCCGCGAGCGCGCGAAGCCGAGCGCGTCGGTGCTCTTGAACCTGCATCCGGGACGCACGCTCGACGACAAGCGCGTCGCCGGCATCGTGCATCTCGTCGCATCGAGCGTGCCGGATCTCGCGCCGGAGCGGGTTACCGTCGTCGACCAGCGCGGGCGGCTTCTGAGCGGGCCCGGCGAGGACGGCGCGCTCGCGTCGATGCAGCGTCTCGAGTACACGCGCGAGATCGAGGAGGCGCTGCGCCGGCGGGTGCACGACATCCTGAGCCCGCTCGTCGGCGAGGACCGCGTGCGCGCGCAGGTCACGGCCGAGATCGACTTCACCGAGGTCGAGAGCACGCACGAGGCCTACGACCCCGAGCGCACCGTGCTCAGAAGCGAGCAGGTCAGCGAGGAGCAGCAGACCGGGCCGGGCGCGGCCGGCATCCCCGGTGCGCTGACTAATCAGCCGCCGGACGGCGCGGTCGTCGCCGGAGCCGACGGGGCCGTCGCCGGCACGGGCGCCGTCGTCGGCGGCACGAGCCGCAGCAGCACGCGCAATTTCGAGGTCGATCGCCGGATCAGTCATATCCGCGGGACGCCGGGCGCGATCAAGCGGCTGTCCGTCGCGGTCGTCGTCGACGACCGGCAGACGACGAACGAGAACGGCGAGACGGTGACCGTGCCGCGCTCCGACGAGGAGATGGCGCACCTGACCGCGCTCGTCCGCGAGGCCGTCGGCTTCGACGCGGCGCGCGGCGACAGCGTGAACGTCGTGAACGCGTCGTTCCGCGCGATCGAGTCGCCCGACGCGCCGCTCGCGGAGCCTCCGCTCTGGCAGGAGCCGTGGATTCAGGAGCTCGCGCGGCAGGCGATGGCGGGCGTGGGCCTCCTGCTCGTGATCCTGCTCGTCCTGCGCCCGGCGGTGAGGCCGCTGCTTCGGCCGCAGCTCGTCCACGCGCCGGCGGCGGCGCTCGGACCGCCGCCGCTCGCGGTCGTCGGCGACGGCGCCGACGATACGGAGGTCAGGGACAACGAGCCGCGGACCTTGGAAGGGCGCCTCGAGCAGGCACGGCTCTTGACGCGGGAAGACCCGCGGCTCGTCGCGCAGGTCGTCCGCCGCTGGATGCAAGACGATGAAAAGTGAGCTGCCTTCGCTCAGCGGGACCGATCGTGCCGCGGTCCTCCTGATGACGCTCGGCGAGGAAGCGGCGTCCGAGGTGCTGAAGCATCTGCGGCCTAAGGAGGTGCAGAGGATCGGCACCGCGATGACCAATCTGCCTGGGGTCAGCCGCGCGCAGCTCGAGGCCGTGATGGAGCAGTTCAGCTCGACGGTCGAGGATCAGACGGCGATCGGCCTCGGCAGCGAGGACTACGTGCGCAAGGTGCTCGTCCAGGCGCTCGGCGAGGAGCGGGCGCGCTCGCTGATCGATCGCATCCTCGTCGGCGGCCGCTCGAAAGGACTCGAGTCGCTGAAATGGATGGACGGCCGCTCCGTCGCGGACATGATCCGCAACGAGCACCCGCAGATCATCGCGATCGTCGTGTCGTATCTCGACAGCGACCACGCGGCCGAGGTCCTGAGCTACTTCCAGCCGCGGCTTCGCAGCGACGTCGTGATGCGGATCGCGACGCTCGACACGATCCATCCGAACGCCCTCCAGGAGCTCGACGAGATCCTCGAGCGTCAATTCGCCGGCGACTCCTCGAAGGCGTCCGTCGTCGGCGGGCTGAAGCGCGCCGCCGACATCCTGAACTACATGGACATGGCGTCGGAGACGGCCATCCTCGACGAGATTCGCGAGCACGACCCGAACCTGAGCGTGCAGATCCAGGAGCTGATGTTCACGTTCGAGAACCTGCTCGAGATCGACGATCGCAGCATGCAGAGGCTGCTCCGCGAGCTGCCGCGCGAGATGCTCGTCGTCGCGCTCAAGGGCGCGACCGCGGAGATCAAGCAGCACTTCTTCAAGAACATGTCGAAAGGCGCGCGCGAAGCGCTCGAGGAAGATCTCGAGCTGCGCGGGCCGGTCAGGGTCAGCGAGATGGAGAGCGCGCAGAAGGAGATCCTCTCGATCGTGCGCAGGCTCGCCGACGACGGTGAGATCGCGATCGCCGGCAGAGGCGAGGAGTACGTATGAGCGCCCGGGAGGCGCGCGGAACGCTCGCCGCGCCGGCGGGCGAGATCAGACGCTGGCAGGCGCCGCCGGTCGGTGCCGCGCGTGAGAAGCCCGACGCGGAACCGCGGGCGGAGCCGCTCCTGACCGCCGAGGGGCTCGCGGCGATCGAGGAGCAGGCGCGGGCCGAAGGGTACAAGGCCGGGTTCGACGAAGGGCGGCGCGCCGGCCTCGAGGCGGGGCGTGACGAGATGCGGAGCGCCGCCGCGCGGCTCGGCGCGGTCGCCGACGCGCTGACGCCGCAGCTTCGCGTGCTCGACGAGGCGCTCCTCGCCGAGATCGCGTCGCTCGTGCTCGCCGTCGCACGGCAGTTCGTGCGGCGCGAGCTCAGAAGCCAGCCGGGCGAGGTGGTCCGCGTCGTCCGCGAGGCGCTGCACGCGCTGCCCGGTGCCGAATCGCTCGTCCGCGTGCACTTGAATCCCGACGACGTCGCGCTCGTGCGCGACGCGCTCGTGCCCGATGCGCTCGAGCGGCCGCTCAAGCTCGTCGAGGACGTGACGATCACGCGCGGCGGCGCGCGGCTCGAGACCGATTCGTCGGTCGTCGACGCGAGCGTCGAGGCCCGGATGGGCGCGATCGCCGCGCGGCTCCTCGGCGGCGAGCGGCGCGAGCCCGGCTTCGAGGAGCCGCGATGACGCTGCGCGCACAGCTTTCACCGCTCGAGCAGCGCCGCGCGCGCATCCGCGAGCGGCTCGAGCGCTGGCAGCACCTGGCCGACGAGCCCGTGCGCCTCGTTGCCGAAGGACGGCTCGTGCGCATGGTCGGCATGACGCTCGAGGCCGTCGGCTGCGAGGTGCCGGTCGGGGGCCGCTGCCGGATCGTCGGGCGCGGCCACGATCCCGTCGAGGCCGAGGCCGTCGGCTTCGCCGGCAACCGCACGTATCTGATGCCCGTCGGGCCGATCGCGGGCCTGACGCCGAACGCGCGCGTGCTGCCGATCGATCACGCGCAGTTCATTCAGGTCGGCGAAGAGCTGCTCGGGCGCGTGATCAATCCGCTCGGTCAGCCGCTCGACGACCTGCCCGCGCTGCGCTGCCGGCAGCGCGTGCCGCTGATGGGGCGGCTGCTGAACCCGCTCGGCCGGGATCCGGTGCGGCGGCCGCTCGACGTCGGCGTGCGCGGCATCAATGCGCTGCTCACCGTCGGCCGCGGCCAGCGCATCGGGCTCTTCGCCGGCAGCGGCGTCGGCAAGAGCGTGCTGCTCGGCATGGTCGCCCGCTACACGCGCGCCGACGTGATCGTCGTCGGCCTGATCGGCGAGCGCGGCCGTGAGGTCAACGACTTCATTCAGGAGATCCTCGGCCCCGAGGGGCTCGCCCGCTCGGTCGTCGTCGTCGCACCCGCCGACGATCCGCCGCTGATGCGGCTGCAGGGCGCGCGCGCGGCGACGGCGATCGCGGAGCATTTCCGCGACCAGGGCAAGCACGTGCTGCTCCTGATGGATTCGTTGACGCGCTACGCCCAGGCGCAGCGCGAGATCGGCCTCGCGATCGGCGAGCCGCCCGTGACGCGCGGCTACCCGCCGTCGGTCTTCGCGTGCCTGCCGCAGCTGCTCGAGCGCGCCGGCAACGCGGGTCCGGGCGGCGGCTCGATCACCGGCATCTACACGGTGCTCACCGAGGGCGACGACGTTCAGGACCCGGTCGCCGACGCGGCGCGTGCGGTGCTCGACGGGCACATCGTGCTGTCGCGCCGCGTCGCCGAGCGCGGGCGCTACCCCGCGATCGACGTCGAGGCGTCGATCAGCCGCGTGATGAGCGCCGTCGTCAAAAGCGAGCACCATGCACTGGCCCAGCGTTTCCGCCAGATCTACGCTCGCTACGAGCAGAATCGGGATCTGATCAACGTCGGGGCTTACAAGAAGGGCACGGATCCGGCGATGGACGAGGCGATCGAGCTGTTCCCTCGGATGGAACGCTTCCTCGCGCAGGCGCCGGACGAGCCAGTGGATTTCGACGCGAGCCTCGCGCAGCTCGAGGCATGCCTCAGGGACGATGCGTCGCGGACGCCGGAAGGAGGATAGCGGCGGATGTCAGCACAGGAACGAAGTCTCGACGTGGTCGCGCGCCTGAAGGGCGCGGCTGAGCGGGAAGCCGCGGCGGCGCTGCAGGCGGCGGAGCGGCGTCTCTCGGAGGAAGAGGCGCGGCTCGCCGCGATGCGTGCGATGCTCGAGGAATATCAGCGCGGTGCTTTCGCGAGCGGCCGCCCGCAGCAGCTGCGCGAGACGCGCAATTTCCTGCAGCAGCTCCAGTCCGGGCTCGACGCGCAGGCCGCCGTCGTCGAGCGTCAGCGCCGCGTGACGGAAGCGGCACGCGCGCATTGGATCTCTGCGCGCCTGCAGCGCGACGCGCTCGAGCGCCTCGTCGAGGAGCGCGAGGCCGCCGACGAGCGGCGGCGCGATCGCATCGAGCAGAAGCAGACGGACGATCGGGCGAGCTACGCGCGCGAGCGTTTCGTGAGCGCGGCCCGCTGAGCGTCGGCGACGAGACCGGCGATGACGATCGAGGCGAAAATCTTCCCGACCGCCGTGAGCGCCGCGCCCGGCAAGCCGGGATCGGCCGCGCCGGCGCAGGTCTTCGAGGACACGCCGTCGTGGGGCGCGGCTGCGGACGGTGAGCCGCTGCCCGGCTCCCCGGACGCGTGCTTCGCCGCGCTCTTCGCGTGGCTGATGCACGTCGCGCCTCCGGCGGGTCCCGGCGACGCCGCGGAAGGCGTGACGGGCGAGCGCGCGGCCGGCGGAGCGCAGACGGTCGCGCGTCGGCCGATCGGTCCGATGCCGACTCCGCTCGTCGAGAACGGCACGGTCGATGTGCCCGACGCGCCGGCGGACGGGCTGCCGTTCGCGCGCGCCGTCTTGTCGATCGCTGCCACGCAGAGCGGCGGATCTTCCGGCGTGGCCGTGCCGGCGGACGTTTCGTTGCCGGCGCATCACGGCGACGCCTCGGGCCGTTCGGCCGACCCGCTCGACCTGTCCTTTCTGAACGTCGCACCGCCCGCGGCGCCCGCACGCGAGCTGCCGACCGCGCCCGGCGCGGCCGCGGCCGAGCCGCGCATGCAGTTCGTTGCCGACCTCGGCCAGCGGGTCGTGACGATGGTCGAGCAGGGCGTGCACGACGCGCGCCTCAGGGTGCATCCGGAGCACCTCGGCCCGATCGACATCCGCGTACGCCTCGACGGCGACAGCGCGCAGGTCACGTTCCATTCCGCGCACGGCGTCGTCCGCGACGCGCTCGCCGACGCCGTGCCGCGTCTGCGCGAGCTCCTCGGCGCGGCGGGGTTCGGCCTCGAGCACGTCGACATCGGCGCCGGCGATCCGCAATGGGCCGGCACGCCGGACGGCCATGCGCGCGACGCGGATGCCCCGACGCGCACCGCGGCCGATTCGGGCGTCGCGGCATCGGTCGAGCGCGACGCGCCCGCGCGCGCCGTCGCGATCGCGCACGGTCTCGTCGACACGTTCGCCTGAGCGACGCGCGCGGCCGCGTCGTCGTCGAGCCGCTTCGAGCCCGCCTGCTTCCGCCTGCGAGGCGGCCCGCGCAGAGCCGTCAAATTCCCGTCGCGTCCCGGAGCGCGGCTGCGTCAAAACCTCCGCATCCGAAAAATTTCAGTTTTCGAATCAATACGATAGTCGAAGCATTGCCGCGTGGCACGACACTTGCTTTGGGTCCCGCGAACGACTTCAACGGACTCCGAGAGATGAGTGACCCACAGAGCTCGAGCGCACCGCGCCGCGGCGGGTTTTCGACGATCGTTGCGCTGGTGCTCGCGGCTGCCCTCGCGGCCGGCGCGGCGTGGCAATTCGGCTGGCTCGGACCGCGATACGCCGTCGAGCCCGAGAAGCCGGAGCCGCTCTACTTCAAGCTCGGTCCCGAGCTGATCGTGAACTTCGAGGGCGGCGGTCGCGCCCGTTACCTGCAGCTCGGCATCGAGCTGATGACGTACGACAAGGAGGCGCTGCCGGCGCTCGAGCTGCATGCGCCGGTGCTGCGCAACAACCTGATTCTGCTGCTGAGCGACAAGACGTACGAGGAGCTGATCACCCGCGAGGGCAAGGAGCGGCTCGCCGCCGCCGCGCTCGAGGTGGTGCGGCAGGCGATGACGGAGCGCTACGGGAGCCCCGTCGTCGAGACGGTGTACTTCACGAGCTTCGTCATGCAGTGAGCGCCGGCATGGCCGATAACGACATTCTCTCGCAGGAAGAGATCGACGAGCTGCTGCACGGCGTCGCGAGCGGCGAGGTCGAGATCGAGGACGAATACCGGCTGCGCGACGGCGTGCCGCGGGTCGTCGATCTGACCGCGCACGAGCGCATCGTGCGCGGCCGGATGCCGACGCTCGAGATGATCGGCAACCGCTTCGCGCGGCATCTGCGCGCGAGCCTGTTCGGGCTGATCCGCCGGGCCGTCGAGGTGTCGTTCCAGGGCGTGAAGCTCTGCAAGTTCTCGGAGTACGTGCACACGCTGCACGTGCCGACGAGCCTCAACATGGCGCACATGCGGCCGCTTCGGGGCACGGCGCTCTTCGTGATCGATGCGCGCCTCGTGTTCGCGATCGTCGACAACTACTTCGGCGGGGGCGGACGGTTCCACCCCCGCATCGAGGGGCGGGACTTCACGCTGATGGAGACCCGCGTCATCCAGCTGACGCTCCAGCGGATCTTCGCAGACCTGAAGGAAGCGTGGTCGCCGGTGATGCCGGTCGAGTTCGAGTACCTGAGCTCCGAGATCAACCCGCAGTTCGCGAACATCGTGAGCCCGACGGAGGTCGTCGTCGTGTCGGCCTTCAAGCTCGACCTCGACGGCGCCGGCGGCGAGATTCACGTCACATTGCCGTACTCGATGGTCGAGCCGATCCGGGAGCTGCTCGACGCGGGTCTGCAGAGCGATCGGGCCGGACGCGACGAGCGCTGGAGCGCGTCGATTCGCGAGGAGATGGGCTTCGCGAAGGTCGAGGTCCACGCGACGCTCGCCGAGACGACGATGAGGCTCTCCGAGCTCCTCCGCATCGAGGCGGGCGACATCGTCCCGATCGAGCTGCCGCCGTTCGTCACGCTGTGCGCCGAGGGCGTGCCGCTGTTCCGCTGCCGTGTCGGCGTCTCGAACGGCATCAACGCGGTGCAGATCGTCGAGCCGGTCAAGAACGAAGCGTGGCGCGAGCCCGATCCGCTCGTGGGGGCGGCGGCGGTCAACGATCGGGAGAAGGCGCCGGAGCCCGCCGCCGAGAAGGCCGCGGAGAAGCGCGCCGCGCCGGCGAAAGGACCGGCCGCGGAGCCCCGCCGGCCCGCGCAGCGGGCGAACGGTTCCGCCGCCACCGCGCGGCCGGCGCCGAACGGTTCCACGAGTTCCGCCGCGGACCTCGGTGCCGCGCGCATGAGGAGTTGATCCGATGAGCGAGCAGAAAGGGAAAGAGCGCGCGCAAGCGCAGGCGGCGGCCGTCGAGTTGCCGAAGTTCGATTCCGCAGGTGAGGACATGTCCGGAGAAGATCACGGTCGCAACCTCGATGTGATCCTCGACATTCCGGTCACGATCTCGATGGAGATCGGCAGGACGAAGCTGCCGATCCGCAACCTCCTGCAGCTGAACCAGGGATCGGTCGTCGAGCTCGAGCGGCTCGCCGGCGAGCCGCTGGACGTGCTCGTGAACGGCACGCTGATCGCGCATGGCGAGGTCGTCGTCATCAACGAGCGCTACGGCATTCGGTTCACCGACGTCGTGAGCCCGGCAGAGCGAGTGCAGAAGCTCAAGTGAGCCCGGCGACGATGCGCGCGTGCTTCGGAAAGAGGATCCGCCGGCCGGCGGCGACCGCGATCGCGGGGCTCGCGCTCGCCGCATGGTCCGCCGCCGCGCTCGGCGCGGACGTCGCGCCGGCCGCCGCGTCGCTCGTGAAGCTCGTCGTCGGCCTCGTCGGCGTCGTCGCCGCCGTGCTGCTCTTCTCGCGCGTGCTGTCGCGGACGAGCCTCGTCGCGAGCGGTCACGACAAGTTCAAGGTGCTCGCGTCGCTGCCGGTCGGCGCGCGCGAGCGGATCGTGCTGATGCAGGCAGGTGATCGGCAGATCGTCGTCGGCGTCGCGCCCGGGCGGGTCAATACGCTGCACGTGCTCGACGAGCCGCTCGACGTCGGCCTGCGCCGCCCCGGGGCCGACGTGACGCCGGCCTGGATTCAGCGCGTGCTCGCAGGGAGGACACGATGAGCCGGTTACGCCCCGTCGTCGTTGCGGCCGCGGTCGCGGCCGGCGTGCTCGTTCCGGTCGCGAGCGTGCTCGCGCAGCCGCCGGGCGTCGAGATTCTGACGGTGCAGGGGACGCCGGACGGCGGCGAGACCTGGTCCGTGAGCCTGCAGGTGCTCGTGTTCATGACGGCGCTGAGCCTCTTGCCTGCGCTCCTGATCACGATGACGTCGTTCACGCGGATCCTGATCGTCCTTGCGATCCTTCGCCAGGGCCTCGGCACGCAGCAGACGCCGTCGAATCAGCTCCTCGTCGGCATCGCGCTCTTCCTGAGCTTCTTCGTGATGGCGCCGGTCGGCGAGCGGATCTACGCGGACGCGGTCGAGCCCTATCTCGAGTCGGCGATCGACGCGCCCACGGCGCTCGAGGCCGCGGCGGGGCCGCTCCGCGAGTTCATGCTCGCGCATACGCGCGAAGCCGACCTCGCGCTCTTCGCGTCCCTCGCCGGCCGCGAGCCGCTCGACGGCAGCGGCGAGGCGGTGCCGTTCTCGCTGCTGTTGCCTGCGTTCGTCACGAGCGAGCTCAAGACCGCGTTCCAGATCGGCTTCCTGCTGCTGATTCCGTTTCTCGTGATCGACCTCGTCGTCGCGAGCGTGCTGATGTCGATGGGCATGGTCATGCTGTCGCCGCTGATCATCTCGCTGCCGTTCAAGATCATGCTGTTCGTCCTCGTCGACGGCTGGTCGCTCGTGATGACGACGCTGGCCGGCAGCTTCTACCTGTGACGAGGAGACGCACGTGACGCCGGAAATGGTGCTCGAGGTCGGCACGCAAGCGATGTGGATCGCCGTGCTGCTTGCGGCGCCGGTGCTCCTCACCGCGCTCGCGGTCGGCGTGCTGATCGGCATGGTCCAGGCGGCGACGCAGATCCAGGAGATGACGCTGTCGTTCATCCCGAAGCTGCTCGGCGTCGCCGCGGTCCTCGCGCTCGCGGGCTCGTGGATGCTGACGCTCGCCGTCGACTGGGTCCGCGAGCTGTTCCTCGATATCCCGCTGATGCTCGGCTGACGATGGCGCTCCTGACGATCGAGTACGCCGAGCTGATGCGCTGGATCACGGCCGTGATGTGGCCGTTCGTGCGGATCGGCGCGCTGCTCCTCGCCGCGCCGCTCTTCGGCGCGCGCACCGTGCCGGTCCGCGTGCGCGTCGCGCTCGCGCTCGTGCTCGCGCTCGTCGTCGCACCGGTGCTGCCGCCGCCCGTGCCCGTCGATCCGCTGTCGCTCGCCGGCGCGCTGGTCGCCGTGCGCGAGGCGCTGATCGGCGCGGCGCTCGGGTTTCTGCTGCAGATGGTGTTCGGCGCGATGGCGATGGGCGGCGAGATCGTGGCGCTGTCGATGGGGCTCGCGTTCGCGAGCGTCGTGGACCCCGAGCGGGGCGCGAGCGTGCCGCTCGTCGGCCAGTACTTCGTGATCTTCTCGACGCTCGTGTTTCTCGCGTTCGACGGACATCTCGCGCTCGTGTCGCTGCTCTTCGAGAGCTTCGTGCTGATGCCGCCCTCGACGGACGCCTTCGGTGCGGCCGGGTTCTGGGAGGTCGCGTCCTGGGGCAGCGAGATGTTCGAGGCGGCGGTGCTCGTCGCGTTGCCGGCGGCGGCGTCGCTGCTCGTCGCGAGCGTGTCGATGGGCATGATCGCGCGGAGCGCCCCGCAGCTGAACGTCTTCGCCGTCGGCTTCCCGCTCACGTTGACGCTCGGCCTCGTCGTGCTCGCGCTGACGCTGCCGAGCCTCGCGCCTCAGCTCGAGACGGTGCTCGAGAGCGTATTCGTGCAGATGCGTGACGTGCTCGGAGCGGCGGGATGAGCGAGCACGACAGCGCGCAGGAGCGCACCGAATCCGCAACACCGAGGCGTCGCGAGGAAGCGCGGCGCAAGGGTCAGGTGCCGCGCTCGCGCGAGCTCAACACGATGAGCGTGATGCTCGCGGGCGCGGGCACGATGGCCGTGCTCGGCCCGTGGATGTTCGAGCGGCTCGAGTCGCTGCTGGTCTCGGGGCTCGCCGTGTCGACGCACGACGTGCTCGGCATCGACGAAGCCGCGGGCGCGCTCGGCTCGGTCGCGCGGGACGCGCTCGTGACGTTCGCGCCGCTCTTCGCCTTTCTGCTCGTCGCGGCCCTCGCCGGTCCGGCGGCGCTCGGCGGGCTCGTCTTCAGCGCCGAGGCGCTCGCGCCGAAGCTCGAGCGTCTCGATCCCATGAAGGGCCTGAAGCGCATCTTCTCGGTCCAGGCGCTCGTCGAGCTCGGCAAGACGCTGCTCAAGTTCGCGGTGCTCGCCGGCCTTTCCGTCGCCCTCCTCGCCGCGCTCGCGGACGAGCTGCTCGGCCTCGGGCGCATGTCGCCGCTCGACGGGCTCATCGCGGCCGCCGGCCACGTGAAGCTCGCGTTCGTCGTGCTCGCCGCGGGGCTCGTCGTCATCGCGGCCGTCGACGTGCCGTTCCAGGTCTGGAATTACCTGCAGAAGCTCAAGATGACGCGGCAGGAGGTCAAGGAGGAGCTCAAGGAAACCGAGGGCAACCCCGAGGTCCGCGGCAAGATCCGGCGGCTGCAGCAGCAGGCCGCGCAGCGCCGGATGATGCACGAGGTCCCGCTCGCCGACGTCGTGCTGACGAACCCGACGCACTATGCGGTCGCGCTGCGCTACACGGATCGGCCCGAGCGGGCGCCGCGGGTCGTCGCGAAGGGGTGCGACCTCGTCGCGGCCCGGATCCGCGAGCTCGCCGAATCGCACCGCGTGCCGGTCTGCGAGGCGCCGGTGCTGACGCGCGCGATCTACTTCAACGCCGAGCTCGGCGCGGAGATTCCGGTCGCGCTCTATCTCGCCGTCGCCCGCGTGCTCGCGTACGTGTTCGAGCTCAAGGCGGCACGCGAGCACGGCAGGGCGCTGCCTGCGTTCCCGGCCGACCTGCCGATCCCGGAAGGCGTTAGAACCGAGCCTCGAGGGGCCGCGTGATGAGCGTCGCGACACCGTCGATCGGGCGCCTCCAGCTCGTCGGTCTCGGCACGCCGGCGCTGCTCCTCGCGTTGCTCGCGATGGTCGTGATCCCGCTGCCGGCGTGGATGCTCGATCTGCTCTTCACGTTCAACATCGCGCTCTCGCTGATCGTGATGCTGATGGTCGTCTACACGAGCCGGCCGCTCGACTTCAGCGTGTTTCCGACGGTGCTGCTCGTGACGACGCTGCTCCGGCTCGCGCTCAACGTCGCGTCGACGCGCGTCGTGCTGCTCAACGGTCACGAGGGCACCGACGCGGCCGGCCGCGTGATCGAATCGTTCGGCGAGTTCGTGATCGGCGGCAACTACGCGGTCGGTCTCGTCGTGTTCACGATCCTCGTGATCATCAACTTCGTCGTCGTCACGAAGGGCGCGGGACGCGTGTCGGAGGTCAGCGCGCGGTTCACGCTCGATTCGATCCCGGGCAAGCAGATGGCGATCGACGCCGACCTGAACGCCGGCATTCTGACGCCCGACGAGGCGAAGCGCAGGCGGGAAGAGGTCGCGCGCGAGGCGGACTTCTACGGCTCGATGGACGGCGCGAGCAAGTTCGTCCGCGGCGACGCCGTCGCCGGCATCCTGATTCTCGCGATCAATCTGCTCGGCGGCATCGTGATCGGCACGATGTCGCACGGCATGGGGCTCGCCGAGGCCGCCGGCAACTACGCGCTCCTCACGATCGGCGACGGCCTCGTCGCGCAGATCCCGGCGCTCGTCCTGTCGACCGCGACGGCGGTCATCGTCACGCGCGTCTCGTCGCGCGAGGACATGGGCCAGCAGGTGCGCCGCCAGGTGCTCGGCAGCCCGCGCGCGCTCGCGACCGTTGCGGGCATCGTCGGTGCGCTCGGCCTCGTGCCGGGCATGCCCGCGCTCGTGTTCATCGCGCTCGCGGGCCTCTTCGGCGGGCTCGCGTACCTGCTGAAGCGACATGCGCCGGGCGACGCCGCGGGCGACGTGCCGACGGCCGAGCCCGCCGAGAGCACGGCGTCGAGCACGGACCGGGAGCTCAGCTGGGACGACGTGCCGCCGGTCGACCTGATCGGTCTCGAGCTCGGTTACCGGCTAATCCCGCTCGTCGATCAGAAGCAGGGCGCGTCGCTGCTCGGCCGCATCAAGGGCGTGCGCCGGAAGCTGTCGCAGGAGCTCGGCTTCCTGATCCATCCGGTGCACATCCGCGACAATCTCGAGCTCGCGCCGACCGCGTACCGCTTCAGCCTGCACGGCGTGCCCGTCGGCGAGGGCGAAGTGCAGCCGGACATGGAGCTCGCGATCAACCCCGGGCGCGTCTACGGGGCGGTTCAGGGGCAGCCGACGCGCGAGCCCGCGTTCGGCATGGAGGCCGTCTGGATCGAGCCGTCGAAGCGCGACGAGGCGCAGGCGCTCGGCTACACGGTCGTCGACGCGTCGACCGTGATCGCGACGCATCTGTCCCGTGTGCTGAAGGGCCATGCGCACGAGCTGCTCGGCCACGACGAGGCGCAGCAGCTCCTCGACATGCTCGGGCGCTCGCATCCGAAGCTCGCCGAAAGCCTCGTGCCGAAGAGCCTCGAGCTCAACGTCGTGCTGAAGGTGCTGCAGAACCTTCTTCAGGAAGAGGTCGCCGTGCGCGACATGCGCACGATCGCCGAGACGCTCGTGCATCACGCCGCGCGGACGCAGGATCCGGACGCGCTGACCGCCGCGGCGCGGGTCGCGCTCGGCCGCGCGATCGTGCAGAGCGTCGCCGGCACGCGCGCGGAGATCCCGCTGCTCGCGCTCGACCCGGCGCTCGAGCAGCTGCTCGTGAGGTCGCTCGCGACGCAGGGCCAGACCGTGGAGCCCGGGCTCGCCGAGCGTCTCGGGCAATCGGTGCGCGAGGCCGTAGCAAGGCTCGAGGCGAGCGGCGATCCGGCGATCCTCGTCGTCGCGCCGGAGCTTCGGCCCTGGCTCGCGCGATGGCTCAGGCCCGGCCTCGATGCGCTCCACGTCCTCGCGTACACCGAGATCCCGGACAACCGCGCCGTGCGCATCGTCGCGACGATCGGCCGCGACGACGCCGCGCCCGGCGGGCTTCCGGCCCCGCGGACGTCGCCGCAGAAGCCGGAACCGAACGGCACAACCCTCATGCGAGAGGTATAGAGCATGAAGATCAAACGCTTCTTCGCGCCGGACATGAGACGCGCGATCCAGCTCGTGCGCGCGGAGCACGGCGCGGACGCGGTCATTCTGTCGAGCCGCGCGGTGGACGGCGGTATGGAGATCATCTCCGCGGTCGATTACGACGAGGAGCTGATCGCACAGATGACCCGGGCGGGCTCGCGTCCGCGGCAGGACGCGGCGGTCGACGCGGCCGCGGAGAACGGGGCCGATGCGACCGCGAGCAGGACGGCCGACGCGATTGCCGGCGAGACGGCCGGCTCGACCGCCGCCGAAACGGCTCGCGCGACCGCGCGTCACGCGGCCGATGCGACCGCGCGGCGCGCGGCCGAGGCGACCGCGGGCGAGTCGGCCGACGCGACGTCCGTCAAGGCGGCCGGCCGGCGCGCCCGGCACGATGCGCCGAGCGCACGGGCCGACGCCGGCCGCGAGAAGCCGTCGACGATGCCGAGCGCGAGCTCGACACGAGCCGCCGGCGCGGCCGAAGGCCTCCGAACGGCGAGCGCCGCAATCCCGACGGACGCGACGCTCGCCGCGCACGCGGCGCTCACGAAGAAGGCCGTCGCCGCGGACGGCGTCGTGCGCGCGCAGCATGCGGGCCGTGCCGCCGTCGCAGCCCGCGCCGAGCGCGGCGCAGCCGATCGGACGAGCCCGCGCGGCGAGGATCCGTCGATCGCCGCGCTCCGCAACGAGCTGACGGCGATGCGCAGCATGCTGTGCCGGCAGCTCGCGCAGATCAGATGGGCCGACCGCCGGATGCTCGATCCGGAGCGTGCGCTCCTCGCGAGCCGCGTCGCCCGCCTGGGCCTCGATCCCGATCTCGCGGAGGCGCTCGTCTCCGAGATCGACGATCCCGCTCACGCGCGCGCGTGGCGCGAGGTGATGTACGGCCTCGCTCGCCGCCTCGACGTGCCGAAAGAGGATCCGCTCGACGGCGGCGGCGTCTTCGCGCTCGTCGGTCCGACCGGCGTCGGCAAGACGACGACGATCGCGAAGCTCGCGGCGCGCCACTGCATGCGCTACGGCCGCGAGTCCCTCGCGCTGATCTCGACCGACACGTTCCGCATCGGCGCGCAGCGTCAGCTCGATGCGTACGGCGCGATCCTCGGCGTGCCGGTCCGCCAGGCGAGCGGCCCCGCCGAGCTGAAGCGCCTGCTCGGCGCGCTGTCCGATCGGCGGCTCGTGCTGATCGACACCGCGGGGCTCTCGACGCGCGACCGAAGGCTCAGCGACGCGATGGCGAGCCTCGATGCCGATCGGCGCGTCCGCCGGCTCGTCGTCCTGTCGGCGACGATGCAGCTCAGGGTCATGGAGGAGGCCGTCTCGGCATTCGGCGGCGACGCGCTCGCCGGCGCCGTGCTCACGAAGCTCGACGAGACGGACAGCCTCGGACCGGCGCTGTCCGTGCTGATCCGGCGAAAGCTGACGGCGACCTGGCTCAGTCACGGCCAACGCGTGCCCGAGGACCTGCGGCTCGCGCGAATCATTCACCTGATCCGCTGGGCGCTCGACGAGCCGCGCTTCGACGAGCCGGACGATACGCACGGCGTGGCGATGAGCGGCGCAAGGATCGCGGCCGCGGAGGTGATGCATGCAGGGCTCTGAGCAGGATCAGGCCGCAGGTCTTCGTGCGCTCGCGGCGCACAAGCCGGTCAAGGTCATCGCCGTCACGAGCGGCAAGGGCGGCGTCGGCAAGACGAACGTCGCGGTGAACCTTTCGGTCTCGCTCGCGCAGCGCGGCCGCTCGACGCTCCTGCTCGACGCGGACCTCGGGCTCGCGAACGTCGACGTGCTGCTCGGACTCTCGCCGGCCGCGAATCTCGCGCAGGTCCTCGACGGCACGCTCGACCTCGAGGACGTGCTGCTCGACGGCCCGGCCGGCGTGAAGATCGTTCCCGCCGCGTCCGGCGTCGCGGCGCTCGCCGATCTCGAGGAGCGCCAGTACGGCGGGCTCGTCAGCGCGTTCGCGACGCTGCCTTACGACATCGACGTGATGATCATCGACACGGCGAGCGGCATCGGCCGCGGCGTCTCCACGTTCTGTCAAGCGGCGGACGAGGTCCTCGTCGTCGTGTGCGACGAGCCGAGCTCGCTGACCGACGCATACGCGCTGATCAAGGTCCTGTCGCGGGACCGGGGCGTGCGAGATTTTCGTGTGCTCTGCAACAACGTGCGCAACGCCGCGCACGGCGAGACGCTGTTCCGCACGCTGCTTCGGGCCTGTGACCGATTTCTCGACGTGCGCCTCGGCTATTTCGGCATGGTGCCCGCCGACGACGCCGTGAAGCGGGCCGTGCGCCGCCAGCAGGCGGTCGTCGAGTGCTATCCGGGGAGCCCGGCCGGTCAGGCATTCAAGGAATTGGCCCGTCGGGCCGATAACGGAGAGGCGTCCGGGGACGTCTCGGGCCGGCCGGCGTTCTTCCTCGAGCGCCGGGTGGCGGGCGGCCGGGCGCTCGGCGCGCGGACGGACGCGTGAGCCATGTACGCACGTGAAGCGGCACTCGAGGGCCAGCTCCTGATCGAGCGTTACATGGATCTGGTCCGGCGCATCGCCTTCCACATGCTGGGGCGGCTGCCGGCGTCCGTGCAGGTCGAGGACTTGATCCAGGCCGGCGTGATCGGGCTGCTCGAGGCGGGGCGCCAGTACGACAGCAGGCATGGTGCGAGCTTTGAGACTTACGCGGGAATTCGCATACGCGGCGCGATCCTCGACGAGGTTCGGCGCCAGGACTGGGGACCTCGCTCCGCCCACCGGGCCGCGCGCGAGGTCAGCGAGGCGGTGCGCGCGGTCGAGAGCCGGACCGGGCGCGAGGCTTCGGCGAAAGACGTCGCGCGCGAGCTCGGCGTCGATCTCGAGACGTATCACGGAATGCTGCGCAAGGTCACCGAGGCCCGCGTGCTCAGCCTCGACGCGCTGTTCGAGACGGACACCGACTACGAGGACCTGCTGCCAGGCGAGTCCGTCGATCCGGCCGCGGCTTGCGTGGACGAAAGCTTCACGACCGCGGTCGCGTCCGCGATCGACGAGCTGCCGGAGCGGGAGAAGCTCGTGCTTTCGCTGTACTACGACGAGGAGCTGAACCTGAAGGAGATCGGCGAGGTGCTCGGGGTCACCGAATCGCGGGTATGTCAGATCCACGGTCAGGCCTTGGCGCGGCTGCGCGCGCGCCTCGGCGATTGGCGTGACGAGAGGCAGGGAAAATGAACATCGACAAGTCCATGAAGGTGCTGGTCGTGGACGACTTCTCGACGATGCGGAGGATCATCCGCAACTTGCTCCGCGAGATCGGCTTCACGAATACGGTCGAGGCCGACGACGGGGCGACCGCTCTGCCGATCCTGAAGGCGGGCGGCGTCGACTTCCTGATCACGGACTGGAACATGCCCGGGATGCCGGGCATCGAGCTGCTGAACGCGGTGCGCAGCGACGAGAAGCTGAAGCACATCCCCGTGCTGATGGTCACGGCTGAGGCGAAGCGCGACCAGATCATTCAGGCCGCGCAGGCCGGCATCAACGGCTACATCGTGAAGCCGTTCACCGCGGCGACGCTGCAGCAGAAGATCGAGAAGATTTTCGCGAGCGCTTGAGCGCCGAGACACGAAAGGACGGCAATGGACCGGGACGAAAGGCTCTCGTGGGCGCGCCGGCTGGTTCGAGCGATCGAAGCCGGCGACGAGCAGGCGGAGCACGATGCGGCGAACGCGATCGCGCGCCGTCAGAGCCTGCATCTGCACGAGCAGCTGCAGCGCATCGCCGGCGAGCTGCGCGAGACGCTGTGCAATTTCGAAGCGGTCACGGAGCTTGCCCGCATCGCGCATCGCGAGCTGCCCGACACGCACGTCCGCCTGAACCAGGTCATCTCGCTGACCGAGGAGGCGGCGCATTCGACGCTGTCCGCGGTCGAGGCGTCGATGCCGCTCGCGGACGGCATCGCCGAGGCCGTCGAACGCTTCCGCGCCGAGCACGCGTTGCCCCGCAGCGCGCGCGGCAAGGCGCTCGGAGCGCTGCTCGACGGCGTCGCGGCGAGCGCGGTCGAGCTCCGGCGCCGGCTCTCGGACGTGATGATGGCGCAGAGCTTCCAGGACATCACCGGACAGATCATCCGCCGGGTCGCGGGTCTCGTCGCCGATCTCGAAGCCGTGATCGCGAAGACGCACGCGGGCAGGGGCGGAGGCGCCGCGCATCGCCGCGCGTCGAATGCCGGCGAGGGCCCGGCGCTGCCCGGGCAGGACGCGGACGTCGTCGCCGGGCAGGAGGACGTCGACGAGCTCCTTTCGGAGCTCGGCGTGTAGCGGCGGCGGCCGATGCCGAGCGGAGCGGGCCGAGGCCCGCAGGCATGAGAGGAGTTATGGACGACGAGCTGCTCAACGATTTTCTCGCCGAGGCGAGCGAGCTCATCGAGTCGCTCGATTCGGACCTGCTCGGGCTCGAATCGTCGCCGAACGACCGGGACGTGCTGAACGGCGTCTTCCGCGCGTTCCACACGATCAAGGGCGGCGCAGGGTTCCTCGGCCTGAAGGCGCTCGTCGACGTCTGTCATCGCGCCGAGGACCTGCTGAACCTCGCGCGTTCGGACGCGCGGCCGCTCGGCGCCGACGACATCGATCTCGTGCTTCGCTCGGTCGACGAGGTCAAGCGCATGTTCGGCGAGCTCGCCGACGGCAAGGAGCCCGAGCCCGCGCCCGACGCGCTGCTCGCGGCGCTCGAGCGCGCGATGGACACGCCGCGCGGCGCGACGGACACGCCGGCTGGCGCGACGGACACGCCGAACGGCACGCAGGACGCGCGGAGCGGCGCGGCGGAGATCGAGCGTGACACGGAGACGGGCGCGGCCTCGCCGGCGGCGGTCGTCGACGACGACCCCGTGCTCGCGAGCTTCGAGGCGATGCTCGCCGAGGCCGGCGGCGGGCACGCGCCCGAGGCGCCCGCCGCACCGCCCGAGCCGGTCGAGGACGAGCTCGACGCGTTGATCGATGCGATCCGCGCGGGCGACATGGACACGGTTCGCGCGCTCGCACCGGACGCCGCGCTGCTGCGGGGCGCGGAAGCGTCGGAGATGCCGCATTCGGCGCCGCCGGCCGCATCGGCCGACCCGGCCGGCGGACGGCACGCGGACCTCGCGGCCGACGCGACGGAGAACGCGGCCCCGCGCGCGTTGCACGGCGTGCAGAGCGCGCCGAAACCGGCGGCGGCCGCCGGGCGTGCGGCGCCGAGGCCCGCGGAGGCGTCGCTGCGCATCGAGGCCGGCCGCATCGACGACGTGATGAACCTCGTCGGCGAGCTCGTGCTCGTCAGGAACCGCCTGACGTCGCTTCGCAACCGGGTGCGCGACGAGGACCTGAACCGCACGCTGTCGAGTCTCGACCTCGTCACGTCGGACCTGCAATCGTCCGTGATGCGGCTGCGGATGCAGCCGGTGAGCAAGGTGTTCGGCCGCTTCCCGCGCGTCGTGCGCGACCTCGCGCGGCAGCTCGGCAAGGAGGTCGAGCTCGAGACGGTCGGCGAGGGCACGGAGCTCGACAAGGGCATGGTCGAGTCGCTCGCCGATCCGCTCGTGCATCTCGTGCGCAACGCCGTCGATCACGGCATCGAGCCGCCGGACGAGCGGGAGCGTGCCGGCAAGCCCCGCAGCGGCCGGCTCGTGCTGTCCGCCCGCCAGGAAGGCAACCACATCTTCGTCGGCGTGCGCGACGACGGCGCGGGGCTCGATCCGGCGGTAATCCGGCAGAAGGCCGTCGAGCGCGGGCTGATCGACGCGCACGCCGCGCTGCAGCTTTCCGACGACGACGCGTTGCAGCTTTTGTTCTCGCCCGGGTTCTCGACGCGCTCGGAGGTCACCGACGTCTCTGGGCGCGGCGTCGGGCTCGACGTCGTGAAGAGCGTGATCGGCCGCGTGAACGGCACGGTCGAGATCCGCAGCGAAAAGGGGGCCGGCACGGAGTTCCAGATTCGGCTGCCGCTGACGCTCGCGATCCTTCCCGCGCTGATGGTCGTCGTCTCGAACCAGGTGCTCGCGCTGCCGCTGCCGGTCGTCGAGGAGATCGCGGACTACGACGCTCGCGACGCGAGCGTGCTCGACGGCAGGGAAGTGCTTTCGCTGCGCGGCGAAGTGCTGCCGCTGCTCGATCTCGAGCGATGGGTCGGTCCGCCGGCCGGCGGAGGCAGGCGCGTGAAGTATGCCGTCGTCGCGACGACCGGCGTCAGCCGTGCCGTGCTGCTCGTCGACAAGCTGCTCGGCCAGGAGGACGTCGTCATCAAGTCGCTCGGCTCGAGGCTGCGCACGCTGCCGGGCTTCGCCGGTGCGACGATCACGGGCGACGGCAGGATCGCGCTGATCATCGACGTCGGCACGCTGCTTGCGGCGTGGTCGCGCGTCGCGATCCACGCTCCGCAGAGGTCGGCGGCATGATGCGGTCGCCGACGGAGCACCGGACGGCGCGGAACGCCGCGGGGGAGCGGGGGCTGGCATGGATATCCTGAGCATCATCGGCGTCGTGCTCGGCCTCGTGGCCGTGATCGGCGGCAGCGTGCTGAAGGGCAGCGGCGTCGGCGCGCTGTGGAACGCCGCGGCGTTCGTGATCGTGATCGTCGGCACGTTCGCGGCCGTGCTCGTGCAGGTCCGCCTGCAGGCGTTCCTGCACGGCTTCCGCATCCTGCGCTGGATCTTCGTGCCGCCCGACGGCGACGGCGAACGCCTGCTGAAGAAGGTGCTCGAGTGGAGCCACATCGCCCGGCGCGACGGGCTGCTCGCGCTCGAGCCGATCGTCGAGCAGGAGATGGACGACTTCCTGCGCAAAGGCATGCAGCTTCTCGTCGACGGCGCCGAGCCCGAGACCATCCGGCACGTCCTCGAGGTCGAGCTCTCGAGCCGCGAAGAGTTCGACAAGCAAGGGGCGAAGGTCTTCGAGAGCCTCGGCACCTATGCCCCGACGCTCGGCATCATCGGCGCCGTGATGGGCCTGATCGCCGTCATGCACAACCTGTCCGAGCCGTCGAAGCTCGGCGCCGGCATCGCGACGGCGTTCGTCGCGACGATCTACGGCATCGCGTCGGCGAACCTCTTCTTCCTGCCGATCAGCAACAAGCTGAAGAGCGTCATTCGGCGCAACAGCGTGCAGCGCGAGCTGATCATCGACGGGCTGCTCGGCATCGCCCGCGGCGACAACGCGCGCAGCATCGAGGCGAAGCTCCGCGGCTATCTGAGGTAGAGGCGATGGCGCGGCGCAGGCATTCCGAAGAGCACGTCAACCACGAGGCGTGGGCGATCCCGTACGGCGACCTCGTCACGCTGCTCCTCGCGTTCTTCGTCGTGATGTACGCGATCTCGTCCGTCAACGAGGGCAAGTACCGCGTGCTTTCGGACTCGCTCGTCGCGGCGTTCCGCGCCGCGCCGAAGTCGCTCGAGCCGATCCAGATCGGCGAGATGTCGAAGGCCGAAAACGAGCTGCAGACGCGTCATCCCCGCACGCTCGTGCCTCTCGAGGTCGATCAGCCTCCGCTCGACCTGCTCGAGCGGATTCCGGAGATCACGGCGCTGCAGCGTGCCGGCTTCTCGGCCGACGAGCTCGACGCCGCCGCTCGCCTGATCGCGGAGATCGACAGCGCGATCGTCGAGGCGCTCGGCGACCTCGTCGCCGAGGACCTCGTCCGGCTCAGGCGCGACCGTTTCTGGATCGAGATCGAGATCAACACGAGCGTGCTGTTCCCGTCCGGCAGCGCCGACATCTCCCCGGACGCCCTGCCGGTGCTCGAGCGGATCGGGACGATCCTGGCCGGCAACCCCGTCCGGACGCACGTCGAGGGGCATACCGACGAGCTGCCGATCAACACGCTGGTCTTTCCGTCGAACTGGGAGCTCTCGGCCGCGCGCGCCGCGCGCGTCGTGCGGATCTTCCAGCACCAGGGGGTGGCGCCGGAGCGCATGGCGGCCGTCGGCCTCGGCGAATTCCATCCGGTCGCGGACAACGACACGCCGTCCGGGCGGCAGGAGAACCGCCGGGTCGTGATCGTCGTGATGGCCGACCGCGAGCGGATCGTGGATCCGGACGCGCCGGAGGCCTGGCGGCTGCCCGCGCCGCGCCCGACCGAGGAGCCTTCGGGGGACCAGACATGAGCACGTGGGCCGTCTGCAACCAGAAGGGCGGCGTCGGCAAGACGACGACGGCGATCTCGGTAGCGAGCCTGCTGGCGGAGAAGGGCCGGAGGACGCTGCTGATCGACCTCGATCCGCACGCGTCCGCGAGCGTCTACCTCGCCGGGCCGGAGGAGGACGGCGCCGCGGAGGGCGTGATGCGGTGGTTCTCGGCCGAGCTCGACGGCTCGGCCGGGCGGCTCGGCTCCGCCGGCTTCGCGGCCGTGTGCGAGGAAACGGCGCACCCGAACCTCGCGCTCGCGCGCGCGACGCCCGCGCTCGCCGCGCTCGAGCGGCGCGCGGCGGGGCGCGAGGGCTTCGGGCGCGTGCTCGCCGCCGTGATCGCGAGGCTCGACGACCGCTTCGACGACGTGATCATCGACTGCCCGCCGACGCTCGGTCTCCTGATGATCAACGCGCTCGCCGCGGCCGAGCGCGTGCTGATCCCGGTGCAGACGGAGCACCTCGCGCTCGAGGGCCTGAAGCGGATGCTCCACACCCTCGAAATGGTCGAGCGCTCGCAGCGGCGGAGGATCCCGCGGGTCGTGATCCCGACGCTGTACGACCGGCGCACGCGGGCGAGCCTGCTCGCGCTCGAGCAGCTTCGCGCCGAGCATCCGTCCGTGCTGTGGCCGGAGCCGGTGCCCGTCGATACGCGGCTGCGCGACGCGGCGCGCGCCGGCGTGCCCGCGCCGCTCTACGACCCGGCAGGCCGGGCCGTCGGCGTGTATCGGCGGCTGCTGGATCGGCTGATCGGCGCGACCGGCTCCGTTCGGATCGACGCGGCGCCGCAGCCCGCGAGCGACGCGTGCCCGCGGCCGGTCCCGGCGGAGCCGCCGGCCGTCGGAGCCCGATCGTGAGCACGGCGACGTCGCCGCCCGACGCTTCGCTCGACGCCTACGTCGACGCGCTGCTCGCGCCGGCGGGAGGGCCCGAGCCCGACGTCGAGCCTGCCGCGGCCGTGCTCGAGCTCAGGCTCGTCGAGGCGGCGGGCCTCGTGTTCGCGTTGCCTGCGGCCGAGACGGCGCCGGCGCCCGATGCCTCGGGTGCCGCCCGCACCATCGATCTCGCCGCGGTCGCAACCGGCCGGCCCTCGACGACCGAGCGCCCGGAGCGGATTGCGCTCGAGAATCACCCGGGCGTTCTGCTCGCCGTCGACGCCGTCGATCGGGTCGTCGAAGTCCCGCCCGACCGCGTACGCTGGCGAACGGCCGGCGGCGCTCGGCCGTGGCTCGCGGGCATGCTCGACGACCCCCGCGCCGCCGTCGTCTCGATCCGGCATCTCGTCGAGGAGGCTTGATCTTGGAAACGCAAGCGCATCCGCTTTTGCAGGCGATGCTCGATGCCCGCGCCGAGCTCGACGCGAGCGTCGAGGAGCGGCGCAGCGCCCGCGTCGGCAGCCGCTGCATCTCGTTCCGCGTCGGCGACGAGCTCTACGCGGTCGAGCTTTCCGCCGTGCGCGAGGTGATCGTTCCGCCCCCGGCGGTCGCGGTGCCGGGCGCAGGGCCTGAGATCGTCGGCGTGATCAATCTCCGCGGCAACGTCGTCACCGTGATGAACAGCCGCGCGATGCTGGGGCTCGCCGGGACGCCGCACGGGCCGCACGCGCGCGTGCTCGTGCTCGATCAGGGCGGAGAATGGATCGGGGCGCTCGTCGACGCGGTCGACGACATCATATGCGTCGATCCAGCGGCGCTCGAGGACCCGGGGCCGACGAACGCCCCCGGCGCCGCGAGGCTCAGGGTGCGGGGCACGTGGACCATCGGCTCGCAGATCGCGTTCCTCGTCGAGCCCGAGGCGCTCGTCGGGGCCGCGCCGGGGTAGCCGGGATGCGCCGCGTCGGCGACAACGCGAAGGTGCCGCCCGTATCGCGCGTGCCGCACGTCAGGCATACTCCGCCCGCGGCCGACGACGTCGACGGCCGTCCGGCGCCGGCGGCGCGGAAGGACGATGCGCGCCGCAGGCCGCGCGGACGCCGCCGCGGCGGCGTCGTGGACGAATACGCGTGAGTTCCCTGAGACGAACGTCGTGGAGCACGTCGAGCTGATCGCCCTGATCTCCGGCACCCTGATCGCCGTCGCGTTCGCGCTCGTGCTGTCCGTGCAGCGCGGCCTGCGCGCCGAGCTCGACGCGGTGACCCGCAAGCTCGCGGCGTGCGACGCGGAGCTCGCGGCGGCGCGCCGCGAGGCCCGCCAGGCGGGCGCCCTGGCGGACGACGCGCGGCGCCGGGCGCTCGAGGCGACCGAGCAGATCGCGCTGCTCGCGGAGCAGACGATGCTCCGGGACCCGGACGGCGGCCGCTATATGCAGGCCGTCCGCGCGGCGAGCGGCGGCGCGTCGGTCGACGCGCTGATCAGCACGTTCGGATTGAGCCGAGGCGAGGCCGAGCTCGTCGTGACGCTGCACCGGCCCCGCGCGGACTCGGGCGCCTGAACGCTCGGGGCGTCACTCCGCGAGCGACGTCCGCAACGCGTCGATCTCGTCCTGGTAGAGCTCGAGCGCCCTCAGCGCGTTGCCGCCCCTGACCGCCGACAGCCGCGCGATCGCCGGGCACTTGCCGGCAAGCTCGGCCGGATCCGACGCCGCGACGAGCGCCTTCGCCGCGATCAGCACGTCCGTCAGCGTGACGTCGCCTTCTAGCTCGAGGTCGACCTCGTCCTGCTTCTCGACCGCGTGCTGGAGCGCCTCGGGCAGCCCCCAGCTCGACACGATCGCGGTGCAGATCGCGGCGTGCCACCCGGCCGCGATCTCGCGGACGTCGATGCGCTCGAAGGGCTTCTCCTTCACGCGCTCCTCGGCCCGCATCACGACGTAGAGTCGGCCGAGGACGTGCAGGAGACCCGCGAGCAGCGCCTGGTCCGAGCTCAAGCGCGTGTAATGCTTCGCGAGCACGGCGCAGACGGCGGCGATCTTGATGCTGTCGTGCCAGATGCCCTCGATCTCGACGCGGCCGGCCGGCGAATACGTGTCCTTCAGCCGCAGCTGGCGCATCGCGAACGCGATCGCGGTCGTGCGCACCATGCTGAGCCCCATCCGCGCGACCGCGCTGCGCAGATCCGTGATCTCCTTGTCGCTGCGGCGCAGGGCCGCGGAGTTCGCGGTCTTCAGGATGCGGGCGGCGAGCGCGGCATCGGACTGCACGATCGTCACGATGTCGCTGACGCCGGTATCGGGGGACTGCAGCGCGTGCTGAATGCGCAGGACTGCGTCCGGGAACGCGGGCAGCTCCAGACGGTCGTCCTTGAGATCCCGTGCCAGCTGCTCGACGAATCCGAAAGCTGTCGCGTGCGCGCTCGACGACATAAGGGGGGCCCTCCTCCTGTTCCGAGTAGCGGACGTTGTCGGCCGCTGCGACAGGATCTTGAGCCCGAGAGGAGCGGTCATCGGCGCCGCCGCGCGGGCGGCGCCTGCGATCGGCTCAGGCGCTCGGCCGGACCCGCGAGCGGGCCTGCATCATGAGCCCGGCGCCGTGCTCGTTGACGTGCGCGACGACCGCTCGGCGACGGTGCAGCCGAACGACGTCGCCGATCCTCACGGCGAAGACGAGGTTGACCACGGTGCCCGCCGGAAGGCCGAGCGACTTGATCTCGAGAAACACCCCCATCGCCGAAAGGTTTCTCGCGCGACACCGGTGCAGGCGGCCGCCCGGCACCGACAAGTACACTGTGGTCGAAACTCTGCTTCTCGGCAGTAGACGACGTTCCATCCCAACGCCCCAGAACAATGCCCGATCGGCGCAGACTCGCCGCCGGTCAGCACGATCAAGCATGCGCGGCGGGAAGCGGAAATCAAGACTTGCGGTCCTGCGGCCGGTCGTGCAGCGCCCGGGACGCAGCGCCGTATGCGTGTTCCCTGCGGAGCGCTCGCGAGCATTGCCGAAACCGGCCGCAGCGTCGGCCTGCGCACGGCGATCTTATGACAGCGCGTTCGCGCGAACGAGGGTCGGTCGGCGAGACCGGCGTCGCACGCGGCGGGTTCGCGCGCAGACTGTTGGCGACGCCGCTCGCGGCGCGGTATTCTTTACGGTCGCGGCGAGTGCGGGGTTTGCTCGTGCAACGCGAGGCGGCGAGCCTCGATCGCCGGTTGACACTCCCCGTGCGAGACCAGAAAATACGCCGCTTACGTCCGCGGAGGGGTACCCAAGCGGCCAACGGGGGCAGACTGTAAATCTGCTGGCTTACGCCTTCGTAGGTTCGAATCCTACCCCCTCCACCATGTGAGGCGGGATCAGTGCCGGCCGTCGACCGCCGGCGCGACGCGGCGAGAAGGCGGGTGTAGTTCAATGGTAGAACCTCAGCCTTCCAAGCTGATGATGTGGGTTCGATTCCCATCACCCGCTCCAGAAAAGAACGGGCATGGTGACTGCGGAGTAGCGGCAGGGGTCTCTCGCGACGCTTCTTGCCCACATAGCTCAGGCGGTAGAGCACTTCCTTGGTAAGGAAGAGGTCACCGGTTCAAGTCCGGTTGTGGGCTCCATGGCTCGCGCGACGTTCGGGCTCTCGGGCTGCGGGGTTGAACGGGCATCCGGGTTTTTGGATCACTCATTAGTTTATTAGATGGCGCTTGCAAAGCTCCCGTCCCATCGGCGGGCACCGGCGAAAGGCTGATCAGGAGCGTTCCGATGTCGAAGTCGAAATTCGAGCGTACGAAGCCGCACGTGAATGTAGGGACGATTGGTCACGTGGACCATGGGAAGACGACGTTGACGGCGGCGTTGACGACGGTGATGGCGGCGAAGTTTGGCGGGGAGGCGCGCAAGTTCGACGAGATCGACAAGGCGCCGGAGGAGAAGGCGCGGGGCATCACGATTGCGACGTCGCAC